>NZ_CP011856.1:0-682857 GCF_001029265.1 Spiroplasma eriocheiris | reverse complement strand
ATACCACTTGGGAATTTAAAAAAGTTGAAGTAAAAATTGTCCCACTAATCGTAAAGTAACTTAACATTAATGAATAAATTAATAATTTTAAAATTAAATTTTTATATAAACTAAAATAATTTTCATTATTGGTAATAACTTCACCAAGATAACCAATTAAAAATGCGATTAACATGTTAGAACCAAGGAAAAAAAATACCATTAGTCAGACTGACAATAACTTTAAAAGAAAAATACTAAAGCGAGAATATGGTTTTGATAAAATTAATAAGTATGTTCCATTCGCAAATTCTTGACTAAATATTTTTGTAACTACTAATAAAATAAATAAAATTAAAAAGATATTATTAAAAATTAACACCCCATACTGAAAATTAATTATTAAACTTTCAGCCGTTGCCGATGATAAAAAGAGCATTAAACCAATTCCAATAAATAGTGTGGAAGATAAACCCAATAAAACTCAAATAATAATTGAACTTTTAACGCGTGCAATGGCAAATTTAATAATTGAAAGACTCGAAGCTTTTCGCTTAAATTTTTTTGTTTGTCCAGCGAATACTTTTTCTTTTAGGCCCATAGTTTTATCCTTCTCACTTTTTGTTTAATATTTTACTTAATAATAAGACTTGTTTTTAGAATTGCTGTTCCAAAATAGTTTTCTGTTTGTCCCCCATCAATTTTAACCTCTATTACATGTGGTGCCCCATCATTAGGAATCGTTTGATCAAAGGTAATTATAATTTTGCCATCTTGTAAAGCACTATATAATGTTTTAGAAATATTGCTATAGACAAGTGGAGAATTTAATAACCCTTCTAAAACACTCTGGGGTGTTCCCGATTTAATTTCAACATTACCTAAACTACTAATGTCTTGGTTAAAAATACTAATATCAATTTTTTTGCCCGTAACTTCATTGTAACAATTGCTGTACCAGTATAACGAGAAGTATTATTAGCATTTATTTCAATTGGAACATCATGGTACTTGCCATCATAAGATAAAATATATTTAGTTGTTAAAAATGAACTTGGATCATTAACGGCCAATTTAAGAGTGTTATTTAAAGTTGGAACTGATAACACTGCTGTTTTTAATTAATGGCTAGAAGTATATCATCAACAATATACTGATTAGTAGTATAGTCCCCACTAAATTGATTAATGTTAATAACAGTTTGCTGTTTTTGCCCAGAATGTTGACCAACTTGTCAAACCGTAATTACAACTCCAGCGGATAATAAAATTAACACGCCAAGAAATGTTCAAAATAAATATCATCAATTTTTAAATCGTTTATTTAAATAATTATTATATTGTATAAAGAATTTTCGCATCATATGGTTAGAATCATTTTTGGAATTTTCTTTAATATTTTTATTACTATTATCATTAACAATTGGTTCAGGAGTTAAATTCGGAGTTAATTCCGGAACTGGTTCTTCTACCGGCGATGGGGTTAATTTAAATTCGGAAGGTTCAGGAGTTGGGATGTTATTTGTTTCATTATTAATGACATTTTCTAAAACAATATCTTTATAAACTCCTTGTTTAGCAAATAATGAACTTTTTACAAATAACCCAAAATGACGATTAGCGCACCGTAAATATAACACAATTTTAATATCGTATTCTTCTTTTAGTTCTACTAAACTCTTATCCTTTATTTCTAAAAATATTAAGTTTTTTAAAAAATCAGGCCGGGTCTCGCGAATTAAGCTTAATTTATTTGTTAATTCTTGTGTACATGTTTGACACAAAAAGTTAAGACTGATATCTTTCATAGTTTTTGTCCTTCGGTTTAATAAATTAATAAATCCCTTTATATTTAAAAATTGCACAAAAAAAAAAAAAAAACAAGTTATTTTGAAATTTTTTTGGATATAACCACCTTTTGGTAAATAACTTGTTTATTCTAAGAAAATATCTAATTAACTACTAAAACTAATACTATCAATATTTAAATTATAAGAAACTCCTTCGTCACATGTCGTAGAATATTCATTAATTGTATATTGTCAGTAAAGATTATGATGCTGTGAAGAATCATAATAATTATTATAAATTCCAAAAGTAAATTCAATAAGTTGTTGTGCTGAAACAAAATAACCACCAACTTTTAAGTCAATAAATCAATTTGCGTGATTTGCTATTATAGTGGAAGTTGGAACAGTTACAACACTAAGATATTTCTTTTCTTTTCAAGCATAAAAGTCACCAGAAATATTAATTGTTGTTGTCGGATATTTTTTTGCAAAACTATCCATACTATCTGCATAATCTAAATAGTCGACAAAATTTTCACTCTGTGAATAATATCAAGATGAAGAAGTTCCATTAAATGAATCCGACTTAATTATCCCAATCTTAATTGTAAAAGGATCATTGGCATTGTTTTTAACGGTTAATTTAATAATTGCTTTACCAAAATATGTTTTAGTGTTGGTTCCATCAATCGTAATTTGGGCAATAGTTGGTTGGTTATTAGGAAGAATTTTGGTTGTTGTTGCAACAATAATTCCTTTCGTGTTAACAGCAGTTTTAATGACCGGATTCATCTTGGTATCACTATTAATTGCCGTAATTAATTGTGCTTGACTAGTACCATTTATTGCGTAACTACCATCTTGGGAATAATCACCACTAAAATAACTTAAATCAATCGTTGTTGCTACTACTAATAAAGTTATTTTTGCTTGGCCTTTATAATGTTCAGTATTATTTGCATTAATTATAATATCAACTGGGTGTGGAGCATTATCATAAATTAGTTTTGAATTAGTAGTTATGGTAACTCCTGATAAGGTTAAAATATTTTTTAAAGCTGGGTTTAATCCCACCACTTTTGTTAAAGCATCTAGTAATTCATTTGAATTTAAGTCAGGTTCCACAATTGAAGGTGAACTTGTTAAATCTTGGTTTCAATTGGTAATATCTGTTTTTGGATAAACCATAGCAACTAAAATAGTAGCTACGCCGCTATAATCAACAGCTTGACTAGCATCCACCGTAATAACAATATCATGGGTTAAATCATCTTGGGGTAATTTTGAAGTTGTGCTAACAATTACCTTCGGATCATTAATAGCACTTAGAATCACCGGATTAGTTTGTTTAATTTGTTTTAGTGCTTTTATTAACGCTGGTGAATCAACACTATTACTAATAATATTTCCATAACTAGTATAATTTCCCCCATCATTTGTAATATCAGTTTTAATTGTTTTGGTCATTAACTTAATTGTCGCCGTTCCGGTATAATCTAAAGTTTTATAGGCATTTAAGTTAATATCAATTTCATGTGGTAATCCATCATCTGGTAAATTAGAATGAGTGGAAATTAATAAGTTACTTTCTTTTAAAACATTTAAAGTGGTTTGGTTAATCCCTTGTACTTTTTGCAAAGCATCCCGTAGACTTGTGGGATTAGTATTTTGTTCAACCACTGGCGGTTTGGCCGTTAAATCTTGACTTAAACTATTAATATCCATTTTACCGGCGATTGCTTTTAAGGTAACTGTTAATTGCCCAGTATATGCTAAGGTATTATTAGCATTAATTGTTACTTTGAACAAATGACTTTCCCCATCATTTGGTAATGGTGAAGTAGTTGTTAAAATAACATGGGAATCTTGCACAACAGCAATTAACTGGGAAGCCATATTAGATACCGAAGTTATTAAATAAACTAAACTATTGAAACTAGTATCAGTAATTTTACCCGGTGGTGAAGATGTGTAATCATTTTTTAAATTAGAAATATCAAATTTATCAGAAGTCAATTTAAGTTGACAATTAAGTTGTCCAGTAAAATCACTAGTGTTATTAGCATCTAATGTAAAAGTAATCAAATGTGGTTGACCATCATTAATGACTTTTCCATTAATATTATTAACTTGAATTCCAGTTTCTCGCAACGCACTTGCTAAATTAGGATTCAAATTTGGTAATAATTTTAATGCATTTAACAAACTAACACTATCAATATTGGCAATATGTAAAGTATTATCATGGGTAAAATCACCATCTAACATCGAAATGTCAAATTTATTGGCCTTAATATTCATCGTAATTATTGTTGACCCTTTAAAAATTTCTGAGTTATTGGCATTAATATTAATTTTCATTAAGTGATATCCCCCATCATATTGGAGAGAATCACTAGTTGATAAAATTGTCATTTGATCATTAATAGCACTTTGTAAATTAGGGTTTAAATTGGGAATATGTTGAACAGCACTTCTTAGCTGGTTACTTGAAGTATTTTGAATAATTCCTTGCGCTTTATAATAGTCACCCCCATCATTATTAATATTTATGCGGTGGTCAAGATGCGTAGGCCCAGAATTTAAGTGCTTGTAAATTTGCCACCCACCAATTCCTAATCCGAAACTTAAAGTTAACACTAAAATAAAAATTATAATAAAACGCTGGTTAGCTTTATGAAATAAGGTTTTAAAATAATGTTGATGTTTATTAAACAAATTTGCTTGGTAATTATGTAATTCTTTTTTGCTAAGAGTAAATTGGTTATGATTAATAGTTGTTAACTCAAAACTTTGTGAGAACGTTGATAATCATTCCGGAGTAGTTTTAATTAAATTAAAATTAACATTTGTCAATTTTTTATTAGTTTGTTTGAAAATCTTAATAACTAAATTAGTAGATAAGATAATAGTTTTAGTTTTCATATTAACTTGGAAACTATTTATTTTTAAATTTTTTTAAAAAACAACCCAAAATAATGTTTTTGACATTTAAAAATAAACTGGGGACTAATTAAAGATACTTGTTCATTATCATCATTAGTTGGTTGGATATTATAAATTACCAAACTTTTAATTAGTTCCGGGTCTTGATATTCAGTTTGTAAAAAATTAATTATTTTATTTTGACATTTTTTGCAAATTTTTAATGGTGAATTTTCAATTTTCATAATTTCTTCCGTCTCTTTTCCATTTTTCACATAATAAATAATTGTTTGAATTTAAACAAAAAGTACCTAACAATTATGAAACTTGTTAGGTACTTTAAGTACTCAAAAAAATAAATTAATTACACTTTTAGTATAACATAAAAAAAATATAATTATTTTTTAAACAAATTAAAAATTTAATATTTTTTTGACTTTTAAGATGTTTAAATTAAAAATTATTTGATTTTTCCTTTTTTAACATTAAAATTGTTAAAAATATAAAATTATTTTTTTTAAAAAAATGACAGGATTAAAAATATTAAAGCAATCTTTTTTAGTCATTTCCATACTGATCATTATGCCAATTTACCGAGCATTCTAAAAAACTTTTCTGTTGATAATATTATTTTTAATTATGAATCAAAAGAATTTTTTAATGCGTTTACAAAAATGATTGATAAGTCAACAAAAATATTGCCCTTTGCACCAACATATCATTTTGACGGGATTATTTTTAATAATTGAAGTTATTATGCGAAAGATTTTTTGGCCACTGAGTATCAAAAAACACGAGTTAATCATAATAATTTATCTAATATTATTAATTTTAAGATTGGTAAAACTAGTTTTTTATTCACAGGTGGTGCGGAGCAGGCCTTGGGGAAAGCCATTAAAAAAGCAAAACCAGATCTATTTAAGCCAATTGATTTTTTATGGTTCGGAAAACAGTCCCTGAAGAAAATTTATGGGGACAGCTAGTCATCAGTTTCCAGCCGGCGAAGTTATAAACATTATAAAAAATGTTCACCTTATTTTAAAGTGAACATTTTTTATAATTATTTCTTAACTGCTTTTGGTAAGGTCACATTAATATTAGGTGTCTCTCCAGTAGCATTACCGGTTCCTTTAATTTGAACTTGGATAGTTTTACTTTTGGAAGACAAATCAAGATATTGGTCTCATCAATGATGACCCGGTCAATAATAACGCCCATCTCATTTAACTGTTAAGGTATAAGTAAAATCACGACTTGTTAGCGTGCTTTTAATATTTTGCACAGCAGCGGTGATAATCGGATCCAATAGTTGGCGAATATCTTCAGCAAAGACTTCCGATGGATTACTTACACCAAAATAAGACGGGGTTTTTAATTTAGTAATCCCGCTAATATCAGTTTGTTGAGTAGTTGTTGATAACTGTGCGGTAAAAATAAATGCTCCCTTAATAAGAAATGAAGTTGTTGCACTGGTTACTGTAATTTCAATTGTTTGGGGGTTACTATAATCTCCACTTTGAGCATTATTAGTAACTATAAAATCATTGTTAGTAACATTAACTTCTAATTGAGTATCAATTGCTTTAATAATATCTTGCAATAAGATTGGTTCGGTATTTATTTTGTTTAACTCACCAGCACTAACCTTTTGTTGGTTCGATACTAAAATTTTTATGGTTTCTTGGGGCAATGTTACACTAGTAATATCAACAGCATGGGCAACTTCAAAAGTAATATTAACTTTCCCGAAATATTTTCAAGAATTATCGTTGGCTAAAATTACCGCAGAATTTTCCGCAAGATGCTGTATCTTAATTTGTGTAGCATCTAAATATGGATTTTTTGCACAAAGCAGATTAATAATATTATTAATGTCTTCATTGGGTATTTTTCCCAAATCCGTCGTTTTAATAATTGTTTTTAAATCAATTTTATTACTGCTTTCTTTTTGATGACAACTAACAACATTGATAGAACTTGTTGTTACAAGACTAATTACTCCTAAGATTGCTAATAATTTTTTCATTTTGTTGACTCCTTTGAAAATATTATTGCGAACCTTATAAATAATAATTTTAATTTTTTCTTCTCTCTTAAGCATTTTATCATATTGGTCGAATAAAATTTATTTTTTAGTAATTAACCATTCAACATTGGCACTGATTTTTTCTGGTGGTCAGTTTCACCATTCGGTTGCTTCAATTTCAGCAATGGTTGTTTGGTCAAAACGATATTTTAAAATTTTAGCCGGGTTACCTCCGACAATTGCATAAGGAGGGACATCTTTGGTCACTAAACTTTTAGCCCCAATGATTGCCCCATTTCCAATTGTGATCCCTGGCATAATAATTGCACCATAGCCAATTCAAACATCATTTCCAATCACTGTATCACCCTTATATGGTAAAAATTTTAGCATGGCGGTAAAAGTGTCATTATCTGCTAAGCTATGAAAAGGATAAGTTGAAACACTGGCATAATTATGATGTGCCCCATTCATAATAAATTTAGTTTCTTTAGCAATTGAACAAAATTTCCCAATAATTAACTTATCACCAATGGTTAGGAAATGATAAAGAATACTTTTATTTTGAAATTCAATTGCCTCTTGTACATCTTCAGAATAGTAATAAGTGTAATCACCAATTTCAATGTTGGGATTAGTAATAAAATTTTTAATAAAACAGAATCCTTCTAGTTTAGGATGGTATTTCTGATTCGGATCGGGAAGATTTATTTTTATTTTTGGCATTTTTCTTCTTCTCACTTTCTACTTCAACACGGTCAGCTTGCAAATAACGATTTTGCTTTTGACGTAAATATTTTAATTCATTTAGTTTGGTGCCAGTTAAAAGAATGTCTTGCTTAAAATGGCGATTAATTTTTTTAATTAACTTTTCAGTATCACTTGTTGGTAAAGATGTTAAAAAATTATCTCAGGTTAACTGTTCTTTTAAATCATATTTATTAATAATTCCTGCTAATCCAACCCCAATTAACCGAACGGGCGAGCCGTTTCATAATTTTTCAAAACAATTAAGGGCAAAGGGTAAGATTTCATTAATATCATTTGTATAATGGGACAAAGTAATTTGTTTTGAATGTTTTTTCCGATCACTATATTTTAAGACAACATAAATAACATTTCCAATAATATTTCGTTTCTTACTTCTCCGGGCAACTTGGTTAGCTAAAAAAGTAATTTTAGCTTTAATTTCTTCAAAATTATCTAAATCATATTCTAAGGTTGTTTCATTAGCTATTGATTTAATACTATTATTTCCTAAATTAATTTCATCATTGCCTTCACCATTCGCATGCGCCATTAAAGCTAACGCTTGGCTCCCAATTAGTTTAACTAACGCGCTCGGATTATCATAGTGGGCTAAGTCTCCGATTGTTTTAATATTTAAAGTTGCTAATTTTTGGGTGGTAATTTTTCCAACACCTCATAATTTGTTAACTGCTAAGGGGTGAACAACTGTGGCAAGATCACTATCGCGAATAATAGTAATCCCCATTGGTTTTTTTAAGTCGCTTGCTAGTTTTGCCAGAACTTTATTATAAGAAATTCCAATGCTATTACTTAACCCAAGATCTTGGTAAATTTTACTTTGAATTTCTTTTGCTAAATTTAAAGCACTATGATATTTTGGATAAAGTTCTGTCACATCTAGATAACATTCATCAATGGAAGCAACTTCAATTTTTTCGGTATAGTTATTAGCAATATAATCAAATAACTTTTGGGCAAAATTAACATATAATTGGTAATCAGAGTCAACAATCACTAAATCTCGACATAGTTTTTTGGCTTGATATAATGGCATTGCGCTTTGAACCCCGTAACTGCGCGCAGCATAATTCGCAGTGGTGACAATTGCCCGACGTGATGGTGAACTCACAACCAATGGTTTATCCTGGAGGTCTGGATTAATTGCACTATGGCAACTAGCAAAAAAACTATTCATATCAATATGAAAAATTACTCGCATCTTCTCAACTCCTTATAAACCAAATGGTCCCGTATATTTATAATTTTTTTGAAAGATTCAAGAACAACCAAATGTATAGGTAAAATGGATACTGCGCGAATAACGACGAGCAACCCCTCAATCATAGTATAACTCAGGAAAATCACTTTTTACAAATTTTTTCATTTTTTGTTCATACAAATTCTCTAAATTTTGTTTTAATTTATTATTAACCCCAATTGTTAATAAAAATAACCCAAAGCAAATAGTTGCTAATAAGGTAAATAAATGTAGTTTATTAATTATATAAATAATATTATTGTTTAAGAAGTCACTGCGAATTTTAACTAATATGTAAAAAGCAATCCCACAGGCTACGAATAAGTAAAATAAAATATTAAAAATAGCGGGTGCTCAATATAGTCAAAAACTTAAAAAGCGAACCTGGTTATTCTTTTGGTGAATTTCACTCGCATAAAATAATCGTCCTAACACATAGTCTAACCCCAACCCGGTTAAAGTATATGGACGATTAAAAATTTGTAAATCATTAATTACAAAGGTCTGGCGCCGATAACAACGATTAATTTTAAGCATTTCGGGATGATTAACAACATTTAAATTAGTAATATCATTTTTTACCAGGTATTTATCAATAATTTGAAGTGCAGTGGTGGTTTTAGACGAAGAATAATTTTCATTCGGATACGGAATAATAATTTTTTGGTAAGTAATTAGCAAATAAGTTAAAAAAATTGCCTGGATAATAATAAAAGCAATTAAAATTGATAAACTAAATTCATCATTAAACAAAAACATTTTTTCAACTCCTTTGTTTAATTATAACTTGTTTAGTACAATTATAGTCCCTATTTTTTAAAATTAATAACCTCAACTTAAACTTAATTTAATAAAAGAAAAAGGATTATTGTAAAATCCTTTGCAATCTTTTATTTTTCATTATGATCAATTTTTAAATGAATAACAATAAACTTAATATTATTATAGTAATTTATTAACCACAAAAATTTGGAATGGTGTTTTTTTAATTCTAATTTACTAATAATAGTTGTGGCTTTAAATTTTTCTAGTAATTCATTAATTGACTTTAAAAAGTGGTTACTTAATATTTTATCAATTGTTGCCATGTTAATCTCCTGGATAATTCATGTTTAGCAATTACCAAAATGTCATCAAAATATTTTTTGTTTCTCATATTTTTCCCTACTTTCCTATAGGAATTATAGGACATTTTAAAAAATAAATATCTAATAAAATTAGACATTTATTTAGTTTAAAATAAATATTTATTTTTTATTATCATCATTTTCATTAGCATCTTCGACTAATTCTAACTCCCCATTTTCAAGTTTTTGTAATCGTTCTTTGACAACTTGGGATAATGACCCCATTACACCACGGTTTAATTTCATTTGTAAAATTTGTTTCCGTTGTTGATCATTAGGATCATTCGCTGCTTTTAGTAATTTTAACCGTTGGGCAGGAGTTAAATGATCAGGGTCCAGAAAATCATCATCACTAATAAAAATTGCTTCTTTATTAACTTCTGCCATATTTTGTTTTGCTGCTTGCAAAATATTTTGTAATGACGGATTAACACTATTTTCTTGCTCATTGAAAGAATTAGTTTTTTCTTCCCCTGTTGCTATGTTTTCTTCATCCTGACTCTGAACTTTTTTAATTAAATTTGGATTATTAAAAAATCGTCGTTGGGTAAAAACTTCATCACCCCCCGCAGTTGGTGTCGCATCAATTACTACGGGAGTTGGTTTTTTAATAATATCAGCTAAGGACTCGGGGACTAAAAAACTATATTTTCGACGGCCTTCAATTTTTGGTTCTTGACTACGATTACGCAAAAAATTTAAGCGCGCTTGTACTGAATTTTGTTTATTAGCTTTTCATCGCTCATGCATTTCATTAACATTTAAAATTGGTTGGGGCTTATTATAATTAGTTTCATCATCATTTACAAAACGATTTTTATTTCCTAAGTTTAAGTCATCAAGTTCCCCTAATTCTTCACTCTGGTTAATTTCAACATCTTTAAAATTACGAAGAGGAGTAATTACATCATCAGTAGCTAATTCATCATAGTCACTACCATTAACTTTATCATCAATTAAAGTTGCTGAATAATTATAGTAATCATCCCATGATTCAACATTATTTTCAATTTTTCGTTTATTATCATGCAGTGGCTCAACAGTTGGCTCTTTCATTATTGAAGTTGGTCTTTTAGCAGGTTCAATATAAGAATTATCATCATTTCAATAATCAATAACTTTTTTGTTTGACACTTGTAACACCCCATTTAATTTTGTTTTACCATACTTTTAATTAAGTATATTATACTATAAAACTGCACTAAGTTAAAGATATTAGAATGATTAGATTGCATAAGGTTCGAATAAATGATGTGTTTAAAAAAATAAAATAAGTAATTAATATAAATCAAAATTTTAACCTTTCTTTTAAAAAATAAGTCATTATTACCAACAATAACCATTCTAAAAATTTAATAGTAAAAAAATTAAAACTAAAAATTTATTTAATTTTAATTAATTAGTAAAATTAATTTAGGCAGCATTAATTAAAATAGATTACAAGAATAAAATTAAAAATTATAAAATTAGTATTACTTTAAAATGGAGATTATCAATTTTAAATTATATCTAAAATTTAAATTTATACATAACTAGCTCAATTACCTTTAGTCTTAAAAATATTTAAAATTAATTAAAAGTTAATAAAAATAACTTAAAAAATTAAGTTATTTTTTTTATTGTTTTGCTTGTTCAAAAATAGTTTGCATATTATCTAATAAATTTCCTTTAATATATATTAATTCATTATCTAATAAGCGGCAAGTCATTTTGACATCATATCATAAAGTTTTATCATTAATTGTACTATCTTTAAAATTAATCTTGCTAAGATTAGCTGTTAATAATTCTTGTAACTTACTACTTTCAAGTCTGTTAGTAATTAAATTAATTGCTTCTTGGTTAGAAGAAAACTTATATTTTTCAAAAAAATTAATAAAGTTTAACGCATATTCTTCTTTTCATTTTGGATTAGTGGAAAAAATATAATCCTTAAATTCAAATAAATGCATTTTTTGATTAAAATCCCAATAAAGATTTTTAAGGTTGGTTATCACAACCGGATCAATTTGTAATTTATTATCATCCACATTAAAAGTTGATGTTAAAAATTGGAGAAATAAGTTTATGATTAATTTTTCGGCAGTTAATTTAATAACTGGTTCATATTTGTTATTTTTTTCCTTAAATAATTTAACATCATAAAATAAATTATAATCAACAATATAAGAATATTTGATCCGATTTCGTAAATAATTATCATAAAATTCTTGATAAAGTTTTTTATTAGCAAAGATCGAACTAAAATATTTATCAATTAATTTATCCGAAATTGGTAAAGCTAATAAATAATCGATAAAAAATTTACGTAACCCTTGGTATTGAAATAGACTAATTCGATGATAGGCTAAAAAATATTTGCGATAATCACTAATCCCCATATTAGCTCAAATTTCTTCTGAGCTAGTAATATTTGCAAAATCAAAAACTAATTTTTCTTGTTTATGAGATTGCAATTTGGTAGTTGGCAAATTATCATTTGGTGCTTTGGTAATGATATTGCGTTTTGCTGGATCAATAAAATCTTCATCTTGTTCAAATTCGGTTTCGAAAAGATCAGGGATATCTGACAATGTAATTTGTGGCTTGTTTTTTTCTGGTTTAACTGGATACAATAAATGAATAAAATTCCTAAACCGTTCATTAAATGACAAATTAGCAAAATCAGTCGTTGGCTGTTTAACAATTGATGTTCTTTTTGAGGGTGAACTTTTTTTCACCCGTGGTTTTAGTTCTGTTTTCTGCAATTCACTGGTAATTTCATCCGCGGTAAAAATTTGGGTATTTGTTAAACTTGCTTGCACTTGTTTAATTTTGCCAACTGACTCTAAAGTTCCATTCCCAACAAAGCCATAACCACGGAGAAAAAGAACTTTATTATCTTGTAATGTTTCAATAAACTGGTTGGCTTCATCTTGACTAACCAGCGGAAAATAATCATGAATAATATTTAATAATTCAGCTTTAATAATCCGATTATTATTTTTTGGTAAATATGTTTTTAATAAATAATCTTGAAAGTCTTGTAAACTTTCCATTTTTTTAATTTTAGTTAAATTAAATTTCATTATACCCTCCTACTTACCACGGACTTTTTTCACAATTTTGTTAATTATTTCTAAACGATTATTTGCCGTTCTTCAATTACTATATAAAATTGCTTCAATTAATCAACCACGCTCAACCAAATATTTTTGCCGATAAAAATCATATTCTTTTTGCTCAATTCCGGGTGGATATGTTAAGTTGTCACAAATAATTCCCATCACATAGTAATCTTTCTTTTTATCATAAATGCTAACATCAATATCATATGTTCCTTGAATGGTATGAGTGGCAATTATATAGCGACCATTATCATTTAATGCAGTTTCTAACATTTCGGCAACTTCTTTGACAAATTGCTTACTATCTTTTGGATGATTCAAATGAATTTGATTGTTTTTAATAGAACTTAATTTTTCTAAAACTTTATCCTCATGATCAGCCCCACGGTTTAGCTGCTCGACATATTCTAAATAATATTTAAAATATCGAGGGCCAGGATGTTTAGAATTCTCGGAAATTAAACTGGATGGGAACGATTTTACAATATATATTTTTTCTTTTGCCCGGGTAATTGCAACATTTAAACGATTTTCCCCACCCGCTTGGGATAATGGACCGAAGAATTGAGAAAATTTATTGTCCTGATCTTTAGCAAAACCAATTGAAAAAATAATAATGTCTCGCTCATCTCCTTGTACATTTTCAATATTTTTAATAAATAATCCTTCATTACGTCCATCAACCATCCGGTGCATTTCTTGTTCTAATGCTGGGGTTTTTTCAAATTCTTCAATTAAATACTGCCAAATTAAATTTTTTTGCATTTCGTTGAAAGTAACAACTCCAATTGTTTCATGATGCTTTCTTTGTTGAATAATTTCTTTTAATAAACTAACTACTCGTTTAGCTTCCGGAATGTTGCCGCGATTTTTTCACACTCCATCATTAACTTCAATTAACTTAAGGGGGAAATCTTTTTTAGTTTTATTAGAAACAACAACTAAGTTGTTATCATAAAAAGCTGCATTAGAAAAGTTAATTAATTCACTGTATTTTGAACGATAATGAAACCGTAACATACTAGGATTATATTGTTTACTAGCAAAATCAAGTAAACTTTTATCTGTTAAATTTGCTTCAATTTCAGAAAATGTTTCATCATTATATCAATTTTCATAATCAAATCGTGTTGAGAAAAAGTTAGTTGGTCCTAATTGTTTTTTATCTCCAGCAACTAATATTCGCTGAGCACGATAAATAATTGGGATTGCTTTTTCAACAAAAATTTGCGAAGCTTCATCAAAAATTAATTGTTCAAATTCTTGATAGTTTAAAGCCAATAATTGGGAAGCAATGTCAGGAGTTAACATCATAACGGGAAATAAAATTTTCATTAATAAATAATTTTCTTTAAAAAAATGAGTAATTGATTTTTTATTTTTCTTTTTACATTGTTCAATAATTTGGGGAATTTGATCCGCATAATTTTCTTTAATTAACTCTCGCACTTGCTGGTGATATAAATAATCTAAATAATCATTTGTATTAACCATTGATTTATTTGTTAAAGCAGTTAATTCTTCCCGTCAATTAAGATTTCCAATTTTAATAACATCCTCATACTTATCTTGGTATTGGTTAACAAAATAGTTTTGATAAATTAAGTAAATATCATCTTTTTGATTGACATAGTTAGCAAGATAAAAATATAATTGGTAATTTTTATCTTCTCGGCGAAGACGATCATTTTGGTCAATAATATCTAAGCGATTAACAAAGTAATCAGCCTTGGTAAATTCAGCTGTTAATGCAAGAATAGTATCTTGCTTTTCAATTTTAAATAAATTAAATTTATTTTCATCAGTACTACTAATTGTATAACTAACATTATTATTAACTAACAAATTAAAAATTAAGGCCAAGAGCTTGTCAGTTTTTAAGTTATTAACTTTTTTAATAATTTTTTTAAAATCTTTCGCTGCTAATTTATGATAAATATCAGCTAAAAGCGAGTAGTCATTAAATAAAGCAAGAAACTTCTTGGTGATCATTGTGTTATGAAAAATTTTATCCCCATGACGAAGATAGTCTTCATATTCTAATTCAAAAAAATAAAATTGACTTAAAAATTCATAGTCTAAAACTAACTGATTTTCTTTCACAGGATTTAAAAATTCTAAATATTCTTGAAAACTTTGTTGTTGGGCAAATTTTTTATAATTTTTAATATCACTATATAAGGCATCCATTTTACTTAAATAACTAGCACTTTCAACTGGTGGATGAAGTTGGTTAATATTATTAAGACTTTCTAAAATCTTGTTATAAAATGCTTCTTTTTCTTCTAAGTTAGTAATCATTAAAGTATAGTTCTGAATTTTTTTCATATTATGGTAAACAACTTTAATCGCATCCTGCTTTTCAGCACAAAAAAGAACTCGTTCATTACGACATAAATTATTAATAATTAAATTACTAATAGTTTGCGATTTTCCTGTTCCTGGTGGTCCTTGAATAATTGTATTTTTTTCTAAGGCTTTTTTAATCGCTACTTTTTGTGAAATATCATAATTATTAATAGCCATCACTGAATTTTCCAATAACTCTGCTTGGTATGCTAAGCGATTTTCATCCCAGTCCTCTTCAAGTTGATATTCATTTTTAAAAAGATGGTCAACTGAATTATCGCTAATCTTTTCTAAGTCACAATAATCACGATATAACGTTGTTGATGAAATGTTATACATTCCTAGATAACTGTCATAAACAATTGCTAATTGACTGGCCTCATAAAGTTGCGAGATATTTTTTTCATAATTAAAATTCGGATCTAATAAGACTAAATCTTTTTGTTTATAATAATTTAATTTAGTTAAATTATTTAAAGCACTTTCGTTTTTAATTTTAAACCCTAATGTTTGTAAATCCCCCACTGCTTTGGTAAAAATATCATTTGTTAATTGCAAAGAATCAAAACTAAATTCAGCAACATTATAATTTCCATCTTTGATTTGGCTTAACCGAATGGCAGAGTTTAATAAAATTTCCTCATGTTTAGTAGCTAATACAATTTTATTTTTGGTGCGGGTAATTTCATTAACAGGTCATAATAATAAGGGAGCACGAAATACTTTCTGAGCTTGGGTTAATCCTTCAATGTATGGTCACCCAATATATAAAGGATTAACATTTTTTTCTAATAAATATAATTTAACGTCTTGCAAAATTCGATAAAATTTAGTAAACATTTTATTAACTTCTTCAGTAATTAGTTTTTCTAATTTTAATAAACTTTCTTCGCTAATTTTTTTATTTTCTTTTTTAACAAATAGTTCAAAACTAGCCGTTAAAAATTTATGATAATGTAAAATTGGATATTTAGCAAAACCATGTTGGGTTAAATGTAAAGAAAATTCTTCATCATTTTTACTTTTATTAATAATCCCCCCTAGATAACCACAAATTTCTTTAATCATTTCGGGAGTTAATTTATTAATAACTAAATCTTCTTTTTTATTAATTTTTTTTCAAATCGTTTCTGGATTTTGATTTGATAAAAATAAAAGATCTAAAAAATTAACAATATTTTTGCTATTTGACAGGGGTTTAGTTAGAAAAATATCTCCAACTGATTTATCATTCAATAATCGTTTTTTATACTCATTTAAAATCGCTAAAGTATTTTTTTCATATTTTGTTTCTTCCTATTGTATATATATTGTTTAAATATTAGCATATTTAAAATAGGATGTAAATTATTTTAAATATGGTAGCTGGGGTTAATTCAGTAATAATTTTATTTTAATATTTATCTTCCTTACAAAAATTATTAAAAATAAACTTTGGAAAGGTTTAAAAAAAATAAATTAAATATCTTTTGAAGTTGTTATGATTAAATTAATAGATTTGAAATAGCATTTCTATCATATTTTAAAAAGTTATAACTAACTTTGGAAAGAAGGAAACATTATGCAAAAATTAATTATTCTTTTAATTATATTAACAAGTGGAATCTCAATGATTAGTGCAACACCTAATCTAATTAACAAGCAGTTATTCGAACAAAGTAATCTTTCAAAATTAGCAGACTCGGTAGTTTTAGATCCGAACGCCCCAGCAAATTGAGACTACTTAACTATTAATATATCGGGAGAAAGTAGTAAAGAATTATTACCTGCTAGTGGAACGACAATGTATAAATTTACAGGTGACTTAAAAAAATTTTTAACTAAATTTCCAACATGAAACGATTTTATAGCAACTCCCCGTTCACGCTTTTATTGAACAGATGCTTGGATGTTTGATTATATTGAACGTGAATGAAAAATTGATAATTTAATTAATAGCGCAAGTGGTGGTTGTGGAATTATTTTTAATTTTAAATTTAATTATAAATTTGTTGTTGTTGATGTGCAAGGAACATATAGTACTCTTTGTTAAAAAAGATAATTTTAAGAAATTAAAAACATTAAAATGGTTAGTTGTGATTACCAACCATTTTTTTAATTTGGTTATTTCTACATAAAAAAATATCAAACTCTAATTAGTTAGAATTTGATATTTAAATATTTTAAAAAAATGTAACCTGCTTGCTTCTGTATGGTAAAAGTATTTGTTTAAGTAGTATACTCCTTTCATATTAATTATATTCCAATTTTACTGTGCTGTTATTTCTATATTTTAAACTAATTAAGAGTTTATTTTTTAAAATTACATTTTAATAATTTTTTGCTTAACTATTATCTTTCCCTTAAATTATAAAATATTAATAAAAATCCTTAAATTAGTGATCTGGTATTAAATAATTTTCCTCTTCATTTAATAATTTTGAACCTTTACTATTATTTAACGAGATTTGTTTGGCGCAATTTTGTTGTTGTTTTTTAATTAACTGCATATGCTTAATATTAAGGTCTCTTGCAGTCTTATCTGAAAAAGATAGTTCTGCTAGTGATGAGTTATTTGGATTAGAACTTATATAATTTTGATAATATTCATTCATTGCATCGGTAGTGGTATCATTCAAATTATTATGTTGATGGTTATTAAATTCTTTTATTAAAGAATAAATCATTGGATCTTTTGTATTAGTAATTATGTTGATAAAAGCTTGATAAGCATTCATTAAATTTTTTCGTGTATCATCCTCTAAATTAGACTGCTGCTGGCTGGTAACTAACAATTTTCATAAATTTCTTAAATCTTCATAACCAATTGAATGCTCAGTACCATTCAGTAAATAAGGACCTGTTATTTCAGAATTTGCTACTCAACTAATATTTTTAATAAAAAATGATGTTTCTTTATTAAGGGATAAAATAACTATATCATATTGACAAGACTCATCACTAGTTCCAGCTCACACCAATGTTTTGTTTTCCTTTTCCGCTAACTTAATAGCTGGTCGCCCTCCCTTGTCAATGCCCACCGAACGATTTAAAACTATTAGGCTTAAAGTAGAAGCATAAGTAATTGATGATGATTTAGAAACATAAGGCGGGATAACTTTATCAATTTTATAAATTCATTGCGGATTTTTTTGATTTAAAATACTTATTTTTTGGTCTAAACTTTTTTTAACTACCGGTTTATTAATATTCTGATCATAAGCAGAACATACTTCATTCATTAATTTTAATTGATCATCATTATATATATTATTAGTTGTTTGAGAAAAATGTTTTTGTTCTTTTTTAGAATTATTTACTTTAGGAGAATTCTTACTAAAATTTTTTTTATTTTGGTTGTTAGGTTTTTTTGATTTTTCATTGGTTATAGTAACAACATGTTTTTTTCTATCTTTATTTTTTCTATTAAACTTATAATAATCATCATTAGTTTCTTCTGCTTTTACTTTTTTTGAGGTTAAATTTGAAGGATCTTTTTCTTTTGATTCAAAAATAACACCTGGTGTAATTGGCGTAGTTGTTTTAATTTCTATAACTTCCTCATAATTTATAGCTGGTTCTTCAACTTGGTGAGGTTTCTTTTTAAGGGCATTATAATTCTTTTGATTATTATCAATTAATTGCTTTTTAATTTCATCAATTCTTTTTTGTACGCTTCAATTTTTAGAGTTAGAAATTAAATCATTTTCTTTTATCATGATTGATGTTGGGAATAATATTTCCTTAGGAATATTTATATCACTAATTACTTTCACAAACTTTTCTCAACATGGATAATATTCCTTATGCATCTGTATGATTAATTCGCCGTTAAATTGGGACTCTGACCGCAAACCATTCATAATCTCATTATACTTATTAAAATAAGTTTGAGTCTTAGTTCTAAATTTAATAATTTCTTGCTCATCAATAACCATCCCAATGTTGGCTGTTATTAGAGATAAATAATCATTTCTTAATTTATTGATTTGTATTTCAATTCCGGTAATTTTTAAGTTTTGGATCTTTTTGTCTTTGGTAGCCATCACTAAGAACTGGTTGGAATCTTTTTTTTGATTAAAATAATTAATTTTCTGAGCAATTAATGACGATATTTTTAAAAAAGCAAGAATATTATCAATTTCAATTTTATAACGATGATATAAATTTTTAAAAATTAAACAATTAGAAGGTGAAATTTTTGGTAAATCTTCTACTTGTTGTCAGAGCGTTGGATTTTTATCTTTTTTATCTCAATCAATAAATAAATTACTATTAACTAAAACCTTTGCATTTTTTTCTTCTAGAGATTTATTAAGAAAGTTAATATAATTACCTGCAGCTTTTTTTAACTTAGGAATAATCTTATCTTTTAATAATTTATAAATTACAGCATTATTTTTTGCACTGGTTAATTCTTCCTCAATGCTGTCTTTTAATTCTATCATTGAAAGTTCATAATAAAAATTAAGGTCATTTTTGCTTCTAGATAAGGGATTTAAAAAGTCTAATACTTTTTTAGCATTAATCATATTAAAAAGGTTATTTAATAAGAAATAATTATCTTTTAAAATTTCAATAGTCTTCCACTTAATTTTATTCCAAATATTATCAAAATGTAATTCTAATTCTTCCTTTATATTTTCATTTTTATTTAATATTTTCGTTTTAATTTCAAGGATTTTTTTTATTAATGGTGTAATTAAATTTTCAAAAGTATATTCTTCAAACTTTGGTCTAAATTCTTCAACATTATTTGTTTCATTAATGAAATTATATTCATTTGTAGCATTTAGGATTAATAGTTGTTCTTCATATAAAGCTCATTCTTTTAATTCAGAGATATGAAATGATTTAATAAATTTTCAAAAATAATAGGGATCATTATAGTTAAAAAATATTAATGAAAATAATAATGAATTTGAGCTTATTTTAATATGATTTTCGATTATTTTAGTATTTTCACCTAGATATTTAATAAATTCCCTAACATACTTAACAATTGTTTTTTGTTCATTGAATCTTAACTCATGTAAAACTGACACTTGATTTCTATCATAAGGTCATTCTGAAATATCAATTTTTTCTTTCATAATTTTCTCCTTTATAAATAAAAATACCAAATCTTAGTGATTAAGAATTGGTATTTTAAATACTCTTATATTTGGTTAGGTAATTTTGATTGTTACCTTCCATTTTTAATTATAACCTTAAAAATAAACAAAAATAATTTGATATTTTAAACTAAATAATTGTTTATTTTTAATTCCCTCATAAAATAAGATATAATTTTATTAATATAATTATTGTTATCTAAATGGAGATTAAATAATGCTAAAATATCTTTTTAAAAGTCGTGATGATGTCTTGTAACATAGTTAAGAAAGCAAAGAACAATTAAATATTAAATAGAATGGAATGATCACAATGTTTTTATATAATAATCAGAAAAAAAGTCAGCCCATTGGTTTAAATGTTAGGATAACTTCTTATTTTAGGATATTCTTAAGTATTATTTTGGTTTACAAAAATAATCTCAACCTTAATGAAGAAAATAAAAGTTAGGAACCGCCAACAAATTATTGCATTTAAATCAATTTTTAAGTTAACAGTTATTGCAATGTTGAGTGCTATTACGTTAGCTTTAAATACTATTTTTCGTTTTATTCCTGGTTTTGAATTTATCACTTTTATGGTTGTTGCTAGTAGTGTAATTTTTACTTATGATTTAGCATGCGGACTAATTAATACTTGCTGTAGTTTACAGTTAATTTTAACTGGTGCTAGTATTAGCAGCATTTGATATTTTTTACTAATGAATGGTTATGGATTAATTATCTTTGGTTTGCGACGAGGGATCATTAAACACTGATGACTAACTATTATTATTATGCCCATGTTTGCGTTAGGAGTTACTGGTTTAAACTATTTAGAATGGTATCTTTTATATGGTAATAATGTCGCTTATTCAATGTTTATTAAAGCAACTTTAAGTAATGATGTGCGCTTTTCGTTGAATATCTTATTTGCAATTATAATTTATCCGTTGTTTTGAAAACTAATGATTTTGTACCGGAATAAATGAGATTGAATTTTTAATCACCACTTTTTACAAACAAATAAAATTAATTTATGAAAAAAAACCCAACCTAGAAAATTACCAATTCCGTGTTGCCCTTCATTAAGAAAGGGGGAAAGCACTGATGAATAAATTAACAGGATGAAAAATATCCTTGGGATTAGAAAGTTGCATTATTGGAAGTATTTATTCATTTTTACCGTTTTTAACCTTTACCAAATTTGGATTAAACAACATCTGAGTGTTTCTCTTGGTACCCTTAACAATGTTATTTTTTACCCCGCTATGAATACGAATTAAGAAAAAGCATTCAAACCATGTTGTTTTAAAAATTAATAGTACTTTCTTAATGATTTTTTTAACAACCATTATGATTTTTAATTTTTTTGATAATAACTACTTGATTTATGGCTATGCCATTAACTTATGATTAATTGGCATGTTCTTAGCCGGAATGGTCCCTTTTACAATGGAGATTATCCGCAGTTATGGAATTAGCAACAAAATCAAAGTTAACCCAACCTTATTATTTAGTCTAGTTGGAATTTTCCCAATTATCATCCCCTTTTTATGTTTTTATTTTCTTGAACAAAATATTTTAAATATTGTATTAATTTGTTATTTTGGCGGTTGGGGGATAGGATTGTGAATAACAATTCATCGCAATCAAAATATTATGACCAACGAAATTACTTTTGCTACTAATAATGGAAACTTTAAAATGATTTGAAAAAATAAACCATTCTTAGCTTATTTATTTCCGTCTAGTTTTACTTATGGGTTCAATGAATTTATTGGCTATCTGCTTCCCGTTCTGGTTTTTAACCAAACAATTTACTGAATAATATGAATTGGTGTTTTTTATTTCCTGCGCAAACTTAGTTATCTTGGTGGTAGTCTCTTTTCAATTAATAAACAAAAGGTTTATTATATCAATATTATTAATAGTATCTTAGTTATCATTAGTATAGGGTTATTTTTAGGAATGTTAATTATTAATTATTATAGGAATAATTTACTAACCACGAGTTTATATTTAATTATTGGAATTGGGGTTAGTCAAATTTTAATTGGGATTAGTTTAGCACTGATCACAAAAACGCAAAAAACTAATGTTACGAGCCTTGTAGGTCGGGATAATATGTCCTTAGCAATGATTATTGACCATGTTTTTGGGCGCGGGATTTTAAGTTTACTTTTTAGTATTATCCTTATTCCAATTATTATTGTTAATGATGCTAAACCAATAATCTTTATTATCTTATTGAGTTGTTTTACAATTATAAGTATCATTAATTTAATGCTTGTTACCAACAATAAAATTATTATTAATTCTTAATATAAAAAGTAGGACTAAAGAAAGACTCCTACTTTTTTTCTTATTAATTAAGGGTGTTTATAACTCAAGGTTCAAGTAACTCCAAAGTTATCTTCAACTATTCCTAACTTTGCTCCTCAATATTGATTGGAAATTGGCATGGTAATTTCACCATCAGCTGCTAAATTATAAAATAAACGTTCAAATTCTCATTCACTATCTAATGATAAACAGACCGAAACTGTTGAGCGATTGCACCGTACTTCTGAACATTTTTCATTTGCACTGGGAGTTATTTTATCAGAAATAAAAATTAAAGTTCCTTTAAAATTTAATTTAGCATGAATAATTTTATTACGAAGAATTAAAGAATATGGGTTATTAATTGGTAATTTTTCACCAGTTAAGACTTCAATGATTTCCGCACCTAATGCTTTTTCATAAAATTTTATTGCTTTTTTAGCATTTTGAATATTTAATTCAACAATAACATATTGTTTTGAATTATCTTCTAATTGCATTATTCTAAACCTTCCTTTATAAAATCTAATTGTTTTTAAGTACAAATTAAGTTGGTAAAACACTTAAAAACTCATAAGTTCGTTGTAAATATTTTTGTGTAAGTTAAATTTTGTTATTAAATTTTCAAATTTTGAAAATAAAAACACCTATTATATCTTAACAATGCTTGGAAAAAAATAAGAGGTGTTATGTACACTCAATGGGTTTATATTTACATTTCTATTTTATATAAAAAAACTTGGAGGTCAATAATGCTTTCTAAACATTCACAATGTTTGAAATCCTTATTAATTAGTTTAGTCGTTTTTAATGTTTAATCCAAAAAAGAGCAGATAGTAATATAGTTCTTGCTCACCAGTTTCAATTATTAATTGATCATTATTAAACAAGGTAATTATTAAGGCAATTGTAAATTTATATGGAATAAAATAATACTGTTTAATTTTAGCAAGTTCAATAACATTTGGTTTTTTCCCAAGCATAAATAAATGCGTTTTGGTTAACACACAACTCTCCTTCCACAATGGTGCCTCCCCTTCCATTGCTAGCAGCCCCTTATGATCAGTTAAATCTAACACTGGAATCTTTGCCACATAACTCGGGGCGGGTCGTTTTTGCAGAGTAAAAGGATAAATATTAATTTTCGTCTTTACAAAGGGAATTTCATGGGTATTATTCGCAATTGTTAGGCGCAAAGGTTTTAAAAATTTTTTTTGTAACCGAAAATGGTGATAATTCTTAACTAAACGGCTAATTTGTTTATTAAAATCTTGACGATGATGATGTTTTTTTCTTCAATAAATCCCAGCAAATAACGCTAGAAAACTAATCACCACTACCACTGATATTACATAAGTTCATCATGAATTATTCATCTTAATTATTCCGCTCCTCTTAAATAAAATAAGATAATGTGACATTATCTTATTTCAATGTATACATCCGAAAAATTATAATTCCGTATCAGGTTCACTAGGGGGTATTTCTTGTTGCTCAACGACTTGATTTTTTTTCCGTCTTTTGACGAGTAACAAATCATTCGTTTCTAGTTGGCCAGTTAGTTTGGCCGCAATTGTTGTCGCTTGGACTCCCCCTGAGACATTGACAGCTGTCCGACCCATGTCAAACAACCCATCTAAGACCCCAATAATACTATAAACTGGTTCATATAATGCACCATATCCGATTCCCCCGAGTACTCCGGCAGTAACAACCGCGGCCGTTCCCGGGACTCCGGCAATTCCTAAGGACGCAATAATAGTAACAATTAACGCCATAAAGAAATTAGTTGCATCAAAGGGCACCACCCCGGATGACATAATAAAGGAAATGATAATTCCCGATTGGACCCCCGCACAGGCCGTTAATCCCATTGAGGTTGATAATGGAGCCGCAATTCCAACTAAATCTTCTTTAACTTTAATTTGGTCACGTAATGTTTCCATTGTTAAAGGTAATGTTGCATTTGAAGATTGGGTTGTAAAACCTTGGATAACCGGGCGGATGGCAAAGCGTCATCATTTGGCTGGATTGATACCAAAGCAGAATAATGATAACGAATGTCAACATAACGCTACCACTAAACATAAGTATGCAACCCCAATTACAATTCCAATTTTTGCTAAATATCCAATTGGTCTCGTAATAATCGCATTGGTAATCATCGCCATAACCGCATATGGCATAATTTTAACAACAACCATTAACATTGACATACAAATAGTTCATCATCTTTCAAAACCCGCGCGAACTTTGTCCATGTCTTCAGCATGACGTTTTGATAATTTTTTAACAGCATAACCAATTAAAGTGGCAATTACCATCACGGGAATGATTGCTGTTTTGGTAAAGGTGTCAACAAAGTTAGATGGAACATAATCCCAAATAATTTGGGGGATTGGTTTCACTGCTTCCCCGCTCCGGGTTCCCGAACCTTCGACCGTAAAGCCATTTCCAATTTTAATTGCCATTCCAATAAAGAAGGTAATTAAAAAGGCAACGGCGACATTTACTAATAAAATAACAACGGTAATAAAGGCTGCTTGCCCTGATTTTTTGCTGGCACTTTGTTTTGAAACAGTTCGCACAATTGCTAAAAAGACAACGGGAACTGTTAGCATTAAAATCGCATTCATAAAGATTTTTTTAATCATATCAACTCAAATTGATAATTCTTGGACCCATAACACATAAATTGGGTTCGGGTTTTTATCCTTATCAACAGGATTAATCATTGAGTTTGAAGAATTAGTATTATCATATGGGAAACTATTAATCGCTTGGATTACAATTCCAAAGACTAATCCGACTCCCAGCCCAATTAAGATTCGATAAACAAATCTAATTTTAGTTTTCCGAATTAAATACCATAACCCAGCTACTAATCCGACAAAAATTAGAATGGCTACTAATGATTGTCAAGTTGAGATTGAAACAAACTCGTGCAGCGGGTTAATTTTATCTTCGGCTAAAAAGTTAACCTGCATGGTGATCTTCCTCTCTTAACGTTTAACTCTAGCACTGGCAATGTGAATAATATCAACTGCTCGTGCAAAGGGAGGAGCATAAGCTAAATCTAATTGTTGTAGATCATAAACAGTTCCTTCTTTTCAAATAATGGCGGCTAACGCGTCAATTCTTAAAACTGCTTTATTTGATCCACACATTTGTGCTCCTAACAATTTTTTGCTAGTTTTTTCATAGATTAACTTAATAAATAGTGGTTGTTGGTTATGAACATAATTAGTATGGTCAAAATCACTAACTGTTACACTGGCATAATCTAATCCCAAATTGGCGGCTAAGTGTTCACTAACCCCAGTGGCAGCGGCTTCTTTATCAATTACTTGAATAATACTTGTTCCTAATGCGCCAGGAAAACGATCGGGGATACCACTCACGACATTAGCAGCGACTTTGGCTAATTTATTCGCATTAGTAGCTAACGGGATATACTCATTGCGTTGTGCTACCAAATGGTACACAGTAGCACAGTCCCCCCCACTGTAAACATCAGGCACACTAGTTTGACAATGTTCATCAATCACAATTGCCTTAGTAACTGGTTGTAAGGTAATTGCATTTTCATCTAAAAAGTCGGTATTTGGTTGAAAACCAATGGTAATGATTAGTAAATCACAAGGAATCACTGTCCCATTATCTAGTGTTACACTTGCCACCTGGTTATTTTCATCCCCCACAACAGTGGTTACTTTGCTTTGTTTATATAAATCAATTTTTTTATCCGCTAATTCTTGTTCTAATAAAGCTGATACTTCCTTATCAAAAGCATAATGGATTAATAAATCACTGCTTTCCACGATTGTGGTTTTTTTCTGTAAATGATAAAAAGTTTCAGTTAGTTCCATTCCAATAAAACCAGCGCCAACAATTACGACATTTTTTGCCGTCTGGGCAGCCTTTTTAATGGCAATCGCATCTTCTTTGGTTGAACAATTATAAACATTGGTAATTTTTGGATCAATATTTTTAATGGTACGGGGACGAGCACCAGTCGCAATAAATAATTTATCGTACTGATCACTGAATTCTTTATTTGTTGATAAATCACGAATGGTTACCATTTTTTTGTTAAAATCTACTTTTGTTGCCATCATGTTTAATTTAACATTAATATTCTGTTCTTGAAATTTTTCAACAGTTCGCGCAATCATTTGGTTAGGGTCTTGGAATTGGTCACTAATAAAATAGGGAATTCCACAGGCTCCAAATGATGGATAACTACTTTTTTGATAAACAACAATCTCAGCTTGGGGGTCATTTCGACGTAATTTAGCGGCAAACCCCATTCCCGCAGCACTACCACCTAATACAATAACTTTCATTACTTCATCTCTCCTTCTGATGATGAAAATACTCGGACTAATCTTTCAACACAACTTTTAATGTGAATAAAATGTGTCGCATAATTAATTCGGACAAATTGACAATATTCCTGTCCATAATCAATCCCTTCGTTAGCCAATATCCGCGCTTGGTTTAAATACTTGGTAACATCTTTATCATCTTGACAATAAAAAGATAAATCTAACCAAACTAAATATGTTCCTTCACTATTTATTACTTTAATCTTAGTATGTTTTTCTAATTCATTTTTAATATATTGATAGTTAGTTCATAATGCGCTTAGGTATTCTTGATACCATTCATAAGCTTCCGGATCATTATAGCCGCTACAAACAGCTATTGATGTCAAGACATTATTACTAGCATAGTGAATCTGTGCTTGTAACATCTCAGCAAATTTAATTCTGATTTCTGGGTCTTTAATAATAGCATAGCCGTATTGCAAGCCTCCTAAATTATATGTTTTGCCTTGTGAACTTAAAGTAATAATTGGAACATCGGAATTACTATCTTTTTCCATGCTAAACATTGGATGATGATGATATGGTTGGTAGACAATATCTTGTCATATTTCATCACTTATAATGATTTTATTATATTTTTTTACTAATTGGTAGATGTTTTGTAATTCTGTTTCCGTTCAAACTCGGCCCACTGGATTATGAGGACTACATAAAATCAAAATTTTATTGACAGGATCTTTTAACTTTTCCTCTAAGTCTTTAAAATCTATTTCATAATGTTGCGCTTTGCTATTATAAATTAATTTATTCATAATTACTTTTCGCTTTTTATGCTCAATTACTTCTAAGAATGGTTCATACACCGGGGTTTGGATAATAACTCCATCACCAGGAGCGGAAAAAGTTTCAATTCCTACTTGCATTAAATGCATTACCCCGTTCCCGTGAATAATCTCCTCTAATTTTAATTCCAAGTTATACCTTTTTAAATATCAATTTTTAATTGCTTGGTATAATTGTTCATCAAAATAAGAATAAACTAAATTCCCAGCATCAACCTTATTAATTAATGCTTCGCGAATAGCAGGAGTTAATTTAAAATCCCCATCCGCAACGGTCATAAATAACCAATCTTCACCATGATAATCATGATATCGTCGACATTCATGGAGCTCTTTGCGCAATTCACGGTTGCACTCTAACAGCTTCATAAAATTGTCCTCTCTATAAAATAATAAAATTTTTGTTTTATTTTACAAAAACTAAAAATATTTATTACTTTACTTTTATATTAGCACAAATATTCCAAAAATTATCAAATTATTAATAAAAATTATATTTATAAAAAAATTTCCTTAAAATAGAAAAAAATCCTTGTTTTAAACAAGAATTTTATTAAATAAAATTAAGGTTACCATCAAATGAAATTGTTTTGGTTTGACTACCCGACTGGTTTTTAATTTGAATATTAATTGTAATCGCCAAATTGCTTCCCGGTTGAATAGCACTGGTTGTTGTCAAGCTTGTTGTAAGATTAAATATTATCTTGGTAACATCAAAATTAACCCCTAAAGTATCAGCAATTTGTTGATTAAAATCAGAGAGAATTTGTTGATTAATATTGGCAATTGTTTGGTCACTTTTAAATTCTTTTTGATAAATTCATGGTTTATTTTTCAAAAAATTTAAGCTTTGTTCAGTGATGGCAAACAATAATGGTTGATCACCATTTTTCCCTTGGAAAGTTAAATTCTGGGATTTTTCCACTAAATCTTGATTATTTTCTTGTCGATAAGAAACACTCACCTTCACTTGAAAAACATTTTCCGAAGTAAAGATTTTTCCTAACTCCAGTCTTTCGTTCGGAATTGTTACTTTAATTTGGAGGTCACTTTTCCGTTGTAATAATTCAAATTGTCGCCAGGAAAAACCAGCATTTTCTAAAATATTATTAATTACAAATTGTTTTAAATCATTAACTGCGTGATAACTGCCATCCGGGTTTTGAATAAAATTAAGTGTTAAGTCAAAAGTACTAGTAATTGTTTGACCATTGGGTAGTAATTTATTCATTTTACCAGCAATAACCTCACTACTACTTTGAATAATAATTGTTTCAGATTTACTATGGCTTAAAAAAGGGTCATTAGCTACGGCGATAACTTTAATAAGATATTGTTTACTTGTACTATTTAATAGTTGCTGGGCGGATAATGGTTGGTCCGGAACTAGTGAATCAGTAATAATGATATTATAATTAATTCCTGGTTGAATATTTGATAAGTTGGTTTGTTTTAATAATAAATCATTAACATCATTTGCAACATCTTTTACCATATTATCACTAATATATGTTTTAACTAGTGAATCTAACTTTAAAGTTGTTAAATCAAATTTATGGTCAGGTCGCACTTGACTAGCCACTTTTGCTCAGAAAATATTGCTATTAACAACTGTTTGGGCATTTGCAATCGCACTAACTTTTACCCGGTAATCACCAGCATGCAATAAATCTGTTGGTAACGCGGGGTCAGAAATACTGTCAATTTTAGCAATTAATTCCTTAATGTTAATATTAGGATTTTCCCGGACAATGGTTTGCTTAATTGTGGTGTATAATTGTTCAACTGTGTTATTAGTTGTTAAATTAGTAATTTCTGGCAGAACAATTGTTGCTAAATCAACGCGGTGATCATTGTTCCTAATTAGCAATTGATAAGTAACTTTATTTTTAACTGTTTTGGCATCAGGACGTGCAGCAATGGTAACCGCTAATTTGCCCGCAACTAATGGTTGATTATCAGCTAATGGTTTATCAAAACTAAAATCCAATTCTGACTGGTCAATACGGATATTATAATTATGAACCTTTGCTAAAATAGTTGTCTTTAATTTTTCCCCATTATCATCCGTTGAAAAAATATCTAACTGGTCTAATTTCATTGTTGCTAAGTCAACTTTCACATAATCATTACTAATTTGAATTAGTCCCTGCTTTTCTCCAATTAATAAATTATTATGGCCAGTTGCTTTAATATCAACATTAAAACTGATACTATCCATTTTACCTGAATCAGTATAATAATGAAGTGGATTAATTTTCTTATTTTGAAAAATGTTAATTGTGTAATCTTCATTAATTTTAAAACCACTGCGTTGGTGATCAAGTAAATTACTAATTCCAACGGTTAATTTATCATTTAAATTTTGATCATGAATTGAATATTGGTTATTTAATACCGTTAGATTTAAACTACTTAAATTAAACGGATTGGGTTTTGGCACGGCAAAATAAATTCCAACGCCGACCCCGGCTGCTAACACCACAGTTGTTGGGGTAAGTATAAGAATTTTCTTTGCCTTTGGTGACAGCCCCATATAATTTAGTTTCACGGTTCTTTTATATTTCTTTTCAATAATGGGGGCTGGCTTTTCTTTGATTGGTAATTTAATTAATTTATTCTTGGGTCCAGAAAAATCATTGTTGGTAATATCTTCGGATGGATCCCAAATATATCCCTTCTTCGGTTTTTGCATTAATTTTTTCTCCCCTACTTTTAAAAAATGCGTACTATAATTTTATCATTAATTGTAAATGATTAATATAGCTAACAACCCTTGAATAATCAAGGATAAAAAATGATATTTCTCTTTAAATAAAATATTTAATAAATTTGGAATTAATTATTTTATTTGAATGTTTATAGTAAACATGATAAATACTATAAATAATAAGCCCACTATCAACAAATAAAATAACCAAAGTTCCCATAATCGTAGTTACTAAAGCATACGTTTTAATAATCACTGCTAAGTCAAATAGACTAGGAAAATTAGTAATTAACCAAGTACTAAATTTAACCATGGCGACCATCCCAATTGCTAAGGGAAAGGTATAACAAGCAAATAACGGCATAAATTTGGTACGGAAAGTTTTGAACATTGATATATAAACACAACAAGTAAAAAAGATGCCCAGCGGAGCTAAAAAGTAAATTATTAAGTTATGTTTATCAGCAATTTCTTGGGTACTAAAAGTAGAAAAGTAACCAGCTAGTAAGAGATTGGGTGGCGCTGCCATAATGCCATACGCCGCAATTTTCTGATGTTCTAAATGACTAGTAAAACTATATTTATATATCATTAGCGGTAGCATTATAATGTAAAATGCTAAACCTAAATATCAACAAAATTGTGATAATTGGTGCATCCCTTCTGCAAAATTAACACTAATATTTACCCCGACATTTTTTGACATTACACAGGCAACTACAATTCCAATCGGTGGTACAAACCACGAAGCAATATAATTTTCTCACTTAAAATGGTAAATTTGAAAAACAACAAAAAAGCCAATATAAATTAAATGGCAAATCACTCCTACTAATCAAATAATTAACTGGACCATTCGTAAACCGTGATCCCCAAGAAAACCACTAATTACAAAACAAGTCATAAAAATTGTCGGAATAAAATTATTTAATGTTGGGTCTTGTAATTCTTTGCCTAAAATTTTTGGCGTAAAGATATAGCGTACTAAAATTAATCCAACAATTAAAATAGCAAAACTAATGGTAAGATATTTTAACCAGTCACAACTAAAAGAAAACCCAGTGGTGGTTTGCTTAAACATTCCTCACGCATTACCCATTGTTGCTGTTCCCAACGCCGCGCCTGATAAGGCCAGTGGTCGCTGAAAAGCATTTCAATAAAAATTTTTTAAAGTTTTCATTAAATCTCCTTAAAAAGATATTTTTTCCTTAGCTTATTATTATATGATTATCATATAATAAATTTTTAAGTTTTCTAAACTTTTTTAAAAACTAAAAAAAGAAGGAATCTATTCCTTCCTTAATTAGTCTAATATTTTAATTTAAATTGTAGGAAAAATGATTATTAATTTGTAATCCCCGTACTTGTCATAATGCTTTTGGATTCATGTTAACTCATTCACTGGCGCCAACTTTGACAATCGTTGCTGCAAAAGCTGATTGTTCAATGTAGATTGGACCATTAACTCCCACTGGAATTCCTAACGCAAACCAAATTAAGAAAATTGCGGTTGAACTAAGGAAGAAAAAGAATGAATAAGGAACCATCAATGACATCAAGGAACCAATTTTGAAATCAGCATGGTGTTCTTTTTTAATTCAGTTTTGACCATACATTAAAACTAATGGGAAATAGGTCATAATTGGGGAAATAATATTAGTAGCACTATCCCCAACCCGGTAAGCCATCACTGTTGCGGCGGGATGAATTCCTGCTTGTTCTAACGCAATCGCAAAGATAGGACCTAATACAAATCACTTAGCACTTAATGAACCCATAAATAAATTAATGAAAGCAATTAAGACCACAAAGATAAAAATTGTTAAGGTTGGATTAATTCCTTGAATCCCTTGTCCTAAGTAGTAAGCCCCCGCCATATCTAACTTTGTTTTACTTAGGGTCGCAATAAACTGTGACATTACCAAAAAGATTACTAAGGTACTAGCTGATCGTTTTAAACCAAAAGTTAAGGTTTCCGTAAAGTCATCTTTAGTTTTAAAAGTTTTTGCTGCATAACCATATGCTAACCCAATTCCTAAAAATAGAAATGCAATCACTAATACTAAATGGGGCAAAATGCTATACTGGTTAGCTAGGCCTGGCGCTTTCGCATTTAGTGCGGCACTAAATTCAGGATTGAACGGAGCATTAAACGGAGCGTAAGGAACGAACATCATTATTAAAGTAATTGCTAAATAAATTAATGTAAACCCGAGTACAAACCACATTCCGCGACGTTCTTCTTTTGTTAACTTGAACCGTTCTTGCTGAACCCCATTAATTTCAAATTCATCAATTGTTGCCATGTGGGCATAACGATTAATAATTCTTTTTTCAACAATTTTATCGGTTACAAATCATCCCACTAAAGTATAAATCGGTATTAATAACATTGTAAAGTATCAATTTGATAAAGCATTCATCACTTCTTTGTTAAAAAATGAATTTGTGGAAGAAGTTAATAAGAATTCACTTGAAGCTGGAATTAGGTTACCAGCAAACCCTGCGGATACTCCCGCAAACATGGCTACAATTCCGACAAGCGGATGACGGTTAGCTTTATAATATAATACCCCAGCCAAGGGAATTAAAATTAAATAACCAGCATCACTAGCAACCGAAGAAATACAACCAATTAAAATACAAACTGGCGTTAATAAAACTTTTGGCACTCGTGAGGCCATTTTTCGCAACGACACATCAATAAACCCGGATTTTTCCGCCACGGTAATACATAAGGTCGTAATTAAGACCACTCCAATAGTAACTAACCCGGTAAAATTAGTAATGAAATTAGTAAGTCATCAGATAATCCCTTCTCCACTAAATAAATTGAAAAACTTTAACTGATAAACTTTTTCAACTTGTTGATTTTCACGGACATAAATATTGTAAATTGTAATTCCTTCCGGAAATACAAAATGCAAGATCATCGCGAGAACCATAATAATTAAAGTTAAATAGATAAATAAATAAAATGGTTTTGGTAGTTTATTTCCTAACCATTCAATTCCGTTTAAAGTCTTATTTCCGATTTTCCCAAAACTAGCACTAAATTTTACTCGAAACTTAAGACTCCTCGCTTGCTCTGTTCTTTCTCTCATAGTTATTCCTCCTTATTTTAATAAAAAATATGTTAGTAAAAGTTTTAATTATTTTTATTTATAAATAAAATTATACTATATTTTTTTTATAATGCAAGATTTTTTTTATGCGGATGGTGGTCAGTAGTCAAAATAAATACTAACTTTTTTTATCTTTGCTCATCAGCTTTTTGTTCAAGTTCTATTTGTTTTAATAAATTTAATTGTTCTTGAACACTCAGATTTTTATCAATGTTTAATTTTTTTCTTAATGCAATTGAATTAACTGCCGAGGATTGTTCTTTCAATGAAACATAAGTTTTAGAAAAATTAGAATCGTTTTTAATCATTTCATCTAAATCAAAAAGTAATTCTTGCAGATGTTGATGGTATAAATTAAAATGGCAATTTCCCGCACGAGATATTTTATCATTAATTGCTGTAATTTTTTCGACAGTTAGTTCTTTCAATTCACTTGTTATACTATTTTGTTCTATATTCTTATTAACAAGACTATAAGAATTATCTTTTGGTAGTAAATGAGTAAAATTTATATAGTTAATTATGTTTGAATAATTTTCTTCAATCAAATTTATAAGTGTCGCAATAGAGAATTTAATTTCCTCTTTTTTTGTTAAAATCATTCAAGCATATCCAAAACCAGTATCATCCTTTTCATCAAGAAATTTTGAAATAATGTTATCAGGAACCTTATCTAAAAGAATATTATATAAATTATTTATTTTTTTTAATTGTGATTCCTTCATTTTATTTATATTTCCAAGGTATATATTTTGAAGATCTTTAATTGCAATATTAGGATATTTTTGATAAAAAATATTTCATTCTTCTAACATTGTTCTAATTAATTTATCATTTTCACAATTTAGGAAATATTTAGAAAAAAAACCTTGGTTATCATTATATCAATTTTTATATCTCTCTCTATTAAAATATGATTCTATTTTTTGATTAAAGTTACTTTTTTCATACAAAATATTAAAAAGAAGATTATTATTGGATGAATTTTTAGTTTTATCGATATTAGTTTCTTCTTTATTAACCTTCATATTCTTGATTAGTTCATTTTTTATTTTAGAATAATATTGATCAATTAGTCTTAACCGTTCTTCAATGGCTATTTTAAAATTTTCATCAAGTAATTTAAACTCTAAATTACTAATGATATCAATATCATTTAGTTCTTTTCCTATATCGGAATTTAATTTAACAATATTGAACATTAAACTTTCTATTTGTTTAGTATTAACATCATATGGTAATTGCTTTAATTGGTCATTGTTTTCATCATTGTTTCTTAATTTATTAATTCTGGTAATTAATTTATTAATTTCATCAATATATTTATTATGCTGATTTAAGAAAATTATTTTTTCACTTTTAATTAAAAAAGATAAAAAAGATCTTTCTTTTTTTCATAATTTTAAATCATCCAAAACCATAACTAAATTTTTAATTAAATTATTAATTTTAATTACTGCTTTTTTATTTAACTTAGGTTTTCCATTAACTTGTGAATTGGAAAATTTATTTTTTTCTATTAACTCTTTAATCTTTAAAACTAACGGATCGTTATTTTCATCTGATATTATTCTTGAAATTTTAGATAAAAAAATTTGAATATCCTCATTAATTGAGCTCAATATTTTTTGATATCTTATTTTTAGGCCTACTATTTTATTATTATTTTCTAACATAGTTTTAATTCCTTTCAAATTTAAAATAAAAATAATTTATTTAAGTTTTTCATTTTTTTTAAAGTAATTAATGGTAAGGTATCCATTAAATTATTTGATATTATTACTCATCATTAAGTAGAGGATTTTGTAGTATTTTCCCCTTTATAATGTATATAAAATTAAAAAACACCAATAAAACTAATAGTTTTAAATCCGGTGTTATTTACACTCAATTTTTAATTTTATATCTTTATTTTCACAAAAATAATTAAAAAAACAATTAATAATTTTAAACAAAATAAACATTAAAAAATTATTGTCTTAACTAACTAATTAAATTATTAAAAAAGATAAGTAATTATTTATTTTATCTCCTTTTTTTAATTTGAGTTTTTTATTAATTAATTATTTTTTAAAAAATAAATTAGTAGATTTTATCTTGCAATTGTTTGATCATATGATTTATTATTATCATTCTGTTTACTTTCTTGGTATAACCGTCTAATTTCTGAATATAATTCAATTTCTTTATATATAAAATTTTTTTTAATTTTAATTTCATTAATTTCAGTTATATAATTTTGAAGATCAAAAGGGTCAGCATTTTGATTAGTAACTCATTTTTCATTTCATTTAGATAATTTTTGCTTACATCATGTTTCAACATCTATTAATTCAATAATTTTTTTGTTTGCCCGGTCTTTCTCTTGCTTTAGAAAATCTTCGTAGATAAATTTGAAAATAAAATCTTTATATAAATTAATAACTTTAATTGCTTGGATTTTTTTAAGTAAAGGTTCACATTCATCAAAATATAATTTATAAAAAAATGTCTTTGTAAATTCAGGAGAATGTGTTGTTTTATTATGCAAATGAATTTGTAATTGCTCTGATAGTTTATTAAATTTTGTTTGAATATTTTTATTTCTATTTTTCTTAAATTGCGAAATTATTAATTTTTCATAATCTTGTTTTAGTTTAATTAATTCTTTTAATTTTATTACTAGTTCTTTAATTTTCTTATCATTTTTATAAAAAGATGATGTATTAAGTAAAAAGATTTCAAGGTCTAAGTTAAATAATTCTATTGCATTAAGAATATTTTTTTGAAATAATTCAATATTCATTAATTCCATTTTATACACTTTTACTTCCTTTAATAGTGGGCTTAAAATAATATTTAATTCTTCTATAGTCATTTAAATTCTTCCTTTCAAAATATTTTATAAAATTAAAAAACACCTTCATAAAATTATTAATTTTAACTTCGGTGTTATTTACACTCAATTTTAATTTTATATCTTTATTTTCTTAAACTTCTTGAAAAAAACAATTAATAATTTTAAACAAAATAAATATTAAAATCATTGTTTTAATAAGTTAACTACTTAACTTATAAAAAAACAGATAATTACTTATCTGTTTAAAATGTTTTAACTACTTTTTTAATTTGCTCATCATATTGATCAATTAATTCTTGGGGAGTTAAGGAACTAGTTGGAGCAACTTTTGTGCCAGCCACTAAAATTGGTTCATTTACTTTGGCTCCGACAAATTCTCAAGTTCCTTTTAAATATTCGGTATGATTACCTCAGGGGTATCATCCAAATGGTGCTCCTTGGGTTGTTAAAATTTGGACTGATAAATGGGGTAATAGTCCAATTGCATCCCCTTTTTTTGAATATTTATATGAAAAAGTTTTATTAGCAACTAAGACATGGTCTAAGTAGTTTTTCACTAACCCTGAAACATTAAAGTTATTCATTGGACAAGCCATAATAACTTTATTAACTTCTTTTAATTGGTTAATATACACATCAGAATCTTCTTCATTAAAATAAGTTGCAAAATTATCAACTGTTAATGTTTTTAAAGCCATTGGTGTTTTATTTAAATCTAAATGAATAATTTCATCATTTGGATTTAATTCTTGATAATGTTTAACAAAACGATGTGCCAATTCTTTTGAATATGATTTTTCATCTGAACTAACCGTTCCATAAATTACTAATACTTTTGTTGACATTGTAGTTCCTCCTTATTTATTGGTCTTTATTTTACCATAATTATAACTGAATCACCATTAATTAAGAGTGAGAAAACTTAAAAGTTTAGTAATTAGATTATATATTTTGATAAATAAACTTTATCTTAATCCTAATCTAGCAGTTCATGATAAAACAGTAAGTGTTACATTTTTATGATCTTGTTAAATTTTCTTCTAGTTCATTAAAACTTTCCTCACGAGCTTCTTCAGCAATTTCAATTTCTTCTTGAATTGTTGCTAGCCTTTGGTCAGTTGCTTTTTTATGACCATCAAATTCATCTTGATCAGGACGGTTATCAGTTGATGTTAAAGAATAAGTCCTTAATCGTGAAGGAATTTTTAAGATTTTTAATGGATGAGGTACAACTGGTTTTGTTAAAACTTCCCGGAAAAAGTTAAGCTCTTGAATTCTTGCCAAAATTGATTCAATTTCTGCTTTTGAGGTTTTGTCTTGTTCAGAAGTCTTAAGTGACTTCAAAATATTAAACAGATATTTCTTTTTAATCGCAATTTCTTGAATATTGTAATTAGCGAGACTTTCTGATAGTAAATCTATTTTAGTAAAGAAACCATCATTTCGAAAAGTTTTAAAAAATTTTAAAGCTGGATGATCACAATAGAATTTTTTATAAATGTTATGTTGACATTTTTTAATAATAGCATCAAAGGTTTCTAACAAACTTTCAAAATCATTTTTACTAATATTAGAATTTTTATAGCAATAAGTAATTTTTTCAATGGCTGGTTCAATAACAACTTTTAAAACAAGAGTTGGAATTTCCATATAAATTTCACGAAAAACAGGATCTTGTGCTTTATCATCACTATTCTCTAACAATTTTAAGAGGTCAATAATTAGAAATGTTTTTACTAATTCAATTGTTAAAGTATTGTCAAAACTATCCCCTGGGGGCGAACTCATTCTTGTTTTTTTAAATTCTCATAACCAATCTCGAATAACATTTTGGGGAATTAAGATTTTTTGTTTTATATTAGTTGCACTATTTGTAGTTTGAGTATAATTGGTTGTGGTCATTTGTTTATTTTCAGTTTGTCATTTTTTTTCACGAGCACCAGCATAAGATGCTTCCACCGCTGACTTTGAACTACCCGGAATAGGAAGCGGGATTGAAAAATTTGCCCCACCCTTAACTGTTGAAGTTGTAGTAGTTGCTGAAAGACGGGTATCAATTTTAGAATCAATTACCCCAAGATTTTCACCATGGGTAATGGCTAAATCTTGTTGCATAAAATATCACACAGGTTCATCTTCTTTTGCTAAATTTTCAATATAGGCAAGATCAAGTTTATCCTGCTCTGTTAATTGCTTTTCATCTAATAACCCATTTAATTTTTTATATAATAACTGAACAGCATTTTTATCCTGATCATTTGCATAATGAAAATTATTAATACTAATTTGTTTTCTAAAAAATTCTCATTCTTCTTGTAAAAAGTTGTCAAATAAACCATCTTTATTTAAAAATAGTGGTGCAATTTCGGGATGGTAGTAATTTTTAATTTTATTAAATAAATTATCAATTTCATATTCATCAATATTTAAAAATGGGGCCGAATCTCAAAAATTGGCTACTTGGTCAAGGATATCTTTAATCTCATTATCATTAATATGACGATATTGCTTTAATAAATTTCGGCGTTGATGAAGAGAAATATTTTCATCTTGTACTCAATCATTAATAATCTCTCGGCATAATCTATCAATATATTCTTGTCGTTTTTCAGGTGATATTTCTGCTAATTGTGCCTCAATTTTTTGGGGTAAATTTAAAAAAATATATTTAGTAATATTCTTTAAAAAATCTGCATCATTTTGTATTGATGCTAATTGTTGATATAAACCTCTTTGGTTGATGTCTCCATCCTCAACAGCTTCAAAATCAATTGTTGTTTCCACATATTCTTTTCCTAATCCAATTAAAGCTTGAATTAAAAAAGAGAAAAAATCTTCTTCTAGTTTTTCAAATTTTTTCAGGTTAACTGATATTTTCATCTTATGAACCTTTCTTTTTTGAAAACTATAATTTTTTATTAAATTTTATAAATTAAATAAAAAATGCCTAAAATAATAAAATATTTTAGACATTATATATGTTCTTCTATTTAATTTATTTATTAATTGTATCATATAATTAAAAATACTTTTTCATAAAAAAAGTAATAATTTTGCGATTATTTCATTCATAATAATGGCGTTTAATGGCATGATAATTGTTATTTTGAAAAAAAGCAACACTTGTTAAATAAGCATTCACACTAATTTCGAAAAATCCAGCCGCGAAAGCTGCTTGTTCAAGTAAGGCTAATAATTTCTTGGCAAAATGTCAATTTAAATACTGGTGATGAACATATAAATGCGTAATTTGATTGGTTATTTTATCATAAGCACCAAATGCTAATAATTTATTTTCAATAATAATTAAATAACATTGTTGCTGTTCTAGCACTTCATCAAAATTTTGGTGTAAAAAATAATCCTTAATTAACTCAAGTTCTTTAATTTTATAGTCTTGGTGGTCAATATGTGTTCAAGAATCGGTAATAAGATTAATAATTTCCTGACGGTCGGCAATGGTGGCTGGTCTAATCATACGGTTACCCTCTCTAACATCTATTTCTTTTAATTATATAAAAAAAAGACCTTAAAGGAAAGGTCTATTTTTTTTCTTTATGTAATGTATGAGCATTACAACGCGAACAATATTTTTTAAGTTCTAGTTTTTCTTGATGTTTTTTCTTATCACGTTTTGCAATGTAGTTTTCTTCTTTACATTGATCGCAACGTAAAATTATTCCTTCACGCATTTTTAATTTAACCTCATTTCTGAATATAATAATTTACTTGTCATTTTACAACATATATATAATAACAAAAATATTTAAAAAATAACATAGTAATTTTAAGTTTTTTCGCAAATAACAAGACCAATTAATTATCCCATTTAAATAGTCACAATGTTAAATAATAAAAGATAAACCCGATAATTGATAAACCAATAATAATGATAAAAAAAATGCCAATTCCTAATGAACTTGTAAAAATTTGTTGGTAATTATGCCCAAATAAGAGTGGAATTCATGAAGCTACTGCAAAGGAACCCCCAATAAAAATAACACTTAAGATCCCTGTTACTAAGGATTGAATGGTACGCGAATTAATTAAAACCACAGTGAACAGTAAAATCCCCATTACACAAAACATTGTAAAAATCGAAACAATAAAGAACAATAGTAAAGTTAGATCATAAATTAAACTAAAATCAAAGCCAAGTACGCCGACCGTAATCAAACTAGTTATTAAAACAAGGATGTCCGAAACCGCGACAAGAGTTACACAATATAAACTTGCCATTAGAATAAAACCAAAGGGTTTAATTCCTAACAAACCAATTCGTTTGTAGACTATCGAAACTTTTAAATCAATTAAAAAGCCAAGCATCATATACATCGAACAACTAGCAGCCGTGGCAATAAAGGAAATTCCAATTCCTAAACTAATTGAGCCAGCGGAAATCCGGGGGTTATTTAAAATAGCATCCAGGGTAATTCCAATCGGAATTAAAATCACCGCAATAACAAAAACAATTTTTTGACGTTTTAGATAATTTAGAAAGAAAAAATAAAGTGCAAAAATATTAACATTTTCTGTTACAAGGGACTTATTTATCTTTTTCTTTATCAATGTATTTTGCTCAACTTTTTGCTCATTTTTCATTGTGAAGTCCTTCCTGGTGGCTCGTATAATTTTGATTATAAGCGCCAATTTGGTATTCTTTAAATTTTGTTTTTACATATTTTTCCACACTACCATATTCAGTTACCACCGTGGCAACATCAACAGTATTAATTATTTTCCCATTAACCATAAAAATTAATGTTTTGCAAAATTGTTCAATCTCTTCCATATTATGGGAAATTAACAGCAGTCCCTTCTGGGGTTCTGTCAGAAAATCATTAATTAAATTATAAATTGTTTCTTTAATTTCTAAATCTAATCCGGTCGCTAACTCATCTAAAATAATTAAATCAGGATTAACAATCAGTGCTAACAAAATATTAATTTTTTGTTGTTGGCCACCTGATAACTTAGTAATATCTTTATTAATGATTTTTTCAATTTGTAAAGCTAATAAAATCTGGTAAATTTCTTTTGGCTTAATTGGAATCTTATAAGCTTTTAAATAAAGATTCATCAGATCAAAGCCAGTTATTCCCTTTGGATAACGTGACTCCTGAAGTTGCATTCCAATGCGCACTCCAAAGGGTTTACTCACCGTACCACTCGTTGGTTTTCGTAACTGTGCTAAAATTTCACAGAGTGTTGTTTTCCCGGTACCATTGGGACCAACAATACCAATGCGTTCACCACGTTTAACGGTTAAATTAATATGGTGGAGCACTTCTTGATGACGATATGATTTTGTTAAGTCAACTGCTTGTACTAAAATATCATCTGTTAATTGTTGGTTCTCAATATCTGCCATATTGGTCCTCCTTATTATAATTTAATTACATTTTATCATTATATTAAATAAAAAAGCACGGAAATTATGATTTACCTGCTTTTATTAATCATCATTATTTTTTAAAATATCATTAATACTAATTTGTAATTCCTTCGTTTCTTCAACTGCTAAATCATGTTTAAACTTATTTTTATCAACTTTGTCATGTGGTTCAACTTGAGATTCTCCTGCCGTTATTTTGGATGTTGATCCACCAGGATTAACTTTTTGTTGTTTTTGTTCAATCAATAATTCAACCGTTGTTTTTGCTTGGCGAATATCTACTTTGGGATGAAAACTAGTATCTTTGGTAGAATGTTGTGGTGGTTTTATATTTTTTACTTCCGGAGGAGCCTTTTTTTCCGCCGGATTTTTTTTAATAATTAATTTTGGAGATTCGGTCATCTTCATAATCTTGATACCTTCTTTTGAAGTTTTATTATTAGTTGAAGCTGATTTTAGAACATCCTTATTGGTTTCCCTATCCATATTTGGTTGAGAAGTTAATGAATTAGACTGGGGGGTTACAGTTTTGTTATTTGCTAATTTTTCTGTTGGTTGTTGAACGACAGAAGATAAATTTAGCGAAGCTGCTTGTGATTTTGATTTTACAAATGATTTTTGTTTTTGTTGTTTTTTCTTGCTCTTTGTTGATTTAATCACCACTTTGGTTGGAGGAACTACTTTTGATTTTGTTGTTGCTTTAATAGCCACAGGATCCTTGGCAAGCGAATTTGAATTATTATTAGTTGGCGGTGTATCACTAGTTGGAACATCTTTTAAATTATAATATTTAGGAATCGTAATATCATCAATATCTTCAATCCCTAAAGTTTCCAGAGGAGCTTCTAACTCTTGTAACGTAATCTTGTCAACATTAAACATTTCAATCTCATCATTTGGATGTAAAATATTCAACGTTTCTTTTTTATTAATAATAAATCCTCATTTAATTAACTGCTCTAGTTTTTTATTTGGTTTAAATAACCGTGTCCCCTTAATAGGACGGGTTGAAACTGGGAGTTCTTTTAAAGCAATTTTTTTAACCATATTTTGGTCAGTAATAAAGATAAGATTTTCTTTTTGACCATAACCAGCTCCTACTACTTCATCATCTTTTAGGTTAATTGATTTGACCCCGCTAGTACGTAACCCAAGACTGGGTATTTCTTGTTGTTTATATTTAACTGCAAAACCATTTTTGGTAAAAATGCTAACATATGGTTCATCTTTAACTAGTTGACTAGCAACTACTTCATCATCAGCTTTCAGGTTAATTGCTTTCATCGCTTTACTAATTCTAGTTGCTTCAAAGTCTAAGACCGGAACTTTTTTAATCATTCCATTTTTAGTGGCAATCATAATTGTGATATTAGGCTTATTAAAACTATCTAATAAATAACTAGCAACAATTTTTTCTTCTCCTGGCAATTCAGAAATAGTGTTAACATGTTCACCAATATCTTTAATTTTTGACATTTTTATTTTATAAACCGGGATAATTACATAATTTCCCTTTGATGTGATTAATAATATTTTATCTAATGTGTTCGCCGAAAAATTAGCAACCCATAAATCTAGTGGTTTGCGGTTAAATTCATCTGCTGTTATTTTTGCTAATTGACTATTATCTAATGCCTTTAAATAACCATCTCGTGAAACCCAAAGATTAACATCTTTTTCAATAATAGTTTCTGTTTTTTCAATTTCAATTAATTCAATATCATTTTCAATTACACTTTTACGGGGAGAAGGAAATTTATTTTTGATCAATTCTAGTTGTTCAACAATAACAGCTAATAATTTTGCTTCCTCAGCTAAGATTGCTTGTAAATTCTTAATTAAATTAGTTAACTCTTGTTGTTCTTTTTGTAATTGTAAAATATCAGTTGAAGTTAACCGGTACAATCTTAATTGAACAATTGCTTCCGCTTGAACTTGGGTAAATTTAAATTTCGCACATAAATTATTAATGGCATCCGTGCGGTCTTTTGAATGACGAATAATGGCAATTATTTCATCTAAAATACTAACCGCCTTAATAAGTCCTTCCACAATTTCTGCTCGTTTTTGGGCTTTGGCTAGTTCAAATTTACTACGGTTGGTAATAACTTCTTTTTGGTGGGTAATATAATAATCAATTAATTCTTTTAAGCCTAATAATTTTGGTTGTTTATTAGCAATGGCAACCACATTAAAATTATAAGATACTTGTAAATTAGTATTTTTTAGTAAATACTTCCGAACAGTATCATAATTGGCTTGTTTAGCTAATTCCACCACAATTCGTAAACCCGTACGGTCCGTTTCATCCCGTACTTCTTTAATATTTAACCCCGGTTCATTATATTTAATGTCATCAATTTTTTTAACTAAATCTTGTTTAACAACTTCATAAGGAATTTCAGTAATAACAATATTATTATCTTCATTTTCAATTTTACTGCGAATAATAATTTTTCCCCGTCCAGTCCGGTAAGCATCCAGAATTCCCGCTTTTCCCTGAATAATTCCCCCAGTTGGAAAATCAGGGCCCTTAATATATTTTGTTAATTCATTTAACTTACTATCGGGATTTTTAATCCTGTGAATTGTCGCATTAATAACCTCTTGTAAATTATGAGGAGGAATATTTGTTGCATAACCAGCGGCAATTCCGGTAGCACCATTAATTAATAAATTGGGAAACATTGCTGGTAAAATAGTTGGTTCGGTTTCTGAGTCATCAAAGTTTGGCGCAAATAAGACTGTTTCTTTATCAAGATCTTGTAATAAAAACCCGGCAATTTCACTTAACCGTGTTTCAGTATAACGCATCGCAGCGGCAGGATCACCATCAATGGATCCATTATTTCCGTGCATATCAATTAACGGATAGCGAACTTTTCAACTTTGGCTTAACCGCACCATGGCATCATAAACAGAAGTATCACCATGGGGATGATACTTCCCAATTACTTCCCCCACAATCCGCGCTGATTTTTTATAACTGGAATTAAAAGTTAGCCGGAGTTCATTCATTGCAAAAAGGATTCTTCGTTGAACCGGTTTTAAACCATCTCGCACATCGGGTAAAGCACGCTCTTGAATAATATATTTGGCATAGCGTGCAAAGCGATCTTCCATAATATCATTTAAAGTATAAACTAATTCATTATCTGTTTGTTTTTGATTACTCATCTTGCTGTTCCTTTCTGATTTATAAATGAGGATTAATAATTTTTTCAATTGTTATTTTTGAAAAAATTTCAAATCCAAAGGCGGTTAATTTTCATTGATCTTCTTGACGATAATAATTTAAAATTGGATTTTTAACATCTAAAATTAATGTACGAACAAATTGGAAGATTTTGTCATTAGTATAATAAAATTCATAAACTAATTTTAAACTATCTTGTAAAGCGAAAACATCATTTTTGTTAATTACAATTTGGTGACCGGGAGTTTGGTCTTCAACATTTTTAAAACAATATGTCAAAATTAACTCAGGAGTAGTTTTTGTTATTTCAAAATAATAATGTTTAAACCAGGCAATATTATGTAGTTTTGAACTAAGATTTTGTCCTTTGGCACTTCATTCTTTAATTTTCGTAGCTAACCGGTGTGGATCATCATTTAATAAATTATCCGGAAAGACTACTTCCCCCGCTGTTTTTAAATTAAATAATAAACCAGCTAAATCCCAATTAAAATATCTTAGTTGTAGTGCATTAGAACCTTGACTAAAAAATTTTTTCCCTACTTTTGTTAATAAATAAAGATTGGTGCTAGTTTCTAAGCGATACAAGCCCGAATGCTCATTAATACTTGTTTGAATAAAATTATTTTTTGCCAAAGTTTTTTCTAATAATAGTTTGCTAATGTAAAGCATCGTGTTTAAAGATTGGGGGTTATTTTTAGCAACTATGGTTTGAGCAATAATTTTATCTTGTTCACTACTACTCAAGTCAAATTTGCGATAAACAAAAACTTTTAACTCCGTAGTTGTTTCTTCATAACGCAAAAAATTTCACACAAAATTTTCATACTGGCTGGTGATCGCATTGACCTTATTAACATTATCAAGATTAATTTTAATATCAAAAACTATATTTTCCATCATTATTGTCCCACCACCGGTTGAAAGTCATCTTCTAAAGTAAACTTAACATTTTCATCAATTCAATCTTTCCGTTTTTTAGCATCATCCCCCATTAATGTTACAATTCGTTTTTCCGCAATTGCCGCATCATCAATTGTTACGGCAATTAACTGACGAGTTTCGGGATCCATTGTTGTTTCTCACAACTGTTCGGCGTTCATTTCTCCCAATCCTTTGTAACGTTGGAGTTCAAACTTATCTTTTAAATGTTTTAGTTTTGTTTTTAACTCATTTTCATCTCACGCATAACTAACTTTTTTAGTTTTTAAATTAGTAATTTTGAATAAGGGAGGTAAAGCAATGTAAACTCGTTTGTCTTCAATTAACGGACGCATAAAGCGGTAGAAAAATGTTAATAATAAAGTTTGAATGTGCGCTCCATCAGTATCCGCATCGGTCATAATAATGATTTTGCCATAGTTAGCATCTTCCAAATCAAAATTATTACCAAAACCAGCCCCAATAGCATGGATCATTAAATTAATTTCTTCATTATTCATTAAATCTTGTAATTTTGCTTTTTCCGCATTAATAACTTTTCCACGTAGTGAAAGAATGGCTTGAAATTTCCGGTCACGCCCTGATTTTGCGCTCCCTCCGGCTGAATCCCCTTCCACTAAAAATAATTCATTAACCTTTTTATTTTTATTTTGGGCAGGAGTTAATTTTCCCGTTAATAACCGTTCACTATTAGATTTTCGCTTATTACCTCGTGCTGCTTCCCGAGCTTTGCGAGCCTCTTCTTTAGCAGTACGAGCTAATAAAGCTTTTTCAATAATTGCATAGGCATTTGTTTTATTTTCTAACATTCAAAATTGCATTTGTTTAGCAACAATATTTTCAACTGCTGTTTTGGCATCACTAGTTCCTAATTTTCCTTTGGTTTGGCCCTCATATTGGATTAAACTTTCCGGGATTTTTACTGAAATAATTGCTGTTAATCCTTCTCGAGTGTCCGTTGAATCTAAGTTCTTATCTTTTTCTTTTAATAAACCTTCTTTACGGGCATACTCATTAATAACTTTTGTTAATCCCGTACGAAAACCAACCACATGACTTCCCCCATCACTGGTTTTAACATTATTAGCAAAACTTAATAAGTTTTCATTAAATTCAGTTGAATATTGTAAAGCAATTTCAACATCAATGTCTTTTTCAATTCCTTTAAAGGTAATAATTGGGGTAATTGGTTTTTTCCCCTCATTCATATAAGTAATGAACTCTTCTAACCCATTATTAAATAAATACTCAACATACTTATCCGTGCGTTCATCTTGGAGTGTAATTTTTAACCCACTATTTAAAAATGCTGATTCGCGAATTCGTTCTGAGATTGTTGAAAATGAAAAATCAATTACTTTAAATATTTCGGGATCAGGCACAAAATAAACGGTTGTTCCCGTTGTTGCTGTCGAACCAATGGTAGTTAATTTTTGGGCTAATTTCCCCCCATTATTAAATTTAATGTTACTAATTTTTTTGTCTCGATAAATTGTGACATCAAATTCACTTGATAAAGCATTAACAACTGAAGAACCAACCCCATGGAGACCTCCCGATGTTTTATAACCATCACCACCAAATTTTCCCCCAGCATGTAAAACTGAAAAAATAACCTCAGGGGTTGATTTCCCACTCGCATGTTTACCAATGGGAACTCCCCGTCCATTATCTTTCACCGTAATACCATTATTTTTATGTATTATAATATTAATTTCACTAGCAAATCCAGCTAATGCTTCATCAATTGAGTTATCAACAATTTCTCAAACTAAATGATGTAATCCCCGAATATCAGTTGAACCAATATACATTCCTGGTCGTTTCCGAACAGCATCTAACCCTTCTAGGACTTGAATTGAAGATTCATCATAATGTAAAGCTTTGTTATTATTGTCCATTGTTTATCCCACCTTTATTAAGTATTTGATAATCCTTAATATCATACAATAATATCCCCAGTTTTACAAATAAAGATTAAAATAATTTATTTTTATAAAGAAAAAAACATCTGTAATAAAGTTAGTCATAAATTCATTAACTAGTAAACTTTATCTTAGATGTTTTTTTTAAAATAATTTAATTATTTTTTTGTAACATTTACCTTAAATTTAGGTGTTTCGCCTGTTGCTTTAACACTTTTTGCTTTAACACTAAACTCAAATGATGATAATTCAACTGGAGTTTTACCAACAACAATTTGGTTTAACCCTTCAATAGTATAATCTGTGTCAATAGTTAATCCTGACAATGCTGAAGTTCCTTTAACAGCATTAGTAATTGCTATTTGTAAAGCAGTAACATCCCCCGCAACACTCTTATCACCTGGAATTGTTTGAGTGGGAACTGTAATTGTTACTTTGGTTAAATCAACAGCAACCGCTGCTTTTGTAACATTTACACTAAATTTAGGTGTTTCACCAATAATCTTAGTACTTTTTGCTTTTACTGAAAATTTCATAGCTGATAATTCAACTGGAGTTTTACCAACAACAATTTGGTTTAACCCTTCAATAGTATAATCTGTGTCAATAGTTAATCCTGACAATGCTGAAGTTCCTTTAACAGCATTAGTAATTGCTATTTGTAAAGCAGTAACATCCCCCGCAACACTCTTATCACCTGGAATTGTTTGAGTGGGAACTGTAATTGTTACTTTGGTTAAATCAACAGCAACCGCTGCTTTTGTAACATTTACACTAAATTTAGGTGTTTCACCAATAATCTTAGTACTTTTTGCTTTTACTGAAAATTTCATAGCTGATAATTCAACTGGAGTTTTACCAACAACAATTTGGTTTAACCCTTCAATAGTATAATCTGTGTCAATAGTTAATCCTGACAATGCTGAAGTTCCTTTAACAGCATTAGTAATTGCTATTTGTAAAGCAGTAACATCCCCCGCAACACTCTTATCACCTGGAATTGTTTGAGTGGGAACTGTAATTGTTACTTTGGTTAAATCAACAGCAACAGCTGCTTTTGTAACATTTACCTTAAATTTAGGTGTTCCGCCTGTTGCTTTAACACTTTTTGCTTTAACACTAAACTCAAATGATGATAATTCAACCGGAGTTTTACCAACAACAATTTGGTTTAACCCTTCAATAGTATAATCTGTGTCAATAGTTAATCCTGACAATGCTGAAGTTCCTTTAACAGCATTAGTAATTGCTATTTGTAAAGCAGTAACATCCCCCGCAACACTCTTATCACCTGGAATTGTTTGAGTGGGAACTGTAATTGTTACTTTGGTTAAATCAACAGCAACCGCTGCTTTTGTAACATTTACACTAAATTTAGGTGTTTCACCAATAATCTTAGTACTTTTTGCTTTTACTGAAAATTTCATAGCTGATAATTCAGTTGGAGTTTTACCAACAACAATTTGGTTTAACCCTTCAATAGTATAATCTGTGTCAATAGTTAATCCTGACAATGCTGAAGTTCCTTTAACAGCATTAGTAATTGCTGTTTGTAAAGCAGTAACATCCCCCGCAACACTCTTATCACCTGGAATTGTTTGAGCGGGAACTGTAATTGTTACTTTGGTTAAATCAACAACTACTTGGTCAGTTACTGTTAAGTTAACTTTTAAACTCCCTTTTAACTCTGAACCACTTAAGGCTTTAACGACAATAATAAGTTGATCACCTTTTTTAAACTCACTATTATGAGTAGTAAATTCAGCATTATTTTTATCTAACACATTAACTTGTAGCTTAGGTCCTGTTAATTTGCTTACTTTTGAAATTGATTTTAAAGTGTCAATTACTGCACTATTAATAGCTTTATAAGCAGCGGTGTTTTCGCCAGCAGCTTTATTAGATGTTTTAGCAATGGCGTTAGTTACTGCTAGGGCAATTTCTTTCTTATGGGCTTCACTATATGAAGATAAATTTTTTACATCTTCTTTTTTGTCTTCCTTGTTACATGCGACGACTGATGAAGCACCAGTGGCTGTCAATCCAATTGCGCCTAAAATCGCTAATAATTTCTTCACTATTTTCTTCCTCACTTTAGTTTAATTAATCAATTAGGAAAATATACAAAATAAACAACTATTTTTGTTTTGACAAATTACTATTTAATAATTGCCTATTTCATATGTCTTTTCCATATTTGTATTCTATTAAAAAAAAAAAAAAAAACAATTTATTTCTTTTGATTCAGAAAAATTATTACTTATTCTTGATAATTATTGACAAAATTACGACAATCTTAATTTTTTACAAAAAATATTGCTATTCAAGATTTATCTAGGATATTCATTAAAAATACTTTCATTTAGGTTATAATAGTTTAAGAGGTGTTTAAGTTAATGAATCTATATGGTTATATTGGCACAATCATTGCATGTATTTTAGCTTATCTAATTGGTTCTTTTAGTTGATCAATTTTTATTGGTAAGTTCTTTTTTAAAGTTGATGTCAGAGAATATCATTCCAAAAACGCCGGAGCGACTAATACTAGTCGGGTGTTAGGAAAAAAATGAGGATTTGTAATTATGTTTTTAGACATGCTAAAAATAACACTTGTCATGTTTATTACCTTGGGTATTAGTTGTATTACCATCGACGATGTTAATTTCGGCTCAACTAGTTATTATGTTCCAACATTTTTTGTTTTATTAGGTCATTGTTATCCAATTTATTATAAATTTAAAGGAGGAAAAACAGTTTCTTCGTTTTTAGGATTATTATGAATGACTAACCCTTATTATTTCTTAATTGCGGCGGTAGTCTGATGAGTAGTCTTTTTCATTTGAAGAAGAGTATCATTATCTTCAATTCTAAGTGCAATTATGGTCGGGGCGTTATGTTGAATTCCCCAACTAAGTGGTATCAATGTAATTAACTTTGATGGCCAGTTATTAAAGGATAGTAACTTAGTTTGGTTTAACCAATTTCACAATCTTAATTATGATAATTATTATGATAGTCTTGCCTTAATTAATATTATGGTTTTACTAGGAGTTATTTTATTAGTCTTTCGACACCATGAAAATATTAAACGATTATGAACAGGGCAAGAAAAAAAATATGATATCCATAAAAAAGCCGATATTAATAAACTAAAAAAACTAGAAATGGCCACAAAAAGTGACAAAATTAATCAACAAATTGAAACTAGTAAGTTAAAACAAGCGGAATTAACCAAAGAAATTAATGATTTAAAAAAATCAAAAAACAAACCGAAAAAAAATTAAAAAAATGTTAATTTTATTAACATTTTTTTAATTCTATAGCATTACTTTGCCCTTTTCATTGAGTTCATAACTTTTTTAATATCAGCTTCTGAAGGTTTTCTTCCCATTTGCATATACATAGCACGAATTTGTTTTTCTGTAATTGGGGGATTATCACGTAATTGTTTTTGAACAATTTTTTTTGTAATAATAAATCCTAATACCCCACCAATGATTAAACAACCAATCCCTATTATTAAGCCTGCTCATCATGGTATCATATGATTAATTTACCTCCTCTAGTCGTAATTTATGTCAATTTATCAATAAAACTAATAATTATTAATAAGAATATTAGTTATCTACAATATTTTAACATAATTAAGAATTTTATTGAAAAAATTTCATAACTTCTCCTAACTTTTTCAGCAAATTAATCCTGCCAGTTATTGTTCAAAAGATTATTTTTTTAATTAATTTGTTTTGCCTTTACACTAATGGTAATCAATGCTTCGCCAAAATAATTTTTAGTATTATTGGCATTAATATCAATTTTCATTGGGTGGTACTGCCCATCATATTGTAATTTATCGGTTGTTGTTAAGTAAATATTGGGGTCTTGTAATGCTGCTTTTAAATCAGGGTTTAAATTAGGAATGGCACTAATAATTGCACTAACTAAGGTTGATGAATTAGTATCACTAATTTCAGCTTTATTGTCTAAAAATTCGCCCCCATCTTGAGAAATATCAATAATACTTGTCGCAATTGACATTGTTACAACTGCTGTACCTTGGTAATTTGTGGTGTCACTAGCATCAATAATAATTTTTAAAGATTGATATTGACCATTATAAATTAAATGGTCATTAGTTTTTATCACCACATGGTTATCATTTAACACTTGCAAAAGATCAGGTTTTAAAGTAGCAATTGTTTTTAAAGCTAATAATAACTGATCTTGGGAAGTATTTACAACTTTAGCTTTGCTACTAGTATAATCACCCCCATCTTGGGAAATATTAATCCGGTGGTCAACATGCTGATGAGTTTTTACTCAATATTCATAGATTTGCCATCCCCCAATGCCGGTTCCCGCTAATAAAACTGTTCCAATAATAGATCAAATAATTATTTTCTTCTTACTTTTTTTGCCCGGCGTTGCTAGCGTGCTTTGGTATTGAATTGCTTTTTTCATGTTATTCCTTCTTTCTAATTTTAATAAGTTTGTTCAAATAAATAACCTTCTTGGTAACCAACCCATAAGTTACCATTAATAAGTGAAATTGTTGTTACGTTAATACTTTCAACTTGTGATTTTCAGTTATTCTGAGAACTATAAATTTTATTTTGGCAACGTAAATAAATGGCATCGTTATTAACTAAAATTTGACTAATTGATGATCCTACTTTAACAATGGGTTGGTTAATTTGTTTAAAGTTATAGAGATTACCATCGTTAGTTCAAATTAAAAAACTATCTTGATAATTAACGAGTAGTGCAGACGTAATCGTTTTTTGAAAATTATAAATTTGGTGATAGTCAAAGTTTGTCGGATTATATTGTAAAAGACTCCCTTGACTCATAAGAACATACCAATGATTATCATTTCCGGCTAAAAAGCCAACTCCCATCTCGCCATCAGTTGGGAACTTTGTTTGGGTATGCTTTGTTGTATTATAAATTCCAAAATTCGTAACAATGACATCATCATTATTAATAATGCCAGCATATAACATTCGCGAACAATATAAATTATTATCAAAAATATCTGTTGTTCAATCCGAAGATAAAAACTCTTGAACCTGGGAAATTGTAAAGCCAGGATTAATTATTACAACATGTAAAATATTATTTTGATCAAAATACATATTACCTAGAATATTATTAGTTGTATGATAATTAGCAAGCGGCTTTGTTCAATCATCAGAGCAATAGATTGTTCCTTGCAGGGTTCCCACATAAATTTTGTTGTTATTAACTAAAATTTTACTAATTGAATTTTTTAAATTGGCAAGTTTTGTTCAGCTTTGATCTTGTTGTTGATAAAGATCACCCGTGGCAGTTCCAACATAAGTAATTTTATTAAAATTAGTAATTGTTTCAACAGCACTGTTAAATTTTGCTCGTTGTTGTCCATTAAAATTAGCCCAAATGGTAACGCTTGTTTTTCCATAAAACTGGGCTGTATTACCCGCATTAATATTAATGGTAATTTTTTTACCAGTAAAATTAGTGGGATTATCGGAAGAAGAAATTTGAATGTGGGGATCTTTAATTGCGGTTAATAGGGTTTGCTTAATTCCAAAGTTTTTTAACTGCTCTAAACCCGCTACTAGTTGTTCTTGACTAGTATCTTGTAAAAAAATAACATTTTGGTATTGTGAATAATCACCACCATCATTGGTAATATCTGTTTTATTGGATTGCATTAAAATTTTAACATGAGCAGTTCCTTCATATTGTTTGGTATATTGGGCATTAATATTAATCTTAATTGGATGTGGTTTGTTATCAACTTGGAATGGGGAATCAGAAGTAACAATCACTTGGGGATCTTTAATGGCCGCTAAGATATCCTTGTTCACAATTGTTGGTCCCAACTGGTTTAAAGCAGCAATTAATGTGTTAGCATTTAAATCATTTCCAATCGTAACATGTTGATTAGTATAATCCTCATCCTTGGTAATATCAATTTTAGTAGACTTCATCATTATTGAAACAACAGCTTGGCCGGTATAATTTGGGATCGCAAGGACAATAATTTTAATATCAATTTTATGGGCAAGACCATCATGGTTAAGCACAGAGTCAGTTGTTACTTTAATTCCAGACTGGTCAAGCAAATAAAGTAAAGTAGGATTAAGACCAGAAACTTGTTTTAATGCTGCAATCAATTCATTTGGTTTGGTATCTGGTTCACTAACTGCTGGTTGAAAAGTTAAATCTTGGTTTAAATTAGAAATATCAATGATTCCGTTTTTTGCTTGTAATTTAACTAGTAATATTCCCATATAATTTTTTGTTGCATTGGCATCGACAGTAATATCAATTTCACTTGACTGATTATTAGGAAGCAACGATGAAGATGTTGAAACAAGAATATTTGGATCATTAACCGCAGTGGCTAAGTTTGGATCAACACCCTCAACATTTTGAATTAAGTAAATTAGATTATGATGGGTTAAATCACCAACTACAACCGGCGGGCTAGTTAAATAATTACCATTAATATTACTAATATTAATTTTTGTAGCGATAAAATAAGCACTAACTAGTAATGTGCCCTGAAATTGTTTTGTTTGATTAGCATCCAGGGTAAAATGAATTAAGTGCGAGCGCCCATCAGAAATTAATGTTGGTGGAGTAATGTCATTAATTTTTAACTGGTCCTCGCTAAGGACACTAACTAGGTTAGGATTTAAATTAGGAATTGTTTGCAGGGCATTAATAATATTCTGATTGGTTAAACTTGCAATTTTTAAGGGTGCTAAATTACTAAAGTTACCATCCAAATTAGTAATATCAAACTTTGCTGCACGAACTGCTAAGGTAACATTCGTAATCCCCTGGAATTGTTTGGTATGGGTGGCATTAGCCGTAATACTTATTAAATGATATCCCCCATCATATAACAAATGATCACTAGTTGTTAACACCGTGGCAGGATCATTAAGAGCAGTTAATAAATCGGGATTCAATTCACTAATTTGTTGCACTGCGGTTGTTAGTTGGTCCGAAGAAGTGTTATTAATAGTTACCCTTACATTGGGAAAATAACCCCCATCTTGGGAAATATCAATACGATTAGTAGCATTAGCTGTTGGACTATTAAGATATTGATATATTTGTCAACCTCCCAGACCGATTCCTGCTAAGATTACTAGTAAAACCACAATTAAAATAATAAATTTATGATGGTAATTTTTTAATAATTCTTGTAACTGACTATGATATTCATCTTCAATTTCTGGATAAAAAACATCTGGGTCACGAAGATCAACATTATTTTTAATGGTTGTAACCAGTTGATGTTGGGAAGGTGGAATAATGGTTGGTAAATGGTTTTCAGTAACAGTGAGAGCAAGGGACGGTTGAGCATTAGGAATATGGAAACTTTTGGAAAAGGTCTGGGCTGATAAATAAACAATTTTATTAATAACATTTGGCTTAATTTTATTGTTACAATATAAATTTTTTTTATTAAATAACCCATAATAAATATCTCGACAGCGAAATACTAAAAATGGTTGAATATCATTATCCATTGTTGAATCAAAATTAGTTTCAGTTTTAATTGGTAATAATTGTAGTTTTTTAATCAACAAGGGATTTTCTTTTTTAATTGTTTTTAATAAATTCTGTAAGCGCTTCTTACAATTATTACAAATAACGATATGAGGTTGTTGATCAGTATTATTCATTGTATATCCTCCTTTCTAGTTTATGTTGATTGCATATTTAATAAGATTTTTGCTACTCCTTCATATTGACTTGTATTAATAGTATTAATTGTAATATTTATTTCATGCGGTTTTTTATCAGCTACAAACTGACTGTCAGTAGTAACCATAATGTTTTTATCTTTAAGGACGGCTAATAAATTAGCATTTAAAGGAGTTAACTTATTTAATTGTTCCAGGGCGCTTATTAAAGTAGCCGTATTGGTATCATTCCCATTAACTGGTCCAAATTGAATAAAACTTCCCCCATCACTGGTAATATCAATTTTGCTAGATTTCATCATAATTCATACTCGAGCTTGTCCAGTGTATTGGGGAACTCCTTCGGCTTGAATATCAATCCCAATTTTATGGGCGATCCCATCATGGGGAAAATCAGATAAGGTTGAAACATTAATTCCTGGTTGGTTTAATAGACCTAATAAAATTGGATTAACATTTCCAACGCGTTGCAAGGCATCAATTAATTCATTTGCTTTGACATCTGGTTCGGTAACAACGGGCTGGGACGTTAAGTCTTGACTTAAAGTACCTAAATCAAGCACACTATTTTTAACTTTTACTTTAATTGTTAAAGTACCAACATAATCAACAGTTTTATTAGCATTAATGTTAATATTAAGGTCATAAGTTTTACCATCACGAGGAATTTTTGCTTGCGATGGGGTTAAAACAACATTTGTTTCTTGAACAACATTTTTTAACTCTTGGGGGGCATCAGGTAATAATAAAATTAACTGAATTAAACTTTGGCGTTCTAAATCGTTAACAGTATTTACGGGATCAGTTGTATAATCATCTTTTAATTTACCAATATCAAATTTTTGGTTAATTAAATTAATTTTGGCATTAATTTTTCCTAAGTAGTTAGTGGTATCATTAGCATTAATTGTAAAAGTTACTAAATGTTTTTCCCCATCTTCGGGAATTTGACCACTAATATTTTCAATTTTAATTTGGGGGTCTTGCAGTGCTGTTAATAAATCTTGATTAAGGTTAGAAATTCCTTCTAAAACTTTAATAATACTAATTTGGTTTAAAGTTGTTATTTTGGGCGGCGTTGTATTTGTAAAATCACCACTTAAAAAGGAAATATCAAATTTTTTTGCTTCAATATTCATAGTTACTTTCGTATGACCCTTAAACATTTTGGCGTTATCCGCATTAATATCAATTGTCATTAAATGAGGTTGATGATCATATTGCAGAACATCGTGAGTTGATAAAACTGTTGCTGAATCAGCAATTGCACTTAGTAAATCCGGACTCAACACCGAAATTTGTTGCACAGCAGTTTTTAACTGGCTATTTGTCGTATCATCAATAATAGCTTGATATTGACTATAAGTTCCCCCATCATTTGTAATATCAGTTTTGACAACACTCGTAGTATGAGGTTTATTTAAATAATTAAAAAGTTGTCATCCCCCAACCCCAATTCCGGTAAGAATTAAAATAATAATGAGAAACAAAAGCACTAATTTCCGGTTAATATTGCGCATTACATATATTAATCCCGCCGCTTGTCGAGCTTCCGCATTCGGATCAAAATTCCGAGCATTTAATGGCGGATCAACAACTTCTCCCACCACCCGCTGACGGTGTTCAACAAGGTCAGTTTGTGGGCGAGTTGTTAATGGTTGTTGACGAGCAGTTACTAACGGTAAGTTTGAAGTTGCAATTTGTTCTTTAATGGTATTTAAATTAGCACTTTGTTTAATAGTAGCTAAGGATAAATAAACCGTATGATTTTTAATGTTTGGTTTAAGCTGACTATTATTGAATAAATTTTTTTTATAAAATAACCCAAAATATTTTTTTTCACAATGAAAAATAACAAAGGGTTTAATTTCATAATCACTTTGCCCACTATTATCTTCCTCAATGTGCACATTTAAAAATTGTAATTGTTTTAATAGCATCGGTTTTTTTTGTTTAATTTTTTGAAATAATTCTTGTAAATTACTTTGACAATTTTTACACAGTTGATTTAAGTTATTATTCGATATCATTTCATTTGATCCCTTCTGGTAAATTAAATAAAATAAAAGTTAGAGAATAAAACAAAAAGTACCCAACAATTTACACTTGTTAGGTACTTTAAGTACTCTGTTAACTATTTATTTACACTTTTAGTATATCATAAAATAATTTTGATATATTTACCGGACGAATGGCATCCTTGCTATTTTTAAACATTTTTTTTGTTAAAAAATAAATAAAATCTGGGCTAAACCCAGATTCTAATCTTATTTTCCTAATTTTTTAATAATTTTATTACTAATATGTTCAACATTAAAGTTAAAGTATTCTAGCACAGAATGGAAGTTTCCAGATTGACCAAAAGTATCAATGCCAATATTAATTCCTGCGTTACCAGTATATCTTTCTCATCCAAAAGTTGTTCCTAATTCTAATGAAACTTTTAAAGCATTTTTTTCTAATAAGGATGTTTGATAATCTGTTGGTTGTTTAGCAAATAATTCTCAACAAGGCATTGAAATAACTTTGGCCGAAATGTTTTTTTCGGCTAATTTTTTTGCTACATTAATTGCTAAACTAACTTCGCTACCCGTAGCCAGGATATTGACATCATTATTATGATCAGCCCCAAAAACCTTGTAGGCTCCCTTGCGAACATCTTGGACAGTAGTTGTTTCTAACTCTGGTAAATCTTGACGAGTAATTAAAATTGCACTTGGTGTGTGTTTTTGTTGTAATGCTTCTAAATAACTTCCTAGGGTTTCTTTAAAATCACAAGGACGGAAAACATTTAAGTTTGGCTGACTGCGAAGCATTGCTAATTGTTCAATTGGTTGGTGGGTTGGTCCATCTTCACCAACCGCAATTGAATCATGGGATAACACATACACCACTGGAATTTCCATTAATGAACTTAACCGAATTGCTGGTTTCATATAATCGGCAAAGACAAAGAAACCACCAGCAAATGGTAAAATCCCTCCATGAGTATAGATTCCATTATTAATAGCTCCCATGGCAAATTCGCGAACCCCATAGGCAATGTTTCTTCCTAACCGATTATCAAATTGGTAATTACCATTAGCACCTTTTGCTTTAGTACTTCCAGTTAAATCTGCACTTCCCCCCATTCAATTTGGTAGTAATTCAGAAATGCGATCAACAATTTTACCACTGCTAACACGAGTTGCTTGGGATTTACTTGGAGCTAAATCTAAAAAGTCTTCTGCTTTAATTGCAAAATTACCGTGGATAGCACGTTCTAATTCTTTTCCGAGATCGGGATACTCTTGCAAGTATTTTTCATAAAGAGCAATTCAACGGTCATATTCTTTAATTCCCCGTTCTTTAACATTGGTTTCAAAGTCTTCATAAACTTCTCCCGGAACAAAAAAATCTTTTTCCGTTCATGCTAATACTTTTTTAACTGTTTCAATATCAGTTCCTAATGGTGAACCATGCACAGCGGGCGTTCCTTGTTTAGTTGCCCCAAAGCCAATCACCGTTTTAACTTCAATTAAAGTTGGCTTATCACTTGTTTTTGCTTGTTCAATGGCCTTATTAATTGCCACTGTGTCATTTCCATCTTTAACTAGTAGATAGTTTCACTGCGCTGCTTTAAAACGATCAGCAATATTCTCGCTTTGAGCAACACTAACCATATTATCTAATTGAACATCATTTGAATCAAATAAGACAATTAATTTATTTAATTTTCAATGACCAGCTAGGGAAATTGCTTCTTGGGCAACCCCTTCTTGTAAATCACCATCGCCACAAATCACATAAGTATAATGGTCAAATAAATTATAATTAGGTTTATTATAGCGCGCACTTAAGTGAGTTTCCGCCACTGCTTGACCAACCGCCATCGCAATCCCTTGCCCTAGTGGTCCAGTTGTAACATCAACCCCGGGGGTTAAGTATGATTCAGGGTGACCAGGAGTAATTGATCCTAACTGGCGGAAATTTTTTAAATCATCAATTGTAATATTAAATCCTGATAAATGTAATAATGAATATAGCAAGGCGCTCCCATGTCCAGCTGACAAAATAAAACGATCACGATTAATTCATTTATCAACTTCGGGGTTAACTCTTAAATGTTTAGTAAATAAAGTATAGGCCATTGGTGCAGCACCTAAAACAATCCCAGGATGACCCGAGTTTGCTTTGTTAACTGCTTCAATCCCTAACATTCTCACAGTATTAATTGATTTGTTCATCTATATTGTTCCTCCTCATCAAATATCTAGCGAACTTTATACTTATATTTTACATTTTTTTCATAATTTACAAGCAAAAATCAAGAAAATCTTAATTTTTCTTTACAATTTTAACTAACCATTAATTATTAATTTTGTAAAAATAACCCAAAAATATTAAAATAAATTACAAGAAAAACTCGTTTTTTTTTTTTTTTGTATAATTAAAAATGGAGGAATATATAATGGAAGAAAATTATGCGAATAACTTATCAATTAAACGGGAACCACTGCAACTAAATCCGCAACCAGCACAAAAATTATGGGTAGCTTTTAGTTTTTTAGTTATTATTTGTATCTTGGGAGGAATTTTCACATGTTTCATTGGCTTTGCATGGTGAATCCCAATAACAGTATCTGTTAAAAGAAAAATCAAAAGTAACCGCCCAACAAATGGTGAAGGAGTTGCAGTATTAATTTTATCAATTTTTACAGTCTTTATTATTTTTATGCCCTTTGGGATTATGAGTGGGGTATGGCTAATGAATAACGACCACTACCAACAAAGAGAAAACAATTGACAATTATCAAACTAAAAAAGATGATAAATTTTATCATCTTTTTTTAATAATTTAATTTTTTGATTTTGATGGTTTAATTTTTTTTAATTTCTCCGGAGTAACATCTTCGCCTTTTTCATTAACTACCTTAATGGTTTTTAATTCATTTAAAAAATTTTTACGAAATTCTTCTAAGTATTGTTGGCGAAGTTGATGTTGTAATTGTTTTTCATCGTCAGTTAAGGTCCCCTCTTTTTGCTTCTTAGCTAGTTCATTAATCTTTTTTAATAAATCATTAATGTTCATCAACTAATTTAATTCCTAATTCAGTTAATTGTTCTGTTGTTACCGTACTTGGTGAACTAGTCATCGGGTCAACCCCTGAAGCATTTTTAGGAAAGGCAATTACATCCCGAATTGATTCACTATTTGTTAATAACATTGCAATGCGATCTAATCCTAAGGCAATTCCCCCGTGAGGAGGAACCCCATAGTTAAATGCATTTAAAAACCAACCAAATTTTCCGGCAATTTCAGTCGGTGTTAATTGCAATGATTTAAACATGCGTTCTTGGACATTATTATCATGAATCCGAATACTCCCCCCCCCAATTTCATAACCATTTAAAACAATATCATAAGCATCAGCGCGGGCGGTTGCTTGTTCTTTATCAAAATTATTAATAAACTCTTTGGTTGGTGAAGTAAATGGATGATGCGCTGCCGTATAAGAGTTTGTTTCATCTGATCATTCATAAAGCGGTCAGTTAACAATTCATAAGAAGTTAAAATGATGTGGGTCCGCTAAATTATACCATTTTGCTAACATTACCCGGACGGCACCTAAAGCCTGACAAGTTGATAGATATTCACCACTAACTAAGAAAAATGTTCCTTGGGAATGGTTCGCCATTTTTAAGAGATCTTCTTGCTCAGTGCTACTTAAAAATTTGGCAAGGGAACCTTCTCATTCTGAATTTAAATTATAACGAACCCATGCTAAGCCCTTCGCTTTATTTTGCTGAGCAATTCTAGTTAATTCTTCAATTTCTTTTTTACTAACTTGATGCGGAATGAAAATTGCTTTAATGGTTCCCTTGTTTTGTAAGACATCTTGGAAAATTTTAAAAGTACTATTTTGAAAAACTTCATTCATAGAATGCAATTTTAAATCATAACGAGTGTCAGGCTTATCACTTCCATATACATCAATCGCCATGTCATATTCCATCCGAATAAATGGTGTTGTAATGTCACATTGAATGGTTTCATGCATTACTTTTTTTAGTAATCCTTCAATTAAAGTAATAATGTCTTCTTTTTCAATAAAACTCATTTCTAAATCTAACTGGGTAAATTCTGGTTGGCGATCACTTCGTAGATCTTCATCCCGAAAACATTTTGCAATTTGAAAATATTTATCAAAACCACTTAACATTAATAATTGTTTGAACAATTGGGGTGACTGGGGTAAGGCATAAAAATTATGTTTATTTTGACGAGAAGGTACTAAAAAATCACGAGCTCCTTCGGGAGTTGATTTATTTAAAATTGGGGTTTCTACATCAATAAACCCATGGTCTTGTAAATAATTACGAATAGTATGCACTAATTTATTGCGTAAGAAGATTTTTTGTTGCATGACTGGTCTTCGTAAATCTAAATAACGGTAAGTCATACGAACATCTTCTAAAGCATCTGTTTCATCCGCGATAATTAGTGGCGTGGTTTGGGCTTTTGAAAAAATTTCTAACTTATTTGCTTTTATTTCAATATCCCCGGTTGGTAGTTGCGGATTTTTGCTTTTACGCTCAACAACTGTTCCCCGCACAGCAATAACATATTCATTACGTAAACTATGGGCTAGTTCATAATCCGCGTGGGCGGGATCAAAAATAATTTGGCTTATCCCGCTGCGATCACGTAAATCAACAAAAATTAGTCCTCCCATCCGGCGGCTTTTTGCAACTCATCCTGATAAAATAACCTCCTGGTTGATATCTTTTAGTCGTAGTTCTCCACAAGTATGTGTTCTTTTCATGCTACTTTTCCTTTCCTAAGACATTAATAATTTTTTCAAACTTAACTTCTTGTTCTTTCCCCGTTTTTTGATTTTTAATCTTAACAACATTTTTTTTCAATTCTTCATCACCAATAATAATAGCATTATGCGCATTTAACCGTTCAATTGATTTAAATTGAGCTTTGACTCCCCGTTCTAAATAATCAGTGTCCACTTTAAAGCCACTTGTTCGCAACATTAACATCAATGAACTGGCAAAATAACGTGCGTGGTCTGATAAACAAATAATGTAAGCATCTAAATAATCTTCTTCACTAATTTTAAGATTATTATTTTTTAATGCTAATAATAATCGCTCTAATCCCATCGCAAAACCAACTGCTGGGTAATCTAAACTATTATCTAACTCATGAATTAAATTATCATAACGCCCGCCACCAATTAAAGTTAAGTCTTTTGCATGATCATCACTAAAATTAATTTCAAATACTAACGCTGTATAGTAATCTAACCCGCGCACTAATTTATGGTCTAATTCAAAACTAACTTCTAATTTAGTTAACACTTTTTGAATATTATCAAAATATTTTGCTTCTTGGTCAGTTAAATACTCGTAAATTTTTGGTGCTTTATCAAACTTAGCATTATCAATTTTGCAATCTAATACCCGTAAAGGATTCTTTTTAATTCGCATTTGACAGTCGGCACATAAATCCTGACCACTTAAAAATTCTTTTAAATCATTAATGTATTTTTCCTTGCTAGCACCTGTTGTTAAACAATTTAATTTTAAAGTTAAGTTATTCAACCCGACTGCTTTTAAAATATTATAAGCTAATAAAATTGTTTCAACATCTAATAAGTATGTTTTTGCCCCGACAACTTCCACTCCAAATTGATTAAATTGGCGAAGTCGTCCGTGTTGGGGGCGCTCATAACGAAACATACTACCAATATAAAATAATTTTAAGGGCATTTCATATTTACCATATAATTTGTTTTCAATAATACTACGAATTGTAGGAACTGTTCCTTCTGGACGTAACACAAATTCCCGTTCTTTTTTATCTAATAACTCAAACATTTCCTTGCTAACAATATCAGTTTCTTCTCCGACTGTGCGGGTAAATAAATCTTTCCCTTCAAAAATAGGTGTTCTAATTTCATGATAATTATACTGGGTCACAATACTTCGTAAAACTAATTCTAAAGCACTCAACTCTTTGGCTGATTCATAATATAAATCTTCAGTTCCCCGTGGTTTTTGAATTAACATTTTTTTCCTTCTTTCTTTTACATTTAAAAAACTAAAAGATGCGTTAGGAACGAATTATTAAACTCGCGGTGCCATCCTAATTCATAACTTTTAGTTTATGCGCTCTTGTTAATATTTTATTGTGGAAAATAAATTTGTCAAATAATAACAATTATTAATAGTTTGCACCAACCACTATCTCTCTAAAAATCAATTAGTTATTACCATTTATTTATTTTTATAAGTAAATTATACCGAAAAAATGTAAAATATTAAGAAAAATAACTTTAAATAATAATAATGTTTAAAAAAGAGTAAGTCCTTAACCCCCGGTTATTTTCTAATCAGAGTAAAATAAAAGTGACCAGACAGGTAACCATTATATAGACCAAAGGAGGCTGATAATTATGCCACGCCAACAAATAGATGAAAGAACACCATTAATTGAAAGTTCGCAAGTATTACCTTTAATTAATTGAAAAGAAATTAAAAAACATTCTAAAAATATTCTCGCGAGTTTTAAATATCCAACTTATAATATGTTTTGTGCATATGTAAAAACTCTCTTATGAATTTCTGCCACTGCTACTGCTAAAAAATTTCATTACCGAATAGTTCCTGAGAACACTCTTAAATTAAGAGGGGCAGAATTATTAAGTAATTTAATTAACCCCGCTGTGAATGATTATTTAATTCGGGATGAAAATCTCCAAGAAACAGCTAATGCCAACACTTCGGAAAAATTAATTTCCGATGCTAGTAAACAATGAATTAATTCAGTCATGACTGTATTATGATTAACAAATATTTTCTTTGATATGTGACAAACATATTATTGTTATGAAGATCCGGACCAATCAACTTATCAAATATTAACCGGTCCCTATTCAATATGATTTACAGCAGCAAGTGTTTGTGATGTTATAAGTTGTTCATTAGAATGATGGCGAGTTAAAGAAAGTAAAATGTTAAATAATACCTGAGCAAAATGATTAATTACACCAATTAAAACTCTTGCCAATTGAGGAGGACCTGGTTTTGCATCATGGGCTTGAGGAAAAGTAACCTATAAATTTTGAATGAAACCAGAAAAAGATTTAAATAATTTAATGGAATTACTATTCTCATCGATTCCCGCGGCAAGTGGAGCTTATCTAGCAGTAGCAAATGATATTATTTGACCAACTATAAAATTCTCAATTAATGCTTATTATTATAATGTAAGTCAACAACCCCAAAGTATTGAAAATTGTGCTATTAATAATTCAGATGATAATACTGATGGGTTAATTACAGTAACTGTTCATACAGAGCCCGAAACTAGTTACGAAGATAATGAAATAAATATTAATATTGAAAGCACTGATTCTCAATTAAATTCGGAAACATCCTCTTATTTATCTCAATTAATTTTTGAATCAATTATGGAATGTTCCGATTCTTCTGATGAGGAAAAAGCAAAAAGTTGTCCTAATATTCCTACGAGTGGGCAACACAAGATTAATAGTAGAAGAGAAGCAACCAAAAGGAAACTACATAAATTGGCAAAAGAAAAAGACAACTTGAAATCTAGATCTCTAGAATCATTATATATGTCAAGCAATTCTTTACCAGCATATCCAGCATATCGAACAAAATCTTTATCAGGAGGAGCCTCACTTGAAATTATTTATTTTTCGGATAATGAAGAATTAAAAAGATAAAACCAGCAATCATTATATTTAAATAATTTAATTAAATAAAAAATATTTAACAATCTTCATCAATGTTAAATATTTTTTTCTTATTTATCAGTTTTATAATACTTATTTCAAGAAGAAGTTGTTTCTTCTTGATTAATGGTTCCTAACGATGGACGTTTAGATTGTTCAAGATCTGCTTCGGGAGTTTCATCATCACTATTAGTTGTTAAGAAATCATTATCTGGTTTTTTCCGATTTTGTAATGATTCAATTTGCATTCTAATTCTTGACATTGATAATTTGCGATCTTTAAACTCAACAATTCATTGGATTGGTAAGGAACTAGTTTTAAATTTATCAGTTTCGCGAATTAACATTAATAACATGTTAATAAATTTTCCAAAGCCTTCTTCCCCTTTTCATTGTCCTAATTCTAATGCATTATAGGTTAAATCACCATCAACAATATCAAAGTTTGAATAATGGGCTTCCGTAATTTTTTCGGCTCATTCATCTTCGGAAATTAAATAAAAATTAGTTGATAAACTACAATTAAAAATGTGTAAATCATTTTTAAAAATTGAAAAGTTAAATTTGTCAACAACAATTGCACTAATACTAATTCTTAAATCTGATAAATCTGCTACAGTTTCCATTCAACGGAAAATCCCTTGAATATAACGTAAAATAAATTTTAATTTCCCTGATGAATAAATAATTGTTTTTCAACTTTCATAGTCAAATTGATATTCCGCATCATTCCGAACTTCTCGAATATTATCATCTGGTACCAAATCAATAAATTCTTGAACTGTTAAAGTAATCATATCTTTTTTCATATCTATAAGCCCCCCATTAGCCGCAATATTTCCATTTTTTGTCATCACATACTGGTCTGCAATATGAATATATTATATCATAAATTAGGCTACTCTCACAATGACTATTGGTTGTTAATTAGGAATATAAAAAATAAGCTATTTAATTAAAAATAACTTAATCGAAAATTTATTTATTTCATTTTTTTGAATGATTAACTAGTTTAGTAAAACCAATTTTATCAAAGATCTTATAAAAGAAATCCCACGCTGTTTTTCGTGAACTACGATATTTATAATTGAAGGTATTAGTAGTTGCTAATGCTAAATTATCTTTGTTATTATTATTTAACTCTTGTAAAAATTTTGTTTTACTAAAGCGCTCTGATGCTGGTGCTGGTTTAGTAGTTTTATTTTCTCTATCAGCAAGAACTAGTTTTGTTTTTAACGTAGGTTGGTCTTTTGCTGGGCGATCATCTGGTGTGGGAATTTCAGCTAAAAAACTTGGTCGTTTCGCCGGATCAACAATAATAGTACTACTATATGTACGTCGAGGCGCATAACGTGATGCGCTTGTTGTTGGACGCGGTTCTTTGGCAACCTTGCTAACTGGTTGCTCATCGTTAGTTTCAAAAGTCGGAGAACTTTCCGGTGGTTTTTTTACTGATTAGGAATCTTGCATTACATAAATTCCCTTTTGAGAATCATAAGTAATCGTTGGTTTTTCCATCTTAGCATTTAAATCATGAATATCAATAACATCTTGCTTATTAAGATTTTTACTCGGTGATTTTTTCAGTGCTAATTTTTCTAAATTTTTGTTGGCAAAGCGATCATAAGTAATCTTTTTCCCCGGATTTAAGCGTGGATTAATTTTTGTAACTTTTTGATTCTCATCTAATTTTCGTTTTGTTTCGGCAAAAATATTATCATATTTTGCTAACCTAAGATTATATATGCCACCTTTTGCGGCTTTTTCTCGTTTTTTGCGAGCTTCCAATGCATTCTGCTCACGGCGCAAATAATATTGCTCAATCATTTTATTGGCTGGTTTCACTTTGCCACCATTATTATGTCTTAATAATTTTTCAACAGTAAAAGAATTAACCCTTTTGTCTAATAATTTAACACGATTTTTAATTGTTGAATCTGTTTTAATGTTATCTTTAACACTAACTGCCATGTTTTTTCACCCCATTTAATTAAATCAAAAATCATAAATAATTAATATTGCTATTCATCATTTATAAACATCAAGGTCGCTGTTTTATCCTCTGGTTGGTAATCCAATTTGATAATTACTTATTGTAATTATAATTATACTATAATTTAATAAATTATTTTAAAAAAATAATTTTTGATTCTAAAAAATAAAATTAAAAGAAACCATTTGGTTTCTTTCTTAATAAAAATTATTTTAATAGTAACGTTTATTATTATAATATCAAGCAAAATCACACATTTTAAAGGCTTTTACATTTATATCATCTTTTTGGATAAGTCTTTCCAACATTCTTGCTTCATCATCAAACTCAACAACATAACTATATTTGACTTGGTCACTATCTTTTAAGTATTCATTTCCCAAGCCATCATAAGCCTCTCAATCAGCTTTATTTCAACTATCATCAGGAGCCATATTTGGTACATCTAAGCGATCTTTAGGATGGTTTTTATCTCAATTAGCAGCTCTTCCTGTCACCGAATTGGTATAACGAAGTGGTTCTTGATGATGATTTAAATCAGTGGAACGATCTTTTGAACCATAGTAATCTAATTGATAGCGAACCCCAACTAATTGTCCGTTTTTAATTACTCTTCCTAAAGTACTACCATCTATTCCTTTTCCTGCGGCAGTAATATTTCAATTTTTATTTAAAAAAATATTATCAAATCAATCATCGCCCATTGCTTGATCGATGTTATTAATTAGTTTTCCTAAATAGCCTCCTTTTGAAGAAATTGTATTATTAATAAATTCATGTAAAGCATCAGCATCTGAATTTGAATTAGTATCAAATGAACCATGGGCCCATGTTGATAATAAATCAAAGAAAGAATTTTTTTTATAAGAGGTATTATTTGATTCTAAACCATATTCTCGTAAAATTAGTTCCCCATATTTGCTAGTAGGGCTAACAAAACTAAGTTTTTTTTGATAACCATCTAACTGATTATCTGCATTATAAACTTTTTCAATATGGCTAACATTGGCCTCATTAGGGATAAAATCTTCACCGGTATCCTGATATATTCAATTTGCTAAACTTCCAAATCCGCGTAATAAGTCATAGATATCAAAATCAGAATATTTTAACATTTCAACAACAGTCCGCAATAAAGTTGTAGCTTCATCTGACATATTATTAATAATTTCTTTATAAAGCGGATCATTTAATAAACTATTCGTTTCTTCCAACATTGCATTAGTAATAATATTATTAAAACTTTTTTTATTAACAGGTTTCCCAGCTAATTCTTCTGCGGCTAATGCTTTTTTAAATCAAGAGTCTAAAATAGCATACCAACGTAAAAATAAATTATCATGTCCCGGGTGAGTAACATCTAAATACTGCTTTGAAGGGTTGGTAAAATATTTCATTACCTTAATTTTTGATAAGATATCATATAAACTAAATTCTCCGCTTGTTGTGCCATCTTTAAATTTTACTTTAGTTTCCATCAAAGTTTTTTCACTAAAAACTTTTAGTAATGGTGAATTCGGTTTTGGTTTTCCAGTTTTATATTCAAACCAATGACTTTTTGCTTGTAACGTCATAATTGCTAACGGAATTGCTAATAAAAATCCGAAAGCCTCTTCATTTTCAAAATCTGTATTTGCAAAAGGCATAATTTGGGTTAAAGCATACAAAGTAGGCATTTCAAAACCTCTACCAAAATTAGTTAACCCATTGATTGCTAAATTAAAATACTTGGTACCAAATAAATTGTATAATGCTGAAGATTGACGAGCAATTTTATTTCCAAATTTAATTGTTTCTTTATGATCTTTATCAACATAACTTAAGTATTGTTCATTAGGTTGTGAAGATAAAGAATTATAAATTAATAAATTTGAAATTCCTGGATTTGTTTTATCACTATAATAGTTATATCAACCCTGGCGAGCTTGAATGTAGTCATTAACTCCTTGTGAATATTGTGATAAAGTATTAGCTAACGCACCTGTATCATATTGTGCTCACGAAGTATTCGGATTTAATTCAAAATCTTCCATACTAATTTGGTGCTTATTTCATTTATCAAAGTTTTGAGTTTCCACCATAGAATTCATAATTGTGTATTTATTATTATTTTTATTAAAATCATAATAATGATCAACATCCGAGTTTGATTTAGCAGTTTGAGGATTAACTTCTAAATTATTTAATTTTTGATAACCCTCAATATAATCTCTAACTTTTACACTTTCACCACTTTTTGTTGCAAAAGTACCTGCCAAATTATTAGCCATGTTATTCAAAAAATATTGCAAAGTTGGATACGCATAAGTATTCATATTTTCATGGCGAGCAGCAATTAAAATTTTAGCAATACTACTTGTATATTTAACTTGGTTTCTAACAACCGGATCAATATTATTAATTTCAGTATCAAAATATTTACTATCAGTTATGGGTTTACTATGACAAGCAACTAAACTAACAGTTGAAGTTGCTATTAAACTTGTTGTTCCTAAAATAGAAAGTAATTTTTTCATTTTTAATATTCTCCCTTTTCTTTAAAAATAATTAATTATTAATGCACATCTTACCAACTAATAATGAAAATTAATTATTTTTAACCTGGCGATAACCATTAATAACAATTGGTTTTTTAAATAAAAAATTAGTTAGTAAAAAAGACCGAAACAAAGTTTTCTCAATAATTATTAAGTGTTTTAATTGGTTAATAATTTGACTATTATTTTTTCATTTATAAATAAACCACAATAAAATATTAATAATTACTTGGTTAATTACTAAAATTGTTAAAATTTCAGTAATCATTTTTTTTAATTGTAATTTTTGATTAAACTGCATAATTAAAAAAATACTACAGGACGCTAAAAAATATCAAACTAATCAATGCAAATAGTTAGTAATTCTTTTTAATAAGATGTTATGTTCAAATTTAAAAGTTAATAAAGTTAGCCCAAAAGTTAGGAACAATAAAGCAGCAATTAATATTAATCATCCGTAATGAATAAGATTATAAAATTTAAAAATAAAAGCGAAAATACTAAGAGAAAAGAATATTAAAAAAAATCGGGAAATTTCATATATGATCTTACTATTAGCATTTATAATTGTAAACATAATGAAAAAAAATAATAAACTAATATTTAAAAATCAAATTAAATGATGTTTTAGGTACGAAATTAAGTCCAGCACTAAAATATTAAAAATTGCAATAATAACAATACTAATTAATAAAAAAATAAAAACAACACTAATTTTATTCTGTTGGCAATGACTAGCATTATATTTAATTTTGGTAAATAAGAGCGCACTGTGAAAGAACAATAAACCTAAAAAAACAATCAAAAAAATGATGATCTCATAATATCAAAAATTAAAACATTATAAAAATTATTTTGTTCTCCGGTCCAATTAATATTAATCATAAAATTTCTCTCTAATCTTATCTATTAACATTTATCATTTTAATAAAAAAAAAAAAAAAAGCAACAATTATTAAAATAATGTTCCAAAATCGTTTAAAGATAAATAACTATCCTTAAAGAGAAAACTTTTAATTTCATAGTATAATATTTAGAAATAATAGATTATGTTATTATTTATAACAAAGCTTTATGGGAGAACATGAAATGCTATTAAAAGATTTAATGAAAATTAACCGGGGTGTTGTGATTAATCGCTTTGAGCATTTTGCTGTAAAATGTCCAAATTGTGATGGTAAAACCCCTCCAACTTCATATCAAATATGACCAAATCATCAGCGTGACTTTTGTCGAAAGATAGATCCAAACTTATTAATAACCCAACCAGGCGATTTATTAATCTATGCCAAATATCCCTTTACGAGTCTAATTATTAAAAAAGAAAGTGAAATTAATAAATTAGTTCCTTCTAATTATTATCTTCTTCGTAAGTTAAATCCCAATAAAAAAATTAGTATTAGTAATTTACAAAATATTTTAAAAGAAAAATTTATTAACCCCTATGTTAACACAGCAAATGATAATGAAGAATTAAAGAAACTAACAATTAAAATTTTAGACTTATCAGAACTTAATATTACAGATCCGGATTATCTTTCTCTTATTACTGGCCTACATTTTAGTCAAAAAGTTCGAAACATTTTCTGATGATTTTTTTCGACTATTATAATATTATTTATTATTCTAGGTTTGTCACCATTAATTAATTCCTTAAATAATAAACCTTTATTATATACTAATTTAGGAATTAGTATCTTCTTAGGATGTTTTGATGGGGTATTGCTAATTATTTTAATTACCTTCTTAGGGATTGAAAATCATTGGGGAGCAAAAACTAAGTTAAAATTAAAAACAGTTAAAGATCAACCCCACGAGCGGAAAATAAAAAAATTAATATATTATAAAGAATTATATGAACAAAATTTAATAACCCTCGATGAGTATAATTTAGTTAAACAAAAAATTTTAAAACTAAAAAAGAAATAACTTCTTGTAAGTTGTCATTCCTTAAGAATAACAAGGAATAACAACTTTTTTATTGCCAGTTTAATAAAATTAATACGAGGAGGTGCTCATTGTATGAGACAAAATATAATTGAAGTCAGCCATCTGACTAAAAAATTTAAAAAATTTATCGCGGTAAATGATATTTCTTTTACTGTAAAAGCTGGTACTATTCATGGTTTTATTGGACCCAATGGGAGCGGAAAAACCACAACAATTAAAAGTATTATTGGAGCAATTAATCCCACCAGCGGAAAAATTATTATTAATGGCTTTTTAAATACTGACCCCCAAGCAAAAAAATTAATTGGATATATCCCTGAATCAGCGCGGTTTCCCAAAGGCGTTTCACTGGGTACTTATTTAACTTCAATGTCATATTTAAATGGCAATAGTAAAATTACAACGAAAAAATTAATTGCAAAAATATTAACCGCACTAGATTTACAAAAATTTCAAAAAAAATCACCATTGCAGTTTTCGTCCGGAATGCAGAAAAAAGTTTTATTAGCACAAGCATTATTAAATGACCCCCAAATTTTAATTCTTGATGAACCAACTGCTAATTTAGACCCAACCGGCCGTTTAGAAGTTTATGAAGATTTAAAAAAACTACAGCAGTTGGGAAAAACAATTGTTATTTGTACCCATATTCTTTCCGAAATTCAACACTTAGTAGATGAAGTAACAATTTTGAACTTTAGTAAAATCGTTTTTTCAGGACCAACAAACGGTAGTGATCTTAATAAAATTTATACTGAAAATGTGTTAAAGAATACTACTAATCACCAACAGCATTCAGTAGTCGGAGGTATCTATGGAAATTAAATATTATCAACCTAGTAAACAAAAATTAACAGAGAAAAAATGCCGAATCCCCTTTTTCTTTTATACATATAACAAATTAATTAAGTCAATTTCAACAATTGTCTATTATAGTTTAGGAGCCACCGCTAGTATTGCAATTAGTTGTAGTATGATGTTAATGCCAAAATTAACAAACGAAGTTAATACCCTGGGTTTTAGTAACTTCTATGGGATTTGATTTATAGTAAGTACGGGATTAACCTTATTATTTAGTGCATTCAAAACTGTTCAGACATTTCGGGATGAAATTGATGATGGTACCATGTTAATCCTGGTTTCCAAGCCATATTCACGATGACGAATTTTTAGCGAAAAAATGCTAGCATTATATTTAATAACTTTTTATTTTATTATCACAATGACAATTTTACCGCTAATTTTTGGTTTTATTAATTATCAGCTTTATGATCTACCAACTAGTAAATTTGCTTTTTTAAAATGGTTAGCAATGTTTTTAACTACAATAATTATTGCTTTTATTCTAATCGCTATCTTCACTTTTGTAAGTTTCTTTTGATCAGCAAAATCAATCTTAGCAATCGTCGGCATCTTAGTGGCCCTTTTCATTCCGCTATCAATGATGGATATGATTTTACAATCAAGTACTACAGTTGCCACCCAGTTGGTCGCGAATCAAAATATGAACTTGCAATTTAATTATGCGATGTATGAAAAATATTATAAAAATAACACATATATGATGAATATTATTCAGCAAGGTGAACAACAAGGAAATTTTGATAGCTACTATCAAACTGAACTACCAAAATTGTTAGCTGTTTGTGGAACAATAGTTTACAAACCCAATAATGAAATTGATTTTGACAATTCATTATTAACATGTCAAGCTGATTTATCTCCGCTGTATAAAACATTACAAAATTCGCCAGCCCAACTAGATTTTGTAAAGCTAAGTTTTGCTTATGGAAATTCATTTACTTATAAAATTAAAGATACTAACCAAAAAAATAATAGTGCTAGTTTATTAGCAAGTATTATTAATTTGTTAAATAATTATCAACAAGCAATGTTCTTACAAAGTCCATTAAATCAAAATATTTTAAGTGATGAGCAACTAAATACGGCGATGAATCAGTATAACCTAGTTTTGACCATAAATAGTTACTTAAATCCGTTCAAACAATGATCATTATGATACCATGAATTTAGTGGTCTTACTGATAATTTAAATCAAATTCAAGGCTTTCCGAGTTTATTATATAAATTTACTTATCAAAAAAATAGCCATGGTATTTATCAAATTGTGTGAAATAAAACACGACCATTAATTAACTTTACTTTTTCCAATGTTGTTTGAATTTTTATCGGAATTAGCTTTACTTGAGGAAGTTATTTAGTTTTTAAAAAACGAGATATTAAATAAATTAACAATATATAATTTTAAAATTAATTCTATCTTAAATTAAAAATAGTAGATTATTAATGATAAAAAGAACTAGGTTTTCCTAGTTCTTTTAGTTACTTAAATTATTTTCTAATGAAGAAAATAACAAAATAGATTATATAATTTATTTTTATTAATTAGTTCATATTAGTGTTCACGACCTGCTGAATTTTCTAAATTATTAATGCGTTGTTGCATGGATGCAATTTTATGTTGTTGTTGTTTAATCTCTTTCAAACGCATTTCATTTTCTACTTTTTTAGTCATAATTTTATCCATTTCATTTTGATATGACTTAAATAATTCAGCTGTTTTACGTAAAATAAATTCACCAATTGTTTCATGTGGAGATTTTTCTTTTAAATCAATTTCCCCAAGTTTTTTTAATTGCTGTTCAGGTTGCAGTTTAATATACAAAGATAAGACCATATTTTGGTTATTATCTTTAAAATGATCGTCTAATTCTTTGACATATTCGGTTTTTAAATTCTTTGTTTCTTGATCGCGGGGTTCTAAATTAGATGAATTACATTTTTGTAAAAACTCGTCTAAGGTTTTGCTATTAAATTTTATGGAAATAACTTTACCAGTCTGATCTTTTTCTAACGTATATAATGTCGGGATATTAATTGTTGATTCACTACTAGGTATAATAATGTTTTCTAAGGGTGGTTCTTCAAAAGTAACTGGATCATTTTCATCTAAATCCTCAAAAAGTCAGTTGAATGATTCGCCATAATCTTCTTCATCAATAATCTCATCATCTAGTAAATTACTATTTAAATCATTTCCCATTCTGTTTCCTCCTTTCTTTCTAGGCAAATAAAGCAAAAAATACCATCAAATAATTAATTATTTAATGGTATTTTAAATACTCTATATACATTCTAATTTTTGCCTAACATATTTATCATATGCTAGACAATAATATTATACCAAGTTTAAGAATAGTTATTTGCAATTGATATTAACATTCTCAAATAGGAAAGATGTTTAAATAATTAAATTTATTAAAATTAAAAAAATTAGTTTAAATCTTTAGCAATTGTCAATAAATTAATGACCTCCTGAGCTTCGGGGATTGTTAATGTTTCATATTCTTTGTGCATTAATAAATTTTGCAAATAAGAGATATCTAAAAATAGATTTTCCTCTAAACTCTGATTACTCACAGGATGTTTTTCACTTTCTTGTAAATATAATAAAATAATAATCATTGTTGTTTTAAATAATTTATCATTATAACTACCAAAAGTTAATTTTTCATAAAAATTAACAATCCCATCTTTAATTCGGGGATCTTCACGCATTTTAACAATCGTCCCGGATAAAATTATTTCATTAATTAATGCTAACATTTTAAAACCTAACATTTCTTTTGTTAGTTCCACATTATTATTTGTTTCCATGGTTAACTCCTCTTATATTATTAATTGTAAATTAAAATTACCACAAAAGAAAATATTTTATTAAAAAAAAATAAAATTTTAATAATTATAAACTAATTAAATGTATTAAAATAAGTTTATCCTTACAAACTTTAATAAAGAAAACTTATTATAATTAAAGTTGATAAGAAATTATTCAACATATAATTAGATATTTTAAGAGTATATATAATACCTGATTTTATTTTTAACTAATTGTTAAAAATATAATAATCAGGTTTTTATTTAGAAAAACTATACTTATAAAGGAACGGGATTTTTATGAATTTAATAGAAATTAATAATTTTTTTAATCAAAAAATTAATACAATAAAAGAAATGCTTAGCTCACCAAATAAAGAACATAAAAAAGAAATTTGACTCTGACTTTTCAGTCAATTTGCTAATATTATCATCGCCTATACTTATAATCTTATTAATAAAGTACAAAGACTAATCAAAGAAGATCCTAAAATCAACCCTAAGCAATTAATCCATCATTATTTACAAATTATGGAAAAATTACAAGTTTGTTTAGCAACAACTATGGAACAGCCTATTAGCATATTAAGTAATAATAATTTAAAAAAAGACATTAAAGCAAAAAGGAATGAAACTTGAAATAAATTGGAAAAAACTATTAAGGTTATTAAAAGTAATCTTAAACAATATCAGAACCAAAATATAGAAAAAACACCAATAATTCAAACAAATAAATTAACTGATTTGCAAAAAGAAATCTTTAATCACTATCAAAATCTTTTTGTTATTTTTGAGAAATTTTATGAATTTAGTCTGCAACTTGATGAAATAATGATAAAAATTATTTCTAGTTCTGCTTCGTTGGAAGTAAAAAATGATTTACTTATTAGTATTCACCTGCAATTTAAAAATTATTTTAAAAATATAAATAATCTTCCTCCTTCCGAATATATAGTATCTAAGTTCATTAACACTATTTTCTGAAAACGTTATGCCAAAACATTGAGTTCTTTTAATTTTAATAACCAGTTTCAAAGAGCATATACAAATAAAGACACTATTAATAAAATATATTTATTTAAAACATATCGCGGCCATTTAATTGACCATGTTGATGATTTTATGAAAACGATCAATTGTAAGCATTTAAAATTTTTTGAAGATTGAACAAATATTTTTATTAATTATGTGAATTTTAATGCCGAAGCGTACTATAATCCTAATTTTTTAATTCCAATTCAAGCATTTATTAATTCAAATGATGAAAAACCAATGCTTTATTACTGGTTTGCAACAAATAATTTTCTTATTGGAATTAATCAAATTTGTGAATTATTAAAAAATAAATTAAACCATGAAATTACAGTTTCCGTTTATACTGATGATTTAATGCAAATTTTTCAAAATAATCAATTAATAACAAAAAATCCTCAAAGTTTTGATATCTTTCTAAAAAATGAAAAATTAAATGCGCTTTTAAAAACACAATTGCCAACCACATATCAAACTTTAAATGATTTAAAAGATATTTTATGTTACCATCCACACTTACGACCTTATGAGCAACTAAATTTTGCTTCTGTTTACAAATATTTAGAAATAAAAATTCTCAAAGAAGTGCTCGCAAATAGTAACATTGACACAAACTTGACTAACGAATTACAACAAGTCCTAGCGATTGATGAAGTGCAAGCAAGAATACAAAATAATAAACGGAATATAAATAGTAAGAAACAAGAAAACTTTAATAAGAAAATTAAACTAGAAAATACAATTGATCAGCCCCAACCTGGTCCATCGAACTCACGTAGTGATTAGCTTATTAATCTTTAATTTTAGTTATTTTTTTCTTCGCCTGTCATGTTTTAATTAAATGTTGCCCATATTTTTTTAAATAATAAAGTGGGTAACCTGCAAACATAATTCCCATTGTAATTAAACAGTTTCATAATTCTCACATATTTTTTGTAGTTTTTCCATAAAAATACATCGCAATAACAGCGCCCACAAATGTTATTAAGCACGCAATTAAGGACAAAACAGTTAAGAGAATAAAGACCGGAGTGGAATAAATGCGTTGATATGTGGGATCACGATAACGTAAATAAATAATAACTACCATGGTTAATGTTTTTAAAACGCTCACTGCTAAGATAAAATAGTTCGTAACTTGAAATAGTGATGATCATAAAATATAAATAATAGTTAAAACAGTTAACAGCAACATTGCTAAATATGGCATGTTAGTTTTAATTGTTGTTTTTTGAAAAAATTTAAACAAGTCCCCTTCTTCACTCATTTTAAAAATTAATCGCGAATGATAAACTAAAAAAGAATTTAGTGATCCAATAAAAATTAAGGTGGCTAATCCGGAAAATAGATAACCAAGAAAGTTTGGAATCTTTGGATTATTAATAATAGCATAGTATCAAACATTAGTAATATTATTATTGGGATCTAACCAATTAAATGGTTTATTAACAGTTAATAGTCCAATCGCTAAGATTACATATAAAATAATAATTGCAATTGTGGACCAAATTAAGGCGCGGGGAATATTTTTGCGCGGTTCAATAACTTCCCCGCTAATATAAGTAATCGCTTCCATCCCCGAATAGGCAAACATTGTCATCGCAGTTGCTGGTAGCAATAAAAAAGACGCTAAATAAATTTGGCTAAGATTTTGGTTAATAGTATCTTTTTGAAAACTATCGGTATTACCATAAATCATAGCAATAATAAGAAGTAACCCAATTGGCAATAATTTTAAAATAGTAAACACAATTTGTGATCAACCCGTACTTTTTTTAATAAAAAGTTGTATTAATAATAGTAATAATAAAATAATAATCCCAAATAATTTGGCATACCATTCATTTTGTAAACCAGTAATACTTACAATAATATTGCCAAATGCTAAACAAGCAGTTGCGACAGCGGTTGCACTAACAAACAATACCATAATTCAACCAAATCAGAACGAACATGCATTTCACTTGGCTCTTTTAATTCAATAATAAGAAGTGCCATTTTCTGGATAAGAAGTTGCTGCTTCTGAAAATAATAGCATTTCGGGAATAACCAATAATCCCCCTAAAATTCAGGCAATAATCATCAGAATTGGATTAAACTGTGCTTGAAACCCAACTTGCCCAAACGAAACTAATATCGAAGTTCCTAAAGTGGCGGAAATTGCTAACATTAAAATTTGTCAGAAATTATATTTCTTTTGTAATTTCATTTTTTAACTATTGCTCACTTTCTAAGAATTTTTTAATTTTTGCTAGGTAAATATCATGACCTTTTGAAATTGCTTCGATATGATCCAAAAACGGAAGTGCCACTAATTCACTAAGCTGCTGAGACTCATATTTTAATTTTTGGTTAATAAATTTTTGACTCATAAAAAACGGAACAAAAACATCTTGTTCACCATGGAATAATAAAAAGGGAATGTTTTTAATTCGCTGATGCTCTTTTAGTAAGTTATATTTTTTAATATCAATTCTTAATTGTTGCTTAAAGATTCTTCGTAAACCCCAACTAATTAATCACCAGGGTTTTTGGTAACGATAAGTCATCACATATCGAAATTGAACTAACAAGTTACTAAATCCACAGTCACTAATTATTCATTTTAGCTTTGGATTCTGATAACCATAATTAAGAGCATACCAACTAGCACAACTAGCTCCCATACTATTACCAATAACCCCAAATTCGTCAACCAAATAATTTTTCATTAGTCATTGGGTGACATCTTCAACATTTTGCGCATTAAAATAACCAATAGCACTATATTGACCATAACTTAGACCATGGGCAACACTATCAAAAGTCACAATATTATAACCTTGTTGATAAAAATAATAAACTTGTCGCAGAGCTAAATACTTATTTTCAGTTCACCCGTGCAAACCAATTACTCATTTGTTAGAAAATGGGTTTTCTAAAATTAACATACTAAGTTCATTACCATTATGATTAAGAATGGTTAAATCTTTGATTTGTTGCTCTTCTTGGGGTGAAAAATTAAAATTAGTTAATTTTTTGACTGCTAAATCAGCAAGGTAATGTTCAAAACTATTAAATTCAACCAGCTTATGATCGATTTGCAGTTTTCCTGTTCGTTGATAATCTTGGGTAAAGTTAAAAAATAACCGACAGTATTTTTTTGATCAGTAATAAACGAGTGGAAATAAAAATATTAAAATTATTAGGTGTCATCAGTGGTAGCAAAATTTGCGATATCCCTGTTTTAAAACTTTCGAAGAGGGATTTTTATTGACAATTAGCATTTGTTCTCCTTTACTAATTTAACTCCTAATTTTACTTTAGCATAGGTGCTTAAAAAGACAATATTAAAAAAACTAGTTTCTTAATTTTCCAATAGATTTCATGATATTTTTTGGTAAAACAAGTTTAATAAAAATAAATGAAAAGAAACTTTTTAATTAATCACTTAAATAATTTTAAATAAAAAATCAACTTTAACATAAAAAATAGTTATTGTAACTATTTTTTATGTTAAAATTAACTTAGTTTTTTAATTATTTAGAATCAGTTTTTATTTTGAATTATTTGAACGTGATTTTTCACTGTTGCTTTGACGGCTTGAGTTTCCAGTATTTGAAGAAGTATGACTTTGTGTACTACTTTTTTGGTTTTCTTTATTGTTGTTCATACTGTTGTTCATAATCAATCCCTTCTTTCTTTTATAGGCGGGTAAATTAATATATGACCTTAATTAAATACAAAAATGTAATCAATATAACATATCCATTACTAGTTTAAATATTTAATTAATCAGTTAAATTTGCGTTTCCATAGTTTTCTTCCAATCACATTTAACATTTACCTATCAATATATTAATCCTATTAAAATCAAAAAGCAATAATTTTAATCATTTTTTTTAAAAAAATTAAAAATATTTTATCAATTACATAAATTAATTATTAATTTAGTGCTAGAATAACAACAAATTAGATTATTTTTTAATTATTTAAAATAGAAAGACTTTTATAAAATGACTAGTAATTTTAATTATCTTCATGAACAGCAAGATGAACAATTAGAAAAATTAATAGAAACCTATGAATATAACTTAATTAATAATAATGCTGATTTTAATTATGGAAATCATGGTAGACAAATTTTAGAATATGTTACTGCTAAATACGTTAGTGAAACTAATAAATCAGTTAGTGGTAGAATCCCCAAATGCTGAGAAGAAAAATATAAAGATGAATTGCCAAAAAGTATACTAAATATTATTAATCTAATTAGAACTTGAGGTAACGAAACCTCTCACTCTAACTTTAGACAAACTTACAAATTGGGATGGGCAGAATATATAACTATTTTAAAACATTTATGGTACTCATTAAATTTTATTTTTAAAAAAGAAAATTTTGAATTTGATGAAAGTTTTTATTTGAAAACAAAAACAGATCTTAATTTAAAAAAAGATCAAATTATTAATCAAAAAATAAATATTAAAATCGCAAAATCATATAATGGTACTTTTACAGAATTTAAGGGGTATCTTAATAAAAACCATTACAAAATTTTACGCTGGAAGGATTATGCTCATAAGTGAGAAGATTTTATTAAAAAATATCAAAATTTTTATTTTGGTGCCAATAGTTATTTTGCCGTTATAACCTGGGGTCATCAAGAAAGTAGATTGAATAATGAACAATTATTTTTTAAAACCTCTGAAATTAAAGAGTTAACCAATGTTTATGATTTGATATCTATTGCTAGTAAAAGTAGAAAACTATTAGCTAGTCAATCAATCATAGCAAAATTACAAATTTTTCATGATAATAATGACATATATTTAACAATATTTATTGATGAATTTTCAACATTTGCTGGAACTTCAGTTACTGTAAACTTTAAAGTAAATAATATTATTTTTAAATAGAGTAATCTTAACAGAAATAATCAAACTATGTTAGTTTTAAATAAACTATAATAACTAAGTAATTAATATAAAAATAGTCATCTTTAAAAAAGATAACTATTTTTATGTTTGAGAACCATCAGAAATATTTTTATTCAATTGTTGAAATTAAAACTTTTTTTTTAATTTACTACTAAAAGTTAAATTTACTATTAATTTATTTTAAAATAAAAGTAAATTCGTCACTTTCTCCTTTTAAAAATGTTGAATTTAAACCAGTGATTACTTTAATTGTGTGCTGCCCTGGCGGTAAAGAAAGTTCATCCATTTTTAGATTAGGATCTCTATAATCAATATCATCAATAATATAATAATAATCAAAGCCATATATTAATTCGTCAAAAGAATAATCTTGATTAAATCTAAATTTATCAAAAATACCATAAATAGCACCTTGAAAAGCATAATAAACTGAACGTCAAAGAAAACTATCCCCACTTTTTAAAAAAAGTTCAAATGTTTCATTAACTCAATAAGTAATACTCAATCTAACATCAGGGATATTTTTTTTAAAACTAAATTTACCCATAAATACTTGTGAATTAGGAGCTCCTTCCAAAGTAATTAATGTTTTACCAACACTGGGATTACGAGCATATAGTGTTGCTAAATTATCATATTTTATTAATTTATCATTTATTGTTAATAGTAAATAGATTTCTAAGGAAGATAAATCTAAAATACTATTAATACTTTGATTATTTAAATGTTATTATTTAAAAAATTAGTTTTACTTGGATTAATTAATTTATTAGCAGTAACGCCACTAGCAACTGGACCTGCTAAAGATATCACTGCCAACAAGCTTAATAATTTTTTTATGATACTTCACCCACTTTTCTATATCTTTAAAAATTGGTAAATTAAGAGGTCGTTTTTATTAAATATTAAAATATAATTATTAATTTTTTATTTTAATTATTATTTAAAATATTGAGTTAATTTTATAAATCTGCCTTTTTACAATATCTTTTCGATCCCATTTAATATTTACCTAATTACATAATAATCCCTTCAATTTTAAATTCAATAAATTTCTTTATTTTTTGTTAAAAAATAAAAAATATTTTATTTATAAATAAAATATTTTATGCATGTTCTTTTTGAAACATTAGTTTTTCATATCCATCATTAATTTTTTTCATAATTTCTTCGCTATTGACACTTTTATTAACATCTGGATGATATTGCTTAGCTAACCGGCGATAAGCTTTCTTAATATCTTCTTCTGATGAATTTGAACTTATTCCAAATAATTTATATAAGTCTTCCAACTCCTCTTGCGACTCAACATTATAATCAAAATTATTATTAAATCCATCAAAAAAATTAGCAAAATTAGTTTCAAGAATTTTAATAAATTTTTGGTAAAGTTTTTGAATTTCGGCAATATACTCATCAAGAGTTTTTTGAAAAAAAATATTTAATTCATTAATAATATTTTTATCGTTTCATCGTAAATAAAATTTGATTCGACTTAAAATTTTGAAACTCCCCGGAACTAAAAATGTTGCGAGCATTTTTCTAGTTATCAAAATGTTAATTGCATTGTAAAAGTTTTATATCCTAACTCATCATTTAAATAATTTATCCATTCATTATAATCAACAATATGTTTATCATTTAACATGTTTGGAACATTTTCTAAAAGCAAATATTTAGGTAACCGATTAATTGATAATTCTTTTAATTCATTTAAAATTCTTTGAATTTCTCATAATAATCCTGACCTAGTATTGTCTCCTTTTTTCATTCCTTTTGCTCGCCCCATATTTGCAATTGATAAATCCTGACATGGAAAAGAGTAAGTTAATAGATCAAAATCAAAATTTAGATCATTTGCCTTTATATTTTTAATACTACCCAAATTTTTTGTTCGGTGATCAGCAACTACTAAACGCTTTAAAAAAATATATTTTTTTTATGAAAATTCTTAATAGGCTCTTTACCATCATTTGAATATACTCTTTTTTGCAAATAATCAAAAATATTTTCTAAATTATTCTTAGCTAAATACCGATCAACTTCATTTGCAGTTAAATTTCCATAATGAATGGCATCATATGAAATTAAGGCATGCACATCTCATTCGGAAATATTAACTATTTCATAATCAAAATTTACTTTTCGTTTCTTAATATTTGTTAATGCTTTGTGTTGAGCACCAATTCCGGCAAATGTTTCTAAAATTTTAAATTTCATCTATAAAATCTCCTCTAAATGTAAGTTTAGATATAAAAAAAAAAAAAAAATGCAATAGCATTTTTACGTTAATTTCTTTTTTTATAAAAATAAAAATTATAAAATTTTAAATTTAAAATTAACAGGGTTTGAACCTTCGCTATCCAAATACTGTGCTTTTCCTAAAAAAACAAAAACTTTTGCTAAAAATCCTTTATATCTATTTTCTAACTGAATATCATTAAAGAAAACATAGATATCTTCATAAGACTTTAATAAAAGATCATCTGGATCATTTGCAGTTGTTTTACGTTGAGACGCTCATAAAAACAGCTTAGTTTCATAATAAAATTTATTATAATAACCATATTCAGTATCAATTGAAGATTCAGAAGCCATGATAACTATCGGTTTATTAAGAGAACCATCTTTATTTTTATTCATTATAATTCCGTACACTGAATTTAAACTTGAACTTAAATTTGGATAAATATTATTTATTATTAAAATTTGTGGACGAGTTAAAATTGTTCCCCTAGGAATATCTATATAGTGTAATTTAAAATCATCTTTGAATAAAATATCTTCATACTCTAGTTTATAATTAATTAATAATTTTATTTCATATAATAAATATTGGTAGTTTTCTTTAATATATTTAATATATAATTTTCAGTTTTGACCAAATTGAGGTTCTATTTTTTTTACTACCGAAGAATTTAAAATTGATCCCACAAATAGCTTATCTAATAAATCAATATGAATGTAGTTTTTATTATTAATTAATGTTTTAAAATAATTTAGTATAGTATAAGAATTTAAATATATAAAACTTTGAAAAATATTTATATCTAAAGGCTCACTCGTTTTTAACAATGATTGTAAGTAACTTCTAATTTCTTGTAACTTTGGATCTTTAATTTGACTATTATCAATGCCTAAAATACTATCAACAAAAGAAAATTTTTTTTCATAAATATGGCCTGGTTCTAAATTAGAATTTATAAAAAACCTTGCATAACCATCTAAGCCATTTCTTAAGAATTGATTTTGTAATTCTTTTTCATATCAATTTCTTTGGCCAATATTTTTAATCATTTTAAAGATTTTCTCTTTAACAAATTTTTCAAATGTTATAGTACAACCAGGAGGTAATTCTTCTTGTTGTAAAATTGCTTGCTCTAAATTATCACTATTAATAAATAAATTAGCAATTCCACTCTTAATAATTTGGTCATTTTCATATTTCGGAATAAAATCTAACACCATTAGTCTCTTATTTTCCAATTTTCGAAGTCCTCGCCCTAATTGCTGTAAAAATAGTACACTCGAATTAGTTGGTCGCAAACGAATAATAGTATTAATTTCAGGAATATCAACACCTTCATTTAACATGTTTACCACACATAAAAAATTAATTGTCCCCGCCCGGAAGTTTTGCAAAATTTGATAACGATTAATAATAACATTAGGGTTAGCAGATACTAAAATATCTGATTTATAACCCACGGATTGTAAAAATTGATTTACTTGTTCACAGTGTTCAGTATTTACACAAAAAATAACACATTTGGTAGTATTAACATCATTAATATATTCTTTAATTTTTTGCAATAAAAGTTGATTACGATCAAACATTTTAATTCTTTTTCAAACATCATTAGTTTTGCTAATATCAACATTAATTAAATTTAAAAAATCATCATTAATACAATAGTAGTCAAATTCCGAAAGCATCCCATTATCAATAGCATCCCAAATTCTTAATTCATAAGCAATATCATCATCAAAATATTTTGCAACACTTACTCCATCAGCTCTTTCGGGAGTTGCTGTAATTCCAATTTTTTGCCCTTGAAAATAGTTAAAAACTTTTTGAAAAGTATTAGCTTCAATATGATGTGCCTCATCAAAAACAATATATTCAAATTCTGAGGGGTCAAATAAATCTAACTGCTTTTCTAAAGTCTGAATGGTTGCAAAAATATGGTTACTATTTTGAAGATCTTTATTCACTCCTGAAAAAATTTGGCCAAAGTTAAGATCACCAAGTACATTTTGAAAAGTTGTCTTTGCTTGTTCAATAATTTCTTTTTGGTGGGCAATAAATAATAAGCTTGGGTATTGGTTACCTTTAATTTGCTTTTTATAATCAAACGCCACCACCATCGTTTTTCCCGTTCCCGTCGCCATAACGATCAAATGCTTATCCTTATTCAAAATTTGACGACGATATTCCAACTTATTTAAAACTGAATCTTGATAAAAATTAGGACGATAAAAAGTTGATAGTTCTTTAATTTTTTGTCTTAAATCTTTATTATCATTAGTAAAAGAATCTTCACATTTTAGTTTTGCTCGGTTTAATCTAATTTTTTCAAATAAATAATCTCGCTCTGTAAGATTTGATAAATCAATTAATCTTTTATTTCAAATTTTGTCAAATGCCATTTTTATTTCATTAAATAATTTTTGATCTTTAAATTCAGAAATTTTAATGTTTCATTCTCCCCCAGTTATTAAACCAGTGATTGTCATATTAGAAGAACCTAAAATTGCTGTTGAAAAACCAGTTTTTCTTTTAAAGATATAGGATTTAATATGAATCCGTTCTTTAGTATTATCAACGTCTTCCACTTTCACTTTAAAATTAGAATATTTATCAACTAATTCACATAATTCTTCTAAATCAACATAATTTCCTGTTCCATCAAAAGTTGTGGTAATAATATTAACCGGTTTATTTCTTTTTTCTAAATCTAAAATAATATTTTCAATTTTCCTTAAAATTGGTTTAGAAATAAAAGGAACAATAATAAAAACTTCATCTGAAGTTACCATTTCCCGTTCAAAATCGGTCAATAATTTTGAAGAATATTCATTAGTATATAAAAAAGATTCAGATAATGGAATTAAAGGGCGGTTTTCATAAAAATTAAATTCACGTTCTCTTTGAATAGATAATAAAAGCTTGTTTGAACTTTTAGAATTAATAGGGATCTCTTTATTAGTTAATGGATAATTATCTAGTAACTTATTAATTTGACTTATTAAATCTATTTTTTCACTAATATTTTTAGTATCTCGTAATTTATTAATTAGTTTATTTTTTGATAAATAAGTTACTAAATAATTATCGATATCAAAAGAATTCCCTAATTCAGTTGGAATTTTATCATTTTTAAGATCTACATATTTATATGATAAAAATTCGTCTTCTTTAATATCCTCTAGTATTAAAAGCTCTTGGAGCCCTTTTTCTTGTTTCATTCTTACTCACCTATTAAACAGTATAACATAGAAAAAATATTTTTTTATTAACTAAATAAAGATCTAAATATTTTTAAAACTACTATTCAATTCTTAAATCATATATTTTCCCATCATCGGTTAAAATATAAAGCCAATTACCAAAAGTTTTGACATCAATAATACTATTTTTCTCAATAATTTTTAACACTTTAATTTCATTATTATCAATTTGATAGATATTCCCCTTATTATCCCCACCATAAATAAAGTTATTATTATCTAATGCAATATTAAAAATTACTCCTTTACGTAATCTATTTATTAAAGTTCAGGTATTATTTTGATAAAAATAAAATTTACTTGCCCCATCATCAGCACTATCTAAAATTGCTAAGATATTATTTTGGTTGACAATATTATAAACTTCACCATTCACATGGTAAAATTTTTGTCATTGTTTCAGAAGCGCATCATAAGTTTCCAGATCACCATTATTAAAACCAAAAATAATATTTTCATTAAGGTGATTAATACTTAGAATACTAGTATCGGCAAAATTATTAATTAAGTGGGCTGGTTCAACCCCAGCCTGACCAGTATAAACATTACCATTGCTAGCCCCCGCATATCATCTTCCTTCATAACAATAAACACTATAGATTTCTACTCCTTTCCCCGCCAGCAACTTTGTAACAGTTGGCTTGTTAAAATTACCAGTATAAACAAAGCCATTAACAGTACCAACATACCAATTATTACTATTTCAATCAACAAATAAACTTAAGATTAAATCAGATAATTCAATTGCTTTTAATATTTGATGTTGATAACCAATAATTAACTTACTATCACTGGCAACATACCAATTATTATGGGTATCAATTTGTAACCGATAACCCTGCTGAGTTGGAACGGTTGTTAATAATTCAAAATTAGTCCGCGCAGAAGGATGACAGGCAAAAAGGTTAGCACCAACTATTGTGCTAAAAACAAAACTAGTTAAAATTTTTAAAATTTTGTGCATAATAAAACTCCCTTTAGGTTATGTAATTATTTTTATTATAATAAAGAATGCTTTTAATAATTATTGTTAAAAATAAATCTTTTAAATGTTTAAAAAGTAAGGTAATTTTTCCTTTTAAGTTGGCATCCGGAGAAATTGATCGTTTACAAAAAATAACGTATAATTATTATAAGGAATGGTGGAAACATATGCGATGATTAATTAAGTTATTATCTTTAACGATTGTAGTTGGTGGTTTAACACCCCTAAGTGCTTGTAAAAATACTAATAGTTCACCAACTAATCACAAACCAACACCACCGCCAATTGATCCGGACGATAATAATAATGATCATAATAATGGTGAAGATGAAAACCCACATAATACGGTAATAATTCATTCGGAGATTAACGGTTATGAGCAAGAAAAAGAAGCCTTAACTAGTTTCCTAAAACAAGTTACTTTTAATAATGCTTTTGAACAAGACTGAAATCGTAGCTCAAAAACAACTGCTGTTAGAAGTTTACCGACCCTGTTATATAATTGAATCTTTTATAATTATGATGTCCAAAATATTAATGTTGGGGGTGAAACAGTTAATTTAACTTCTTTTATTGAGCAAATTAAACCAACCGTTAGCATTACTAGTAACGGAACTGACAAAGAATATAGTTTTACTAATCTAAATGATTGAAAATATAATAGTAAATATCATACTATTGATAATATTCGCTTACAATTTAAATTAGCTAACCACGAAGGTTATGTTTTTGACCGGACAATATCGGTGATGTTTTTAGAAGAAGACTGGGGTTATGTCGCTAATATGATTGATGTTGGTTATCGTAATAATTTAATCCAATATTTTAAAACTAACCCTAATTATTGACAAACATGAATAACCGAATGAAAAACCAATACGCCAACCACCCAACAAATTCAAGTAAAACTTTTTAGTATCTTAAAAAATTTTAGCCGTCCTTCGGTGATGAAAAATAATCCTTATTTTATTGATCCCCTACTGTACCATTATGGTGTTTATAAATATGGGCCTGATGATCACGACCAAGAAGAACCAACTGATGAAGATATTGCTGGGCAATTTGCTCGTTCATATAAAACAACTTATGAATTTTTTAATGACCCGTGAAACTTAGATGATTTCTTTCCAACCATTGAACAAGATTACCAAGCCATTTATTTTTCTTATGAAGCAAATTTTAGTTGTGAAATTAAAAGCTTTGCAAGCACAACTAGTTTATTTTTTAATATTCAATTTTCAGCAATTATCAATAAAAAATAATTATAATCTTGTATCTTCATCAGCAGAATCAAAACTATCTAAAGTAGTTAATTATTGATCTTTTGCTTCTTCTTCCTTAATTTGTTGCGCAATATTTTGTTGTTTTTCCTGATTTTTTTTCTTAACTTCTTCACATAATTCTTTTAATGCCGCCGTGGCAAGCTCTACTTTTTCAACTTCCTCTTTTGGAAGTTCTACACAAGGGGGATTGTCAAGTGGTGGCGGTTCTTCTGATGGGATGTCTAAATTAAAATTATAAAATCACCTAAAGTCTTCCTCACCAAAATGTTGGTCATCAAATTGCCTTGATAATTCATCATTTGAAATGTCAAAGGATGCGCTTCGAATATGATTTAGCACATTAGAATTTAATTTATTACGGTCATAAGCCATAACTTCCATATAGTTGTCCCTAATAAGAGTCGGCCTCATAATATCAGAATTTCATCCGGGAACAAAATTTAACATTTCAGGACATTGTTCTTTGAACTTCAACAGCATTCCATGATAACTCCCAGTTCAGCGATTAAAAAGGCAATCACTTAAATGTAATGTTAGTCTTCAAGTTAGTTTTTCATTTATCCGAAAATTATGGGTTGATCTGGGAACTAATCCATGTAATATTAGATTAGTTGTGCAAATATCTTTGGCGTCATTACAAAGTTTTAAAAAAGTTTCTCAATCCTCAGGCGCTAATTTTGATTTTACATATTCTTCATAAAAATTAGCCCTATTAATTTCCACCATTTCGCTAGTTATATCCCGAATTGAAGTGTCCTTTTTTCATAAAAGTTTTAATCATTCAAACATAATTACTTAACCTCCTGATTAATTAAAAAGTACCTAAAATAAGTAAATATTTTAGGTACTTTGCGCACTCTTTTAAGTTGCTAATTTAATTTTAACGAAAATATTAAAAATAACACACGAAAATAATTATTACTTTTAGAATATTAAAATGACTAATTTTTCATAAAGGTGGTAAATATGATAGAATAAAAGCAACAATAAAAGACTAATAAGGAGAATTTTATATGAATTTAAGTATGTATAAAAAAGCAGAAATGCATCCAATGATTGAAAAAACAATGGAGTTAATTTTACATATTGGATTACCAATTATTGTCACTGAAGTTGCCGGTTATTATTTAGAAAGGTTAGAATTAGCAAGTGGTTATATTTTAATAATTAAACTAGCATTAGTGATTGTCTCATTAATCCTTTCTGCTTTCTTAATTGTGCCGTTAATTTACTTAGCAGTAAACTATCGGCTATTTCGTTTCATTAAAAAATTTAAAACCCATACTTTATTCAATTATAATAATAAAATTGCTAATGAAGATTTTAATGAATTACTAAAAACCTTATCAATTGATAATTATCACCATATTGTCCAAAAAATTAAAGATGAGCGAAAATTTAAAGAGTTATTGCCAATCACTGATTTAGAAATTAAATACAACTGGTTTAATGGCAAAATCAAAAGCTTTGTGCTTGTGATTCCTGGTTATGGACGCATTAGTATGTATAACCAAGAAATTTATTTAGATCATAAAAACCATTTAATGTTATTACACATTAACCATTATATTAAAACTAACTTTTTATTAGATACTATTAAAACTAATGATTTTCATGGGACAAGTTTAATTACCTTTAGTTGTTTTACAGGGAAGTTAAACTCATGATATTATTTCACCGATGCCACTCGTCAAGAATACGGAGTAGTTGTTAACCAAGCCGAATTTTTAGGCGTACACTCGGATTTAAAAAAAGATCATTAATTAAGAAGAATGAAAAAAGGTTTAATTATGTTAACATAATTAAACCTTTTTAAAAACTAAAATTTGTAATTTTAAGCAACTAGTGAAAACTCACGAACACTATAATCAGTTTTTTCAGTAAATTTATTTAAACGTTTTTTGTAAGTAATGATAATGTTTTTAAAGTTATCAAAATCAAATTCTGATTTTAATTTATTAGCCACATCATCTCATGCAATACAGTGCACTTCATTACCATTATCTTCAACTCAGAATTCGAATAAGTCGTGTGACCCACCATCTTTTGAGTTAACTGTTTTAAAGTTAGTTCCTTTATCACCAAGAATTGGAAATTGAACATTTGAGATTATATCATCGTTTCTTCTTTGAAAGTTGTTATTACTTCTGTTGTTGTTGTACATCTTTTCCTCCTAAAAAATCATTCATAATGAGTATATTTAAAAAGTATTTTTTAAATCGTTCTGGAAATTTTAAGATTATTATGTAAAAATAATTGTAAAATTAAGCCTAATATCAAAATGAACTCTTTTTAGTATATCGTGGATTTTAATAAAAAGCAACTAATTTAAGAAAATTAGTAATTTTTATTGATAAATTATTAGGAAGAGACAATAGCATCATCTCTATCTTAAAAGGTTAATTTTCAATAATTGCTGTTGGATGATTACGATCTAAAATTTTAATTTCACAGTTTTCTTGCAAATTATTTATAATTAATGCTTGTAATTCTTGTAAAGCATTCATAAAATCTTTTTCCCGAGGAAATTCTAAAAATTCAAGGCATAATACCGCCGAAGTTGTTTGTTCGGTTAACATGGTACGGGTTGCTTCCCGTCAGTTTAGACAGCGACAAATTGCCCCTGCTTGATCCTTATAAACAATTTCCCCTTCATAAGGTGGTTCTTGTTATTCAGAACCTAAAGTAGTAAACTCCTCATTTCCGGTTGCTGTTGTCAATAACATATCCCCAACAATTTTAGCAATATCTTCACCCCCACAAGGCATTCCATATTTTAACGAAACCGAATTATAAATATCAACTAGCGGATTAATGGTTCTAATTGCATTATTATTTTTAACTCGTTTTAATAAAGCTTCAATGGAAGAACGAGCTCCCTTCTTAGTTTTAAATTGTTGATAGGCATCCCGTCAAGTTTTAATTACTGGGTTAGCCGTAAATTCTTCGGCACTAATATATTGTTGAGCGCTTTGTTGAGCAGCCTTTAACAACGCTTGGTACTGAGCGGTGTCATGAATATAATTATCAATGTTATGGGCAATTACTACCCCAATTTTAGCGGCTGGAAATATTGCTCAAAAATCATCTTTAATAATTATTTTCTTCATATATGATTCTCCTTTGGAATTTGTAAATATTTATTAATATAACTTTTAATTCTAGCTCTAAAAAGCTATCCTTATTATTTTACTAATAAAATATTACAAATTAAAGAAATCTTTCTTAAATTAACGATTATAATAAATTTTTTTTATTTTTTAGACCTTTTAAAAGTTTATAACTAATAAGAAAAAATCTAACATTCTAAAAATCACAAGCATATAATGAGAGTGAGGGTAAATAAATTATTTACTTTCACTTAATAATAGAAAAAACTATTAAAAAGCATATTTTAACTTAAAGGAGGTTTTTATCATGAAAATCTTATTATCATTAATTAGTTCTGCGGCAATTGTGGGGGGAACAAGTGGGGTTTTAGCTCCTATTAACCATCACAATATTGTCAATAAAAACTTAGGAGAAATTCCAGCATTTAACCAAACTGTTATTAATGCTGTTAAAAACGAAGTCACTGCCGATTTTATGATGTATCAACCAAAACCAGATGTTAGTCATGCTAAAATTGTTGTAATTACTCCCCAAAACTTTACATCTAATTTTGTAAAATCATTTGTTGATTTTGCTGGCACAACCCACACTGGAACATTATGACAAGTTCAAATGGTAATCCAAGTAACATATGTGATCCATGAAGAATCACCAGTAACAATTACTATTAATGGTGAATTTGCTTACTATGACGCAATTGCGCAACATGCCTACACTAATATTCCATGATCAAATTACATTTTATAATTTTAATAATAAATCCCTAAATACGCGAAAATAAAAAAATCTATCAAAATGATAGATTTTTTTATTGCAGAGGCCTAATCTTTTTTTAAGATTGTTTTAACTGTTCCGTTAATCCGGTCTTTAATTGTTAACTCATACATTGTGGTATTATTAAGCGTTGTTTTCTTAACATCAATAATTTTATGTTCAATCCCATTGTCAAAAATAAAATCACCAACTGCATAATGAGTAACCATCTGAGTAGCATTAGAATCCTCATCATTATTAAAATCAAAACGATTAACATTTAACCCTACACTAGTTTCTTCACGGTCATTGTCATCAAAGGTTAATTCGACAGTCGGACTATTGTCAAAGGCAACTGATGGTTTTTCTTCTAACTCTGCTTTAATTTTTTTCCGATCAAAAATTGAAGATAATGATAAGGTATTTTCTGGTTCTAAAAATTGGTTAGTTGGAAATGATTCAACATATTTTTCATCCCGTTTTGGCATAATATATTCCTGCGGTTGAACCAAACTAGTTGGCCGTTGGAGCGGCTGATCATTTTCAACAGGACGATGATTTACTGCGGGACTTACTTCTTTGTGCTGTAATTTTGTTTTTAGCTCATCTAATTGTTGAAGATTATTTTCTAATTCCAACTTATCATTTCCCGGTTCACTATGCGTGGTCGGGATCCGTTTTGGTGTTTTTAAACCAGTATATTTTTTTAATGCTTTAATATCGCTATGTAATTTAATTAAATAATCTTGGATCTGGTTCATATTATCTTTTAAAGCACTTAGGACCTGGTCATGTTCTGCGATAAGTTCATCATGTTTATTATCAGGAGTTGGCACTGATGTTATTTTTTCAACCAGCGTTCCTTGCGGCAATGGTTTTTGAGCGAGTACTCTGCTTAATAATAGAATAGCAAAGATTCCCCCACAACATGGCCCAATAATTAACATAAAAATTGTTCCAATTTGGTATTCCAAAATTGCTTGATTGGTATAAGGAGGTAAAACAATGCCGCCATTCACAGTTTCACTGATTTGTAAATGAAAAATTGCCTGGAAACCAGTTGCTAATAAGGCAAAGGGGTCCGAAAACTTTACTTCATAAATAATATTATGATGTCATTGTTGTAAAACATAATTGGGATCAGCGGTTAACGATAATAATTGACTTCCCCCAATTCCTAGTAAAATTAATGCAATAATAAAACTAGCAATTGTTAAAAAGAAAGTTGTTAATAAAAAGGCTTTACTAAGAAAGAACTTTTTCATTTTTAAACTAAAACTAATTCTCTCTGCGCTTCTGTTAAAAGCTGATGACCATCTTCGGTAACTAGAATATCATCTTCAATCCGCACCCCACCCAGGTCAGGAATGTAAATCCCTGGTTCCACGGTAATTACCATCCCTGGCTTTAAGGGAACATTACAAAATGGTGATACCCGTGGAAACTCATGAACTTCAATTCCTAACCCATGACCAGTTGAATGGGTAAAATATTCCCCATAACCTTTTTCTATAATATAATTACGACAAATATCATCAATTTCTTTGGTAGTTACCCCCGGCTTAATAGCGGCAATTCCTAATTTTTGGACTTGATAAACAACATCATAAATTTCTAACATTTTTGCACTAGGTTGTCCTAAGCCAATTGTTCTAGTGGTATCTGAACAATATCCTTGGTAAATACAACCAAAATCAATCGTTACTAATTCATTATTATTAATAACTTTGTCCGAAGCTTTCCCATGGGGGAGCGCCCCGCGAATTCCTGAAGCAACAATTGTTTCAAAACTAGGTTGTTCAGCACCCATTTCAATAAAGGTGTTTAAAATAATTTGTTCAACTTCCCGTTCAGTCATCCCAACCGTAATTTTTTTAATAACATTTGCAATGGCACTATCACCAATTGCACAAGCTTTTTTGATTAAGTTAACTTCCTCATTATCTTTAATTGCTCGTAATTCGGTAAAATCAACTGGTTTTAAAGTAACATCTCCTAACGCTTTATCAATCATTTGGTAGTGACTATAAACTAAAAAATCACTTTCAAAAGCAAGGCTTTTAACCTGGTGTTTTGTAAGGGCTTTACTTAGGGTTCCAAAAAAACCATTGGCATTATTGGTTGCCATTAGTTCAACTCGAGTCACATTTTTGGCGTGTTCTTTTCCCGCTGTGATGTAGCGACCATCTAAAAATAAAATTGACTCATCTTTAGTATATAATAAGTACCCTTCCGATGAAGCAAATTTAGAAAACCACAGACGGTTAACGGGAGAATGAAATAAAATTCCTTCAACATTGTGCTGCGTTAAATAGTTATTTAAAATTGCATTGCAATCTAATTTAATATTGATAAATTTTTGCATTGTTCCTACTCCTTTATTCTTATTTATATTACCTTAATTAAACCTTAATTATAAAATAAAGCAACCAGATAATTAAAGATTTCCGAAATTTTCTTTGATAACATCATCGGGATTGAGCGGATTTTTAGTTAATAAACCATGCTCATAAGCATAATGTTTGATATTTCTTAAGTCAAGATTAGGAAAGGTATTAATAATATTACTAAATAGCCCTCCTTGTTTAACAACCTCTTCATAAATAATAATTTGATGATATTGATGGGCAATAATTTCTTGCATCATCTTTTCATCAATTGGATTAATAAAACGGGCATTAACTAAATTAACTTTTGCTGCTAATTGTTTATTCATAATTAATTTTTTAAAATGCTCAACATTATTCCCATAAGTGATAATAATGTATTGCGCATTTGGAGAAGACAAGTAATATTCTCATTCCCCAATCTTAAACGAAGTCGGGGTAGTATTATAAGTAATCCCCATTTTAGGATAACGAATAAAAAACGGATCATAGTCATTAGCTAGTGCTAGCTGCAACATTTGGTTAAAATCTGCCCCATTAGCCGGTTGCGCAATAATGGCAAATCCCCCCATACTATTTAAAAAACTAATATCATACACCCCGTGGTGACTCACCCCATCCGCTAAACTTAAACTAGCCCGGTCAATTAAAAAGATTACCGGTAAGTGATTGCGAACAACATCATGTAAAATTTCATCATAAGCTCGTTGTAAAAAAGTTGAATACATACTAACAATAACTTTGTGATGGTCAAGCGCAAACCCACTGGCTAAAGTGACCCCGTGTTCTTCAGCAATCCCCACATCAATAAAATAATCTTTATTTTCATTCATAAACTCTTCTAAATATAAAGAAGATTGCATTGCGGCGGAAATTAAATAAAATTTTTGATCTTGAAAAACTTTTTGGAGATGTTGCGCCACATAATAGCTTCATTCGCTTTCTGGTTTGGTGGCTAAACTATAAGAATGACAACTTTCTGAACCAGTCGGATTTTCTTCTTGATAGCCCTTTCCTTTTTTGGTATTAACATGAACAAGGACACTGCCCTTTGCTTTTTTAGCATTTTTTAAAGCCCGGGTTAATTTACGAAAGTTATGACCATCAATTTTTCCAATATAGTCTAAATTAAAACCAGCAAATAGCCCCGGAATCGCAAACCGGTGAATTAGTTTTTCAACTAATAAATGACATAAATATAGTAAGGTAAAGGGTGGAATATAACGAGTCACTTTTGAAATTTTTGCCATCATTTTATAAAATCAACTAGCGCGAAATTTACTAATTGTGGTATGTAAAATACTAATGTTTTTTGAAATACTCATTTCGTTATCATTTAAAATGATAATAACTTTGTTAGCAATTGTCCCTAAATGGTTTAATGCTTCAAAAGTTAACCCATTGGTAAATGCAGCATCCCCAATAATACAAACAATATTTTGATACTGAGGATTATAACTATATGCAATTGCAGTTGAAAGTGCCGTTCCCGCATGGCCATTGGCCAGATAATCATATTTACTTTCCTGGGGCGATTGAAAAGCACTTAGCCCATGCGGTAAGCGAATTGTACTAAACTGTTCCTTTCGATCAGTTAAAATTTTATAAGGATATGTTTGGTGACCAGTATCAAATAAAATTAAATCATTATTATCAATATCAAAAGATTTTAATAAACTAATTGTTAATTCAACGGTTCCTAAGTTACTTGCTAAGTGGCCACCATTTTTCTTGACAGTTGTAATAATGGTGGTTCGTAAATCTTCAGCAAGTTCGGATAGTTCTTTGGCGCTCAAGGTTTTCAAATCATAATGATTATGATAATCTTTTAATTTCATTTCCTTCTTATCCTTTCTAATTAGTATTTTTGTAAAAAATAGTTATTATATTGAATAAAATAATTAAAATAAACCGGGGTAATATCAGCAATGGCATAATGACACTGGGAAGTTACTAATAATTTAACCTTATAAACTTCAACATTTTTAGTATCATTTAACATTTTTTTAATAACATTTAAATTAATTAGCATTACTAATAAATACCCATATTCATAATAAAGTTCCCCCTGGGGATGATCTAAAAAAGGTTGGTAAAAAACATTCGCAATTTCAGCATATAAAAGATGATATGGATAATATGGTTTTACCCGGTGGTGATGATGATCAATTGTGCCAAACAATTCTGTTTCATAATTAATATTTAAGCGGTGGAGAATAATCTGCTCTGCTAATTTATTAATTGCTTGTAAAATTTCTTTCCCCTGTTTTTGAACTTTCTGACGTTTAATATAATGCATATGATAGTAGATTAAAATTAGTTTAATCAGAATAATACTATCAAAATAATCTTTCTCAACTCGATTATTTAACCGCAATAAATAAACATAATTCTTAATGATAATATCTTTCCTATCAAAAGTTGTAAAATATTTAAAAACTGCACGATTTAAATTTAATTCTAATAGTTTTTTAATAATTTTACGATTGTTTCTTTTAACTCACCCTTGGTGTTCAAAAATTTGCCCCATTATTCGTCGTCAACTTTAAAATCTGTCGTTTTATTATCATTAACAATTTTAGTCACCTTATCTTTGATATCTTGGAGTTTAATTTCTGCTTGTTTTGTCAATTGAATTCCCGTTTCAAAGGCATTAATTGCCTGGTCGATTGGTAATTCATTTTTTTCTAATTCATTAACAATATTTTTTAATTCAGTTAGAATGTCTTCAAATGATTTTTTAGGTTCCATTATTTCCCCTCCTCTTTAATATTAGTAACTTGTGAATAAACAAGCCCATCACTTAACCTTGTTATTATTTTATCACCATTCTTAACTTGCGATGTTGATAATAAAATCTGTTGTTTGCTATCATAAGTCACACTATAACCCCGCGTTAAAGTTTTTAAAGGACTTAATAAATCTAATTTAGCAATTAAATTATTTTTATGGTGAGTTAAGGTTAGTAAATAATTTTGGATAATTGTTAATAGTTTCTGGTGATAATAACTAACTTGGTTAAGGTTATAATTAATAAAATTATCGGTGATTTGGTTAAACTTATGCCTTAAAACTTGGTAGTTATGAAATCGTTTTTCGTATAAAGCTTGGGGGGTTGTTAACCAGTAGTTATTTTTTAAATTATTTAAAGTAACTTGGTAATTATCAACTTTATTTTTAATTAAAGTAATTAAAGTTTTATATTGCTGGTGAAGATAAGTTAGTAATTCCTTTTGATCAGGAGTTGCTAACTCAGCAGCGGCCGTGGGGGTTGGTGCACGTAAATCTGCGACAAAATCCGCAATCGTAAAATCAATTTCATGGCCAACAGAAGAAATTATCGGAATTGGACATTGGTAAATTGCCTGGGCCACTTCGAATTCATTAAAAGCTCACAAGTCTTCGATACTTCCCCCACCACGACCAACAATTAAAGTATCTAATGGCACGGTAAAGTTTTGCGCCGCTATAATCTTTGCTTTAATATCATATTTAGCCTCTTTTCCTTGTACTAAACAAGGAAACAAATAAATATTAGTTTGGGGAAAGCGTCGATGAATAGTAGTAATAATATCGCGAATGGCGGCCCCAGTTGGGGCGGTAATAACCCCAATATTACGGGGAAATTTAGGGATTGGTTTTTTAATTGCTTGAGCAAACCATCCTTTTTGTTCTAAGGTTTGTTTTAATTGTTCATATTGTAAAAATAAATCACCAATGCCATCTAAACTAATATTCACAACTTGCAAACTATATGTTCCTTGCGGTTCGTATAGTTTGACTGTTCCTACCGCAATGATTTTTAACCCTTCTTTTAACTTAAATTTTAAATTTTTTGCATTAAAAGAAAACATAATTGCGCGCAGTTGGGACTTTTCATCCTTAATCGTAAAATAAATATGTCCCGAAGAATGATTAGTAATGTTGGAAATCTCGCCTTGCACAGAAATATTAACTAAATTATGATCTTGCTCAATAATACTTTTGATATAAGTATTAATTTCAGAAACTTTAAAAATATTACTTCCCATGATTCTCACCTTACATTTTCTCTTAATCATTATATAGTTTTTTTCTTTAAATTATTACTATTTTTATGATTTTAACATAATAAAAAAACCTGCCAGAGGTTTTATACTTGATCAAGAACTTTATTAAGATAACTATAATCTTCATCTTCACCATATTTTTTAACAATTTCCAGAGCTTCATTAATTACAATTGCCCGGGAAGTGTGTAATTTTTTAATTTCATACACGCTATACACTAAGACGGCTTTATGATAATTACTTAACCGGTCAAATACCCACCCTGGTTTTAAGTTTTGGTTAATATTCGCGATAATTTGTTCTAAATGATCAAGAATTTCAATAACTTTGTTAATTTCCGCTTCGGTGCGCACACTTTGGGAAAAATCAAATGCTTCCTGCTTTGTTTGACTAATTGAATTATTTAAAACAAAGTGTCGATATAATAAATTGATAATATCAATTCGAATTTCACGTTGAGTCATTACTAGCTCCTTCTATATAAAATGATACAAACTATATCAAAAATGACGATCATATTTTTTATTAACAGCATTGGCACGGGCGGTCAACTGGTGATGTAAATATAAGATACTCTCATCTGATATTTTATCATAAGTTTGCTCATCGATTTGTTCAATTTGCTGAATCACATCAAATCAAGAATGGTTAGTTAAATTTAAATATCGAATGTTATGATTATTTCCCCAATTATTAAAAGTTAATTCATAACGAGTATCAATAATTAAAAAGTTAATGGTGCAAACAGCCAAAAATTGTTTTGCGTTTAATAATTTTAAAACCCGGTTAATCATAAATTGTTGGGTAACAATTGGTGAGGTGATTGTTTTATTATTAAAATTTCAATATGGCTGGTGAATATCAACTGTTAACGGCGATGATAACTTTTTATACTTCAGAAAGTATAAATTTTTGCGGGTTAAAACAATCCGGTCAAAAAAATAAGTTAAATGGTATTTTTCATCATAAAACGCCACATTTTTAAAATACCATAAATAATTAACTTGTTGTAAATATTTTTTCATAACACGATCTAGTGGTGAATAGTTTTGCTTACAAAACTCTTCTTTTCATGTGAGCGGAGGTAATGATAATTTTGCCCGAATCTTAGTTAATTTTTTTGTTGTTTTCAAAGACCATCATTGCTCCTGTTCGTTTAAAATATTTTCTTATGGTAATTATATCAAAAAAGACCCCTAACTTAAATGACCGTAGTGCAGGAATTAACAAAGAAAAAAGGTTCTGTGAACCTATTATTTATTATTTTTACGAATAATTTTAAAAAGTGGTTTTTTCTTTTGAGAAAATTCAGCTTCCTCTTCATCTAATAAGCGTTGAAGTAAATCGTCATTATACTCACGGGTTAATTCTTCTTGGACCGGAAAATTTTGATCAACTACTCTAATATGGGTATTATTAACAATTAAAGGGTGATCAATATCACTGGCCGGAATAATATTAACATCGGTTGAATGTAAGTATAATAATTTACCTTCTAACTTAACATTTGATAATAACAAACATTCATTTTTTTTGACCAAAAATTCCCCTAGTTGATCTTCTGTATAAATTGGATATGCTAAATAATTATGATTATCTTCTTGGTTATTAAATAATAATTTGCTTTTACTTCCCCGATGAATTGAAATAATTTGACCATTTTTTAAAACATATAAGTAACCATTTTTAATTTCACTCTGTTCCAATGTCAGCCCCCCAAATTCACTTTAATTATACCTAATTTTTTAAAAAAGTATAAAAAAATATCATAATTTTTCTTGAAAATTCCTGAAAATTTATCTTAAATCTACTAAAATTTTGCACTAAAATTAAAAAAGCACTGCTTGGCAATAACTTTTTGTTATTTTTTAGCACGTGCTTCTTGGGTTAATTTTGCTTGTGTTCGTAAGGATGCGATTAATAAATCACGATTTTCCTTAATCTCTTCGCGGATTCGTAATAAATCCTGAAATTCTTTTTGTTTTTTAATAAAATCTTCAATATTAGCTTTCGTTGTTTTATTTTTTAATAATTGCTTATTTAATAAACGAATTTCAATGTGTTGTTTCTGATTTAATAACATTACATGGCGCCGTAAGATTGCTGTTGATTCATCCCGGTTTGCTAAAATTCGTTCTTGTAATTCCGCATCAGTTGTTTTAATTGCTTTTGATAAATTGATTGCCCGGTTAAAATCCGCGAGTTCTTGGGATAGTTGGCGGTTATAACCTTGTTCATATTGCATTTTAACATTCATTAAATACTGTGTCATCCGTTGTTCATAAGCTAAGCGTTGATCAAGATTTGGTTTTTTAGTTTCATCAAACTGATGATTATAATTAGCTTTTTTTATAACGGTCTTTCGCAATTTGCGCTTGTTCATGTTCTCATTCTTCATCCACTGAGGGTGACAAGATTTGATCATCACTAGTAATTTCTGCAAATTGTTTTTTCGAACGGTTATTTTTACCCGCCAATTGTTGACGTAAAGAATTTAACTGCTCTTGTTCCTCGGGAGTAAGTTTTTGGAATTTCCCTTTTGTTTCTAAACGTAAAATAACACGTTCTTCAATTGATAAATCATCGGTTTCGCTACGAATAATTTTAACCGGCGTTGGTTTGGGTGGAGCTGGTGCTTTGGGCAAGAATTCCCCAGGTGTCAACTCTGATTTCTTTTGCATAATTAACCGAACCAGAATTTCTTCATCATTTTTTTCAATTTCAATTTTTTCTTCTGGATTAATAACAAAATCAACCACAGATAATCCGTTTCGCTTAATTTGGGTAATTTGTTCAGAAAAAACTGGTCGTAATTCTCTTTTAATTTCCGTTGTTTCTTCTAACTCATGGCGGCGAATAATTGGTTTTTTAACTGGATCATTTGATAAAATAACATTAGAATTTAACTTGTTTTTAACACTGCTAGTATCAAGACTACTTCATGATGAGTATACATCACCTGGTTTCAAAATTTCATTATCATCAACCGGTGGTTTAATTAGGTTAACTGGTTTTTTATTTGCAATTGGTTTGGCAGTAGTTTTTTCAAGGGCAGTCGGTTTAACTGCTTTTGATGTTTTAAGTTTCGGTTGTGGTGTACTTGCTTTTTTTACCGTTGCTTTTTTGGGCGCGGCAGTTTTTGCTGTTGAAACTTTAGAAACAGGTGATTTAGTTTTTGGTGCTGATTTTGGTTTGGCAGCTTTTTGCACAACTGCCTTTGCAACTACTGGTTCAACAACTGGCGTTGCGGCAGGTGGTTCTGATTTTTCAGTTAGTTCCCGATAATCGCGGTTAATGAACTGACTTTTATTACGCGCCTTTTCCCAATGACTTTTATCATTTAAGCGAATCACCCCTGGTTTTTTAACACTACCCACTTCTTGTTGATATTGTTTTAATAATGCTTTATACTCTTCACTATCCTTGTCCATCTGTCCTAATAAAACTTTAATTGTTGCTGGTGTAATTTTCTTTTCTACTAATTCATCAGTGTTTCGATCTGGATTAATAATGTTTCCATAACTAACTCTTGATGTTACAATTGATTCTTCATTCATCTTGTCTTTTGCCATTTGTTTTACCCCTATCTTGAATATCTGCCTATTCTGTATGTCTCCATATAATTATATAAAATTTTCAAAACTTTTTAAATACTTTTTAATAAAAACTTGATTTTTAAGATATTTTATTTATAATATTATTTTATAAATTTTTAATTCATAATTGTGAAAATAAAAGGATGATAAATTATCCTGATTACCATTTTGATTTTGGACCTTTGCGATTGCGAACCCGAATTTTTTTTGTTTTCGGTGGTTTATTAACAACTACTGGTACTGGTGGAACTGGTGGGCGATTATACATTTGATGCTCGTCATATAAGGAACGCGCAATTTCACGCATTAAGACTGTTCCATAGTTATCATCATTATCATGTTCATCATCAATTTTTGCTAAATCAATTTGTGGTGTGGTTTTTAATTCATCATCAATCTTTACATCAGCATTTAACATTTTTTTGTTTACTTTTGGTAATTTCCCTGCTGTTTTCTTTAACTGTTCTAAATATTCAGCACGCTTAGCTAATTCTTGTAAGCGAAATTGTTGAATTTGGTGTAATTTTGCTTGCTGAGATAATTTGGAAGAATGCAGTTTTTTATCTTCTGATTTTTTTAACGCCAGTAATAACTCCCGTTGGGTTTGTTCATCCATTTGCTTTGCTCATAATTCTTTTTCTTTTGCTCATTCTAAAGCAACTCCGGGGCGTTTTGTAGGATCAATATCACTAGAAGTAATTACTTCGTCAAAATATTTACTAATTAATGTTTGTGTATCTTCGTCATGTGGATGTTTCATCCTAGTCAACTCCTTTGCTGACCAAGGCAATGTTAATAAAAGTTTATTTTAGTCTTGGTTTTTATTTTCATATTTTGCTACTAAAATTTGTGGCAATGGTTGGTCAACAGGTGGTTTTTTGTGTTTTCGACTTAATTTTTTTTGTAACTTTTGTTCTTTTTTAATATTTTTACTAATTAATTTTTCTTTATATTGTTTTTCTGCTAAAATTGATGCTCTGCGTCGTTCGATTGCTTTTAACTCATTAGGATGATAACCAGCCGTTGTATATTTAATGGCGGTTAAGTCAAACTCTAAATTTGGACGTTTAGATTCATCATAATAATTAATACCATAATCTTTTAATTTTTTATTGGATTGTAAAACTAATTTTTCCTCGGCAACGGTTTGTTTTTTATTTTGGAGTTTGGTATCAATTTTAGCGCTGGCCTTTTTTTCATTTTCCTCGCTAAGGTTAAAAAAATTTTCACCATATTTTAGTTTTTTAAGATTTGGTCGTTTCTTAGGATCAATATCAGAAATATAAATTTCTTCTTTTAAAACTTTTTTCCGTTTTGGTTTCGTTTTTTTAACAGGTTCTGCTTGACCTTCATTTGCAGGTGGCGTTGGTTTTACCACGACCGGTCGTAGGGACGGCTTTGGTTGCGGTGGTGTTTTTGGTTCAATAATCTTTGCCGACTGCGCTAGTGGATTAATCTGACTAGTAATATCATTTGGTAAAAAGAATTCTGTGGATAATAATTTAACAATTGGTTGGTCATCAGGAATATAATTTTTAATAACTTTATCCCCGACATTAACTTTACGACCTAAACCTCATTCTTGCACAGTATCTTTTAAACGTTTGCGGTGTTCCAAAATATGATCAGGATTTTTACGTGGTTTTGGCTTATTAGTTGCTTGTTTTTTGGCCACTGAGTCCATATATTTTTTTCATTCTTCAGCATTTGAGTTTCGTTTTGATAATAAATTTAATTGTGATTTACTTAAATTTAACTGGTCCCTAATTTCTTCAATTGATTTAGGTTTGGTATTTTGCACTTTTGTTAAATCATTTTCCGGGCGATAACCTTCCCGCGGGGCATTATTATATAAATTAGCTCTTGGCTCTTTATTATTGCGACGCTTTAGTAATTCTAATTGGGTTTTATTTAACCCTCATGTTCGTGAATTTTCTTTTACTTTTTCATTAAATAACTGTAACTTATTTTCTTCGTTAGGTTCAATAATTTCATCTGCTAAGATTAGATCGTCATTATTAGGTCCGCGTTGAACATCACGTTGACTTAGTAATTTTTTTTGTGTGGCATTTAGTCCTAATTCCGAAGGACTATTAATAACAACTGATTCTTCTTTTTCAACATTATTAATTGTTTTATTTTTTCAAAGCTCAGCTGGTGAAGTATTTCGCTTATCCAAGAGTGTTTTTTGGGTTGCGGATAGTCCTAAGATATCACTGTTAAAAGGATTATTTTTTGCTTTCGCAACAACTTTCTGCGCCGAATCTTGTTCTTCAACACGATAACCCTTAATTTCCCGGTTTGGAAATAATTCTTTGGGATCTGTTAATTTCCGTTTTTTTAATAATTCTAGTTGTGTACGGTTAAGTCCTAAATTATTAGGTCCTTTTTTCCCCTTTGTCTTTGAATTACTCATCTGTGCTGCCCCCATTGACCATTTTAATTCATTCTCTTAAATTATATCATTTTTTGATTGATTTTAGTATAAAAACTTGTATAATATACTGTTATTATTTATTAATTAATAGCCTTACTTAAATGATTAATATAAGTATACTCCTATTTTTAGCAAATTATCATCATTTATCAAGATAAAAATAAAAAAGTAAATTTACATTTACTTTAATCGTATTCTTCCTAATTATTCAATAACTTTTTGGGTTTTGTGGGACCTGCTTCATGCGGACCAGAGTTTCGTAAATTACTTAAATAATTTAGACCTGTGGCAAGAACGATAATTCCCACAAATAATGCACTTACTCCTAAAATTACTAGTGGGTAACCAACCACGCGGGGATCTAATTGTTCATATGGGAACGGGGTAAATACTGCCTGATTTTGTGGGGGGAATGATATTAACATTATGGCTCTTAACAAAACATAAAATAAATAAATTGCTAAGTGGATCGTGTTATATCAACTATATTTTTTAAAATAATCCTTACTATTAATTATTGGTGTAGTAAAAATAAAATAAAACCCAATAATTAATAACGGGGTTACCATGTGTTCAAAAACAGATTTGATAATCTTATACCAAGTATTAAAACCAACAACATTGGTTGAAACTAATAAAGTTACATTATATAAAATAAAAGCTAAAACATTTAAAGCAGTAATTCGCGTTAAATTATTTTTTCCTGTAATTCAACTTGGCATATTGTTAGTGTGAATATTAATTCAATTAAACAATCCATATGCAAATGTTGCTAACGAAATTCACACGGATAAGTAAATAGACTGGTTAATAATTGAAAAATCAAAATTAGTTGTATAATCACCATATTGCGGATTAGGTTGGATGGTCGAAAAAATTAAATCTAAGAAAACACATAGCAATGGAACAATTGTAAATCAAACATAGAAACCATATTTAAGATAACTTTTTTTCATTAGCATACTCCTAAACTTTTGTAATACCATTACTGATATTAATTTTATTTTAAATATTAGTGCACAATATTATCTTAATTTTCCGCGGAATAATTTTTGCATCGCTATTTTTTCATAGTCTTATCAATAACATTATCAACAGACTAAGTTAATTATACAAAAAAAAAAAAAAAAGAAATTCAATAAATTATTTTAAATTAAAATAACATCTTCGATAAGATGTTATTTTTGATTACTTAAATAAGTTTCTAAAATTAATTGGGCAGCTAAACTATCTTTTTTTTGCTTACGCTTAGCACGCGATAAATTAGCTTCTAGCATAATTTGGTGAGATTGGTGGGTTGTTAAGCGTTCATCTACTAAAATAATCGGAATTATCAAATCACCTAATTTTGTTTTTAAAATTTTAATAAATTCTTCAACCATTTCAGCGCGAGGACCAATGGTATTATTCATATTTTTAGGATAGCCAACAATCAAATGACTAAAGTTTTCTGTTGTAATTAAATTAACAACTTGAATAGCTGCTTGCAAAAAATCACCTTCAGGAAAACGAAGCACTCCCCGGGGAGTTGCAATAACTCCGCGCGAACTTGCTAATCCAATTGTTTTACTACCAACATCAAGGGCTAAATAATAATTATTCATCAAGATAAGTAAATAAGTTTTCCATAATGGTTAGCATCATCGTTTTATTTTTAAATCCAGATTGGGCGACACTAGGGTTACCCCCACCATTTCCTTCAATCAGTGGATTTAATTTTTTGACAATATTCCCCGCTTGGTATTGGGTTTGCAGATCTTTAGAAACTCCAACGACTAGTTTGTAATCATCCTGGTGATGAAAATCCACAAAAAATACTAGAAGGTTGTCATATTTTGCTTTATAGTTATCAACCAATGCTTTTAAAGTTGCTAAATCAATTTCAACATTAAAACGATGATAAAGCACATTAATATTATTTATTGTTGTAACTGATAAATCTTGATATTGGGTTAGGTGTTCTTGCATGCGGAAATTAGCATATTTTTTATTTCATTGTTTATATTGTTCTTTAAATACTAAAATTAAATCTTTTAGCTGTTTTAAGTGTTCTTTTGAAACGGCTAAATCATTAATTTGATTTCATAAGCTTTCTAAGTTTTCATCTGGTAAGTTTTCTTTGCCTTGATTATACTTATCAATTAATACCATTACCTCATTTTTTATTTTTAAAAATTCATCATTTAAATAAGCTGCAATTGTTTTATGACTAGTAATGGCATGAACACGATAAGTCCCAGCTCCTTTTGATTCAACCCCGGTTACCATTAAATCTTCCACTTCTTGGGAGTTAGCAACATGCGTTCCCCCACATAATTCACAAGAATAAGTTCCAAAACGAACAATCCGTACAATTTCATCATATTTTTCGGTAAAGAAGGCCAACGCATGATATTTATTAAGCGCTTCATCCATATTAGTATAAATAACCTCACAAGGAATTGCTGCTTTAATTGCTTGACTAACCGAAGCTTCAACTTTGCTAATTTCTTCACTGGTAATATTTTGATTATGGGTAATATCAATTCTTAACCGTTCTTCATCATTATAAGAACCAGTTTGCATGGCGTGGGTTCCTAATACTTCTCTTAACGCGGCATGCAATAAATGGGTTCCCGAGTGATTTTTACGGGTGTAAAAACGTTTGTCCTTATCAATTAAGGCATTCACTTCCGCCCCTAATTTAATTGTGCCATTAACAATAACATGGTGAATATTTTGTTTATTAGGACCTTGCTGTACATCAACAACTTGGATTGTCGCATTGGCACTAGTAATAATTCCGTGGTCTGCTGCTTGCCCTCCTTTTTCAGCATAAAATGGAGTACGATTTAAAATTAAATAACCTTCCTGATCACTTAACACTTTTACTTCTTGGTTATGAGCAAACATAAAGACAACTTTAGCATCTTTAACTTCTTCAACTTCATAGCCAACAAACTCACTAGCAACATCTAACTTAGTAAATAATTCATTTTGCAAATGCATTGCTTTAATATTTTTTCGATTAGTGCGTGATAAGTCTTTTGCCTGTTCTAACAGTTGGTAGAATCCAGCACTATCAACCTTAATATTATTATCTGCAGCTTCTTCTTCAATTAATTCAATTGGAAAACCATAACTTTCAAATAATTTAAAGGCATTTTCCTTGCTAATTTCCCCATATTTTTCCTTTAACTCATTAAATAACTTACTTCCTTGTTCTAAAGTATTTAAAAACTTAACTTCTTCATCTTTAATAGCTTGGGTAATAATTTCTTGTTTAGCAATTAAATAATCATAAAACGGAACCATGGCGTTAATAACTTCTATTACTAGTAAATATAAAAATGGTTGGTTAATCCCTAGTTTTTTACCATATAAACTAGCACGGCGGATTAAACGACGAATAACATAACCACGATCCTTGTTACTAGGAAAGACCCCATCAGCAATGGCAAAAGTTGCGGCACGAATATGATCAGCAATTACTTTAAAAGCGGTATTAATTTTTGTTTGTTCACTTGGTTCTTTTCAAAAATCACTAGGATCATATTGATATTTATTACTAATAATTTTTTCTGTGGCCTTAATGATTGGTAAAAATAAGTCAGTTTCAAAATTAGTTGGGGTTTCTTGAATAATAGAAGTAATTCGTTCTAAACCAGCACCAGTATCAATATTTTTACGGGGTAATTCACTATAAGTACCATCCCCATTATTATTAAATTGTGAAAAGACAATATTTCACACTTCTAAATAGCGATCATTTTCAATATCTTCTTTTAATAAGCGTAGCCCAACATGTTGGGGGTCATATTTTTCTCCGCGGTCATAAAAAATTTCAGTATTTGGTCCACAGGGCCCTTCACCAATTTCCCAAAAATTAGTATCTTTGCCTCCCTTAATAATTCTGTCATCACTTAAACCAATAATATCTTTTCAAATATGATAAGCTTCTTCATCTTCTTCATAAATTGTAATATACAATTTCGCAGGATCAAAACCAATTCATTGGGGAGAAGTTAAAAACTCTCAAGCAAATTCAATTGCTTCTTTTTTAAAATAATCGCCAATTGAAAAATTGCCCAACATTTCAAATAAGGTATGATGACGAGCAGTATGTCCAACATTTTCAATATCATTAGTACGAATTGATTTTTGGGAGTTAGTTAATCTTTTTGCCGGGGGAGTTTTGCGCCCATCAAAATAAGGTTTTAATGTGGCTACTCCTGAATTAATCCATAATAATGAGGGATCATCAACAGGAATTAAAGAAGCAGGTTTTAATTCATAGTGGTCTTTTGATTTAAAAAAATCCAACCATAATTGTCTAATTTCAGTTGAAGTAAGTTTTCGCATTAATGTTATCCTTCCTAATTAATATCATTTCTTAAAGTCAATTGAATTATAGCATATCAAAAAATAAAATACTGTTTAAATCAATTAAACAGTATCGTTTTTAACGACTATTTTGATAGTCATCTGACAAATCTTTAATATTTAAAATAATTGCTCTTTTCTTTGCTAAGTTTTCAGCTGATTTTTTTGCTGCTTTTAACTGATGAAATTCACTAGAAAATACTTCATAAAATTTTTCTAAATCATTATTTTCAATATTAATTTTATAAGTATCTTGGTAAATTTTTATTTTTCTTCAGTTAGTTTCCATTGCATCACTAAGTGATTGCATTTTTTTAAAATATTCATCAGATTGAAATAGTGGGAGCTCATTTACTAATCCTTCATAAATAAATTCCATAAAATTTAAAGCTTTTTGCATTAATTCAATTTTATTTTTTCAAACATTTTTTGTAAAATTTTCAGACATTTCATCATTAAAATTAAGATCTGAATTATTTTTATACATTTTGATTAAACTAGATGATAAATCATCATAAATCTTAAAATAATTATCTAAAAAGACCTCTAAAGTTTGAGTTAGTTTAAGATTACAAACTTGCTGATATTTTTGCAATCCCAATTGGGAATTATATTTATTTTCAATAGCGATAATTTTTTGATAAAATTCTTTTTGAAAATCATTTTTTCAATTATTTGTTTTGTCTGAATTCTCTACACCTAATGCTGCTGCCATTTTATTTTTTCCCTGAACTCAAGCTTCAGGCATCGTAGTATTAAAATCTTTGTCTTCACGATTAGTAAAATTATTAATTAATTTGGTATAGCTATCAAACTTATATTTTAATTGTAAAAATGTCATTAATGGTGTCATCGATGGGTTTGCCATATTTTTTTTCCTTTCTAATAAAATAATAATTAAATAGAAAAAACCTAACAAAAAAATGTTAGGCACTTTAAGTACTCAATTATTATTCCTTTAATTATACTTAAAAAATTATTTTTCAACAACATTATGTCAAATTTTATTAGTATTTTTACTATACACATAAATATTATTATTTTGATCAAGAAATATTTGGGGATCCGGATAGTTTAAACTAGCAATTTTAGTAACTGTTCCACTTAAATCACCCATTCAAATATTCCCCTGGGCCGATGCTCCATACCAATGGTTTTGATGATCAATTACAATTAAATTAATATTTTCACTTAACTTGGCTAGCGGTTTGAAATTTGCATTGGTATCTCCAACATATAATTCTTTACTATTAGTAGCAACATATAAATGGTTATTAGTATCAATATTCAAAGCACTAATTCCTTTTAAAGTCCCTAAGGGTTGAGGTTGGACCCCAACACCTTTTTTAAATAAACTTCCTTCTCCAGAAGCAATATATACATTGGCATCATCATCGGCAACAATATAATTAATCCCAAACGCATCACTAAATTGAGTTACTAAGTTTAGCGAAGAATTATTGGCATTAATTGTTCAAACTTTATGATTAAGATCACTTAAATAAATATTTTTATTTTTTGTTAAGACAAAATTAATAACTTTATCAGTAAAATTAGAAACTTTTGTTTCATGAGTTAAGTCTTGTAAATCATAATTTCAAATTTCATCAATATTATTGTTGGTAGTATGCTTAACAACAAATAATTTATTATCTTGATTAATTCCCAACGCCCCAATATTATCAACATCTAGAAAGGAATTAAATTTATTTGTTGTATTATTTTTTCAAATTTTACTATCTTTGGTCAGTACATATAAATTATTTTGGCGATCACTTGTAATTCCCCAGACCTCTTGTTGAAAACTACTATATTCTTGTAAAGTAATAACCGGGTTATTTCTAATTCCGACCTGATCAGGTCGGAAGAAAAATCACCATACTAGACCCCCACTGGCGGCTAAGATTAAAATTATCACTAAAATTCAAATTACAACTCATTTTTTATATTGTTTTTTAGGAACAATTGTATTAGGATCAAAATCTATCTTATTAAATTTCGAAGGCACTGTTAATGATGGGATTTTTAAAACCGGATCGCGATGAGGCTCTTTGGAGTTATTAATCGAATGGTGACGAACATTTAACGGTTGGGAAATATTATTCTTAATATGCTGCGTATGGTTCTTAATAAGAAATAATCCACAAATGGTTTTATCACAATAAAAAATAGCTAATGGTTCTCCAAAATTCTTTGATTGTTGTTTCAAAATCGGATCATTAAAATTAATTAATTTTAAATTTTGCAAATTAAAATTTGGATTGTTTAGTCTCAGATTAATAAGTACTTTTTTAACATTATTACAACAGCGTGGACATAAACCTTGATAACCATCAACAAATAAATTTCCCATATTGCCTCCAAAAATAATTATTTCTATTTTATAAAGTCATTGGTAGTAATTTAATATTATGTTACTATGGTAATATTGTAATAAAGTCTTAAATAAATTAATTTTATTGTATTAATTATATAAAAAGATTACTTATTTAGCAAGATAGTTGCTTAAAATCGTCAAAAAATATTATGATATTATATTATTTAACCCTTTACTAATTGTCACTAAATCTGCATTAATTGTAAAACAAAATCTTTGATAAGAATACTAGCATATTTTAGATTTTCTTTAAATTGGCTAGTTGATGCTGTTGGATTATGAAGGTAATCACTAATAACTTTGATTGATAACATCGGGATATTAAATTTATAAGCTGTTTGAAAAAAAGCAGTACCTTCCATATCAACAATATCAATTAAATTATTAAAATTTGTTTGGAAATATTCAAAATGATGTTGTTGATCAATAAAAATATCGCTTGTTCCTAAGACTACTTTTCGCAGATTTTCATCATCTTTGGTAATTTGGTTAATTAATTGATGGTCACTGGTAAAAAATGGCGGTTCCTGGGGAATCTGACCTTTTTGATAACCAAATTCACTGGCATCAGCATAAGTATATAACGCTTTTTCAACAATTAATAATTCAAAAATTTTATACTCAGGTTTTAAACTACCCACAGTTCCAATATTATATATATTTTTAATGGCATAGTCATTAATTAAGGTTGTTAGAGCAATGGCTGCATTTACTTGACCAATTTGTGAAATGGCAAATAATCATGTTCCCTTTTGAAATAATTTAATATGGTCATATTTAATAATTTCACTTGGTTTAATAGTATCTAACAGCACTTGCATTTCTTCTTGCATTGCACCAATTACTAAATTCATTCTCTTTTTCTCCTCTATTGCTCAGTAATTCAAGCTTTGTATGTTTTTAAAATATTAGTCCCTAAATTATCAACGCCATGTTTTTGGCTCGCAATCTCATATTGACGTTTTAACATCTCTTTAAAAGTTAAGGTTAAATCCTTATTAGCTAACTTTCGTAGCTCTTCCACCCCAGGATAATTACGTTCAGCACTAATTTTATCCGCAATAAAAATTAACATTTCAAAGGGGGTCATTTTGGGATGGCCAACCGTATGCCATTTCACAGCATTTAAAATTTCTTCATCTGTAAATAACAAATCATATTTTAAATGTAAAAACCCGGTATAAGAATGCCAAGTAGGCACTGGTTCGCTTAAACCTTCTGGTCAATATTTTATTAGCATATCACGTTGGCGCTCTTCACTTCAACGTTTGGTAACATCATGAAAAGTTCCTGCAATTAAAGCTTTATGGTCATCTAAATGATGAATGATTGCTAATTCTTGGGCTTTTTTACCAACATTTAAACAATGAAGATAACGTTTTTCATCCATTTGGTCCCGAATTCGTTCTTCTAAATATAATAAGTGATCATTAATGTAATTATTAATAGCTGGTAATTGTAAATCTAAATTTTTTCCTTCCCGAACCAGGGTACTTGATAAATGCGTATTATTTTTAAAAGGGACACTAATGGCCTCGTATTTAGTTAAAATGTCAGGAGTAACATCTTGGTGATTACGTTCAAAAATAATAAAAGTTTGTAGTTTTACTAATTCATTAATATTATTTCATTTATCTAAACTAGCTAATTGGTCAGAACCAATCATAAAATAAAATTGGTTAGTTGGATCTTGTTCATGCAAAGTCTTTACAGTTTGGTAAGTAATGCTAGGAGCATTATTTTTTAATTCTAAATCATTAATTTTAACATAGTCTAAACCTTGAATAGCAAGTTTAATCATATTTAAGCGATCAGTAATTGGTGATAATTTTCGTGTTTTAAAAGGGTTTTGATTAGTAGGGATAATTCAAACTTCTTGAATATCACAATGTTCCTTAACTAATTTTATCATTTTTAAATGATCACTATGAAATGGATCAAAACTTCCACCAAATAATGCTATTTTCATTATGTTTTTTTCTCCCTTGTTATTATCATTACTAATTTATTTTATCTTAATAATAAAAAAACACTACCAAAATGTAATGTTTTTTTCAATATTTTTAATTATTCATTATTATTTTTAATCCCTAATTCTTTTAAAACATCTTCAACGGTATCTTTTAAAATTTTGCGAAATTGGGCAATTGATAACGTAATTGTAATATTATCATTTTCATTTTTTAACAAATCTTCCTGGTTAGAATCAGCAATTGGTGTCGTTTTATTATGAGAAGGATTTTTTTTCTTTTGGAACACCTTTTCTCCCGATGGTAAAATTACTACTTCTTCCCCTAATTCATCATCTACCGTATTAACCACAATTTCTTCACCATCCGCATCTAAGGTTAACTTATCATCATCACGGCGTGAGGTTTTAATCCGATTCATAATATAATCCATCCGGTCATTAAAATTACGTTCTTTAATCCGGTTTAGTAATTGTTGAAATTCATTGGGCTGGGTTTGGGAGCTATCGCGCAGTTTTTTTAAGTTTTCCAACCGTTCTATCAAATTATCATGTTCATTTAAACCGGGTTCATTTTTTAACTCATTAATTTTTGAACGAGCATTTTGCAAAATTGCATAGATATTACCTTCTGGAGGGCTGTTTGGAGATAAAACTTCACTATCTTGGAGGTTATCTGCAACAACTAGTGGTTCTTGTAGGGGTTCATCTTGCACTAATTCATCAGTTAATTGAATGCCACTTACTGATTCAATATCATCATCATAACTCAGATGATTTTCTAAATTAATTGCTAAATCTTCGCTTGGTGGTGTTTTCTTTTTTCGTGCCATATTCTAATCCTCATTTTCATTAACTCTTTTAAATTATATAATAATTTTAAAATTTTAGGAAATGTTATCTTTCAAAGGCTTTAGTTAGGTAGTTTTATACTTTGGCGGAAGAAGCATAACGCACAAACTACTAGAAAACAAGAAATTGTATCAAAACATACCGAGGTAATGGTTCCCCACCAAGAAACATATTCATTAAAAGTTAACGGAAATAATGTGATTAAACTAACTGCCCCAAAGATTAATCCACCAATCCCAAAGATAAAACTTAATAAGTCGCACCGAAAGGCTCAACGTTCATACTGATGACCAAGACTTTGTGTATTTTGCATTGTTGTTTTTTGTAAATTATATAATTTGGTTCCTGACCGGTAAGCACCAAAAGCGCTTAAAACACTTAAACTATCAAAAAAGATTGATAACAAGGTAAAAATAAAGGAGTGTGTATCTCTAACTTTTTCGTTTGGATTTCAAAATGGCTCTAATGAAATTGCGCTTAGACTCCCAAACATAATTCCAAAAAAACCAAAAATAAAACTTAAAATATCAGATCAGATAATTTTGTCTTTGAGTTTTTTCATAGTAAATAGCCTCTGCTTTGTAAATGTTAACATAACCAAGATTATATTATTTTAAATTTAAAAGTAAATCACCAATATTTTGCCGAAAAACTATTAATTAAAAGCGGTCACGAAATAATTGTTTAATTTTTTTATTAAATGTTAACCAAAAATCAATTAAATAATCTTTAGAATCTAATTTTCCTTCCGCAATTTGGTCTAATACCTTTTCCATATTAGCAGTATAGTATTCATCAATAATACTTTGATATGCTTTTTCTAAATAATCAATGGTTTTAATCCCTTGTGCAGTTGGTTCATAAGCTTTTTTGTTTAAGGTAACATATTCACGAGTTCGCAAAATTTTAAAAATGGTTGCATAGGTAGCCGGACGGCCAATCCCAAGTTCCTCTAAAACTTTAATTAAACTTGCTTCAGTAAATAATGGTTCTGGTTTCGTAAATGATTGTTTTGGCAAAATTTCATCAAATTTAATTTCACTCCCAATTTGATAAGTATTATTACTAGTTAATAATTCTTCTTCATCTTCTGCTTTATCATCTATTAATTTTTTAACTCCCATAAAAGAAATAATTCCGGTTGCTAAAGTAAATTCATACTTATCTTTATTAAGAATAGTAACTATTGTACGATCGATTAGTGCCGGCGCCATTAATGATCCTAAGGTATATTCTCAAATTAATTTATAAATATTATATTGTTCTTTTGGCAAATGTTCTTTGGCTCAAATTAAATCATGCTTTAAATTAGTTGGTCGGATTGCTTCATGGGCATCCTGGACATTTAACTTACTTTTTTGTTTTTTAGTTGTTGTTAATAAATATTCTGGTCCAAATTTATTTGTTAAATAAGTTTGGGCTATTCTAATAAAATCATCATTTAACCGGGTTGAATCCGTTCGGGGGTAAGAAATTATTCCTTGTTCATATAAAGTCTGTAAGATTTTAGTTACCGTTTCAGTAGGATAGTCATATTTACTATTTGCTTTCTGTAAAACTGTCGAAGTGATTAAGGGACTAACTCCCTTACTTTTTGATGGCTTCCGAATAATATTAATAATTTTACTAGTGGGAGCGAGATCAGTAATAATATTATTCACCATTTGTTGAGAAGAAATTGTTTTTTCTACTTTATTATTATTAATCTTTGTTAGTTCAAATTGATCTTGGCGATGAAGTCCATAAAGATTTCAATATTCGACTGGTTTAAAATTCTGATGTTCAAAATAACGCTTGACAATTAATTTTAAAGCCACTGATTGTACCCGACCAGCTGATTTGGAATCAATTTTTACTTTTAATAAATTAGACAACCGAAAACCTAATAATCGATCTAAGATCCTTCGTGTTTCTTGGGCTTTAACAAGATTCATATCAACTTTTGTTTTATTAGCAATCGCATTGATAACTGCCGGCTCGGTAATTTCATTAAAAATTAACCGATAACTCTTTGATTTGCACCGTAAAAGTTCTTGCAAACTATAGGCAATAGCTTCTCCTTCCCGGTCGGGGTCAGTTGCTAAATAAACTTGTTCGGCAGTGTTTGCAAACTCTTTTAACTTGTTGATAATCTCAACCCGGTCTGAAATTGGTTGATATCTTGGCTTCATAGTTTCTAAATCAATTCCCAAATAATAGTCACCATCAGTTTTTAATTCTCGTAAATGTCCTCCGGTTGCTCAAACAATATAATCTTTTCCTAAAAAACTTTGGACTTTTTTAGCTTTGGCGGGAGCCTCCATAATTACTAATATTTTAGCCATTATTGCATCCTCCTATCTTAAATTTTGTGATTGCTGCTTGGATTGTAATATGCTAAATATTTTAACACAATTAAGTACTAATAAAAATTAAAATCATTTTCAAGATTTGATATAAATTGTCAAAATTTAAAATAGAAAAAATAAAAAACTGGAAATCCAGTCTTTAATTTAACATTCTTTTTGTTATTTCAATTATTTTTGCAACATCTTCTGGTCTTGTTAATCCAGATGATTTATCAATAATTGCGGAATAAATGTGCGGAATAATTTTTTTAACCTTAGCATCTAAGGCAATTTGCAGAATTTCTTGATAATTTTCAAAATCAATTCCCCCAGTTGGTTCCAATCATAAATCTGCCTGGGCACAAGCCTCAGCCACAATTTTATATTCCGCACGGTGTTGTAAACCATTCATTGGAAAAAATTTAATTGATGATGCTTGCATTTCTTTAGCCATAGCTATTGCAGTCAAAACTGGCACAATCGCTGGTTCTACATGACTACTTAACGGTCCAGTTGATATCTTAACATAGCCTGGTTTCTCAGTTGGTGAAATTAGACAATTAATAATTGTATTCTCGCGGGCAACACTTCCTCTCGTATAACCAACAACAGGAAACACTTGGTTAATATGGCGCGGTAAGACTTGTCTAGCAATGTCAACTACCCGATAACATTGAGTAGGATCACCACTGCCTAATCCAATACTAGCAACATCGCCAATTATTTGATGAAAACTATTCACATAATTAATAGCATCTTCTGGATTTAAAAAATCTTTTGCTAAAATACCAATTAACACATGACCTTGTCCTGCTATTTTAATGTCGTTGGCATTATCAATATCTTTTGCTAAAACATTAATACAAACCCGATCTTTAATAAATAACATCTACTGTCCCTCCTTTTTAACATAATCTTGAATTAATGTCCCAATAACTTTGATATCCTCTGGTGCCAATGCGCGGGGGTCAATATAGATAATATTTTTATTAGCATAATTATTTCTGGTAATTAAAATAGGATCATTATTTTCAAAATAGTTAATTAAATCATTTGCCTTAAAATTGAGAATGTTTGGATCAATAATAATTTTAAGACGATACAATTCGCGGCCTGCTTCATCTTGTTCAACAACACTCTTGATTCCTGGTAAATTACTAATCATTACTTGTAATTGTTCTAATAGTTTAATTTGTCCTGGCACATCTAGTTTCCGGACTAAATATTCTTCAACAGCTTGTACTAAGCCCGCAATATTTTCTTTACCAATTTTCATTGCGCGAGCAATACCACCACTTTGGGCACGAATATAATCCAAGTATTTTTGCTTCCCAATAATTAATCCCGCGGTTGGGCCAGATAATGCTTTGGTCCCACTATAAATAACAACATCTGCCCCCTGATGATAATATTTAATTAAATCTTCTTCCGCGGCACAATCAATAATAATGGGCAAATTATGTTGATGAGCAGTGGTGATTGCTTCTTGTGAGGATAAGATTGATTTTTGAACGCAATGATGGGATTTAATATATAAAATTGCTGCACTGCGTGAATTAATTAAACTTGTTAAATGTTGCGAATCACACATGTTAGCATAACCAGCTTCCTTAACAACTCCGCCACCTAAATTTATCATCGTTTCAATTGCTCCCCCAAAATTAATATTATGACCTTTGGGTAAAATAATTTCATTGGGAAGTTCGTGATTTTGCAAGACATTTAGTTGTAAAGCATAATTATCTTGTGCAATCATTCCCGCCACACTAATAGCAATTCCACCCGCGGCACAATTAACAATGTGGACATCTTCCACTTGTAATAGTTTTGCTAAATAGCGACTTGCTTGAGCAACCAAATCTTTCATAACCACATAGTCTTGGCCAGCAGTAAGCATTGTTTGACCAACCCCATCGGAAATGGTCGAAACTCCAATAATAGACATTTTCCCTGCGGCATTAATCACTTTTTTTAAATTTAATTTTTGATAAAAACTATTTATTTTTTCCATATTTTCTCTCCCCTAATTCGATAATGCTATTTTTAACAACACACATCACCGGCTTAATTTCTTTTGTTAATTTAATTGTTTGTTCTTGTTGCATTCCCTCAGCAGCTAGTATTTCAACTTCTTTAATTTCAAAAAATGTAAGATCAGCCTGGTAATTAACGGCTAACTTTCCACAATGAGAAAATCCTAAAAAGATTGCTGGTTCAATTGTAACTTTGGCAATGATTTCTTTTAAAGATAATCCAAAGTATAACATTTTACTTAAAACATTTGCTAATGAATATACTGGTCCATAACAACGATTTTTTTGGTAAATATCACTACTAATAAAATCAGGACCATAATTATGAGCAAGGGCTCATTTAAAAGAAGCAAAACTAAAACTTTCGCTGCCATGACCAATATCTAATTTTAGTCCCCGCTGTAAAGCAGCATTTAAAAATTCAATTGTTAATGTATCTTTTTGAAAAATTCGATTTGACTTGCCATTATAAGCATGGGTGATAATGACATTTTTACCTGTTAATGCCAAAATATCATTAATATTTGGTGGTCCATTCCCAATATGAATCATTACCGGCACTAAATTATTATTATTCTGAATATTAATTGTTTTAACAAGCGGTAGAAGTTTATTAGTCCCAACAACACTCTTTGACATTCTTACTTTCAACCCCACAATAAAATCAGGATATTGCTGCAGCTTTTGAGAAATTAACTTTTCATCAATATTATTAAGATCAAGTAATTCCCCTTGGAAAGGAATTCCAATCTTCGCAACATTTAATCAACAATAAACTTTAGTTTGATACTTATCCTTACAATGATAAAATTCATCAACATCATTAGCTCCAACACTACCAGCATCAATAACGGTTGTTACTCCTTGGCGAACTCCAATCTCATCAGGGTCATCTGTATATAAAGATTGCTTTTCATAACAATGAGTATGAATATCAATTCAACCCGGGCTAACATACGCTTTATTAAAGAAATTATACTGTTCAAAATTAGCATATTGTTTTATATCAAAACTTGTCATCTTGCCAATGGCGATAATGGTGTTGTCGTTCGTACTAACATAAATGGACTGGTCATCAAGATCCAGAACATTATAAAATACTCGTTTAATGCTGTTCACCTCCTATGAAAATGCGGGAATCATTCCTAAAATCATTGCGCCTAAAATTGCACCACCAACTAGTGGTTTTTTAATTCACATAAAAATTCCCGCTCCAATGCCAGCGCCAATCCCAGCTAAAGGATTAAAAGTGGCAGCTGAAAAAATTACTAACGGTCCTAAGAATTTTCCAGTAGCATTCCCCGCTCCAATCATAATATCTGTTCCGAGTCCTTTGGCTTCTTTTGGTTTTAAGATGCGAATTAAAATGATGACAACACCAATAATCATTCCAATTACTGCTCCTAATAATAAAGCCAAGAATGGATTGTGCATTACAAATGCTAACTTATTTGAGGCAAGGAAAACTGCGGGAACCCCAATTCCAACTCCAGTTAAAATTGAACCACCAACATCTAAAATTCCAACTAATGGTCCTTCTAAAATCCGGGCAATTAAAAATCCAACAGCAAAACCCATAGCGGCAGTATAGTCTCCGGTTACTAACCCATTTTTTAACATAGCAACCACAAAAATTTCATTTAACGCACCAATTCCTTTTTGTACGAATAAATATGTTGATAATACTACTCCAGCGCTTAACATCATTGTAATGATAATAAAGAACCAGTCTTTCAATAAGATTCTTTCAATACGATTAAATCCGCGTAAAAAATTTGATTCTTTACTATTAATACTTTCTAGATTTTGACCAGCAACATTTGCTAATAAATTAATTTTTTGTGCTAACCATTCTAACTTATCATTTGCTTTTTGAAACTGATGTTCTACTTTATGATAATAAACCTTAGTTTTTTTAAACTCTCATTTTAATTTAACATTATTAAGTAAAACTTTTTTACTCTCAGCATATTGGGAAAGTTTTTGACCAACAATAGTGTTTTCACTTTCCAAAGTAGTGATGATTGTTAAATTATGATCAAGAGTAAGTTGTAAATTAACTTTACGGTTGGTAATTTTTTCAATTTGACTTTGATATTTTTTTATTATTGTATTATACTGCACAATTTTTTTATTATTAATCTTATCAATTTCTTGTAACTTAGTTACTAATAATTCTTTGCTAACTTCAGAGTTTAAAACTTCGGGATTATTTAATAACTCATCATATTCATTTTTAATAACATTGACATGTTCTGTTAAAAATGTCTCTTGCTCAAATATAACTTCAGCCTGTTTTTCAGTTAAGATTGTTTCTTTAGCTGTCAAATTATTGATTAATAATTTTAGTTTTTCATTTTTTCGACACAAAATTTTATATTGATGGATAATTTTCTTTTTTGATTTAATTTCTGAATAATTTTGCTTGTAATCTTTAATATATCCTTTTGCATCCTTAACTAAAGTTTCTGCTTGTGATCACTTAGCATTAATTTTTTGGTAATGCTTAGTCACCTTTTCCAAGTTTTTTTGAGCATTAAGAACATTCTCTTGTTGAAATTCATATTCTGTTTTTAAAATTTCAGCTTCCGATAAAGTTTTTGCTTTTAACTGGCGAATATTTTTTTTCAAACTTTTAATCGCATTGCGGATAACTAACCGCTTATTAAAATCTTTCTCATCTTGCAATTTATTTTGATGAGCAGTGATTTGTGCTTCATAAATTAATAATTGTTTTTTTATTTTATCTGTTTTTTTGATTATTGGTTGTAATTTGTTTGAATTATTTAAATCTCTCATCATTATTGTACCTCATCTATAATGCCAGGGTGAGATGTTAAATTATATTCAATATTAACATGCCCCAGTTGGGCCAAGTCTCCTAGCATTTTTAATCCAGAAGCTTTAACAGGTTTTAAATGAATAATATCATTTCACGTAATATTACGAAAATAAGCAATTAAAATAAATAACACAATAGTTAATACAAACAAAACTCAAAATTGGACTGATAAAATTCCTTTTTGATCTCACGATGAACCTACTAAGATTCCTAACACAATTCCGGGAATAGCATTTCCGGAAATAAATTGTGACAATACTCCAAAAATGATTGCTGGTAGTCCAATTTTCTTCCCCGCATCTAATGCCGCAATTAAAAATAACACAGGCATAATATAATTAAATAAATAATTTGCCGCTGGGGATAAAATTCCACTAGCAATGGAAGATAATTGTCGAGGAATATAACTATAAATTGTAATCATAATTGGCATCACAACAATCCCAATGATCATTGAACCAACGCCAACCATTAATGGTGAACGCATTACTTGAAAGGTATCTTTTTTACGCGTACATAGTTTTGCTAAGGCAATTCCTCAGTTAGTAATAATTCGATGAATAACATCTTGGGTCAAAGCACCAGTTCCAATTGCCGAAGCAGTTGAGTTAAAAAAGAAACCTAAACCAAATGCAAAGTGCGAAACTGGATCACCATTACAAGCATTAATTTCTCCTAATGTTCGGAAAGTTCCTAGCGCCTGTTTTTCTGGAGCATGAAACATTCGTGCGGTTCCAATTCCAATTGATAAACCAACCAGTGCCCCAATAATAATTGCAATAATAACAGCAATACCTAAACTCATCTTGGCAACTTCCTAAAATATTTCAAGATATTTTGCTCGCACAATAATTTTCAATTTAATTTCATACTTAAGTTTTTTGTGGGGAAAAAAAGTTCCTAAAAACCGTTGTGATTTTAATCCACTATTATCAGATAACTCGACAACATCTAATGGTTCTAAATGAATAATAAAATTATTAAATTTCTTATATGCTAATTTTTTCATTTCTTCAAAAGCATTATTATATGCTTCACGAATTTTAAGACCCTTCCCCGTTACAATTAAATCAGTTTCTTCAACTTTTAAAATTGATTTCTGGTCTTGTTGATAAGTATTTATTAAAGAGGACTGTGATGATTGGCTTTTATCTTCGGGACTAATCATTTTGATGAACCTCTAATCAAGCAGAGGTTAATTTTTCGCCTAACTCTTCAGTGTCCATAAATCCAAATCCTAATACTTGGATACCTTGTTTAATTGCAGTAACTCCTTCGTCAACTGACCGTAAATGATCAACTGCTTCGTAATCAAATTCATTAGCGGCGGTAATAGCCCCAGCTCCGCCAGAACCACAAAAACTAATTCCTAAATCAGCTTGAACTTCGTTCATTACTTGCCCTAACTTCATATCAGCTAGCATCCCCTCAATAACAATTGCAGTTCCTCCCGCAGTTTCAACACCCGCTTTAACATTAAATCCTTGACCCATTCGGTGGCCAATAACTACTAGTGGTTTTGTCATTTTTAAACCTCCTCACAATTTGCAAAATGTGTTGCTACTAAAAAAATTTCTTTCTCACTAATTTTAAAATCTTTTTCACCTAATAACTTTAATAAATCATTTAAGAACTGCGTTGCTAATTTGATAAATTCTGGTTTAATTTGCGCTCTAATTTCTGATGTCAAATCAAATCCCAAATCTTGGTGGTGGTAAAAACGATCAATAAACGTTAAAATATGATTTTCAAAAATATCATATCTATTAGCCACTATTTTGTATTGATCCGCTGTTACTAAGTTTTTAATCACCATTTGTGCAGTACTTTTATCCACACCCATTAAAATCTATCACCTCTTTTCCCTATAATAAGTTTAAAACTAAACAAAACAAAAAAAGTTTCATTATTTATTTTTAAAGTTGAAACTTTTTTTATTTTTTTAAAAAGGTATTTTTTAAAATATTAGTATAGTATTTTTCTTTTGAGGCAATAATTTGTTCATAAATTAAATCTAACACATATAGCATTGCATAACGTGTTGACTTTGTAATTAAATAATTATCATTCGGATTATAACTAAGATTTAAATTATAATCTCCTAGTTTTTTTAAGTGATTCTGCAAATATTTGCTAATTGTAAAAATAACAGCATGGTTCTTTTTGGCCTGCTTAACTAAATTTAAAACACTTTTGGTTTCTCCCGATAAGGATAATGCTAAGACAACAAAATTCTGGTCAATAATTTGACTAAAAATTAAATTGTTTTCATGGTCTTTATTAAAATAAGTTTTAATACCTAGTCGCAATAAACGTGAATAAAAACTTTCCATTCATAAGGCTGATTCACCATAAGCAAATAATAAAATTGTCTTATTACTATTCACATAGTCAACAAATTTTTGAATAATTTCAAAATTTAATAAGGTATTAGTCGCATCTAAATTAGTTTTAATTTTAGTTAAAGTATTATCTAGCTTATTATGATTATTTGGGTGCTTATTAGTATTAAAAGATGTTAAAATAATGATTAATTCTTTATAACCTTGTAGACCAATTTCTTTGCACATTCGAATAATTGTGACCGGAGAAGAAAAAGTTGCTTTTGCTAATTGGTTAATATTATAATTATTAATTTTATTCAAATGATTAATAATAAATTCACTGATAAAAGAAAATTTATTTTCATTATTTTTTAAATTTTCTAATTTATTAATTAAGTTATCATAATTCATAAATCCCATTGTCTCCTCATTATTTAATTGTTTACCCTTTACTTATAAAATTATCATAAATTATCCTAATTATTGTTTTTTTTAACTACTAATATTATTTATTATTTTTAAAGGTTATGTTAAGATATTTTAGTAATTGACAGAGGTAGTTTATTAAATAATAAACTTGAGAAATACTCTTCGAACCTGATCTAGTTAATACTAGCGTAGGGAGTTCAAATTATGATGAATTAATTTTATATTCTATTATTTTGTTCTCTTTCTCATGTTAATTACTATGTAATTATTGTGTAAGGAGTTTTTTTATGGAGCAAACCGTTGAAAATTTTTATGATGCCAAACAACAAAAAATAATTTTATGGACCGCTAAGATCTTTTGCATAGTTCCCATTGTTTTGTATTTAGTTTTTCTAGTTTTATCAGCTAGTTTAAATGCAACGCTACTTAGCGATTTATTGCATATTAACAACGATGAAAACTTACAAAATATGCAATTATTTTTAATTTGTTTTTGTAGTTTTGGATTAATTTTTGCAATTTTATACGCTGTGAGTTCTTGAATTTGTAAATACGATGAATATTTAAACTATAAAATGCAGTTTATTTTACTAAGTATCTTTAGTTTAAATATTTTAAATTTAGTTTTAAATATTACAATTTACAGTCAAGAATTAAAACCACAAGATACCATTTTTAAAGATAAAACTAAACAAAAAAAATTTTGACAATTATTTGGAATTAGAAAATGGTACACCTTTGATTATGTTATCATTGCATTATTTGTAGGAATTACTTTAGCATTAAATTATATTGAAAGTTATCTCTTACCCCAATTACCAAATGGTGGTGGGGTTGCTTTAAAATATATTCCATTAATTATATTAGCTTTTATTCATTCAAGTTTAGCAGGATGAATTTGTGGAGCAGTTAGTTCACTATTAGCAATTTTATTTATTCAATCAGGATTTATAATTTCACCATGATCATTTATCCTAGATTATTTTTTGCCAATGACAACTCCCTGCTTAGCAGGATGAATGCGATTTAAAGTTACGAATGATAAAAAATATATTACTTATATTAACTATTTAATTATGTGTATCACAATTATGCTAATTATTTACTTTTGACAAATTTTAGCTGCAGTAGCAGTCTGAAACGTGTTATACCCAGATGCAATTTGAAAAGGTTATGCCGGATGATTATATGCGTTTGTTTATAACTTTATTCATGTCTTCTTATTTACTTATCCGCTGACCCAAATCGTGGTGCCAATTGCTCTACGTGGGCTAGCTCCTGTATATATAAATCGCTTTCAACAGCATTATGGTTATTAGTAAAATATTATTAATAACTAAGAAAAGTCTAAAAAGGTTATTAATTAATAACCTTTTTTATCTTATAATGAAAATGAAGAAAGACTTTTCTTCAGAAAGGATGCGGAAAACATAATGAAAAAATTAATTAATTTATTAATATCCTTAAGTATCAGTGGGGTCATGACTATAAGTCCATCTTTTAAAAACCAACTTCATAGTCATGTTCATGACTCTTTGAAGGCATTTAACCAACATTGAACAAATCTCGGAAAATTTACTTTTAACAAAACAAAAATTAGTAATGGTAAAGTAGTTACTTACAAAATTGGAAATAACAAGGATTTATATTACTTGGACTTAACAAATCCAACTAATCCTATTAGTAAGTTACTCTTTAAAAATCTTGGAATGTATAAATTTGTTTCACCAAATGATAACATTTTAATTGGTTATCAAATTGGAGTGTTCCCAAGTACCTTACAATATTTTGATTTAACCGATATTAACCATCCCATCATAAAAAATTTAAATTTTAAAAATAATATTTATAACCTTGGAGTATTATCATCAACACAACTTATCGTCAATGCTGACATAAATAATAAAACTCAATTATTGACTGTTGATATTCAAAATCCCCAACAACCAGTTTATAGTCCTGTTAAAGTAGGACTCCCTAATATTTCTGCTATTAAAGCAATTAGTAATCATGAAATTTGACTAACAACTCACGACCAGGAATTATACTATTTAAATTTTAGTAATCCTCAGCAACCAATTTTAGTACCATTAAAAATTAAAGTCAATAATATTAATGAAATAAATAATATTTTACCATTAACTAATAATACTTTTATTATTAGTGATCTCAATAATAATATGTGATATTTAAAAATTAATAATTCGCAACCCGAATTAACTCCTTTGCATCTAAAAGGATTAAGCTTATTAAGTAATTCTTTTATTGCAATTAATGATCATCAGATGTTTTTTGTGGCACCAAATAATTTGACCTTAACATATGTTGATTTTACCGATTTAAATTATCCCCTCTTAATCCCTTATCAACAATATCAAAATGTTTCTCAAATTGTTAAAGTTGATCAAAATGGAATTTTAATTAACCAAATGACAGGTAATCTTACTTATCTTGATATTAGTAATTTACAAGATTTAAAACCAACAAATTTAACAAAGCAAACCTTAAATATTCCAATTCTTTCGTTAACAAATAACAACTGACTAATTGTTGATGAAACAGGAACTAATTGGTTAATCTATAATAATTAATAAAATAAAAACTCTTAATAAATTAAGAGTTTTTATTTTTAGCTCAAATTGCTGATACTTCTTTGATTTTCATATCTTTAGCTTTAATAATTTTATTACTTTTAACATTCAGTGGCTGTTGAAATTCTTTTTTATTACCTGATTTAATTTCACCATGCACTGCTGCTTTTCAATCATTTAATGTTCCCTTACGTGCTTTTGCATTTTTTCAATGCATTGCTAAACAATTATTAACCTCAACTTCGCCACCTTTTTCGACAGGAACTAATAAATCAATTACTCACCCAAATTCTGTTTCCTTATTAAATTCAGTGATTTTAATAAAAGCTCCGGCAATATCTTTACGAAATAAAGTATTATTTCGTCCCCCGGCTGGATGAGTGTTATCTCATATCTTTCTTATTTCTGGCTCTGTTAATTTATAATTTTTTGCCATAAAAATCTCCTCTTTATATTTAAAACTATTATGTTAATTATATAATATTTTTTGCATAAAGTATAGCGACCCGCCTGGTTTTCCGAAGGTTATTCATTCAAAATTAGGGTCTAACATCATGGTTAACATTTTTTTGCTTAACATTTAACCAATAAATAAAAAAATATTTATTAAAATTTTATTTTTGGGCATTTAGGTCACTTGTTTTACGGACCAGAAAAAATACTTTTAAAGCAATCACCGCTAATAAACCACTACTAATATCAAAGATGACTGCTAAAATAGTAGCAAAATAAGAGAAACGAACATTTTTTCATAAAACAGTTAAGGATACTAAACTAAGAATTTCAAAAATTAAGCCAATTAAACCAATAAAAAAACTAAAAAAATCTAGTTGGAGTGAAGTTTTTTCTAACTTCAAAATCTTAACTGTTGCATGGTTATTTTGTTTAACTTGTAAATGCTTAGTTCCAACAATAAAAGCAATTAAAACAAATAACATACTAGCAATGTCAAAAAAGATCGCCCCAAGCGTAATATCATAGGATAAAATTGTATTATTTCAAAAAGGCTCGAGGGATAGCAAACTAATCATTCCACATACTGAACCCACAAATCCTAAGACAAAACTAGCAGTATCAGTTAAAATAATAACATTCCCAAGATTTCTAAAGATTTTTTTCATGTCTTCTGGTATCCTTATGTTCCTTGCTATTAATGTAAATAAACCTATTTTATGATTATAAATATTTTTAACAAAAAAACAAGCACAGTTTTTACACCCAAAAGAATAAAAATTATTTAATTAAAGTATTAAAAAAACGTCCATATTTTAATAAACGTTTTATAAATTAAAAATATTTATTTTTTGATCATTTATTCTTAATTAAATTAGAAAAGTAATTGGGAAAATTATAAAAAGTCCTGAGAAGAAAAATCTTTCTTGCAAAATTAAAACTTTGTTAAGAGTCACGTTAATAAAATGTAATATTTTAATAAGCTTGTCGTGTTATTAAATTAATATTTTTTATCAATTATATTTGCATAATGCTTAAAAATATTATTTTATAAATTAGAAAAATTAATAGCCAAGGATATTTTTAACTTAAACAATATTATTTAACAATATTAATTCTAACTCTAACAGGGTCATCTTTAAACTAACTATGTTGCATTGGTGTTACAATAAGAATGGATTTGATTCTAAATAATATTTATGACAAATTAATTTTGATTATAATTTACGTTTGGCAAATAAAGAATTAGCAGAATTAAGGTGGAATCGTTTTTACTTGCTTGAATAAAATTACAAATAATAAATCGTATTATTTTTAAAAATATGGTCTTGGTTACTATTTTTCATTTGTAAATAGGTAAAAATGATTTAGTTAACTTAAATAACCAAATCGATAAAAATTATTAACTTTAATGTGTTACCTATTTACATTTTTATTTTAACTCTTTTATATTTAAAAAACTTACTTTTTTAGAAAAATTTCTACTAATTTTAGACATTTTTTCTATATTAAAAATCATATTTTATGTGCTAAACATTTGTAACTTTTTTAACAAACACAACATCCTGCAAATTAAAATTATCCGGGGTATCAATTAACTGATGATGGTATTTTTTTCAATAAAACCATAAAATGGGAATTAAAATTCCTGCACAAATAAAATCTGTTAAACCAATTAAAATAAAAAATCAAATTGGATTACCAGTTGCAATACTTATTCCATAACCAATTGCTAAACATGGTAAAGCAATTACCACTGAGCGTAAACTATTAGTAAAAGTAGCCATCATTGATTTATTAATTCCTTGAAATAAAGTTAAACATATAAAAGTTAATGAACATGTTGGATAAGCCATAAAATATATGCCAACTCATCAATGGTATTGCGCCGCATCTTGGCCGGGAAAAGCAAACAACTTAATCATATCACTGGCAAAAATCATAATTAAAATAAAAATTAAACAAAACCAAATTATTAAAACTAAACTAACTCTTTTTAGAACTTGTCAAATCCGGTTATATTTTTCAGCCCCATAGTTATATGCAATAATTGAACGGGCCCCTTGGGTTAACCCAAAACCAACAGAAATTATAAAAGTTATCCAAGGATTAATAGCTGCTATTAATTGTTGAAGAATAGCAATATTATTTTCATACTTTTGATTAGGGAGTAGCACTGCTAAACTAGTTGCAACATAAGAAGTTAACATAAATGATAAACTAATAATAAAATTAGGTAGTCCCGCCTTCATAAAGTTAACAACATTATTTCATTTTATAAAAAATAAATCATATTTACTAAAGCGAGCATTACTATGTTTAAAACAAAAAATTAGAATTACTCCCCACACAAATTGAACAAAATACGAAAGCACAGTTCCTAACATTGAACCAACCATTTTTAAATGACAAACTTTCATAAAGAAAATGCTGCCTGCACAATTTATTAAAACAGAGGTTACAATTGACATAATAACTCAGTTCATTTTTCCTTCACTACGCAGCATTGATAAAAACCAATAACTTAAAAACATTAAAGGTGTTGATAATAAGAGCGGATATAAATAACTCCAACATAGTTGTTCTGTGATTGGATTGTAATATGATCCCATCTGACTAGTAATTAAAATAGCATGCCATTGGGGAAAAATTATACAAAAAATTATAAATGCAACCATAATTGAAAAAATAGTTGTGGTGGCAAAACCATTCCCAGCAATTTCCTTCATTTTTTGACTATTACGTTGTCCATAGGCAATAGAAAAATTCATTGCACATCCTAACCCAATCATAATACTAAACGCTAGAATTAAATTATTTACTTGCATTGAATATTGGGTTGCAACATTAATAAAAGAGCGCATTTCATTATAAGGAATTATTGTCACAACATCTGGCCCGTAAAAATGATTAATAATATTATATTGGTTAACATATCACGAATCATGCATTAAGTCAGGAGTGGCATATACTAGCGCTAATTCTTTATCAAGAATATTATATGCACCTTGAATTACCATAATTAAAACAGTTGGTAAGCAAAAATATAAAATAGTAATCCATGGTTTTGCATAGCGAAACTTTTGCTCATTTTTAGTCATCATTAAGCTCATTAGCCATACCTCCTTACGCGTTAAATATAAAAAGAACACTAAAAAATAGCTGTTTCATAGTTTGGTGTCCTTATCTATATTATAAACCTCGCAAGGCGGTTTTTTAATTTTATTTATAAAATTTATAAAATAACTTTATACCACCGTAACAAACCTACAATAGCATTAATTAAATTAATTGTTCATAAAATAATCATATTAATATTAATAAAACCAGTAATTCCACTATACATAATAATTTGGGTAAGATTAACGAAAATTCAAAATATTCACTGTTCTCGTAAACCACCAATCATTAAGAGCATAGCTATAATACTTAAACCAGTATTTAAAGTATCTAATAAATGGGGTCCTATTTGATTATCATAGTCATACTGTCCAGTAATTAACTTTGACAGCCAGGGAATTTCAAAATAAAAAATAACAGAAATTATGATCCCGATAATAATCGCCCCCATGAAAACATAGTATCATCGTCATTCTCGTATTTTTACTTCGGATTCTCCATCTCCTATTCGTTTTTGTCAATGATACCAACCAATAATTTGAAAAGGTAAAAAGAAAAAGATGTTTAATTGTGCCGCCCCAATATAACCTCAGGCAAATGCAAATAACCCATAAATAATCACATTAATTGTTCCCCAGAAAAAATTTGATAAGCGTCCAAAGGCTATTAAAAAAATACAAATAATCCCCGTAAAACTAGCAATCCCACTTAGTGATAATAAGACAATTTTTCACACCGGTGTATGATTAGCAAGCGCGCCACTAATTACAAACCATGAGGAAGAATTATTGAAAAAATAATTAAAATCAATAAATGATAGTACTAATGTTACAAAAGCAATAATGATAATTGCAATTTTAAACTTCAGATTTAGTTCTTTTAAATCTGATTTAATACTTTTATAACCTAAAAAATTATTAATAGTAAAAGCCTCCTTTAATAAAAAATGATATTTTAGTAATTTAAAATATAATTTCAGTTTTTATAAATTGTCTAAGAATGTATAAACCTCTTGGTAATTTGGTTCTGAACTAACAGGGTTTACAATTTGTAGATAAATAACCTCATTATTTTCATTTAAAACAATAACACTACGAGCTAATAAGTTATTAAAATCAAAATATAAATTAGTTTTATTACCAAAATCTCGATAGTTAGTATCAGACAATAAAATATGATTTGGATTTAAAAAAGATTCACAACCTCTGGTTAAGGCAAACGGAAGATCGCGTGATATTGTAATTAATTGTACATCAGGATATTTACTAACTAGTTTATTATTGAATTCTCTGGTTTGTAACATACAAACGCTAGTATCAATGCTAGGAATTGCAGAAATAACTTTGTATTTTTTCTTAACATCAGCCAAATTAAAATCTTCAAATTTTGTGGTGTCTGCTTTAAAAATTAATTTATCCCCAACTTTTATATGGTTTTTAGGAAGTAATGTATAAACATCACCTTGCATAGTTTTCATAGCCATTTTTTTCACTTTCCTTTTCTATAATTGTATTATAACTTGTTTTTAATATTTTATCAGAATTTAAATTCTAATATTTTTATTTTATAAATTATTTCATGCAGTTGCAATAACCTCCTGTACTTTTTGATCAGTTATGTTATTAATTGGTGTTGAAGTTTGTTGTAATAAACAAATAAATTCAATGTTTGCTTTTTTATTTCCGGTGATTGGTGAATAATCAAGATTTAAAAAACTAAAATTATTTTGTAAACTTAATGCCATAATTTTTTTGATAACTTCATAATGAATTTCCTGACGGCTTATTTTTCCCTTATTAACATTTTCACGGGTAGTTTCAAACTGTGGTTTAATTAATAACACCGCATAATGATTTGGTAATAAAATATCTTTTAAAACCGGGATAATTTTATCTAATGAAATAAAAGAAACATCACAACAAGCAAATTCAATGTTATCTGCAAACAGTTCTTTGCTTGCATAGCGAAAATTAGTTTTTTCCAAACTAACAACCCGCTGATCACTGCGCAATTTTCAAACTAATTGGTTGGTTCCAACATCAACAGCATATACTTTTTTGGCATTATTTTGTAACAAACAATCAGTAAATCCCCCGGTAGAAGCACCAATATCCAAACAAACTAATCCCCGTGCGGGGATTTGAAATGTGAGTAGCGCTTTTTCTAATTTATAACCAGCGCGCGAAACATATTTTAATTCATTGCCACGAATCTTAATATCATCATTTTCATCAACTAATGTGCCAGCCTTTAGAATTGGTTCGTTATTAACTAACACATTATTGCTTAAAATTAGCGCCTTGGCTTTTTCTCGCGAAGGAGCTAATTTTTTATCAACTAGTAACTGATCAATTCTTATTTTCATTTTTTACCTTCATATCTCTTTTCTAACGTTGTCATGGTCACAAAAATGTTTTATTACTTTTTTTTAAGTGTAGTTTACGTAATAATATCACTAATGCAATAATAATTATAGTAATAATCAATAAAAAAATTAAAAAACAAATTCAATTAGTTTTTCGTTTTAAATAACGCATTTCTTCAAAAGGCATAATATCATAACCATAATAGCTAATAATTTGACCGCGTGTTCTTTTAGCTAATAGTAAAGATAAAACGTGGAGTCCAAGAGTGATTAATAAAACAATACTAGTAACAGTAATTTCAGTTTTTAAATTTTTAACATTGCCAAGTTTTCAAAAACCTAAAATAAATTCTTTCTTACCAATATCATAAGCATGCTGTAGAGCAATTAAAATCCCTAAGGAAATTAACCCTAATAAGTAAATTAATGTTGCTAATCAATTGATAACAATTTTACGCACAATACTTTTTTTATAAATACTAAAAACAAAATTAGGAATAGTTTCATGACCGGTTTGAAGTTGTTGATAATATCTTTTAACTTCCCCACGAATAGTTGATAGTTCAAAACAACCATAAAAGAAAATCCCAACCGCTAAAATTAACAAAGCAATTAGTAAATATGGATATGGTATTAATTGGACTTTAATATTGGCAAAAGATGCCTCCGCAAATTTAATCCCCTCAGGCATTAAATCAGATAATTTTTGCTGTGAATTAGGGAAATAACCTTTACTTTTTGCAACATAATAAATTGTAATAAAGAATGCTAAAATAATAATTCCTCCCAAACCAAATAAAAGATAACAACTAGCACGAAATTTTTCTCAAATTATTTTTTGTTTAATAAAACCCGGAATTTTATCTTTTATTTCATTATTATTCGTAAATCCTAATGGGGGTTGTGCTAAGTTCGGGTTATTAATTTGATTAAGGGGCTGCGAATAATTTTGCCCTATTGCTGGGGAATTATTTACTTGGGGTTGATGTGGTGGTAAATGTGGTTGATAATCATCATTAATAAATTCATTACCTTTATCTTTTTTCATTTTTTGTCTCCTCATTATTCTTTTTGCACTATAAGTTTTTAGCACCTACAAAAATATCAAAAGGTTATTATTAATAAATGATACATAACAAAATTTTAACATTTAAACTGTTTAAAGATAAAATAATATTTTTCTAAAAAATGAAAAAATCCTAAAGGTTCTGTTTAGGATTAGTAATCAAATAATTAATTTTTTGCACCCGTTTTTTAGTATCCCGATAAAATTCTAGCGCCCGGTCTTCTTTCAAAATATAATTGGTAATTTTTTTAAAAAAATAAGCCCCATACGTTTGTGATCATTTTAAGGAAACAAAATCATCTGTTAACTTAGCCTCAATCATTTTTGAATAGTTGCTAATAATATAATTACTTTCTAACAATAAATTAGCGATATTATGGTATTTAAATAAATAATAGTTGGTTTTTGGCAACTGGTATTTATGTACCAGATTAGCAAGGTTAGTTGGGATAACTAAATGGTGAGTGTTTAAATCAACAATAACTTCTTCTGGATATCATAAGGGGACATAATGAACCTGAGCTTTTAACTTTAGCATTTTCTGATACTCTGGTTCAATCATTCATCTACGTGCTCACTTATTATTTGCTCAATTATAATAAGAAAACTTATCAAACATTATCGAAGCCCTCCTGGTCAACAACTACCGCTACTATTTATTAACTATGAGCGGTATCCTCTAACTAACATTGCAAAAGAAATAATTAAAATATTAACAAAAAAGAAAATTGTAATAATTGGGACATAGGCTGGAAATTTGAAGAACGCTTTAAATTCTGTTCACATTAAGATTTGTCAAATTAATCCAATAACTAATCAAATTAGCATTTGCAAAAACATCAATAAATTATAAGAAAATTGTTGTAATTGCGATAAGCGGTACCACATAAAGTAGATTGGAATTAAACTAATTGCCATTAGTAAAATTGAAATAACTAATAAAATGTAATTTGTCGCGACATATTTTTTCGTAGATATAAAGGCGGGAAAGATCATAATAACAGCAAATCCAATTCCTAACACAATCATTCCAATGTTTGAGCGCATACGCGCACGCAGTTCTTTTTTAGTTGAAATGTTAATAAATCGTAGCCATGCTAAGAATTGATTATTTCCCCGGTATGATGAAGAAGATGGCATTAAAATGCTAATGGCCATTCGCAAGGCAAGACCAATAACTAATAGCATTAAACTAATTGGTGTTAAAAACACTAAGAAAATTGTTCCCGCTTTAATAGCACCATTTGTTAAGTTGAATATTCCATCAAGACCATCTTGGTTCATAATAATTCCAAAAACTGAAAAAACATTTGGTTGATAAGGTTGCCCATTCGTTCAATGGATCACCCCATCAACAATATTTGTTCCATATCAAATTTCTTTATAACCATTAACTGTGTGGGAATTATCTGTAATTGATATTAAAAATAATCCTAAAAATAAAGCAATATAACAAGAAACAGCGCCGATTCATAAACAAAGTTTTCCAACTTTTAAACGGATATTTCATTTTCAGTGGGGAGACTTAACATTTAATAATAATATTAAAACAAATAACCCCGTTCCTGCCGAAATAATTCCAAAGATTGGTAAGAAAATATATAAATCTAAAGCTCAAAACTTAAATAAACTAAATCCATCTAGCGCAAAAAAACCTTGAAATGAAGCGTACGACAATAAAAAGTTTAAAAGATTATAAGCACTATTAGCTTTAATATTTGGTAAAGGGTTGTTTGTCATCCCTTCAATACTTAAATTAGTAATGATATTGTTTTTAATTGCACCCACTTGATTATTTAAACTTGGTGTAACTGCAATTCCTATAATGGCAAAAATCACAAAAATTGCTCAAATTGCCCCAAATTTTAATCAAGATGTTAACGCCATTAAAAGTCCTCCTATTGTGTTCTATATAAAATAATTTTTGATAAGCAAAAGTTTTCCATTGCATTAATTATACCAAAAATACTTAATGAAATTAAGACTAACTTTAAAAGTTCTGTAATTTACATCATAATTCTTTCCACTGCTTTGATATCAGGTATCGATAATAAGGAAGACTTCACCTGGTTTAGTTTATCAACATTCGCAACTTTAATAATTAATTTAATGGTAGTTGTCATTAAAGATGACGCACTATGAGCGTTAATCATTTGAATTGCGGCGTTTAAATGGCTTAAAATTTTTGTCACATCTACTAATAATGCCGGGCGATCAATGGCTTCAATTTTGATTGCACAATCATATTGTTTATTTTTAGAAACACTTTCGTTTCAACTAACTTCCACTTGCCGTTCTTGTTTTTCGGCAGTCTGAATATTTTTGCAGGTGCGCAAGTGAACTTTAATTCCCTCTGCTTTTGAAACATAACCAACAATATCTTCATACGGGATTGGTAAACAACATTGGGAAATTACAACTTTAATACTGGTAATTCCTTGCAAAATAATATCATCTTTTAACTGGGCTTTTTTATATTGCTTATCTTGCAATTTTTTTAAAATTTTTTCATTTTGACTTGTTTCATTATCTAAATAAATTAAGTTAACGGCTTCTTCAATTGAATATTCATCATTAGCAACATCTAACAAGAAATCTTCAATGTTGTGATAATTAATATCTTCTAAGCGTTCTTGCTGTCCTTCTGAATCAAGGAGTTTTCATTTGAAATCTTTTTTTGCAATGTAGTCTTCAATGTTAGCTTTGACTTGCTTAATCTTTTCTAAATTAGCGGATTTAGCATCCCCAGTTGTTTCAGCAATTTCACGTTTTAAATATTTTTTAATTTTCTGGCGTGCTGATGAAGTTTTAGCAATTACTAACCATGAGTGGTTTGGTTTCTGGGATGGTGATGTTTTAATATCCACAACATCTCCCGATTTTAAGACTGTTGCTATTGGTGAAAAGAACCCATTGATTTTAGCGCCAATCGTTTTTTCCCCAATTTCCGAGTGAATCTTGTAGGCAAAATCTAACACTGTTGATCCAAACGGCAGAGTCACAACCTTTCCATTCGGAGTTAACACATAAACTAACGAAGAAAAAATATCATTCTGAATAATTTCTTCCATTAGTTGGTCCGAACGGTAGGCCTCTTGTTGAATTTCATCCCGCTCTTGAGCCGTAATATTTTCTAAATCTAAAATCCGTTTAAAGATATCTAGTCGTTCATCAATATCTTTTTGTTTTTTGGCAACATCATAATTTTCGCCTTCTTTATATCGCCAGTGGGCCGCCACTCCTTGTTCAGCAATTTCATCCATTTCTTCTGTCCGAATTTGCACCTCAAAAATTGTCCCATCACTAGCAACAATTGTGGTGTGTAATGATTGGTATAAATTATTTTTCGGTGGTGCAATATAATCCTTAAAACGGTTGTTAAGGGGAGTAAAGTGTTGGTGGATATAACCTAACACCTTATAACAATCATCAACAGAATGGGTAATAATTCGCACCGCTAAAATATCATGAATATCATCAAAGTCTTTTCCAAACTGGTTCATTTTCCGATAAATTGAATAAATTGATTTGCTCCGCCCAAAAATACGAACGTCCATCCCCTTTTCATTAATTAAAATATTTTTAATTTCGGTTATTTTCTGGGCCATGTTAGATTCGCGTTCTTTATTACTTCATTCTAACAAGTGGACAATTTTGGTATACTGAGCGGGATTCATAATTTTAAAGGATAAATCTTCAATTTGTGATTTAACTGCCTTCATCCCAATCCGGTGTGCAATTGCTGAATAAATTTCTAAACTTTCCTTGGCAATAATTTGTTGTTTTTCAGGAGATAAATAACTAATTGTTTTTAAATTATGTAAGCGGTCTGCTAATTTGATAATAATAACACGAATATCTTTGGCCATTGATAAGTATAATTTCCGTAAATACTGGGCCTTAATCTGGGTACGGTTTTCTTTAGCAAAATAACTAACTTTCGTAACGGCTTCTACTAAATCTGCAATTTCTTTCCCAAATAATTTTTCAACTTCTTCAAAAGTAGCAGGCGTGTCTTCTAAAACATCATGCAACAACCCAGCAATTAATGTTTTAGGTCCCATTCTTCACTGCGCTAAAAAAAAGGTGGTTCATAAGGGATGAATAATATAAGGCGCCCCACTTTTGCGGGTTTGACCTTCATGTTTCTCCGCCGCATAGTGGTATGCTTTTTCAATTTCTGCTAAGGTGTTCTGATCCTTAATGTATAATTTAATTTGATCTAACACTGTGGCAAATTTTATTTGTTCATCCATTATAAACACATCCTTTTCTATCTTTGCGTCTATAATTATATAATTTAATTAATTAATATTCAATAATAGCACGGTGGGGATAATCTTTTAATTGGTCACTACCATTTAAAAAAGTTAACTCAATTAAAAACATCATTCCAACCACTTGCGCTTGTTGGTCAGTTACTAACTCACAAATTGCTTTGGCCGTTCCCCCCGTCGCTAAGACATCATCAATGATTAATACTTTATCATTGGGTTGTAAATCCCCAGCATGAATTTCTAAAATATTAGTTCCGTATTCTAAAGCATATTTAGCTTTCACTGTCGCGCGGGGTAATTTATCGGGTTTACGAACAGGAATAAATCGTAAATTGGCTGCATAACTAACAGCCGGTCCAAATAAGAACCCGCGCGCTTCGGGCGCTAAAATAACAGTTGCGCCTACTTCATGAGCATATGCAACCATCTCATCAATTACTGATTTAAAAGCAGCTGCATTATTTAATAATGGCGTAATATCTTTGAAAATAATTCCTTGCTGTGGAAAATCAGGGATATCAATAATATATTTTTTTAAATCCATTGTTCTGCTCTCCTTTTGCTAGTCATTAACACCAGCAACAATCTGTTCATCAATTTCAACTCGCTGTGAATCCAAATAATTTTTAACCCGAATTTTATTTAATGCCCGGTATTTTTCTAACGCTACTCAAATAGGAATCGCCAAGAATAACACACTAAACATTCCAATTGCTAAACCAATGAAGACAGTAATGTTAAAGCCAAAGACACTTCCTGAAAAGGCTGCTAAGATAATTAAAATAATTGCAAAGATGGCCCCTAGGGTTAAACAATGGCGTAGCATTTGTTTAATTGTTAAATTAGCAATTTTTTGTAAAAAGTTATGCGTATAATTATACTTACGAAATTCTTTGTTAATTAATTTAATTTCTTTTTTATTTTTAGCTGCTAAATCTTTTGCAATTTTTCATTGGGTTTTTAAATGTTCAGCAAATTCTTTCTTCACTTCTTTTTGTTTTAAATTTGGGTTGGCAATCATTAATTTTTTAATTTCTTCTTGCATATAAACTTTTTTTGCACGGCGTAAACGACGAACTTGAGCACGGTGTTCACTCATATATGTAAAGAAAGTTTCATATTCTTTAATATTAACCAGTTTTTTATTTTGTTTTGCCCGAGCCATTACAATCGCTCCCATTGCTCACGCAAAACCAAAGATTGCAATAAAGGCAATACTCATTTCAAAGGTTAAAAGAATATGAGCAATGACCACAATTGAAACACTAACTGCTAAGGTAAAGACAGCCGCACATAAAATTCCAATAAATTGTGCTCAGTCTAATCGGAATAATGTATAAACAAAGATGCAGGCAATTCCAATTGCTAAACTAATTCCCGCTGTTTTTAAGATGTAGGTTTCCATTACCGGTGATGTTTTTTCTAAGTTAAAGACTGGATCCTCGGGGGTTAGGCCATAATATCCTGCAATTGATGATAACAATTCACGGGCAAAATTACTTCCAGAAATATTAGTACTAATAACTAATAATTGTTGACCCATTGACATATCATCGGCTTTAATAACATATAAATTAAAACTAAAATTATAACCACGCGTTGCTTGTAAATGTTTTAATTCTTGGGTCATCTCTTGAATTTCCGCGGTGGCATCATCGCGATGACGTCAAATATCACTAGCCACGGTAATATTAGTTCCTGGTTTAATCGTACTATCAATATTTGCTTTGCCAGCAAAACCAATAATTAAAGCAATGATAATTAAGATGATTCCCACAATTGGTGAATATTTAGTAATATTATATAATGAAAATTTTGGTTTGAACCGTAACTTGTGCGGTTTTTTTGATTGGTCTGGTACATTTGGGGCTGCTTCGTTAGCATCCGTTGTTGGTAAGGCAAAAAAGCGATCACTTAGTAACTGGGCTTCCCCATTTACAACTTGGTGGGGATGTTTTTTTTGTTGGAAATAAGTCAACAATGAAAAGCGGGGAATATCTAACCATGTTACTTTTTCTTGTCAACGAAGTTTAATAATAATCCAGTACATAATACGAGCCACAGCAAAGACCATTACTAACGATATTATTAAAGCAACTAGCAAGATTGTGGCAAATGATTTAATATTGTTAGTCCCTGCTCAGAATAATGATAATCCTAATACTAATAAGACAACTAAGGCATCCACAAAAACAGCAACCGTTTGTTTATTGGCAATTTTCATCGCTGGTTCATAAGGTAAACCATTTTGATAACGCTCACGCTTATAACGCGAAAATAACAAAAGATTTCCTTCTAAGGCGATGCCAAAGGCGATAATAACAGCGGCGATACTTTCCGGAGAAATTTGGACTCCTAATAAAGATGAGAAGTATAAAGTTAAAATAATAGTAAAGGCTAAGGTTAGAATTGCGACAAACCCAAACAAGCGATAGTAAATTAATAAATAAACACAAATCGCCGCGGCAATAATTCCTAATACAATCATTGAAACATTTAAAATGTTACGTGAAACAACTGGCGGAATTGTAGTATGACCACGAACAACAAATTTTAACCCACTTAAGCCCCCATTCACCAAGTTACTAATTGTTCGTGCTTCAGTATCAGTCGAAGTCGCAATTTGGTTGGAATTTAAGCCTGGTGTTGTTCCTTTATTAATAGCATTATAGTTAATAATGTATTTTTTATATTTATCTTTTAATTGTGGGGTATAGTTAATAATTCCAGTTAAATATTTTCGTAACGGGTCAATGTATTGATTTTTAATTGCTTTTTTATCATTGGGATCAATTACTAGTTTGTCTAAGGAAACAGTGGTAAAACGGAAACTATCTTCTTGCATTACTTTAACTAATTCAGGATGACTCATTCCACTAGTTGCTAAATCTAGTAAGTTTCGATAGACAATAATTCCCCCTTGTCCAGCATCTTTATAACTAACATCAAAAATACTACGAACATTGATATTATCAGTTCCACTTAGGTTGGGTAAAATATTAACATTAAAATTAGTGGCTATCGCTTGAATATTATCCGTATCATGGCGTAATTCATCAATAAATTGGCCAATATCCGTTCAAATATATAATGGTTCGGGTGAACCTTGACTTGGAGTTAAACTTTTAATAATAGCATCTCATTTAGCCTGGTCTTTAATATTTAAATTAATAATTGGGTGGCGAGTTTTATCAATCCCAGCTTCCGCTCCCGAGATAACATCGCTTAACGGTGTACGTTCTTTATCACTAACCAGTAAGTCAGTGCCATCCCCTTTCATTAAATAAATGGCTCCTAACCGTTGAATATCGGTTTTTAAATCAGCATAAGACTTAAATAAATCCTTCCCGGCAATTAATTCTAACCCATTATGCCCTAATGTTTGCAAATATAAGTTAGAATTATTTAACGGGTCAAGTTTGTTACGTAATAAGTCTAGGCCTTTTTTATTATCTCCGTTGGGGGTTCCATCGGGGTTTTCAACAGTAGTATCAAAAACATTAATTTGAACTTGATAACCTCCCGAATAAGCAATTCCTAATTTATAAGAATAAGAAAAAATTTCACCTGAAAAAACGGCGCCTACGATCATCGCACACGTTAAAATTAATAAGACAAAAATTCTAACAATTAATTTTGTTAAAACCTTTCTATTAACTGGTTTTTTTATTGTCTTTACTTGTTGTTTTTCTTTCACAATAACACCACTCTATATTCTTATCATTATCCATATGTTTCTTGTTTTAACCTTTTTTACTAGTAAACATATCTTTAAAATCATCTAACTTCACATCTTGATTAATGATCTTTTCATTATTCATAAATTCAATAATGCGGTTCATTTTAATATTAAAGATATAATAAGCACTGTCGCTAACATCAATCACTTTTTTATAAGCTAAAATAACTTTTAAAAAGTAATTAGCAACATCAGCTTCGCTAATATTAGGATTAGCTAACTTAAAATCAATGGTTTTTAATCTGATAATTTTAATGATATAATCGGCTGTTTGCCGACGGAATTTTTCTGTATTTTCCATTAAGCATCCACCTTATTTCAAATCAATTACTATTATATATTAGTTCTTTTGAAAAATTAAGTAAAATCTGAAAAATATTTAAAAAATTATCAGGTTTTTTTGCGTAATTGGGCAATAATTGCTAAACCACTGCTAGTTAAAACACGGCCCCGGGGCGTTTTCAACAAAAAGCCCTGTTGTAATAAATAAGGTTCAATTACATTGGTAATTGTTAATAATGGTTCATTAATAACTTGACTTAGGGAAACCAAGCCGACCGGCTGGGTGCCAAAAAGCTCGTTAATTGTTAATAAATAATTAATTTCTAAGCGGTTTAACCCGGCGGGCGCATAATTTAAATTAGTTAAAATGTCTTGCACTTCTGGTAAAGTAAGGTTGGTTTTATTGACAACTAAACTATAGTCATAGACATGTTTTAACAAGTTTACCGCCTGTCGAGGGTTATTGCGTGTAAAAGTAGCAAGATAAGCAATCACATCAGCTGCTAAAATAAGGTGGTACTTTTCCATCGTTGTGGCAAGAATTTGACAAATTTCTGCTGGTTGGTAAGGACTAAGATAAAAATGGTGGAGAAAGCGGTTTAATAACGGACCCGGCAATTGATGTACTAGGGTGGTCGCCCCAATGAGGGTAAACTTTGGCAAGTCGAGATTAATAACACGAGTATTATAATCTTTCCCAATCACTAAGTTTAGTTTATTATCTTCTAATACCGGGTATAAAATTTCCCCAACTTCTTTGGCGATTGAATGAATTTCATCAATAAAAACAATTTCATAGTCGTGCAACTGGGTTAAACAACTAATTAAATCACTTGGTTTTTGTAAATTTGGACCGTGCAGAATATGCAATTCACTATTAGTCATCTTAGCAATTAAATAGGCCAAACTTGTTTTTCCTAACCCGCTAGCTCCCGCAATAATGATGTGGTCAAGGGGTTCTTGTTTTAACTTGCTCGCCGCAATGGCAAGGGTTAGATTCTTTTTAATTTGTTCTTGACCGATATATTGGGCAAAAGTTTGCGGGCGAAAATTATAAGTAGACATAGGAACTCGCTTTTTGCAGAACTTGCTTTAAATATTGGTCAAGATTATCACAATGATGGTTACTTTCATTAATTGCTTTATAAATAATTGGGAGTGAATAACCAAGTGTTTTTAAACAATCAATCACACTATTTTGTAGATTGTTATATTCCTTGCGAAAATAAATTTTTTGCAAGTGCATAATTAAAATCCGAGCGGTATGAGACTTGATTCCTTTTAACTTACTCAAAGTTTCAATGTTATTTTCCTTAACATAACTTAATAACTGGTCCACTCCTACCTGGGTCAACACATTATAAGCTGTTTTTAAACCAATTGTTGGTATTGTTAATAAATCTAAAAACAGTTTTTTAGTTTCTAAATTATAAAAACCAAATCACTGGTAAGCAGCAAATTCGTTATTAATCAAACAAGTGTAGACTTGTAAAAGGTCCTGTTCATGCAGGCTAATTTCTTTGGGAGTAATTAACGTAATTTCATACCCATAATTATTAATTTCTAATAAAATTTGGTGGTCTTTAATTTGGCGAACAATGCCTTTTAAATAACTATACATTTTGATCATCCCTTCTCCTTTGTTATTTCACGCTTTGAGAACGGATTTCCTTGCGAAAAGTTAAAAAGTTACTAAAATTTTTAATAAGTTAACCATCTTGACTAAATCATCATGGTTTTTCTGTAAAATTTCGGAAAGGTGGGTTTTTTGAAAAATATGAAGATTATGGTTTAAGTGCTTATGATCATAGGTATATAAAGCATCTAAGGTGCGTCATAATTTATCCCAATAGTCTTTGTCATGGTTATCATTTTTTAATAAAATTTGGTACAACTCATCATTTTGTAAAACATAATCTGGTTGTTTTACGGTGATAACTTCACCAGTTGGATGGGTAAACCGTAAAATATTTTGGTTATGGTACAAATCATAAATATCAATAATTTTGATATTTTGCAAATTAAAGCGAAACATCTGTTTTTTGGCCATATAATTTAAAATTGTCATTTCTAAATCTTTTCCCAATACTAAAAAAGTTTTAATTTTTTTACGTAACACAAGGCGGTTTAAAAAATGGACAAACGATTTTAAACTATGCTGCTTTTTATTATTAATTGTTCAGTTTAAATGATATTGGTAGTTAATTAACTCATCGAGAGGCTTGGTTTGTAAATCATCCAAACTGTTAAGAACACTTGTTCCAATTAAAAATGGTTTTGAATGACTGTCTTGCAAATGGTCATATAACTGGTAATCCTTGCGAAAGTGGTAGGCTTCAAAATCAAAAGCGAGCATTGGAAACGCAAGGTTCTCAATAATTTCTTGTAACACCTGCGGATCATATGTAATTGTAATTCCGTTTACGACATGCTGTGCCATTTAACTGCTCTTTTCTATATTATTATTTAATTATGATAAAAAAGGATAATTACCTATCCTTTGCATTGTGTTAATCCCATTGGGCATTATGATAGACTTGTTGAACATCATCATCTTCTTCTAATAAATTAATTAATCCTTCAACTTTTTCTTTGGTACTACTATCCACTTCAACAAATTGAGTCGGATTCATGGTAATTTCCACCACATCAAAGTCATTAATCTTTTTTACTTCGGCTAGGAACTTTTTCACATGCATTAATTTATCCGGGGCGGTTGTAATAATAAAATTATTATTTTCCACTTGTAAATCTTCGGCTTCCGTTTCTAATAATCATTCTAGCACTTCATCTTCACGAAGTTGGTCATTGCTAAAGGCAATAATCCCTTTGCGTTCAAATAAATAAGCCACCGAATTTGTTTGTCCGAGACTCCCACCTTTTTTAGTAAAATAACTACGAACATTCGCCGCTGTTCGGTTGCGATTATCCGTTAAACAATCAACAATCACTGCCACTCCGTTTGGACCATAACCTTCATAACGAACTTCTTCATAATTATCGGTCGCTGTTTCTCCGGCCGCTTTTTTGATTACCTTTTCATAATTATCCTTAGGCATATTATTTGCACGAGCTTTTTCTAATACTAACCGTAACGAAGGGTTAGATTCAATATTTGGTCCTCCTTTTTTAACTGCCACACTAATTTCCTTGGCAATTTTAATAAAAATTTTAGCGCGTTTAGCATCTTGGGCATCTTTTCGGTGCTTAATATTAGCAAATTGTGAATGTCCTGCCATGTTGTCCCTCCTTAATATTTTAACATTTGACATCTATACTATATTATATTTTAAAGGGTTTTTAATAATTTGAAAAGCAAAAAATAAAAAAATAGCAAAGATTAAGAATTTAATCTTTGCTAATGTTATTCTTCATAATCTTTTTCATTTTCCTGTTCTTCTAATTGCTGGTGCTGGTCAAGATCACAACGTAATTTATGTCTTAATTGCAAAAGAACGCGCCGGTGACTCTGACAATCCCTGTTGATATTTTCATGACGGTTTAAATAATCACTCAGGATTTTACAAATTTTAGTTTGTACGAAGTTTCAATCATCAATTAACATAAATTCTTGATTTAACCAAGTTTGATACGCCGGATTAGTTTGCAAACGATGATGATATTGGCGATGATAATAAGTAAAATACCAAATTATAATAAATAAGCTAACACCACTAATAAAAAATAATTCAACCACAACGCCAATTAGTTTACTATTAAATTGAGCCCCCTGGAGAATTACTAAATCATGAATTAATGAATAATAATGTCAAAATAATGTAACACCCAAAATAACACTAATAACAGGAAAAATAATTCATTCTCACATTCGCATTTTTAGTTTTTGTTGGAGACCTAATTTTAAGACCACAAAAATAACCATCAAATAAATAAAAATTGTAATTGCTGATGAAGAAGCAGTTAAACTTGAAACATTTAATGGCTGGGGATAACGAAGATTATCTTGGAGAGTGCACATAAAACCATCCTGACAAGTTAAGGTAATTCCTTTAATCAGATCCGGAATAATTAACCAAATAAAAATAATTCCTAACGTTAGCACAATATTTAACCGAATTGCCCGTGTTGGTAAGCCATCACGATTTAATTTTTTTAAAGAAGTCGGTAAAAAACCTTCGCGGGCTAAAGGTTGCAAACTCGTTCCCCCATACAAATTATCCTGAACAACAAGGTTTATTTTCAAGGCGATGGTACTAATAATCATCATCACAGCACCCCCAATCAGAATAATGGGATTGTGAAAACCATTTCAAGTTCCCATGTTCATATTTTGATAAAATGAGCGAAAAGCTGCAAAAAAAATCAGCGCAATGACAACATGGGTTAGAATATTGAGCAATAACACAATAATAATCCCTCAGCTAATATTTCGTTTTGCATAAGCAATATTCCGCCCGGTCGTAGCAAAAATTTCAAACCCGGTAAAGAAATAAAAACAAGAATTAAAAGCTTTGATATAACCATTTAGCGTTCCGTGACTATTAGTAGTTCAATAATGTAAGTTAGCATTTCCATGCTGACACGCTAATACTAACCCTGCTAAAATTAATAACCCCGCTGTCACATAGCGAATAATGCCCATACTATTGGTAATTTTTTTATATAATTTTAAACCTCCAAAAATAACAAAGGAAAAAATTAGATAAATAATAATCCCAATTAAGTCTAGTCATAAATCCCCAAATGATCCCCAGTTAGCAGCATACCAAGGAACTACAATATTGGTAATGTGTCCTGCACTATCTCGGGAAATGGTGGAAACCCATTCCGCCCCAAAACTAGTACGAATTAAATTTAAGATTTGAAAAGTAATCAAAAATGGTAAGGAAACATACTGCATAAAAGCAACAAAGATCCCTCAGAACCGCCCACAGCTAGTTCGCACATAAATATAGGCTCCCCCATTATTATGGGAATGATGAACACGAGCCAATTTCGCACATGCATAAGCACACATTCCCACCACAAAACCGAGTAGTGGAATTAATCATAGCACATGAATCCCAATTGCATCCCGGCGATCAAGGTTTGATAAGACCGCAAAATTACCTAAAAAGCCAATACTAATAACATAATTACATCCCATTCAAATAAAATAGCCTAAACTAAATTTTTTTGTTGTTTTTGGTTTTTGCATAATAAAACTTTAATGCCCTCCTCTTCTGTAATATTTTGACAAGTTTCTCATATTATTAATTCATTATGTAACTAATGCATCTTGTTTTTATTTATAAAAATTATAAATAAAAACAAGAAAAAGTCAACCAAAATAAAAACAAGTTTAAAAAACTTGTTTTAAAAAATCCTGATAATAACCAGGTAATTCTTAATCGCGAATTACTAATTCATTTTGTAAAGCCAAAACTTTTTCCGCTCCTAATATTTTGTCGGCAATTGCTAAGGCAAAATTCATTGTTGATCCGACTGAAGCACCGGTAATAATATGCCCATCGGTAATGGCGGTCATTTCATCATTGTAAATTGCTTTTTCCATTCCACTTGTGCACCCTGGATAACTTGTTGCTTCGCGGTTATCTAAAATTCCTAGATGTCCTAAAATTTGGGGCGCGGCACAAACAGCAGCAATGGTTTTTTCTTCCTGGTTAGCGCGAATTAACCAGTCCTTAACCATTTCACTTTTCATTAAATTTTCAACCCCAACACGACCCCCGGGAAGAATATAACCAATATATTGTTCATATTTAACATCCGCTAACAATTTATCAGCTTTAATAATAACATCATGAGCTGATTTTACTTCTAAATCATTAGTAATACTAATTAACTCCACCTGTAACCCTCCACGTCGTAAAACATCAGTTGTAATAATTGCTTCGCCTTCTTCAAAACCAGGCGCTAAAAATAATGCAAATTTCATCCAGAAACACCTCTTTCTATTTGTTAATTATATTATATTTTTATATAATTGTTAAGTAAAGGATTATGATAGAAAAGAGTGAAAAAATGGGATTAATTGGAAATTTCTTATACCGGTTACGGAAAAAAGAACAAAAGCATAAAAAACATTATCGTCAGTTTCATGAAGAAAATTTATTAATTGTTAATGGCATTATTAAAAATGTGAATATTAAAACAATTCGTACTTTTCGTGATAAGTTTGAAAATCTTATTCAACCAAAAGCCATTAATGTTAAAAATGGTTATCTAATTCGCAAAGCCCATGCTTTTAATAGTTTTGGGATCTTTTATAAATTAGATGTTGTTTTTTGTAATAAAAACTTTCAAGTTATTAATTTAATCCCTAATTTTACTAGCCAAAAAGTTAGTCATTACTTTTCTGAGTGCTACTTTATATATTGTTTCGCCCCGGGAATGATTAACTTCTTAGAAATTAAACAAAATGATATTGTACGAATTAGTTAAAAATATCAAGGAAAATTAATTATTAGGATATAATAAAAGTATTGAAAGATTATTAAATAAAAAGGAGAAAAATATATGGCAAAACTAAAATATGCTAGTGTCTCAGTTAGTATTACCTTCCCAAAAGTAATGGTCTGAGTGGCAGGTGTGTGACTATTCCTATTAGCAATTTTAAATGCTTGTGGAGTTCCGAATACTAATACCGCAATGTATCAAAAAAATAGTACCACTGATCACGGAGCCATTGTCTTAATTAGTGCATTTCTATTTACTTATGTGACAACTTTTGTTAAACATAAAATTGGAAAATTAATTGCGGGAGTTGTCTTCTTAGGCTTAGCGGTTGTGGGAATTATTGGCGTGTTAGTTACTTCAACTTCAAGCACTTCAACATGAGTAATTTTCGTTGCTGAATTAATTGCAATTATTGGATGTATTATCTGAATTCTTGAGGGTGTTGGTGTTTTAAAAGTAACAAGTACTAAATAACAAGAAAAACTTTGCTAAATGCAAAGTTTTTTTATTTAAGTAATTAATATTATCTGATGCTTTCTTCAACCGGGCGTGAAGTGCTTGATTTACTTGCTTTTTGTTGGGTTCACATTGTAGTTTTTTCCTTAATAATATTTTTTGCTAAAATTTCGTATTGGGCGCGGTCACTTGTTAAATCATAAACCATATTTAATGCTAATAGCGCACGTTTATACAATAATTGGTTTACTTTACTATTTTTAACTTTTAAATATTCACTCCATGTTGCTAAAACTTTTGTTTTTAAAACTCGATTTTGTTTGTGGAGATTTTCTATTTGTTTAGCTAAATTTTCTTGCTTAATATCATTAGCCAATGGTGTTCGTAAAACACCCGTAGTATGTAATTTTGTAATTTCTGCTTGATTTGCTTTAATTTGGACTTGGTAATTTACTAAATCACTTAAAAGTTGCCCAATTTTAGGATGTTTTATTCACTTTAAAATATCTTGGTAAAAGGGATAACGTTCAATTTCAGCGTGAGTACGGTCCTGAAATAAATCCATTCGAATAAATAATTGACATTCTCACCAGATTTTGGCAGCCAATGGATAAGTTAAATCAATTTTTTGTTCCCCGTCGCGTTTACATAGTTGTTGATATTGACTTTTCTGATACTCATCAGAAAAGTCAATTAGTTCTCCTTGATAAGAACGGTCAATTTTTCAAGTTTTTGCTGCTTCTAATAAGAAATCATCTTCATTACTAGTTAACAGTGTTGTTGTACTAGCACGGAAACTTAACACATTATATTCAGATTTTAAAGCCGCCAATAATTTAAGATATTGTGGTTGCTGATATTCGGCAGGGGTTAAATTTGCTACTTTTTTAAATTGTTGAGAAAAACGTTTGAAGATTTTAGTTAGATTTTCTTTACTAGCAGTAGATGACAATTCATTATCCGAAGCACTTGGCAAGAAACTATTTTTTAGATCTTTACATGCATTAACTAAATCTTCAACTGCAATTCGTTTTGCTAAAATTTGCATTTTAGCAGTTAATAATTCTTGGAAAGTCTCAAAATCGGTAGTATTTTGCCGAATTAATGCTTGTTCAGTAGCAGTAAAATAATCCCTAGTTTGTTTAGCAGCGATGTTATCAAAAAGTTTAGTAAAATTAGTTTGGAACGAATCATTAATAGTAGTTAGTTCAGCATACGAAGCCCGTAAGTCAACATACTCACTGTCTAAATTAATGCTCATTTCTTGAACTTTTTTGCTAGCTGCTTGAAGATCATCCCCAAACTTATGGATTAAAGCAATGTCCCTACTAATTTCAGGGAGAATTTCATATTTAGGAACAATAATTTTTTTAACTTCCAAAAAATTATTTTTAACAGTGTGATAATGTTTAATTAATTTTTCATATGCTTGTTCAGCTTCTTTATCATAAAAGCGGGCTTTGATTTTTAATAATTGTAATTTTTGCTGTTCAAATTCCATTATGATATTTTCAAAATTGGTTCAAATTCTATTATATTCAGTTTGATCAAAAACCGAATTATTTTCAACTAAAATTAATAATTTTTTAAATTCTTCATTTTCAATTTTAGTTAATAGCGCGGTACTTTTAGCAATTAACTGTTGAAAAGCCAGATAATATTTTTCTAAATATTTTGTTTTTACTTTCGGGTCTAATCCGGCGATTGGTCAATTACTATGCTCTTCAAACAAATCGGCATAATTAACTTCTGGGGTTTTTTGTTCAATATTAATGTTATTAATCGCAAGGATCTGTTTTAAGAAATTATCTAAATATTGGTTTTGCCCCGGACTAATTTTAAAATAATCATAATATTTTTTAGTCAAAACAGTTGTTAAGTTAGTTGCTTCTAAGTCGGGATTTTTTAACATTTCTTGGATAATGTCATCTAAAAAATTATTCGTATTTTTAACATAGAGTAAACCATAACTTTTTTGGTCAGCCGTTGGGACCATCTGAAAATCAAATGGCGCCCCACTAAGTGGTTGTCTACTTTCAGCAATTACTTCAAGATATGTTTTAATAAAATCTTGGTAGTTGTAATTTTTAATGGTATCAAACCATAACCCTAATTTTGGATTGCTTGTTATTTTTAATAAAAAATTATAAATTTCTTTAATCATTGCTTGTAATTTTTCAAAAAAACGCGGGTCAGATTGGTTATATTTATAAATTTCATTATGAGCCAATTTTTCAAAAGGATAAGTGGGGACTGCCAATTCCCGGCAAACTTTTTGTTGCAAAAGTCCGGCCGGGGTCATTATTGGATCAATAATATTGGTTCGCAAACGAGCAAAGGCTTCTTGCAAAGTTGCGGTTGGAATCGGAGTTGGGGTCATTCCGTGCTCTTGAATTTTTTTGATCCCCGCCTCATATTGTTCTTGTAATTCCGTTAGTTTTGCAGAATCAAAAAACATTTCATCGGTGCCTAAATTTTTAAAACTAGGATGATTAGCTAAGAAATTTTGGAGATGATTAATTAATTCTGGTTCAGATAATGTTGATGGTGATTTCGCAATAATTGCTAAGAAACTCTGTTTTAATTTTTCTACTTCAAATGTAATTCCAAATTTAATATCTCTAAAATAATGGTTAATTCCTTGTAAATATACATCATGATGAACAAAATTTGCTTTAAATCTAGCGATACTTGTTTTAATACGTGCTGTCAAATCAGCAAGTTCTTCGGAATGTATTTCCGAATTCCCAGATGTCCTATTGCGTAATAGATAAAATTCTAATTCCTTAGCTAATGTTGGGTCCAATATAGCAAGATATTGATTAGTTACCTGATATAACTCTGAATCTACTGTCATATTTTCTCAATTATCAAAAATTGCATATTTTGTGACTAAAGTATTAGTTAACCATTTTTCTAATTCAACATATTTATTAACAAAATTTGAAAATTGTTCGTATGACACAAAACTATTCGGAAGTGAACTAAAAGGATGGTTTGCAATTCGTGCTTGGTATTTTTCAAAAGTTTTTGTTACAATTACTTGTTCAAAATAAAGGTATAATTGGAGAGCAAAATGATTATAAATATTAACTTGCTTAATTGAATGTTTTGCCTTAAAGTCAGCAATTTGAGTAATATTATCATTACTAAAGTTTGTACAATTAACTAAATTAAGCGTATCGTGGTCTTGATCTAAATATTGCTGATAGTCAACAGGAATTTGTTGTCAGTACCAACGATATTTTTGAATATTTTGAACCAAACTACTAACATCAACTGTTGATAATAAGTGAGCATCTAAATTATGATAAAAACCATGATATTTTTTTAAAACAACATATTTTAAAATATCAAATGCTTCATTCGGCGATGTTTTAAGCGTTTGACGGAGATGCTCATTAATTTGAGGAGTTAAAATATCTGTCTCCTCATCTAAAAATTTAACATTGGCTTTAATATCTGAGGTTTGTAACTTTGCTTGTACCCTCGCTTTTAAAATATCCTCATCTTTTTTTAATTCTGTCCATGTTTTAATTTCTTTTGCCACCAAAAATCTATAAGCATTTTCACGAAGTGAATGCTGATGATCCACAGTATCAAGTTGAGTTTTAAATTCATCTCATAACTGACGGCACTTTGTAGTTACTACTTCGGAAAATTCCCAATAATTAGTAGTTTCATCATTATTTAATAATGTTGTAATAACATAGTCTTGAATAAGATCACGAAAATGATCAAAATCAAAATTTATTCAAACATTAACCTGGTAGTCTGGTAATTTAACAGTGGCTAGTTTAATTTGTTGGACTTCTTCTTCATTAGGTTCTTTACTAATTATATAGTTAATATTTTTATCATTAATAGTTGTCTCCTGATTATATTTTAGATATGAAGATAAATAAGTTTCAATTCTTTCGATATTCAACTCATCTGCTAACGCAGGATTAGTTACTAAAATATTTTCTTTTAAAAATGTTAAATAAAGTTGTAATGTTTGACAATATAATCGATGTTGGGGTGCTTGGGTTCATTTCTTTTTTTCTAACTCTTGTTGCATAATTAAAAATGAGCGTTTTTGCTTAGTAATTGTTGTTTTTAAATTTTTTAACTGCGTAATAGTAGTTAAAAAAGTATTATTTTGACTCGTTGAAAAATCAGCATTTACTGTTCTATCACTAGCTGTTGCTGGAGAACTTACCGTAGTTGCTACAGTAGCCGTTGTGAATTCGTCAATTGCATCCTTTTGTACGGCGGCTGGGGTGATAATTCGCTGCATAATTTGATTTAATGAATCTTCAATAGTAAGATATTCTGCTGCTAAAAATTGATGGTCCAAAAAGTCACTCAAAACAGCAGTATCTTTATATCTTAATAATAAGCGATTATTTTCATACGCTGTTTTCATTAAATTATCCATTTTTGTTAATAATATTGTTCTATTTGCTTCATTAAAAGTTGCGGGGGGATTATCAAAAACTGCTTGTAATTCTGCAATCGCAGTTAAATTAGCCAGTAGTTTGGTTAATAAATTATTATATTTATTAATTTTGATGGTTGCTTCGGAAAACCGGTTAAATTCTTGTTGAAAACTAACAAGTTCATCAATATGTCCGTTAAAATTAGTTAATTTTTGAGCTAAAATAGTTAATCCTTCATTAGCGTGCAGATTTGTTTTCATAATTTTTTTCTTATTTAAGAAATTGCTATTTTGTCTAATGATGTCTTGCATTTCTTTAATATTTTTATTTATATGGTCCATCGGGATTGCCTTCTTTCTTAAAATAAAAAAAATTAAAAAATGCCTAATAAAAAATTACTTTTTATTAGGCATTATCTATGCTCAATTAAATTATTTCTATATAAATAAATATCTTTATTTATATGGTTTAATTATAGCATTGATAATTTAATGAATAAAATTATTCTAGTTTATTTTTTTTGAATAAATTAAATGTTAAAAAAATCAAATAAAATTAATCATCATCGATTTCAATAAAATCATTGTCTTCTTCTTCAATCGCATGAGCAAAGGACTCAACTTTTTTCCCATTCCCATGATAAGTTTTGTCTTTAATGCGACGAATTTGATCTTCCATTTTTTTGGATGCTTGTTCAACACCTTTATAAAAGTCATCGGTAGTTACTTCTGCTTTTAAGAAGTTATTTTTTCCTTTTATATCAATTGAACAATTAATGTGGACTTGATTTTCTTTATAAAATTCAATATCCATTTGAACTATATCATTAGGAGATACTTGACTATATTTTTCTAATTTATCAAATACTGTTTTAATATGATCTTGCATTGCTTGAGTTACTTCAAGATTTTTGCCTCTAATAGTATATTTCATATGACATCCTCTTTTCTATGTCTTAATTATATGCTATTCCTTATTAATTTGACAAGCAAAATTCTTAAGATAATTATTTTTATTTAACAAGGTTTTCCTTATCATTGTTACTTATTACTATAGATTCTGAGTTCTTACTGCTTTTAACTTGCCATTTTTCTTTTCTTAGTTGCAAATAATAATTTTGATAAAGATCTTCAAAACTACCAATAGAATTTAAAATTAAAGAAACTTTTTCAAACAATTCTTTATTTTTGTTTTGTATTTGAAAATATTTATCTCATTTTTCATTAGATGAATTATTCATACATGTTTCGACAACTTTGTATCATTTGGCAATGGGGTCATAAATATTAGCAAAAAATTTAGCTCGTTTCTCACCTCAGCACATAATTCTTGATCCTTCATAATACATTTTTTTGCTTTTCAAATTTTTATTACACTTAATTTAGGATATTTTTCGAATATTTTCTGATCTAAAGGATCATTTTTTATAAAAGTATGCTCAATTAAATTATTATTTTCTTTAAGATTATTCACTCAGATTTCATTTGTCTCTTCAGATAAAATATATAATTGTTCATTATAATATTTTGCAAAATTAGATTCTTTACTTATCTTATCATTCATTTTATTTAAAAATTCTTTGAATTTATCATTAAAAATTACTAAATTTTTATAATTTTTATTAATCAAATTCTGGATTGTTTTTTCAGAAAACTGATAAATTAGTTCTTCAAAGTTATTCATACAACGATGAATTTTTAAATGCATCTCTTGATATGTTATTTTAAAGTTAGGGTCTTTTTCATCTCAAGAATTTAATGTTCTCTTCATAGTATCAAAAAAATATCCTAATTTGTCATAAGTTTTAAAGACATCCGTAAGTTTATAAAGCATTTCTTTATATCTCATAAGTTCTGGCAATTTATCTTTTCATTTTTTTATAAATTCTTGTTCAGTTTCTGTTAAATAACTATCCACTGTTAAAAAATTAATTAACTTATTATAAATGTTTATTGCTTGTTCTAAATCTTCAATTTCTATTTCGTCAAGGTTATCTTCAGTTAAATTAAGAAATTTTTCTTTTTGTTTTAAAAAATTCAATAACTGATGAACTTGCTTTTCATTCTCTTTTCATTCTTCAATTTTTTTAATTTTTTGGTTAATTGCCAGTATATTTTCTTTAACTTCTGATTCTATTTTAGAAAATTCAGCAATTCTTTTTTGAATGCTTTGGAAAAGTTGCTCAGTATTAGTTGAAGAACTTAAATACTGGTAAAAATCTTTTTCGTTAAAAATATGTTTTAGGTTATTCATATTATTATTTCAATCATTATAATTATTTTCAATTTTTGTTAGATTCTCTTTTAGTAAATCAATATTAAATAATTTATCTTGCGGAAAAAGTTCGACATAATTAAAAATCTCATTAATTTCATCATTTATTTTTAAATTTAGTGATTTATCAGTTGCTAAATAATTATTAATAAGTTTAAATTGAGTTAAAAAACCTTTTTTGCTGTTTAATTGGGCAATTATTTCATCCATTTTTGCCATAGAATTAGTTACATAATTTTTGTACCAAGTTGAAAAAATAACAGTGTCTGCAATTAGTTTTTCTTTTCCTCATTCTATTAAATTAAAAATTTTAGCAGTTAATTCTTTTTTTCCAATTTCATATTGTTGAATTATTTTATCATACTCAGCCTCCTCAAAAATAAAATTATTAGTTAAATAATAATTAAGATTTAAATTTTGATCATTTATAAATTTATTTAACTCTCCTTGAATTAGTTTTAATTTTTTCTCAAATTTATTTTTATTATATAAAGTTATTTTTGCTATTAGTTCTTCTTGTTCAAGGGCATTAAATCATTCTAGAGGTTGTTGAACATCTATCATGATATTACTATCAGTTTTAATAATTTTGCTGCTAAAAGTAACCAATGGTTTTAAGATTTCCGCATTTGCTTGGCGATCAAATAAAATTGCAAACTGCTGATGAAACATTTTGTTGATAACTGCTTTTATAAGATGATTTTCAGTTTGGGAAGGATTATTTAGCATTTCTTGAATAATTTCTTTTATTAACTTGTGATTATTTTTAGCAAATAATAGTGCAAAGTGGTCATTATCATTACTATCATTTGAACTTAAATAATAAAATTCAAAGGGAGAAATTTCTCCGTGCAAAATTTTATTAGAATATAAATCTTCAAAAGAATTAATAAATAGTTTAGGGTCAGAAATTATGTTTTTTCAAAAACTGTTAGTTGTTTGAGCATTAAAAAGGCTTAGAATAAAATTAAATAGCTCTTTTATTATTGTCGTAAAAACTGTTAAGAATTTATCACTCGTTTGGTTAAATTTATAAATTTCCTCAGGATTACTTACCTTATATAATACTTCTGAAGAATTAGTTTGCAATTCTGCTTCATATAAAGGCAAAGCATTATCTGAATTCTCAATAAATTTAGGTAATTCTCATTCTATAAATTTATTAATTTTATTCGAGTCAATTTCACTAACATTAACTCCTAGTCTTTTTAGATTATCAACAAAATTATTATATTCTAATAATTTTGTTGATACTTCTGTATCAAGAATTGCATTAGCTTCTACTAATTCCTTAATTATTTCATTAATATTATATTGACTATTTTTTCATTTAATTACTGTATCTTGGACATATTTTTGGATAGCCTTTAACGCACCCATAATTTTGCTGTGCTTGTTAGATAAAATTCCAATTAGTAAGGGAAATTCAAGAATAAATGAACTAATTTCATTATTAATATTAGAATTAATTATGCTATGAGGACTTTTTTTATAATTAATAAAGTTGTCATATAAATCCTTATTAATAATTTTTATAACTTTTTCCAGAAAATTATTTAAATCTGGATCATCCTTTACTATTTTTTCTTGCCAATTAGAAAATATATCGTTTATTTTATTTTGTCCTACATAAGAATTAATATCACTAATTAATATTTTTAATTTTTGGTTAAGGTAACTTAAATCATCATAATTTTCAATTACTAAATCTTCATCAGTAATTTTTGCATGAGGATTAGTATATAATCGTTTTTCTTGAAGAATATTTTTTATATAATTATCTATAACAATATGGATATTTTTAGCACAAAAAGTTTTTAATTCTTCTGTGATATATATCATTAATTTTGGTAAGTAATGAGTATCAAAATTAATTTTTAATGCTGGCTGGGCAAGTTTTAAATGTTTAATTTTTTCAATCTGATTTGAACTAAAATCATCTAAACTTATAAAATTTATGACCCTTAAATCGTTATCAAATATTTGTCTTTGTTCAAGGGGAATGTTTTTAAAATAACGAGGGTTATCATTAATAGTTTTTATTATTTTTTTAACATCCACTAACGTTAAAAGCTGAGTGTTTAAATCATGCACAAACCCGGGATATTGATCTAAAATAACATATTTTAAAATTTGAAATGTAGAAAATGGAACGCCGTTTAAAATGTTTCTATTAAGATATTTCTTAATTTCCAATCTCATAATTTGTTGATTATCATTGAGATTACATAAATTTGCGGTAATTCCCATTTTTTTAAGTAATTCTTGATTTTCTTGGAAAAGATCATTTTTTAGTTGAGTAATTGCTTCCGAGGTTAAAATATTTTTATTAACTAAAAATTGGGTAAGATTTTCACTAAGAGATAAATTATCGTGGGTTTGCAAAGTACTTCTAAACTCTTCCATTAATGAATCATAATATTTCTGAGCTAGTTCAGAATATGAATCTTTTTGAAAGATATTTTTATTGATAATTTCTTCTTTAGTTGTAGCTTTAATATGGTGATTTAAAACTTCGTTAAATTTATAAAATAATATTTCATCAAAATTAATTCAAATATTAAATGTATAATTATTTTCTGCTAAAAGTTCTTGTTGTCATTTAATTTGAGCCAATTGGTTAGGTGTTAATTTTGCAGAAATTAAATAATTAATATTTTTTTCTTCCGATTTTAAGGGATGGTGATATATTTGATAATCGTTTAAATTATTTTTTAATTTTTCAAGATTTAATTTTTGTGATAATTCTGAATTATTATTAATATATTTATCTAAAAATAAAATATATAATTGTAAATTTTGAAAGAATAAATTATAATTATTATCATTTATTTCGTCTTGGATAATTCCAATATTATTTTCCACTTTAATATTTGGCGACTCATTGGCAATTCAACTATTTTTTAAATTTTTTAAAAAACTAATAATTTTTGGAGAGGTCACAAGAGGTATCCCATGTTCTTTAATAACATTATTGACTTGCTCTGCTTCTTTTGAATTAAATTTTATACTATCAAACCGTAAATTAGAAGAAGAATTTGTGGTATTCTCTTGAAGGTCATTTTTTAATTTTGAGAAAATAAGTTCGTCAGTTACTCGTGGACTATCCATCCCACATGCTCATTGGGAAGTAATTAAATCAAAAGAATTATTTTTTGGTTTTAACTTTCCTTGCTTAATTTTAAGTTTGTCAATGTCATTATTATTTTTTGCAATTTTTTCATTTAGTTGGTCATACTTTTTTTCTAAAGAAAATTCTAATATTTTTTCTTTTTTAATACGAATAAGTTCATTAGCAATTCGCTTTTGTATGACTTGATATTTACAAGATTCAATTTGATTAATAATTAAAAGATCATCAATTTTTTCTATAATTTGTGGAGAATTTTTAATGTTTTCGTTATTTTTTGACTTTCTTAAGATATTACCGTTTTTTTCTATTCTTTCTAATCTTTCTTCACACCAAGAATGATATTTTTTATACATCATTTCAATTTCTAAAATTTTTTGTATTTTTTGTTCAAACATTTGAGTTATGATTTCTGGCTTTTTTTCTTGTGATGCTTTTATTTTATTATTCTCAATCTCATTATTAATCTTTTTAACTTGTTTGTATAATTCAGAAATAAGCATTTGATAATTTTGGGATTGGTCATTTTCGTGGCTAAATTCTAAATTGATTAAAATATCCTCAATTTCAAAGGAATCTTCTCCAAATAATTCCACCATATTGTGATTTTTTTTGGCGTGGCCAAGACTTGTTAAGAATTTTTCTATTATTAAGTAAAGTTCATTACTAAAATCATTCGTTTCTTTACGTAATATTTCTAAATATTCAAAGCAATTATTAATGAGCGCTCTTGATAAATTTTGATTAGTTTCTCAGTATCTTTGAATTTGTTCTAATTCTTTAATTAGTTTTGTTAGGGCATTTTTTGATATATAGTATTTATTTTGTTCCTCACTCAATGGTTTTGAAAAATTGGGTTGGGAAGTAATAACATTATCATTATTTGCTTTAATTAAATTAAATAAATCAAGTTCTTTATTATATAATGCCTCTAATGGCTCTCGTGCTAAAGAATTATTTTGACTATGATTTATTTCATTAGTTAATATTTGTCTATTATTATTTAAGATGTTTCAAGTATTTGTAATTAAAAAAGTTTTTTTGCTTGGCATAAAATCATCCTTCCGTTCAAAAATTAAAATGCCTAAATAAAAATTGCTTTTTTATTTAGGCATTATTTATGCTCAATTAAAGATAATGTAAATAATTTTATTTACACTTTTATTTTATAATATATAACACTTTTAAAATTTAGAAATAAATCTTTTTTTAAATAAATAATATGTATTAAAATTTATATTAAAAATAAAATAAGACTATAATTAGTTTTCTTTAGGATATTTTAATTTACTAAATGGTTGCGCAGGCGCCTGTGCTAATTTTCTTTTATGCTCCGAAATGGCATGTAATTTTTGAATTTTTTCACTAATGGTTGGGCTTATTTCAAAACCTTGTAAATAATCATCAAGTTCTTGATAACTAAAACCTAATTCATCTTCATCGGTTTGGTTTTCTCATAATCCCGCTGTTGGTTTCCGAGTAATAATTTCTGAACAAACACCTAATAATTCAGCTGTCTGACGGACTTCCCCTTTTAGTAAATGAATAATCGGTACCAAATCAACTCCCCCATCACCATACTTAGTAAAATAACCAATATGTCATTCATCAGCATTATCTGTTCCTAACACTAAATATTGATGAGTTTGTCCCAAAGCATATAATGTTGTCATTCGTAAGCGGGGTTTAATATTGGCTAAGGCTAATTTATTAGGTGAGGATAATGATAAATTTTTTACTAGTTCATCGTAAGTAGTTGTTAAATCAACAACTTGGGATGTTAACTGGTGATGATTAACTAGTTTCATACTATATTCCTGGTCAACCGGATTAGAATGACAAGGCATTATTACGGTTAAGTGGTTGTTGGGAAAGGCTTTTTGCCCTAATAATGCTACGAGCGCAGAATCAATTCCTCCTGACAAACCAATAATAACACCCCGACAATTAGCGGCGGCGACTTCTTGGCGAATTCAAGTAACTAAATAATCTAAATAATCTTGTAATTTTTTCATTTTAACCATCCCATTCTAATTCATAATCAAAAATTTTAACTGTATCACCGGGTTGGGCTCCTTTGACACGTAACATTTCAAATACTTTAAGATCTTGCAGCTTTTTATTAAATAATAATAAGTTATCATAAGTTGAAATTGGTGTTTTATGGTAAGCTTTAAAAACACTTTCCCCCTCAACTTTTCAAAGGCCATTTCCCAAATTAATAACTTGAACATCTGGCTGCTTTTCTTCATAAGTATAGTGTTTATAACTAGCATCATTTGTTGGTTCTATTTCTCCAAGTTGCCATAACGCTTTGTTTTCTTTAATTTCGGCTAAAAAATCCCCAATCCGGTTTAATAAAACATCCAAATTTTGGTTTAATAGTCCACTTGTTTCAATAATATCAGCATTTTTAATTTGTTTTTTAAATTCTTGTAAGTTTTCGCGGGCATTATCAATATCCATTTTATTAGCAACAATTAATTCTTTGCGGAGTTCTAACTTATAATTGTATGATTTTAATTCATTTTGAATTTTATGATAATTATCAACAACATTTTCAGTTCCATAGTTCCCAGACATGTCAATTACATGCACAATAATTTTACACCGTTCAATATGGCGGAGAAAATCATGACCAAGTCCTTTTCCTAAACTAGCCCCTTCAATTAACCCGGGTAAATCAGCCACCACAAAACTGCGTTTTTTGCTATCCTTAGCGACCCCTAACTGGGGAGTTAAGGTTGTAAAGGGATAATCAGCAATTTGCGGTTTTGCCTTTGATATTTTTGATAATAAAGTTGATTTACCAGCATTAGGGAGTCCAACTAACCCGACATCGGCTAAAACTTTTAATTCGCAGCGAACCTCAAGGCTTTCGCCAAGATCCCCAGCTTCAAAAATGGTAGGAGCTTTATTCCGTGAGTTTGCAAAACGGGCATTACCACGGCCACCTTTACCACCCTTTGCGACAATGCATTCTTGATTATGTTCCAAAATATCACAAATAATTTGATTTGTCGTATTATTAATAACTAAGGTTCCTAACGGAACTTTAACATATTTATGGGGAGCATTCTTACCATGCATATCTTTAATATCACCTTTTTCACCATCTTGGGCTTTAATTTCACGTTGGTATTTGAGATCTAATAGGGTGTTCATTCCTTCATCGCCAACAAAAATAATGTCACCGCCATTACCACCATCGCCACCGGCTGGCCCACCTTTGGGAACATATAACTCACGACGAAAAGCGACCGCTCCATCGCCACCTTTTCCAGCTTGTAATTTAATTGTTGCAACATCAATAAATTTCATTTATCTACTCTTTTCTTTCTATACTATATCTATCTTACCCTAAAATTATTAAAAAGTGCTAAGATTATCATTTAAAATAACCATTAATTTTAATAAGAACCCCCCGTCAGCAAGAATTCCAAAATTAATTTTATTACAATTTTTAAATTTTATAATATAATTATATTCTAAACTACTTTGAAAACTATCAATTATGAAAGGAAAGGATGTGATTAGTTAGTGGGTAGGAATAGAAAACATCTAAAACTTTTTGAGTTTTTAACTGTGTTTGCGACAATGATTGGGATTGTTGTGGGGGTTGGAATTTATTCGAAAAATGACCTCGGGGAAGGTCATGTGTTAGGAATTACTCAAAACCCAGTTATGGCAATTATCTTATGAGTCATTGTTGGAATTTTAGGAATTGCGATGATTGTTGCTTTTATGGAAATTGCTTCATCCACTAAAAAAGGCAAAAGTGGAACCTTAGCTAACTGATTTGGTCATTTTGTTAATCGAAAAACCGGATCGTTAGTAGCAATTTTTAATATCTTAGGTTATATACCTATTATTTACTCAATTTTATCGTACTTAATTATTGATTTTATATTAATTGCGTTAAAAGTAACTCTGAATACTGAAGTTAAATTAATTATTTTCTTAGTTGGGGGTGTGGGAGTAATGAGTTTATTTGGAATTGCCAATGCTTTTACTCGCCATTCAGGGAAAATTATTCAAATTATTGGTTTAGGAATTAAATTATTCCCGTTAATTATTGGATTATTTTTAGGATTCGTTCATCCAGCCAGTGATAACTCATTTAATGAACCAACAATGCGGAGTTGACACGCTGGAAATTTCTTTATTGCAATTGCACCAATTTTATTCTCTCTTGATGGTTTTATCTATGCCGCAAATTTACAAAAAGAAGTTACTAATAAGCAACAAGTGCCAAAGGCGTTGTTTTGTGGAATGGTATTTATTATTGTCTTTTATGTTTTATTATCAATCTCAATCTTCTTAGGAACAAATGATGGTAGTTTATTTACCTTGTTTGCTAATACATTAGCTGGATGATTTACCAGAGTAATTTATTGGTTGATCGTGATTTCCGCGCTTGTTAGTTTAAATGGGATGACCTTAACGGGAGCCAATGCCATTCATGCTGCTTCCGAAGATAAGTTCTTTTTCTTTCAAAAAGTAATTTCGTTAAAATGATCAGCAATTTACCAAACTATTATTGGGATTGCGTGATATTTAATTGCGGTATTGGTTAGTTATTTTGCCACTGGTGATTTATTCTATATTATTGACCAGTTGTCAAATGCAATTACAGTTCTTGATTTTGTCTTTTATGGTCTATTAATCTTAGCAGCCATTGTTAATCGGATTCGAAAAAAAGTCCCTGTTGATAAAACCCGCATGTTTTGACCGTTCGCAATATTATCCGTAGTAATTTTAGCTACTTTTACTTCTTATATTATTTACTCAATTTTTGCTGAACCAGGAGGAATTACCCGTTGGTTCTTATTAGGTACGATGATGATTGTGGTTATTGTGTGAGCAATTAATGAATATTTAATTAAAAAAACCCAAAAATCAGAACCTGAAGCAAATGCCGAAGTTGATCCGACCTTATTAAATTCAGAACTGGTTAAATCATCACAAACCCTTGAAACATTATAAAGACTATCCATTAATAGTCTTTTTTTCTGGCTAATAAAAAAAGACCTTTATCGAGGAATAAAGATCTATTAAAATTATCATGTTTTTTTGAACTTAAATTTAAATAAGTGAGAGGATATTTTTTATAAAGTTCAATTTATTATTAAGCATAAGGGTTTTGAGAATAACAGATGTGCTAAAAAATTAAATATTATATAAGAGTTAAACAAATTCAATGTAGACGAGAATGAGTAAATAGCGACATATTAAAATGGAGATAAGAATAAATTTTTATAAATTATATTTAAAACTAAAATATAAAACTTATGATTATTTTTTAACAGCACCTGTTATTTGTTATAATATATTTCTTATGATAAGTTATTTTAATGGGGTATATTAATTTATATGTATTTTCGAAGGTAAATTTATAAATGTTATATATGAATAAGTTTGTTATTTTAATGCACTATAGCATGCATCGTTAATACTTTTATAAATATAATATTTCAATACAGATACCTCTTTCCTTGATTAAATAATTTTCGCATTCGTAAATAGTTTTTTGCAGTTTATATTTATCAATTGATGGGGTACCCATATGAGGATCCCACCTCCTTTCCTATCATAATTATTTTTTAATCAATAATGTATCTGAGAAAAGACTTGCTGTTCGTTTTATAAATCTCTTCCTAATATAATTAAATCATTGAAAAGCAAAATTTTTTTTATTAAAAATAAACTTATTTTTTGTATGAAAAATAGAAACCACAAATTTTATGGTTTATTTTTTTGCTAAATAAAATAATTGTAAAAGAACTTGAACTTTTTCTTCACTAGTAGCATCTGATTCAAGAATTTTATTAACAATCATTTTTGCTTTTTCAAAATCTAATAAATCTTCAATTGCTAAACTTTCTAATTTAATTTTAGCTAACATATCTTCTAAATTAGTATTTAAAGAAAAGTAAATTCCCTTGTTTTCTTTTTCAATGTTAACATCATTACTAATTTTTAAATAATAATCATAATGATTTTTATTTTTATAATAATTATTTAACGAAATGATTTTATTAATATAAAAGTTAGGAAACATTTCAGTGGCCTTTGCTTTTAATAAATTAGCTAAACTTCCTTTCAAATCAGTAACCAAAATTGCTTCTTGACGAATAACATCTTTTTGGGGAAAAGTATTAATATATGGAATGAAGATAATGGTAAACTCAATAATTTGTTTTTCAATTAATTCTTTATTAATAACTTCTTTAATGTTTTTATTTAAATTAGTAGTTAAAAACTTAAACAAGGTTTTATATTCCACCCGGGAATTAATAAAATCTTGTTTTAACTTTGTGGTAGCATCAATTGTCCACAAATTTTCTCATTGGTATTTTGTCCAGATTAAAAACCGAAATAACCGTTGTTGGGCATCATGACGATTGATAGTATACCCTTCTTTTTCGAGATGATCAAATAATCGTTGCAAAAAATTAGTAATGACTTGGTATTCATAACCAAAGTCATTCGTGGCAACAATCATTTCATGTTTTGATAAAAACATATTTGATAAAAATAATTTTTCAAATTGATTAGAAGTAAATTCAACATTAAAGGTTGTACAAATTTCATCAATAACTTGACTAGCAATATTATATGATTTTTGATGTTTATAAAACTGTTCATGGTCTGCCAATTGGGCATATAACTGCTGACCTTCACTAAATTTTTCTCGATATACCAAGGTGATAAATAAAATTAAGGATAACGTATCTCACCCAAGTTCAACAAATGATAAATCATTTTTATGAGATAATAAAATATTTTTTATTTTTAAAAAGTCTTCATAACCATATGGCAAATTAAACTTGTTAAAAATAAAATCTAAAATTAATTTACTACTTTTATTTGTATTAATTTGAATACTAAGATTAATCAATAATTTCCGTTTTGATAATTCATCACCACAAAAGAAATACCCGTTACCACTGTTTGAAATTAAAATTTTATCATAGTGATATTTTTCGCGAATCGTTTCATTAATTTTAGTAATTAATTTAAAAGCACTATTCACACTAATGTTTAATAATTTACTAATGGTACTTAGTTTGGTATAGTCATTTAAAAAGACATAAGTAACTAAGATGTAACCACCAACATTACTATTTAAAAAGATGTCTTGTTTTGAAGTAATTAATTCATAAATTTCTTGAAACTCTTCTTTAGTAATTTTAGTAACATTCAAAGTTTTGTTTTTGTGCTTTAAGGCACTATTAATGTGATTTAAGTGATAATAAAAATCACCACGTGATATTTTAATATGATTTAAGAAATTTTTAATTTTCTTAAAAGGTTGGTCCAAATTTTCTTTTAAGGCTTCTAGGATTTCCAAATCTTTTGAATCTAACATAATTATTTTTTCTCCTTACTTTAATTATATTATTAATTTTTTCTTTTTAAAAAATAAAATAAAAAAATGTAATATTATTTTATTACATTTATTTTAATTTGTCCCAATAATTTTTTAACTTCTGTGTTTTCAGCAATCCCTTTGGTAAATGCTGTTGCCGCTCCGGCACTCGCACTATACACGAGTGCTTGATCAAAAGCATGATGTTTTAAGTAAGTTCCAATAAAACCAGCAACCATCGAATCACCAGCTCCCACAGAATTTACTAATTGTCCATGAGCACTATTAACTTGATAAATATTTTTATCTGTAACTAAAATACTGCCCTCTTTCCCATTACTAATTAAAACATTTTGGGCACCCATTGTTATTAATCGTTGGCCAAGATTAATGATATTTTTTTCTTCCTTAAACTGATAATTAGTTTGAAAGAGTTCATTTAATTCTTCAAGATTTGGTTTAATTAAAAACGGATGATAGGATAATGTTAATAATAAAATTTCTTTAGTACTATCAACCACAAACATAATATTATTTTCAGCACAATGCTTGGCAATCATCGCATACAAATCACGGGGACATCCCTGGGGAACTGAACCCGAAATAATTAAACAGTCATTAGCCTTTACATTTGTTTTAACTACTTCAATAATTTTTGTAACATCTGGTTGGGAAACTTGAAAACCTAAACCATTTAATTCAGTTTCTTGTTTAGTAGTTAAGTTTTTTATTTTTAAATTTACCCGGACCTTCCCAGAAACCTCCACAAAATTACTATTAATATTTTTTGCTGTTAAATATTTTAAAAATTCAAGCTTACTATCTTGTCCCATTCATCCTAATACTGCTGTTTCACATCCTAAATTTTTTAACATTACTGAAACATTAATGCCTTTTCCGCCAAGAACTTCATATTCATTCAAAACTTTATTTGTTATTCCTAAGTTAAAAGTTTCAGTTTCTACAATCCGATCAATAGCGGGGTTTAAAGTTAAAGTATAAATCATTTTAATAACCTCTTCTCCTTCCACAATTATATCTAAATAAAACCCAAAACTTAATTTGGGTATCAACTTTCTTAAAGATTAATATTTAATTTTCCCTTTTTAATATCATGCATTCTTCAAAAACTTAAAACACATGTTGAGGCAATCGCTCCTAAAATAATTGCTAATAAATAGAAAACAATTCCCATTCCAATTTGTAAACCAGTTCCACTAAATAGGTTTGATCGTAGGAGAGCAAAAACAAAGATTCCTCCGTGCGGAGCACTTAAACTAACTTGGAATGCCATTGTCACAGCACCCGTAATTGCTCCGCCTACCATCATTGCCGGTAATACACGTTTGGGATCTTTTGCCGCATAAGGAATTGCTCCCTCGGTAATAAAACACAATCCTAAGAACCAGTTAGCACGCGATGCTTCGCGGTCTTTTGGTGTTCATACTTTTTTAAATACTAAACATGAACAAGCAATTGCTAATGGGGGTACCATTCCAGCTGCCATTACAGAACCCATAATACTTGGTTCATAAACAAAACCAGATTGCCCAACATCCGGATTAATTGATAATGTTCCTAATGTGTAAGCTACTTTATTGACCGGCCCTCCCAAGTCAACACACATCATAAATCCTAAAATTAATCCAACAATAACTGACACATTATATTCATTTAATTTGGTTACCCCTAATTTTAAACCATAAGCAAAATAACCTAATGGAATGTTTAAAGCAAACATTACGACTCCAATTGCTAAAACTGATAGCACCGGAATAAAAACAATATCCTTAACTCCCCGTAAGGATTGAGGAATTTTTTTAAACATTACTGTTAAACCATACACAATAAAGGCAGCTGCATATCCTCCGACTAGTGCGCCAATAAATCCTGAATTATATTGTAATCCTGATGGTAATAAACTTCCCCATTCATTAACTCATTTAGTGGGGTCTTGACCCGGACTATATAACATTTCGGGTGCAGTGGCTGCTAAACCAGCAATCATCCCCGGTAACAAACCTTGGGGACCAACAATTGAATACGCAACATAGGCTCCTAAAATTGGAATCATCATTGCAAAGGCAATTTTTCCCAATCCGCTAAATCAGCGGGCAATTGGACGGTTAGTTCCAAAAGCGCCACCCGTATAACCCGAATCTAATAAAAATCCAATTCCTAAAATAATACCACCAGCAACAACGAATGGTAACATTCGGGAAACTCCACCTAATAAATTTCGTGAAACATATTTAAATTGTTTTAAAGAAATTTCACCAACTTCATCACCAGCACCTTTATTTTTAATTGTTGTTAAACGATCATGATTTAAATATCGTTTAATAACAGCTTGGCCATCATAGATAGCATCTTTAGTTCCAACTTCAAGAACTTCTTTATTAGCAAAGCGCCCTAAGTTAGTAACTGCCTTATCAGCGGCAAAAATAATAATTTTAGCATTGGCAATATCTTCTGCTGTTAACACTGATTCGGGTCCACTGCGACCTTGGGTTTCAATTTTAACTGTATATCCCATTGCCTTAGCCGCTTCTTCTAATTTTTCTTTAGCCATATAAGTATGAGCGATACCAGTCGGACAAGCAGTAATTCCAATTACATCATAATGTTGATTTGGTGCTAGCTTATTTGTCACTGGTACTTCTTTATTTTGAAAAGCATTAATTAGTTCTTGATAAGATGCGGCATTTCTAATTTGGTTAATTGTATCCTTATTAGTTAAAAACATTGCTAACTGAGATAATGCTTGGAGATGTTCTTCTCCTTCTTTTGCCGGGGTAACAATCATAAAAATTAAATCAACTGGTTTATTATCTAAACTCTGCCAATCAATTTCCATAGCCAAGGTCATAATAGCAATAGTTGGTTTAATAACCGCTGAACTAGAACAATGTGGAATAGCAATTCCATCCCCAACACCGGTTACGCCCTCTTTTTCACGCTTATCTAAATCTTGTAATAATTGGTATTGATCATTTACAATATTATTTTTAACTAGTAACGTACTTAACTCTTCAAAAACTGCGGTTTTTGTTTTCACAGTTCCTTTAATAATTGTTGTTGTCTCATGAAAATAATTAACAATTGTCATTCAATATCCTCTCCTTTAATTACTTTTCTTTCAATTTGCGGAAATAATTTCAACCTCATTGGTTGTCGCAAATTTTACTAATGATTTATGATTAAATTTAGTTTGGTCGGCTAAAACATAAACTTGCTTTGCTCTTTTAATAACTTCAGCTTTAATCATTGCTTCTTCAGGATCAGTTGTATATAACTCATTGTTATCAATTCCATTTACTCCTAAAAAACCTAAATCAATATTATATTTTTGCAAAGTGCTAATTGCTTCTCAACCGATTAAAGCACCAGTTGATAGCTTATACTTACCCCCAATAAATAAACATCATGAAAACCAGCGATAGCTAATAATTCCGCATGTAAAATTGAATTAGTAATAATGATAATTTTTTGGGTTGGATCAATTAATTTAATCAAAGCTAACGTTGAAGAACCAGCATCTAAGTAAATTGACATTTTATCTTTAATTAATTTAACAGCTTTATCAGCAATTAAATATTTTTCTTTCGCATTATGCTGAATCTTTTGATTAATTTGTTCTTCAAAGCCATATTCTTTGCTTTCCTTTAGTTTAACTCCCCCATGAGTTCTTTTAATTAATCCTTGTTGTTCCATTTCTGTTAAGTCGCGCCGAACAGTAGTTGGTGAAAGATTTAGTTTTTCAATAATATCATTAACTAAAATGATATGGTCCTCTTTTAATAATTCTAAAATTTTATGCCATCTAATATCCTTTATCATTCTTTATCACCTAGTTTTATTATATCCTAATTTAACCAAAATTAACCAAAAAAAACCAAAAATAATAAATTATGATAGAAATTATTCATTTTTAACATTTTATTTGTTTGAAATTTATGAAGATTGTTTTAAGCATTTTTTTATGAAATTGCTATAATTTAAGTATCTTACAATTAATTAATGTAGGAAGAAAATTACAAAGAGAGTATTTAAAATACCATAAAAAAGTTTATTTTTTATGGTATTTTTCTTTAATTGGAGGTGTTCCTTATGCGAGAAGAAATTTTATCTTCAGATACTGATGAAGGATTTGAAGAAGATTTAACCGAAAATAAACAATTGTTAGGTAACAACAATTCTTCACCAGCTTTGGAAGAAGAAAGACAACCATCACAAGAATTTAAAGAAAGCTCTGATGAAGGGTTTGTTGAAGATTCAGATGACAAAGATTTTGAAAATGAACCGGGCAATAATAAAAGTTTATGAACTAGAATAAAAAATAAAATTACGGGAAATAATGAAGAAATAAAAGTTAGTAATGTTGCTTTTTTAGCATTATGAAAATTCCATAATGATTTAAATAAATACGAAAAAGATGAGCAAAATAAAATTAAGGGATGCTATCAAAAATTTCACAAAAAAATTTATAATATTTTAGCAAATAGTAATGAAAATGATGAAATTGTAATAAAAGTTGAGGGACGAGAAGTTGCAGCCATTACAATTGGAGAATTAAAAAAAATGTCTGGTGATCCGGTCAAATGAGTTTATGATCAAATTGAAGCTAATAATAAGATCAAAGAAACTCATACAATTAATGCAGAAGAACTAACGGAAAAGCAACAAAAATTAATCCAAAGAAAAATTGAAAATGCAAAAAAAACAGAAGATATTAAAGCCCAAATGGATAATCAACTTAACGAACAACTAGTACTTGCTCCATCGACCCCTCCACCAGTGAGTGACGACTCAATTCATAGATAACAAGATAATTTAATTAACATAAAAAATGGATAATTTAATTATCCATTTTTTTATAAATATCAAATTGTTGATCATTCCATATTCGATAATTACTTTTAATATTAATCCGTTCTAATGTTACAGAAATGATAATAGAAAAAATATAACAAATGCCAATTTGGATGGCATCATTAATTAACTCAATAATAGCTGCGGATGGGCCAAATAATAAATAAGCATATAAAACATATCATAATAACATTAAACTACTTAACAAGTTTGCAACATACCTTGTAATAATACGATATAAAAAGTAAGTAAGAACAAACATTAAGATTCGAATAATAATTGAAACCGGAATGAAAACTAATCCCCCTGTTATTAAATCAATTATTCCGGCATAAAGAATTCCCGCAATTAACATTAATGGTCCGCGAATAAATATTGTTAATCCTAAAAATAACCCATCTGATAATTGTAAAATACTTTTCCCATTCGCAATTTTAATAAACTGACTAATAAAGGCAATAATAATTAAGATCGCAGTAACTAACGCAAGGGTTGTTAAATAACGAATTGATTTTAAACGGTACATAAAGTTCTTTTTCCTTTTAAACAAATTGTTGATGAATAGCAATTTCAGGGGAAGGATTATTATAAAAAACACTAGTTTCAACTGGTTTTTTTCCTTCGCGTTGAATTTTTAGGAGGATAAGATAACCATTAATTACTTTGATTTTAATCCCTTCTTTAGTTAAAGCGACAATTGTCCCGTTTGCTAATTGCTGATCACTAGTACTTAAATGGTCTAAACTAATTTTTGCTTCATGAATTTTATAAATTTTATCATTGATAGTAGTATAGGCAATTGGCCACGCATATAGCCCCCGAATCTGGTTATAAATATTTTCTTTAATTTGATTCCAATTAATTCGCTCTTCTTCGCGGGTGATATTATATGCAAAAGTAACCTTTGTTTCATCCTGGGGTACTGGGTGGTATTTATTTTCTAAAGTTGGAATTAAATGATGTTTAATAATATCAATTGCTAACAACATTAATTTATCATGCAGAGAACTTGCCGTCTCAGTTAAACTAATTGTTAGTTTGTTTTGGTAATAAACATCCCCAGCATCCATCTTTTTAACCATTTGCATTAAGCTAATCCCCGTCTCATGCTCCCCATAAATAATTGCTTTATGAATCGGCGCCCCGCCCCGTAATTTTGGTAATAATGATGCATGGACATTTAAACAATTAATAGTTGGCAATGCTAAAATTTTGCTCGGAATAAATTGACCATACGCACAAGTTAAAATTAAATCTGGTTGCAACTGGGCTAACTCTTCATAGGCATCAATTAATTTTTCTGGTTGAAAAACTAGTAAGTTCTTAGCGAGCGCTAATTGCTTCACAGGTGAAAACTGAACTTCTTGTTTACGGCCAGTTTTCCGGTCGGGTTGGCATACTACCCCAACAATCTCAAACTGGTTTTTCATTTCTAACAACGTTTTTAAAACACTTGTAGCAAACATGGGGGTTCCCATAAAAATTACCCGATATTTTTTCATTTTAATCATTCCTTTTCTATAAATAATGGTGCAAATGTAATAATTGCTTAATATGTTGGAAAATTACCACCATTGCTAACGTATCACGGTTACAATATTTCAGCATTGCAGAACGAAAATATTTTAGCCAAATTGGTAAGGTGATATTATTTTCAACACGCCGACGGAAGGTTTCACTGGCCATATCTCCTTTTCGAATTTTTAACTCCTGGTAAGTAAACTGGGGGTCAAAAGCCGGTTGGGTTTTTTTAATTGATTTGGAACCATAAAATTCTGGTTTATAAATCATAAAGTCTTTAAAAAAATCCATTAAATCAATTGTTTTCGCTCTAATTTCTAATAATTTAGTTTGGAGATATTGGTATTGTTGTTTAAGTGCTATGTCATCTGTAGTAGAAATTTTTCAGTTCAAATAATCTCCTAGTTCAAAAAGAACTTTACATTCAAAACTTTTGTAATAGGCCACATAAACTCCCATCCCATTCTTAGTTAAATCAGCAATTAATTGGGTCGCTAATGTTAAGCGTGGGTCTTCAAGGCCATCAGCTAAATAAGCATAATGATCCATTGTATTTTCATCTTGATAATCAAAATTATCATCTGTTAAAACATGAACTGAATATTGAAAAGGGATTTGTTGATAAGAATATGAATAATCAAACCGTGGGACGGCTGCTTTCATTGTTTCAAAATCATACATATAAATGGGATATTGATATTGACGAAAAATCTGTAGTAATTCATCTACCCGGTGGGGATTAATAATAGGTTCTAAATCCTGAAGTACTTTAATTTGGCGTATTTGAGGTTCATTAAATTGTAAAGGTTTTTTTAAGATAGCGGAACGTTTAAAATTGAATGGTAAATGGATATCTTTTAACATTATAATATTTTCTTCATATAATAATAAGGTTTTCTTACCCATCCCGCGGTAAAGTTCAAACACACTATTATGTTCGGGGAGTAAGGCACTTGCATGTTGGCAATAACCATAGTAACGGAAATGATCATCTGGTTTTTGGTTTCAGCAACTAGCACTCATAAATAAATCATAAATTTCCGTTAATGACTTTTGATATCCTAGTTTAATTGCTACTAAATCAAGTTCAATTGCACGCTCATTTTTTAACTGCGGGTCAGTAATCTCGCCAGTTGTTAACTGCTGGGCAAATGTCATTAATGATACTCCCGCCATTCGTTTTGATGGTTGTTTAAAATGATCTTGCAACATAAAAAGGCGGTCATAATCAATATCACCATGACGATAATATGACGGATCTAATAACATTACTGAAATTTTACTAATTCGTAGACCACAACCTGTTAAAACATAATATTGGTAGGCAATATCATAGGCATGATCAATCTTGAGATCTTTTTCAACATACTCACCATAGTTTTTATCATATTTTTTGCCGGTAGAAGCTTTTACTTCAATTAAATGAAAGCTACCATCATCTAAACGCTTTAAAATATCACATTTGGTAATACAATTATTATATTCAAAAGAAGGCTCAAAATATACTTGGTAAGATTGGTCTTGTAAAACCTCCTGGGTTTTCGCAAAAGCATTTTTTTTACTATAATGGTCAAGATTAAAACATTTATAATCACGAGTAAAATATTCCCGCGCCCGGGCGCCCACTTCATTTCCATCTGCAATGGTTTCCCCCGGATAAAATTCAATAATCTCTTCGGGATCAATTAACTGATTTAAATCATCATAATAATTGATTAGTTTTTGAGTGTCAAAATCATCTTCGCCTTCTCCGGCTGGTCATGATGTTTCTAGCATTAAATCATAGAGGTTTTCATTCAAAATATTAATATTATTATTCTCTTCATCTTCATTTTCATCATTTAAAAAATTATCTTCATCAATTTTTGCCCCATGAATATTATCTTTTAAATCAAAAAAAACCGACAGTTGTTGTTCACTAACCCATGTTTGAACTTGTTTTAAGTTTGCCCGGTTAGCTAATGCTCAGGATAATTTAAAACATTTTTTAAAACGTTTGTAATCTTCTTTTTTTAAAGTAAGTTTGGCATCCATTTTTATTAACCTCCAACTAAATTAATTATACTAATAAAACAAAAAAATAAATTCAAACTTGAATTTACTTTTATTTGCGGGGCACAAATTTTTCAACTTTTGGTTTTGGTTTATCTTCGGGGTAATCACTACCCGCTGTTTTTTTACCAGCTTTTCGTAAATTGCGTTCTTCTTCCCGTTTTTTTAACATTTCTTGACGTTGTTGTTCAATTTCTTTTTTGGTTTGTTCTTTTTGGGCTTTTTTTTCTTCTTTTGTTAACTTAACTTTCTTTTCAATAATATTAATGCGGCGTTTAGCTTCTTCTAAATCAATTTCTTGGTTAACAGTTCACGTTGTTTCATATTGTTTTTTACTAATTTTTTTTGAAATTCCTTCAATTTCAAACGCTTTTTGTTCTAAAAAATTATTTGTTTTTGCCTCGTAAATATCAACAATTACATCAAAAATATCACGGTATTTATATTCTTTCCCTTTGCGGGGAATAACTTTTTCATATTCTAAGCGTAAATTTTTACGATTATCAGTTTCTTTAATATATTGTTTAATTTTATCTTTAACTTGTTTTTTCCGTTTTTCCCGCTCTAATTTTTGGGCTTTCTTTCCCATTACCGACGAAACTACCGCAAAAATAATAACTGCTACTACAATCACAACTAAAATAATATTCATTGTCATTGAATTTCCAAATAAATTTGACATTTAAAATAAACCTCCCATAAGTTTTAGTTCTATGATGAATCTAACCGCTAGATAATACTAACCTTTTTCTTACTAATATTATATCTTAACAAAATGAATAGTAAATAAAATTTACCAAGATTCTAACTTTAAAACCTGGTAAATTTTATAATTTAAGTTGTAACACTTTTGGTTTCTTCTTCAATAATTGCAATCCGTTCTAATTCCGCGGCACTTTCATTTAGTAAATGCTGCGCGGCTTCTTGTTCTGTCATTGGTAAAAATTCAGCATCTAATTGAACTTGCAAAGCAGGGTTATTTTTTAACCGATCACGTAGTTTTGGCAAATAATAAATAAAATACCACCCCACGGCTACCGCAACAAAGAATCAAAACATTAAAAATTCAATTAAAGTGGCGGCTAAAGTTGCGCCGGTTTCATTAATCATTGTGGTAATCATTTGATAATTAAAAATAATAAATTGGATTGTTAAAAAAATAAACGTAATACTAAATAAAATTCATTCTCAAACTTTAATTTTTAATTGACGACGAAAGCCCATCACACAACATGCTGCTAACACAAAAATATAAATAACAATCGTAATATTTGTTGAGAATCCTAAGACGGTTCCAAAATCAAAGCCCGAACCGATTGCATCAGGGATTACTAGCATAATAATACAAGCAATAATTGTAATAATTAAGTTAACAGTACTTGCTCGCATTGCAATATTTTCTTTATCTAAGACAGCTAATTTTTCACTAATATATCCTTCTTTTGCTAATGGTTCAATCATTCCTCCCGAATATAAGGAATTTTGCATTGCGCCGTTTAGTTTTAATGATAAAGTACAAATGACCAAAATTACCATTCCGGTGGTTCCGGCAACCCCAGCAACAACGTTATTAGGATTATAATTACTTGTTCCTGAACTTCACCCATTATGGTTAATACCACCTTCCGTAATGGCTCCAATAATAAAGACGGTAACTACTAAGTAAAAAATTGTTGCAATCGCTAAAATAATTAAAATTCCGCGCCCAAAATTTCGTTGGGGATTTTTAACATTTTTGGCAACCACAATAAATGTTTCAAAGCCAACAAAGAAATAAAAGAAACTACTAAAAGCATTATTAAACTTGTCAACCGTAAAGGATAAGTTTTTTGTTCCCCGGGCGGCCTCGCTAAAAGCAACATGACCATTTTGAGCCATTAAAATAATGGCACAAATAATTAAGAAAATAGTTGAACCCCATTTAATAATTCCCGATAAATTAACAAATCAACGAAACCCTTTCATTCCAAAGTACATACAACTAGCAACTAAAGCATAAATTAAGATTCCAATACTATCAATAATTAGATTTTCTCATCGTTTCGGAGCTCACGCAAAAATTGGTAGTTGGTCTAAATTAGTCCGAAACATTGAAATAATAGTGACAATAATTGTCGAAGGTAAGGTAATATATTGGATAAAACCAATTAACCAACCACAAAAACGACCAAAGACTCCACGGACATAAACATAAGCCCCACCATTAGTATCGTGGTAAACCTTACTACATTTGGCAAAAGCCCAGGCGCTCCCCCATGCCATTAAGGCTCCTAATAAAATAATTCATAAAATATGTAGGCCTAACCCCCCAGTTTGCCAGTAATATATTGAAATAAATGACATTGGAAACGCAATTCCACAAGTATAGTTAAACCCAATTCAAACTAATTCCGCTAAACTAATTTTACTTTTTTCCGGTTTTGATGTTTTGAACCAGAATTTCATTTTTGTCCAAAATCCTTTTTTTTCCATTTTTAAATCCTTTCTATTTAATAATTAGTAAAAAAAGAGCGAGATAATAAATCTATCATCTCCCTAAGTTAGTAATTATTCTTCTCGTAAATCTCCTTCTAAGGTAAGGGCTTCTTCACGAATATGAAGCGCATCCTGAAGATTTTCATTATCTTGGTTATGATGAATTGCCTTGTTCCGAACTAAATAGTTATCTAATTCATCTTGAATTTCTTTCATTACATAGTGTCAATCATCAACCACTACAAATTGCGCATCTAAAGTTTGTTGAATAGTTGGATCTTTTTGCAATCTTGCTTTGTATTTAGGAATATAATAAACAAAATATCAAATAATTGCAAAGAGAATCATCGCTAGAATGTAAGCAACTTCAATGGTATTTGAAACCAGGGCAGCTACTCCCGCTGCTGAATCCTTGGTCCCTAACTGAGCAATGGCACTATCATATGATTTTCCTAAATCAATAAAAAACTGAATAAATTGTCAAATTAAGAAAACAAACACTAACATTCAAGCGATCATTTCCCAAATTGTCACTTTCATTTTTTAGTAAATCCTAATTTTAAAGCCGTGGCAATTACAAAAACATAAATAATAATCATAATTAATGAGGCTTCTCCGACAATTGCGGCATAGGAGAACACCGAGTCTCCACCAGTCGCCCCTTGAATAATATCGGGGATAAATAGTCAAATAATGGCAAAAATTAAGGTAATTACTAAGTTTAAAAATGATGCACGAAACGGAATGTTATCTTTTGTTAATTCTTGATATTTGGCTGGGAAAATTCCCTCTACCGCAAACGGTTCCAAAATTGACCCTGAATATAAGGCATTTTGCATTGCCGCATTCGCTTTTAATGATACAGTACAAATTAACATAATAATAACACCAATATAATATAACCAACTTCCCGCATGATCCCCTAATAGCCGAAAGACTTGTAAATTAGGATTATTACTAAATTCCCCGCCAATTGCTCCTAACATTAGAATAGTTACCACCACATAAAAGATAGTTGATAATAGCATCGTTCAAATAATACTACGTCCAATATTTCGTTCGGGATTTTTAACGTTTTTTCCAATTGTCGCATATGTTTCAAAACCAAGGAAGAAAAAGAAACACGAGGTAAAAGCAGTAGAAAAATTGCTCGGATTTAATTGGGTATACTTACTACTAGCGTTTAAATCTCATGCTGGAGTGCCATTTAAGGCAAACATCGCAATTAATGCAATAAATAATAACGCAGTTGAACCTCATTTAATATAACTTGAAGCATTTAAATAGCGTTTTAACATTTTCATTCCTAAAAATAAAGTACATGAGACTAACATATAGACAAAGACCCCAACAGCATCTCATGTTAAATTAGCTCAATTTCCTAAACTATCTTTGGTATCTAAAAAGGTTCCTGATCCCACAAAGTTTAATCTAATCATTGAGACAATTTGTGAAGTAACAATAATTGGTAAAGTGGTATATTGTAAAAAAGAAATAAATCAACCTCAAAATTTACCAAAATTACTACGCACATAAATATAAGCGGCCCCATTGCCTGCTGGGTGTACCCGCGATAATTTATTAAAAGCTCACGCACAAGTTCCCGCCACCAATCCTTCAATTAAAAAGATTCAAATCATGTGCATTCCTAAAAATAACCCATCATGTTTTTCCGATGATATCATTAGCGTTGCATAAACTGAAGTAAAAGCAATTCCACAAGTATAGTTAAAACCTAATCATACCAACTCTTGCAAACTAAACTTCTTTTTTCCCCACTAACTATCCTATTTTCAGTTTTCGCAGAGTTTTTTATTTTTTTAAAATACTCCTTTCTTTTTCAAAAGATATTAAATAATAAACTTGATAAAGGCATTGTAGTCCTCTTAATTTAAATAAAAGTATATTACTAAAATTACTTTAAACTCAAAATGAATTATAATTTAAAGTAAATCTAGATATCTAATTTATTGGCATATCATTTATTTAAATTTATTAAATAATTCCTTTATATAAGAATTAGTATAATTAAAAATAATTGAAAAAGCAAGTAAAAAATGTCAAGTATTTTAAAAAACCCGATAAAATTAGCCTTTTTTACCACATTAAATATTAATTAACTTCAAACATCAAACTTGTTTAAATATAATTACTCTTATTTTTTATTACTATTTTAATTATTTGATATACTTGTAGCGAATAAATAAATTATTCACATTTATAAACAAATGAAAACATATTAGAGCACACAAAGGCCGTAAAAGTAAACAATATTTTTACGGTTTTTTTATTTATTTAGAAAAAATAGAAAGACAATTAGGAAACTTTAACATGGAAACAAATAATAATACAGTAAAACAAAAAAAAAAAAAAAATTGAGAATTTTGCAAAAGACTTAATAATTTATCAAGAACATCCGGAAATTATTGACGATGAAAATTTTATCTTTGCTTATGATGACTTTTACAATGAAACAGTAAAATATAGTGATGAATTATTAAAAAATGAAGACCTAATGAACGATATTGTAAAAATAAAGAACTTTTTACAAGATAAAAACTATCAAATCACAACAGAAGAATTAAACAAAACTCTAGCAAATCTTAAATCTTACCAAAAAAAACTAACTAAATTAGAGTTAGAAATGAAAAAAAAGAAAAACTCAAAAATTGTTAATTTATTAACTAATATTCTTATAATTTTGACAAAAGTAATAGAAATTTTAACGACTTGATCAAAAAATCTACGTTTTGGCATTGCTGAATTTATGGTTGGAAAAGAACACATCAATCGAATCGAGCCAACAGAATATTTTGATCTAAATGAATTAAATAAATTAAGGGAAAATATTTTAGATGCAGAATTCATAATATCTGCAGTGGGAAACTTTAACATTTTTTTAAAAGAAAACTATTATGATGCAATTCCCAAAAACTTATATAAATTCGTAGATGATGAAGCTGAAGAAAATAATCATTTTGATGAAACAATGGTTTTTGAACTTGAAAGTTTAAAATTTTGACCAGTTAATATCCGCCAAAAAATCCTTACTAACTTACTTAGTTGTTTAGAAGCTTGTGTGGCTAAAAATAAAAATTATTCATTAGAAAACTATCAGCAAATGAACAATATGATAAATGATGAATTAAATACTATCGCTAATCTTAGTATAGAAAATGAAAATCTAAATGAGAAAATTGCTGAAATTGAAGAATTTATTAAAAATAGTGACCAGGAAATTTTTGAATCAGTTAGATATTTGCAATATCTTGATGATCTAGCACTAATTCAAGAACATCATATTACCGAAGTCTATGATTATTTATTGATCCCAGAAAAAGATGAATTAGCAAAAAAAATAACAGAAATGACGCAAATCTTAGAAAATAAAACATCAATAACTGAACAATATGAATTAATAACTAATTATATAACATTCATTCCCGCGTTAAATGTAGACTTGGAATATTTTGAAAACTTTAGTTTAGCTACTATTAACAATATCTGGCAACAGCTCCTTAAAACCCCTGACAAAGATTTAATGATAGAAAAACTAATTAATCATCTGGAAACTAGTTATTGAGATAATTTAAAAGAATTTATTAGCAATTATCAAAAAACACAGATCTTTATCTTACAAAATCTTTTAATAAAAATAAAAATGGGTGAAACCGATAATATTGATTGATTCGCTATTAAGACTCAGTTTGAAATATTACAAAAAAATGAAGACAAGTTATTAGAATCAATAACACTATGTAATAAAAATTATACAAATCTTATTCATCTGATAGTTCCTAATGATCAAAAAAAATGTAAAAATATTATTGCAAAACTAGCGATAACTACTCAATCTATTGAAGACCATACTAACCAAATTATTCCAATTTATGACCAAACCAACCCACCAGAATGAATACATGAACTCAACCAATTTGACAATAAATTTGTGGGATTTTTAGAGCAGCAAAATTTTCCTGAAGATAACATAAATTCAATGAAAAAGAAATATAGTTCGCAAAAACAAAGTCAATATCGTTTTGCATTTTATAAAGAACGAAGTCTACCTCAAAACTTTTTTAAAGAATTTGATATTTTAAATGTTAATCAATTAAGCTTTCATCATTGGTATCAAACTGGTTATGCTTTAATTGATAATTTTATTGAGAAAAAATCGCTTGATAAAAATAATATATCTTTTAAAGAAAAAGAAGATGAATTATTAACCTTCCAATTAAGTAATTTAAAAAAACCTGCGTTTTATACAACATTAATTGAAAATCTTGAAGCGGAACAAAGAACTTTATTAAAAGATTATCCTGATTTAGAACAATTTTTGCAAAATATGTTTAAAAATAATGAAGAATATATCGCGACGACAGATGCTCTTTATGAAGATTTTTTAGTATCTAAGGCTAGTACATTAGAAAATAATGATGATTCAAAAAATGAATGATACCGATATCATTATTTATTAAAATCAAAGTACAATCATGAATTTATGAGATTATTTAATTATTTTGGTCCTAAAATATACTTGCTTAAATTTACCAATGATGATTTTGCTGAAAAAATTCTTCAAGAAATTAAAACTGAGATGTCACAATTTGAAATAGATTTTTTGCAGACAGTTGGATTAACAAACAACAAAGCCCTTGCAGCAGACCTTGAAAATTTAATTATTAAAAATTTAGATAGAATTACTAAACATAATGAATCAACAACTTTTGAAATGTCATCTACTAGCCTTGAACACAAATTACCAACTTATGACATCATTCAAAAATACTATGAATGCACTAATAAAATTAATTCATTAAGTTATTTTAGATATTTTGCTGAACTTTATGATACTAATAATCCTGATGAAACATTTAAAAAAGATAATTTTTCTAATTGATTTATGATCCCTTATGAAATTTTGCATCAAATAAAATCTGAAATTTTTGACGCACAAAACGAAAAATATCAAGAATCAATCTTTAAAAATAAAGGTCATGAAATGATTAAGAAAATAAGGTTCATTCAACAAAAAATTATTAATGAAAAAGAAAAAATTGATGAAATAATTTCAAAAAATAAAACTGAAATTAAAAATGATGATCAATATAGTTTTGACCAATACATAATAAGCATTTTAAGAGACATTAAAGCTATTTTTTGTGAAATAATACATGCAGTGATCGAAAACCACGACAAGTTAAATTTAGAAATAAATGATTTTAATAATGCCATCTTAAATCATTTGGGAAAAACAATTGATTTTGAAAATATTGATACTCTCCCCTATCATAACCTTCTTATTGATTGAAATAAAATTGATATGCATTTGGAGGCCTTTAATCTAGAATCATTAAATTCTAATGATCAAAAATATATAGCATCTAATTTGTTAGATACAATCCAGATTTTAATTGATGAATTAATTTCCAATAACTTAAAATTAAAAAAACTTGATGATGACCAAATACCTTTGAAAAGAGAAACATCCCTATTTTCTGACATTAATTCATTAGTCCAACTTTTTTGTGAAAAAAATGCTCAGCAAATTTTTGGTTCAATAACAAAATTAAATGAAAATAATAACAAGCTAAATATATTATTAAACAAAGAGTTTGGAATAGTCATAGAAAAGTACAAAAAAGAAATTGAAATTGGAACTGATAAACTAAAAGAACTAGAAACAGAACTAGAAAAACAACAAAAAATTCACCAAGAAACACTAGATAAAGAACTAGAAACAAAACTGAAAGATTTTGAAGTAATGAAGAACTTTATTGCTAAGTTAGAAACCTTTTCTTTCGATAAAGATAGTTTATTTAAGACGATTCTTAATTTAAGCGGAAATGAAACATTAAACCATAATCAAGTAATAGTATTCCAATCTGTTTGAAATTCTATAAGCAAGAAAATAGAAGAAAATAAAAACATAGACAAAGAAAAAGAAAATTTAATACAAAAGATAGCAAAATTAGAACAAGAAATAGGCAACTTGACAACTAATGTTGTAAGTTCTGACATCAAAGATGATTTTATTGAAAATTATTTGAAAAAATTAGAAACCTGAAAGATTAAGCAGCAATGGAAAACAAAAACTGAGTTTCATGAACCATATGTCAGCTACAAAAAAGAATTTAAAAATAAAAAAATAAATGATTTTAAAACCTGGGTACAACTAATTATTTTAACTAAAAATGTAGATCTTCATAATAAAATTAATGATGATGAAACTGCAAATAAAATTATTAAATATGCACTATTAACAATAATAAAAGCATGTGAACCTTATTCAAATGTTCTTGATCAAGTGGGGAAAAAAAGTACTAAAGATTGAGAGAATGATAAGAATAAACCAGTAATTATTCAAAATAATACAGATATAAATTCGAAACTTAATTCTACACCCTTATTTAATAAATATCAAAGTTTTGATGATCCACAAGAAATTATTAGTAATTTAATAGCGGAAGACAAATATCAACTTATAAAAGAAATTGCTAAGATGTTACCTGAAAATATGCTAAATGGCCTTAGTTCCTCATCACAAATTGAAAATAAATTATCATTAAAAGTAAAGCAAATATCAAATGATATTAAAAAATATATGCTATTTGTTAGTCAACTAAATAAAAATTTAAGTGGATCCCTTTCATCCTTAAATTCAAATAGTACCACTACAAACAGTGCTAACAGTTTTTGAAAGATTTGATCACCAAAGAAAGATTCTTCTAGATAATCGCTATATAAAAAATGAATTCTCTTTTAGAATTCATTTTTTTATTAAACAACATAGTTTTTAAATTATTATTTTTTAATAATCTAATTCTTTGTTTTTGATATGTTCTTGACGCATAATATCATAAATATCAGATTCAAATTTTTTTGTCCCATTAATAACTGCCAATAATGGTTGTTCACCAATTTTAGCTGGTAGTTGTAAAGTATCTTCAAAGTAAGTGGCAATTCCTTTAATTAAACCACCCCCACCACAAATGGTGATCCCATTTTGAAAAATATCTCCCGCTAATTCTGGTGGTGTTTCTTCTAAAACTTGAACTGTTAAATCAATAATACGGGAAATTGGAACTTTTAGAACTTCACGAATTTCTTCGGGAACTAGTTCAATTTCTCGTGGTAAACCAGAAACAACATCACGACCATATACTTTCATTTTTCGTTCATCAGGATATTTTGCTAAACTACCAATTTCAATTTTAATCATTTCGGCTGTCTTAATTCCAATTTCTAATCCATATTGACTACGAACATATTTTAAAATTTCATCATTTAAGTAGTTACCAGCAACTTTAACTGATTTTGATAGCACAATATCTCCGGATGATAACACCGCAACATCAGTTGTTCCACCACCCATATCAACAACTAAGTTTCCATTAGGTTTATAGATATCAACTCCCCCACCTAAGGCTGCCATTTTAACTTCTTCTTCAACAAAGACACGGTCAGCTCCTAAGTTAGTAGCAATTTTTTTCAAGGCATTTTTTTCTAATTCTGTAATTACACTAGGACAAGCTAGTAACATTACTGATCCTTTTAATTGTTTTGAGACATGTAAACGGTTAAAAATATATTTTAATTGGGCTTCAGTTGCTCTAATATCTGTGATAACTCCGTCAACCATTGGACGGACAATGCGAATTGATTTGTTACCTTTTCCGATCATTTTATATGCTTCGGCTCCAACAGCAATAATTCGATTTTCTTTAATTTTGTAAGCAACAATTGAGGGTTCATTATAAACAATTCCACTTCCTGAAATGTAAACAAGTGTAAATGCTGTTCCTAAATCAATTGATACAAAAGTCGGTTTCTTATTGTTAATCAATGCCATATAAAAATCCTCCTTAAGTATAATTATATTCTAATTCTTATATTAAACAAGATAAAAATTAGGAAAAAATATAATTATTATTAAATCTTCAGGCAAAATTTTAGAATTTTAAAAACTAAGTTGCTAACCATGAAACTTTAATTGTTAATGATTTTGTTTTAACTTCACCAGTAATTACTGACCAGGAAGGAATTTTAAGATTACCATATTTTAAATTTGTAATTTTAACTTTTTGAATTTGATATTTTAATACCACATCACTTGGTTGCGAAGGTTGTAATAATCCTTCCACTTGTAAAAACTTAATATTAAAGAAAACAACATCTGTGTAATATCCCCGGTAATGCATTAAATTGCTGTTAACCTTTGCTAAATTAGCAGGAAATGATAATTGGGTTGTTGGTAAAAAATTGGGGACAAATGAATAAAAAACCTGGTTACGAATAACTAACTCATTTTTAAAATTATTTAATAAATTTAACTGGTCTGCTAACCAGCGGTTCACAACATTAATTTCTTGGCGATAAATAGTAACTTTCCCCTGGGTTGTTAAATAAACAATATTTTTTAAGGGCACAACATGATCATTTTCATCCGTCCCCATTGCATAGTTAGTAATCGCAGGATTGGCATTTTGATCAATTGCAACTTCAACTTGGGGGAGGTGGCAATTAATATTATCAATCTTAATGGTGTTATCGGCGTGAAAATTGTGACAGCCACTAAGCAAACTAGCAGAGGTACTGCTCAAAATAACGGCACTAAAAAAGGCTAATAACTTTTTCATAATCTCTCTCCTGGGTAATATCTCATTTTCTTTGTTATCTTAACTATCTTAACTCGTTTTGGTTTAAAATACAAGATACTAAGAAAATAAATAACAAAATTAAAAAAGTCAAAATTTGTTTTGACTTTTTTAAAAACTCCTATTTTTTTAATGATGGGACAGGATTACCATGGTAGGCATCTAAGTAGATTTGTTTAATATCAGTTAATAATGGAATTCGCGGGTTAGCTGGCGTACATTGGTCATCAAAAGCATCTTGTGACATTTTGTCTAAGGCTGCTAAAAAGTCTTTTTCACTAACATTTAATTGGTATCTTTCAAAATATTCTTTAAATGAACTAGCTAATTCAACATCTTTTGATAATTTTTGAACATTGCTAATTAAGTTATCAACTAATTCAGAATCACTACTTCCTTTAACCCCACAGTAACGAGCAATTTCGGCATAACGTTCTAGCGAATTCGCAACAGTATATTGTGAGAAGTAAGTTTGTTTTCCTCCTTCTAATAAAGTTGCTGCGTTATAACGAATTACATATGGTAATAAAATTGAGTTTGCCGCCCCGTGGATAACTTCAAATTCTCCTCCAATTTTATGACTCATTGAGTGGACTAATCCTAAGAACGCATTGGCAAAGGCCATTCCAGCTTGAGTTGCAGCATCAGCCATTTTACTACGGGCTTTGACCGCACTACTTCCGTTATGGTAAGCATCTGGTAAATAAGTAAAAATTGTTTTAATTCCTTGCAAACAGTAAGGATCAGTATAATCCGTTGCTAAAGCTGAAACATAAGCTTCAAACAAGTGGGTCATCGCATCTAACGCCGGAGCATTAGTTCCCCCTTTCGGAACGGTTAATGTTAACTCAGGATCAACAATTGCCATGTGCGGAGTTAACGCATAATCCGCTAACGGATATTTAATATGTGTTTTATCATCGGTAATAACTGAGAATGGTGTTACTTCCGAACCTGTTCCCGAAGTTGTTGGAATACATACTAATTTAACCCCGTTTGTCATTGTTGGGAACTTAACAACTCTTTTGCGAATATCATTAAAGGTCATTGCTAAGTCCGCAAATTTAGCATCGGGATGTTGTTCTAACAACCAAATCATTTTGGCTGCGTCCATCGCACTTCCCCCTCCGATCGCAATTACAACATCGGGACGAGAGTTTTTCATTGATTTAACTCCACGTTCAGTTGTGGCAAAAGTTGGGTTTGGTTCGACATCGGCAAACACATCATATTTAATTCCTAATTGTTCTAGCACTGATGTAACTTTTTGACCGTATAATTCGTTAATCACTGGGTCAGTTACAATAAAGGCTTTTTTACAATTTCATTCTTTTAGATCTTGTAACGCAAATGGTAAACAACCAAATTTATGATAAATGCGTTCTGGTAATCTCATTCATTGCATATTTTCTCTCCTTACTGCGACAGTTTTAGTATTTAATAAATGTTGCGGACCAATGTTAACTGAAGTCGAGTTTCCCCCTCAGCTTCCACATCCTAAGGTAAATGAGGGCGCTAATTGGAAGTTGTACATATCTCCAACTGCTCCTAATGACGATGGCATATTAACAACCATTCTTCCATCGTTTAAAGAATCACGTCATAAGTTAATTTCAGCTTTACCTTTAATTTCGTCAGTTCATAAACTAGCAGTATGCCCTGGTCCCATTGTTAATAAATCTTTGGCGATTGCTAACGCATGGTTAAAATCTTTTGCTTTATATAAACCAACATATGTTGATAATTTTTCATGGGCTAATGGTTCATCATGACTTGATTTTTCGGCAGGACATAAAATTAATCTTGTATTGGTTGGGATTGTTACCCCAGTAATTTTCGCAATTGTTTGAGGAGTTTGCCCTACTAAAGCAGGGTTTAAAATTCCATATTTTCCTTCTTTAAACATTGCTTTCCGAACTTTATCCAAGTCTTCTTTTTTTGTCATTACATAACCATTTTTTTGCTCAAATAACTTCACAACTTTGTCATACACTTTTTCTAACACAATTACTGAGTTTTCAGTCGCACAAATAACCCCGTTATCAAAAGTATTTGATTGCATAATTGAAGAAGTTGCGACATCTAAATCAGCTAATTCAGTAATAATTGCCGGACAGTTACCAGCACCGACTCCTAAGGCTGGTTTTCCTGAAGAATAAGCTGATTTAACCATTCCTGGCCCCCCAGTTGCTAAGATTAAATCAGCCGCTCCCATTAAGTCAGTTGTATCTTGAATTTGAGCATCTTCAACCCATGCAATAATATCTTTGGGTGCCCCAGCGGCAACAGCCGCATCTAAGACAACTTTCGCAGCTTTAATGGTACAGTTTTTTGCTCCTGGGTGCGGAGAAATAATAATCCCGTTTCTTGTTTTTAACGCAATTAATGTTTTAAAAATTGCAGTGGCAGTTGGATTTGTGGTTGGAATAACAGCCGCAATAACTCCTACTGGTTCATATACTAGTTGGTATCCTAGCCCTAAATTTTCTTCGTATACGCCAACTGTTTTCATATCACGGTATTTATTATGAATATATTCAGCAGCATAATGGTTTTTAATAATTTTGTCTTCAACAATACCCATGTTTGTTTCATTAACAGCATCAATTGCTAATTCGATCCGAGCTTTATTAGCAGCAATTGCGGCAGCATGAAAAATTTTATCAACTTGCTCTTGATTATAAGTTGCAAATTGTTTTTGGGCAGCACTAACTTTCGTAATTAATGCTTCAATTTTTTTGTTTTCCATCTTTTGGTTTTCCTCCTAATTTGTAAAAATATCTCCATCAATATAGTTATACTACAATATTTATAACATTGATATAGTTTTTTGGTAAATTTTGACAATTTTAAATGGAAATAATTACCATTTTAAAATAAAAATACCTATTTTTTTATTTACGATGCATTCCTTCTTGGACAATCTTTAGACACTCACGACAATACTCACGAGTGGGCGGGACAACTTCTGGTAACTCAAACTTACGATTTAAATTATTATATTTGGGAATCATCATATTATGATATGGGAGGATTTCAAATTTTTCCATATGTTTTAAATCCTTAATAAAATTACCAATCCCTAATAAATTTTCTCTTGTATCAGTATAACCTGGTACTAAGACATGGCGAATTCAAGTCGTTGCTCCATTGTCATCTAACCACTTAATTCCTTGCAAAATATTTTCGTTTCCTAATCTGGTTAATGCTTTGTGCCGAACACTATCAATTTCTTTAATATCACAAATAAATAGGTCACACACTTTAACCAGCTCTTTTCACTTATTTAAAATTACTTCATTAGTACTAAAAGTACATACTGAAGTATCAACGGCCGTATGAATCCCACGTGCTTTGGCGGCGGTAAATAATTCAATAATAAAGTCTAACTGCATCAAGGGTTCTCCCCCCGACATTGTTAAACCACCATGGACATAAAATTCTTTTGTCCGTTCATAATGATCAAGAATTTCTTCAACCGAAATTGGTTTCTCCTTATTTACCTCTTGTGTTTCTGGATTATGACAATATTTACATCTTAACGGACATCCTTGTAAGAAATAAACTAGTCGCAACCCTGGTCCATCAACCGCGCCAAAAGATTCAAAACTACTATAATAACCAGTCACCTTTGACATACTCTCCCTCTTTTCCATAATTTCATTATATCCCTTTTATTAAAAAATAAAATAGGATTAAATCTTTCAAAATAAAACAATCAACTCCTCACGTTGATTGTTTTATTTAATTAATAGCTTAATTTTTATTACATTCCTTCGTGGAAAGTTCTTGAAATAACATCTTCTTGTTGTTCTTTAGTTAATTTTACAAAGTTAACTGCGTATCCTGAAACACGAATTGTTAACTGTGGATATAATTCAGGATGTGCTTGGGCATCTCTTAAAACCGCACGGTCTAAAACATTAACGTTTAAGTGGTGCCCTCCTTTTCCCATGTATCCGTCTAACATATTAACTAAATTTGTGATTTGTGAATCTGATGCTGCCATCGTCTTCATCTCCCTTCTCTTATACTTATATTCTAGTCCTTTTCCGCTAAAAATCAAGATGTTTACCAAAATTTTTCATTTTTATTGATAAAGTAAAAAAGAACAATTTCTTGTTCTTTTATGAACTTAGTCTAATTTTCCAAAGACATTTTTAAAGACTTCATCATAAGTCGCAACCGGAATAATTTTTAAAGTATCCTGTACTTCTTTTGGAATATCATCTAAGTCTTTTAAGTTTTTATTTGGAATTAAGATTGTTTTTAAACCACTTCGTTTGGCCGAAATTGATTTTTCGCGTAATCCCCCAATTGGTAACACTTGACCACGTAAGGTAATTTCTCCAGTCATTCCAATGTCTTTTGAAACTGGGCGGTTACTTAAGGCACTAATAATTGCAGTTGTTAAAGTAATTCCCGCGGAAGGACCATCTTTGGGAACTGCTCCTTCAGGCACATGGATGTGGACATCATGAGTTTCAAAGAATTTTGGATCAATACTATATTTTTCGGCATTTGCTTTAACATAGTCTAAGGCAATCGAAGCTGATTCTTTCATCACATCTCCTAGTTTTCCGGTTAGCACAAAGTTTCCTTTTCCTGGAAAGGTATTAACTTCAATTGGTAAGATGTCCCCACCAAATTGGGTATAAGCTAAACCAGTTACGACTCCAATTTGTGATTCTTTTTCTGCTTCTGTATGTTCAAAACGACGTTTTCCTAATAATTCATTAACCACCTGCGGAGTTACTGTTAAATTCGTCATTTCTTTATTTAAGAATTTGACAATAAACTTACGAGCAACCGCGTTTAAATCACGTTCTAACTGTCTAACTCCCGCTTCTCTAGTATAATGCTTAATAATTTCATTAATGGCATCATCTGCGAAAATTAACTGCACATCAGCTAAACCATTATTAGTTAATACTTTTGGTACTAAATAATCTTTGGCAATATGGAATTTTTCTAATTCCGTGTATGAAGATAATTGAATAATCTCCATCCGGTCAATTAATGCTTCGGGAATATTATCATAATAGTTGGCCGTTGCAATAAACATTACATTTCCTAGATCATAGTTTTCTTCAATATAATGGTCTGAGAAAGTTGCATTTTGTTCGGGGTCAAGAACCTCTAGCATTGCACTAGCGGGATCACCACGGTAGTCTGAAGACATTTTGTCAATTTCATCTAATAAGAATAAGGGGTTAATTGTTTTTGCCCGTTTCATTGATTGAATAATTCGTCCAGGCATTGCCCCAATATATGTTTTCCGGTGACCTCTAATTTCTGATTCATCTTTAACTCCACCTAGGGCCACTTTGACAAAGTTCCGTCCGGTTGCTTCCGCAATTGATTTCGCTAAACTAGTTTTTCCAACACCAGGAGGGCCAACTAAACAAATAATTTGACCTTTTAGAGAGTTAGTCATTGTTTTAACAGCTAAATATTCAATAATCCGTTCTTTAACTTTATCTAATCCAAAGTGATATTTATCCAGCATTTCTTTAGCATATTTTAGGTCATTTTTTTCTTCGGTACGTTCTCACCATGGAATTTGCATCATTCAGTCAATGTAAGTGCGGATAATATTTGATTCACTTGAAGCTTGTGGCAATGATTCATAACGAGCAATTTCTTGTTCAATGCGTTCTTTGATGTTTTTTGGGAACGGTTCTTTTTCTAGTCGTTCTTTGTAGACTTTCATTTCGTCTGCCGCATCATCGAATTCACCTAATTCGTCTTTAATTGCTTTTAATTTTTCACGTAAATAGTATTCACGTTGTTGTTCATCAACACGTTCTTTAATTTTTTTACTAATTTTGTTATCAATATCGCTAACTTGTTGTTTATTAACTAAATGGTCAAAGATAATTTGTAATCTTTTTTCAACATCTAATTCTTCTAAAATATCTTGTTTTTTAGCAACTGGAATAAATGGTAAGAATTGGGCAATGGTATCAACAACTTCATTGCCATCAACTGAATCACCGATTTGTTCTAATAAATCTTCAGGTAAAATATCTTGCAACTCCATTAATTGTTTAATATTGCTTGTAATTTTTTCAACAATTTTATCTTCTGATTTAATTACTGATTTTAAAATATCAATATCAGCTGTATAATATTCGCCTTCGCGTAAATCTAACAATTTAACACGATCAACGGCTTTAAAGTTAACTGTTAAACTACCATCTTCTCACACTTTCCGAATTTTTAACTCTGCTAAGACTCCAATCCGGTAAATCCCTGATAATTTTGGGTCATCTTCTAGTGGTTTTTTTTGACTAACTAACACAATATGGTTATCGAATTCCTTATTCGCTGTGTTAACCGCTAAAATTGACTTATCTCTCCCCACTTCTAAAACTTGTTCAAAACCTGGAAAAATATAACTACCTCTAGTAACTAACACAGGAACATTCTTTAATTGGGTTGTTTCTGTTGATTGGTTAATTGGTTCTGCCATTTTTAAACACCTCCTATAAATGTTTTTTACTTGTATATATGTTAACTATCATAAAATAAAAGTCAATAGTTAAGATACATTTCCACTATAAAAAGATTATAACAAAAAAATTAGCACTTGCAATACCTAAGTGCTAAAATTTTAAAAGTTTTCTCTTATTGACCATTATTATTATATAAGTATTCAAAAACCTTATCATGAATTACTTGGTCTTTAATTTGGTCTTCGGTTACTAATTTAGCCTCTTTTAAAGTTTTCCCATCAATGCCAAATTGTTTTCCTAATTTATCATATTCTTTATCAATGTCATCGGCACTAACATCAAATTTTTGTTCTGCTTTAACAGCATCAACAATAACACCATTTTCTAAACGGTTTTTTGCATCCTTGAATAATTCATTATTGATGTCTTCTTCTGTTAACCCTGTTCTTTTTTTGTAAGTTTTAATGTCCATTTGTTGAGCTTGTAATTTTTGTTCAAATTCATGTTTTAACTGGTTAGCTTCCTTACGAATAATTGATTCAGGGATTGATAAAGCTGAATCTTTCGCAATTTCTCTAAATAATAGCCCAATAAAACGGTCTTGTTCTTGTTTCATTAGTTGTTCTTTTAGATTATTTTCCACATGTTCTTTTAACTTCGCTAAAGTATCAATTCCTTTTAAATTAACATCCTTTGCTAGTTCATCATTTAATTCGGGTAGTTCTTTTTCCTTAACTTCTTTAATATTTAGTTTAAAAACTGCTGGTTTTCCTTTTAATTCTTCCACTTGATAGTCATCTGGGAAAGTAACATTTATATCATGGTGATCACCAGTTTTTAACCCAATCATAGCATCTTCAAAACCAGGAATAAATTGACCACTACCAATTTCTAATGTAAAATCACTAGCTTTTCCCCCTTTAAAAGGTTTACCATCCATAATTCCTTCAAAGTCAAAGATAACTGTATCGCCCTTGGCAATTGGAGTTGTTTTGGCTTTAAAAATTGCAAACTTGTCACGTAACTGGTCAATGCTACGATCAACATCTTCTTTTTTAACAACTACTTTTTCTTTTTTTAGATCATTAAACCCAGTATATTTATTAATTTTAATTTCTGGTTTTAAATCAAATTCTAATTCTAAAACATATTCTGTTTTACTTAATTTTTTAACCGCAGGAGTTGGCGAATTAAATGGTTCCACATCTGACTTTTGCGCAAAGGCGAATTGATAAGCTTTATTAATAACTAAGCGGTGGGCTGCATTTAAAATATTTGTTTCGGTTAAATGCTTTTTCACCAAGTCAGCGGGAACTTTTCCCTTACGAAAACCAGGGACTTCGATCTCATTAGTTGCTTTTTGCTCAGCTTTTTTAACCACTTCTGCTCATTCGTTACCATCAACAGTTACAATTCATTTTCCAATTCCTTTATCTAAATTTTTTTCTGCTTTAAATTTCATCTTTAATACCTACCTTTTTAACACATTTATCATTATAACAAAAACTATAATTTATATCCGCTAAATTTATTATTTTTTACAGAACTTGTTCAATTTCAAATAATTCTAAATATTTATTAGCAATTGCCACTGAGCAATTTAATTGTTCAGCAATTGTTTCAATTTGGACATTATCAAATTGAAGCAAATGACCTTTATAAATAATTGCACAGGTTAAATCAGCAACTTCATTATTATCGATAAAAGATGGATATAGGGCATAATAATAATTTTGTAAAATATATAAACAAACATTGAATAAACTAGGATTATCATTATAAACATGCTGGTCTAATAATTTTTGAATTTTTTTAACCTGGTGGTGCGTATAAAAATCTTGAATTTTTGTGGGATTTAACGTGAAGGTGCCATTTGTTTTAGTTACTTGAAAATCTTCATCAATGTTTTGTTCTTTTAAAACATATAATAAATGAATTTTTGACGCATTGTGATAGAGATTATTCATTAAATATTTCCTGATTGTCGGGAGAATTTGGCGGACATTATAGTTTTTTAAATAATGAAAAGCAACTAAATGAATTTCTTCATCCAACGAATTTAATAAAATATTTTCAATCTCCGCTAAAGATAAATTTGCTGGTAATTTCCGATTAGTTTGTTCATTCATAACAGCATTTGCTTGTTTAAAAAATTCAACTAATTTTGTTTCTACCTGTTGGGGAATATAGGGCATTTCTAATTCATTGCGGGCTTTTCAATAAGCCGCTTCATAATTGCCTTCTTTTAAGAGATTAGCAATTTCAGTTAAAATTTCATCATAATAATTATTTGATTTTTCCATCTTCTTAAACTCCTAGGACTTCTACTAAAATTATATAATTAAAAAAATAAATTAAAAACCCTATTTACATTAATTTTTGACTAATGCGGATAGGATTTAATTTGTGCTTTTTCAATTAAATTTAAATGGCACCCACGGAGAGATTCGAACTCACGACCCTACGCTTAGAAGGCGCATGCTCTATCCTACTGAGCTACGTGGGCATAACCTTATTTATATTATCACAATTATTTTCATTTTTTCAAGGAAAATTAGGATATTTTAAGTAGATATTTTGTGGGAAGAAAATAAAAAAATAATTTTGCTAATCATTTTAAATAAAAAAATATGTTATAATATTTTTAGAATTAAATATTTGAGTATATATAATACCTAACAAATCTTTTTTTGTTAGGTATTTTTTTATTTCAGAGATATTTAGTTCTACTAGGATATGAAACTAGAATTCTGACTGACTATTTTAACGGAAATTTAAGTCTTGATAGCTAAATTTAATACAGAGATCCCTTAAATCGCAACGTAACAATTTGAAAAACTATTTTTAATCAAAAAAGTAGTTAATTATTAACTACTTTTAAAAGAACAATTCTTCACTAAGATCATAATCAAGATATAAGGTTGAATTGTCACTAGTTTTTGGTTTTGATGGAATTAATTGGTAATTCAATTTAAATTGATGCTCAATTAACACAATTGCTCGATAAATTGCCATAAAAATAACACCATTAATTGAAAACTTAATTAAATTAAACGGAATCACAATTGATACTAAAATACTTTTAAACCAAGCAATATCACTTGGTTGATAGTTCATAAATTTTGCATACATATCATAAATAAATAACCAGTTAAAAAATGTCATTAAGAATGTTGTACAAATAATGCTAAAGATAATAGCAATACTTGTCATTAAATAGTCATATCCTTTTTCGTTTTTGCCCTTAACAAATTTATTAATTATTTGGCGGAAATAAAAATCCCCAACTAAGAAAATCCAAATAAAAATTAAATCGGCCAACATTAAGGCAAAAACATCAATTGGACCATCGCCTAAATAGGCCATTCGTAATCAGCTCACACTAATTACTAATAAACTACTATAAACAATTCCAATAATCCGGACTGCTAATAAACAAATGAAGTCAGTAAATTCAATTTTTAAGAAAGGCGCCACTGAAAAAATACTTAAATTAGCAACCTTACTAATTCAAGAAAATAGCACATATAACGCAACAATAATTGCCATTGCAGCGATTCGTTTTGTTTCTAACCGAAAACTATTTTTCAATAATCCTCTCATCTTAAATTCCTCACTTTTTTAATCAATAAAATTATATCTAATTAAAAAGAAAATGGAATAGTTATTAACCAAAGTTTTACAAATCATGAAAGGAATAGTGACCAATGCAATTCAACAACTTACAAGAATTACAAAATATTATAATAAAGTTCCCATCAAAAGAAGTTAAAAATCATCAAGAATTAGATACTACAATAAAAGCCACTCATCAAGAATTTTTAAATGTCATTTTAAAGAGCATTTTATCAGAAATTAATGTTCTTCAAAAACAACTAACAAAAAATGCTAATGATCCTTTATTAGCAGGAACTAATCAAAAAAAACAAGAAAAAATGGCCGCTCTGTATTGGTTTCAAAAGGAAATTGAAATACTTCAAAGCAAAATTACTGAAATATCACCTAATACCATAGTAATTGAGCACGAAAAAAATAAAATTAACTTACTTTTTCAAAAAATTATTGATCATCTATCACAACAAGAAATTGCTAATTTTAAAAAACTTTTTGAAGGAGATTTAAAAAAAGCTTTAAAATCACTTAGTTTCCAAAGGAAAACAATAGAATATCGTTTAAAAATTAATCCAAATAATATTCAATTTACCGCATCATCAAAATTTCTTTGAGAAAAAATGGCCCCTAAAAAAATACAAAAAATGATATTATCAAACAAACAAAAAAAAGGGATTGAAATTGCAAATTGAAATTTTCTTAGTTCCCCATCAAATAAAGATTATGCTTATAAAAAAGAAAAAGATAAACAATTACGACCAGAAAAAAGAGAAGAAACACTAGAAGAACTCAATGAAATAAAAGTTGCTAATATGTTAAAAATAACTGCAGAAAAGGAAGCAACTCAAAAAATTGAAATGGTTACATTAACAACAAGACAAGAAAATTTAAAGATAACTAAAAAAGAAAATGTTAAAAAACTTAATGAAATTAAAGACGAAATAAAATATGAAGAAATAGAAATGAATGAAATTAAAAACAATCCTATTAGTCGTTAAATTTCTAAAATATTATCCAACTGATAATTTTCTATGTTATATTAATATAAGAAAATAAAAAAGAAAGGAAATTTTAAGATGAGTAAAAATAATGTGCTACCAATAATTGTGGAAATTCCAAAAGGTTCAAGCAATAAATATGAATATGATAGTCAAACGGGCCGTATTATTTTAGACCGAGTATTATATGGTGCTAATTTTTATCCCGGTGAATATGGATTTATTGAAAATACTTTAGACTGAGATGGTGATCCGTTAGATGTAATTTCATTAATTACATATCCAACAGTTCCGGGGTGTCAAATTAATGTCCGCGTGTTGGGAACAATTAACATGATTGATAGTGGCGAAATTGATACCAAAATATTTGGGGTTGTGGATAGTGATCCCCGTTTTAAACATTACCAAACATTAACAGATGTGCCCCAACATTTGCGCGATGAAATTGAAAACTTCTTCTTGCAATATAAAGCATTACAAAAAAAAGAAGTCCGCATTAATGGGTGAAGTGGTGTTGAACAAGCACTCAAAGAAATTAAAGAGTGTCAAGATCGTTACTTAGAGTATAAAACAATCCTTGAAACCGAAGGCAAAGAAAAAGTAATGCAAATCTGAAAAGAAAAAGGATTAGGTCAAGCGTAAACTAGGATTTATTAATAAAAAAGCTGTAATTATTTACAGCTTTTTTATTTTTGATACTGATCAATTTTTTCCGAAATTATATCAACAATTTCATTGGGAGTTTTATCTTCCGCATCAATAACCAAGAAATTAAACTTATCTTTATTTCGTTGGTATCATTCTTCATATTTTTTATTTAATAACTCTCAGTAAGCGGGGCTCACTGTTTGTTCACTTGGTCTTCCGCGTTGTTTAATTCGGTTCATCGCCCCAAATGGTGAAATTCGTAAGTAAACTACTAACTCCGGTTTAATAGTTTCATCCAGGTATAAACTTTGTAAAACAACAATATCATAAAACTCACGATAAACTTTGTAATCAGTCATATTCATATACCCTAGTTCGTGAAGAACATCGACAAATATAATATCTTCTAACACACTCCGGTCAAAAATAATATTTGGCTCAATTTTAGCTTGTTTTAACTGTTTACTACGGGCCATCACCATATAAACTTGCATTTTAAACGCCATATTTTTGGGATCAGCATAGTATTCATCTAAGTATGGGTTTTCTTCCACTGGTTCATCCATTACTACATAGTTATATTTATCGCCAAGCATTTTACTAACAGTTGATTTTCCAACCCCAACTACTCCCGCTAATGTAATTCGCATAACTTCCCTCTTTTCTCATTTGCTTAATTTTATCGTATTTTAAAAATGATTAAAAGTAGTTTTATTTTTTTATACTATTAAAAATTCCAAAAAAGCGCTTAATTTCTTTGGGTTTTAAGTATCGCCATTCTCCTGGCTTTAAACTTTCATCTAACTGTAAAAAACCAATCGCCACTCTTTTTAACTTTAGAACTTCACTGCCAACCGCACTAAGCATACGCTTGACTTGGTGTTTTTTACCCTCGTGAATAATTAGTTCTAACACTGTGGTATCATCTTTTTCTGAATATTTTAGCACCCTAGCTTGGGCTGGGGAGGTTGTAAAATTATCCTCAATTTTTACGCCCCGAGCTAAATCACGTAGTTGCGTTTTCGTAACCGCTCCTTTGACAAGCACATGATAAGTTTTATCAATAATATGTTTAGGATGGGTAATAATATTAGCAAAATCCCCATCATTTGTAATTAATAATAACCCACTAGTATCATAATCTAATCGCCCTACTGGATAAACTCGGTGAGAAATCCCGGTTAAATACGAAAGCACCGTTTTCCGGTGGTGGGGATCACGAACAGTGCTCACAGTATTACGCGGTTTATTTAACATTATGTAGACTTTTTGCTGATTTTTATTTTCCAGGATTTTATTATCAATCATAATGACATCATGGGGCGTAACTTTAAATCCCATTTCGCTAATAACTTGCCCGTTTACCTTCACCCGGTGTTGGGTAATTAATTCTTCTGCTTTACGACGAGAGGCATAGCCATAATTAGCAATTACTTTTTGTAACCGTTCCATTATTTAAATAAGTCCTCTTCTTCATCACTAGTAATTTCTTGTAATTGTGGTAATTCAGCTAGGGAATTTAAGTTAAAAGCTTTTAAAAATTCTTCGGTAACTTTATAGTTTAGTGGTTTTCCGGGCAAGTCACTTTTTCCGGCCTCTTCAATTAATTCACGCGCTTTTAACTTATAGATAACATTATCGGAATTAACACCTCGTAAATCCTCAATTTCTGGTTTACTAATCGGCCCCCGATAGGCAATGATCGCTAATGTTTCGAGAGCTGCTTGGGATAGCCGGGCTTCAACTTTTGGATGGGATAATTTTAAATAAAACGGATAATATTCTTTTTTGGTTGTTAACCGATATTTATTTGCAAAATTATTAATCATTAACCCCCGAGTAGGATTAGTTTGGTATTCCTTGGCTAAGGTTGCAATTAACTGCTGACAATCCGAGGTTGGTAATTCTAAGACTTCACTAATTTCAGTCAAGCCAATTCCTTCATCGCCACTAATAAAAAGTAATCCTTCTAATAAAGCAATTTTTTCATTATTATTCATTTTGGTGCTCCTCTCCTAAGTTAAGATAAGTAATATAAATGTTATCCAAATGTTGGTGCTGAGTAATGCTAATCTTTTGGTGACGAGCTAAGTCTAAAATCGCAATAAAACAAGCAACAAACACCTGGGTTGATAGTTCAAAATAATCTAATAAATCTTCTAATAACCATTCCTGAGTGGTGTTTTCAATAATATCTAAAATTTTAATGGCAACCTCTTCAGGGGAAACTTCGGTAATTATAATATTAGAATTTAAGGGTTTGGAAGCATTAATTTGCTCTAACATTTTTAAAAAACTATTTGCTAATTTATCAATGTTAATTTTAGGGGATAAGGGCAATTCTTCATCGGGAATACGCTGACCTTTAATAATAGTTTTGGGTTTTGACAAATATTTACTTGACTCTTGGTGTTGGTTTTTAAAATAATGGGTCACTTCTTTAATCTTTTTATATTCTAATAACCGGGTAATTAACTCTTCGCGGCTATCCTTTTCATAGTTTTCATCAATTTCAACTTCTTCTTTGGGGAGAACTAGTTTGGTTTTAATTTCAATTAAATAACTTGCCATTAATAAATATTCGGATGCAATTTCAATGTTTAATTTTTCAAATTGATGTAAATACGCTAAAAACTGATCAGTTACTTCTAACAAACTAATACTAAAAAGATCAACTTCTTTTTCTTTAATTAGATGCAATAATAAATCCAACGGACCAGTGAAATTATCTAAACTTACTTCATAGCGGGGATTATTTGTCAACATTATCTTTCCCTTCTTTATTTCCTCTTTATATATCATAATGATATTTTATAATAATTCAAAGCAAAATTATAAAAAATTACGAAATAAGCACGCGAGTTTTAAAATCCGAAAGAAAAAGAGGGCACAGCTCTCTTGATTAATTATTGAATTACTTCATATACTAGTTCGTAGGCTTTTGGTTCTTTGTCGGTAATTTTAAAAGTACTTTCTGCTCATTCATAAACTGGATCGGTAACATAACGATTAGTATATAGTGTCATCACAGTTTCCCCTTCGTTAACAAATTCACCAGTTTTTTTATTTAAGTAAATCCCCGCATGATGGTCAATTTCTTCTTCTTTGGTATTCCGCCCGGCTCCTAACCGCACTGATAATAATCCTAAGGCATTAGTATCAACAATTTCAATAAAACCAGTTTCTTTTGCTCTAATTTCAACTTTATTTTTAACTTTTAACATTTGGTCCAGCGAATGCAAATCACTAATTAGAGATAAATCACCACCCTGTTCTTGGATAAAGTTTTTAAAGTAAGTTAATGGTTCTGGTGAATTATGGAGTTTATCCTGACAAGCTTTAAAAGCACTCTCAAAATCAGGGAATAAGTTTGCTTGGCATAAACTCAATGCTGCTGATTCACAAACAATATAATTTAAATCTTCGGGACCTTCGCCTTGTAACGTTTTCACAACTTCATAAATTTCAATGGCATTTCCAATGGCACGACCTAATGGTTGGTTCATATTGGTAATTTCTGCCGCAATTTTTTTATCAAAGTGTTTGCCAATCCCCACCATAATTTCAGCTAATTGTTTAGCTTCCGAAATTGATTTCATAAAGGCCCCATTCCCACATTTAACATCTAAAACAATCCCATCACTCCCAGTGGCAATTTTTTTACACATGATGCTAGCGGCAATTAAGGGAATTGAATTGACAGTGGCTGTCACATCACGGAGAGCATAAATTTTTTTATCTGCGGGAACAATATTACTTGACTGGGCAATAATTGAAATATTTGTTTTATTAACAATCCGGACAAACTCCGCAAAGGAAATTTCGACTTTGAACCCCGGAAAACTTTCTAATTTATCAATTGTTCCCCCGGTTTGGCCAAGGCCGCGTCCAGACATTTTTGCTACTTTTAACCCAAAACTAGCAACTAAGGGCGCATAGATTAAACTAACTTTATCCCCAACTCCCCCGGAAGAATGCTTATCAACCTTAAACCCCCGGATTCCAGATAAGTCATATACTTCTCCGGATTGAATCATCGCATCAGTTAAATATGATATTTCAGTAATTGACATTGATTGGAAAAAAACTGCCATTAGAAAAGCTGACATTTGATAATCAGGGATTGCCCCAGTAGTGTATCCTTCAATAATAAATTTAATTTCTTCTTGGGTTAGTTCTTGACCATTTTTTTTCTTTTCAATTAAGTCTAAAAGTCTCATTCTTTTTCATCTCCTATGTATTTCTTAAGCATTTTTGGCTTTTTGTTTTAATTCGGCACGATATTTTTCATAGGCTTTCTTATGATCAACATCTTTATATTGATCAATTCCTTTTTGAATGATTTGTTTAACATTGTTCGAAATTAAGTCTGTTGGTTTGGTCATAAAAGTATCTGGTTTAATTGGTTTATGAAACACAACATGAATATATTTCTTGCCTTTTTGTTTAACTTTTTTATTTAAAACTTGGTATGAATTAACAAGTGACACTGGAATAATTGGCGCATGTGCTTTTTGAGCGATTTTAAAACTTCCCGCTTGGAATTCTCCCATTTCTTGTTGATGACTACGGGTTCCTTCCGGGAAAACAACCATTGTCCGGGGCACACGAATTAATTCGTTTGCTTCATTAATAACTTCAATTGCTTGACGCGGATTCTTACGGTCTAAGAATAACACATCAATTAAAGCCACAAAATTTTTAAAACGCTTGTCAGTTGCTAATTCCTTCTTGGCAATAAAAGCACACGGGGCGGTTTTATTAAAATCATTTAACCGAAAAATAATAGCAGGATCAATATTTGACTGGTGGTTAGCAACCATCAAACAACCCTTATCAATTCAATTTTCTTCGTTATGAACAATTAACTTAATATCAAAAATTCATAACATATACTTTGTTCGTTTTTGGAGCCAGTGATAACGGTATTCCTCAGAAACAATATTGGGATCACGTTTAATTTTTCTGGCCATGCTCTTTGATTTTGTTAACATTCGTAAAAAACGGGGCAATGTTAAGATAATTTTTCATATATTTGGCATTAAGTTCTTCTCCTTCTCACATATCTTTTAATAGTAAATTCATCATACTCTTGAATAAATTTTAATTCAAAATCATCAAGATTAAAAGGGGGAAAATAAGTATCACCAGTATATTCACCCTTAATATAACTAATAATTAACTCATCCGCCACAGGTAAAGTTTCCTCATACACCTTTGACCCCCCACAAACTATTAACTCATTATTCGGATTTTGTTGATATTCTATGAGGATTGGTTGTAAATCATGAACAACCTGCACATCCGGATGGTTAAAGTAATAGTTAGGATTATGAGTCACCACAATTGTTTTTCGATTAGGTAACACCCGATTAATTCCTTCAAAAGTAGTCCGTCCTAATAAAATTGTTTTATTAAGAGTTTCGGCTTTAAAATGTTGAAGTTCAGCTTTAATATGTCATGGTAAGTGATTATCCTTTCCAATTAAACCATGCTGATCCATTGCTCATAATAACTTAATCATTACACTGCCACCAAACCTTTAATGGCCGGATATGGATCATAGTTTTCTAAAACAATATCTTCATAAGTAAAATCAAATAATGACTTTACTCCGGGGTTTAATTTTAAGGTTGGTAATACGCGGGGCGTTCTCGTTAATTGTTCATTAATTTGGGCTAAGTGATTTTGATAAATATGACAATCACCAAAACTATGAACAAAATCTCCAACTTCAAAACCGCACACCTGGGCAATCATATAAGTTAATAACGCATAACTCGCAATATTAAACGGAACTCCTAAAAAAACATCCGCACTGCGTTGATATAATTGACAACTTAATTTATTATCTTGAGAAACATAGAACTGCACAAGGGTATGACAAGGTGGTAAGGCCATATTATCAACTTCTTTTGGATTTCAAGCACTTAAAATGTGACGACGTGAATAAGGGTTAGTTTTTAAATTATCAATTAACTTTGCTAGTTGGTTCACTCCTTCAAAATTACGCCATTGTTTTCCATAAACTGGACCTAAATCCCCATATTTCTTTGCGAATTCATCATCTGTTTTAATTTTTTCAACAAATTCAGTTAAAGTTTCATTTTGATAATCTGGTGACTTTGTATATTTTTCATATGGTCATTCGTTTCAAATTCGGACATTATGGTCAACTAAATATTTAATATTAGTGTCACCCTTAATAAACCAAAGTAATTCATACACCACTGATTTAAAATGAACTTTTTTCGTTGTTAACAAGGGGAACCCTTCCGCTAAATTAAAGCGCATTTGATAACCAAAATAAGAAATTGTTCCGGTATTAGTTCGGTCTTGCTTGGCTAAACCATTATCTAAAATAAATTGGGCCATTGTTAGATACTGTTTCATTAATTTACCACTCCTTTTTGTCCTATTAAAAAGTATCAATACAAGTAAATATTACCTTATTTAACAAATAAAATCACTCGAAATTACGAACAATTAATTAATTTTTTGCTAGTAATTTAAAAAAATATGTTATCATATTTATAAGAAAAGAGGCATTAAACTAATGAAAAAATATTTTAAATTATTAATTAATAAACTTAAAATATCGTTTGGTTTGTTTGTGCCAAATATCTTTGGAACAATCCGCCCCACAAATAGTGATAATGACTACGAACAAGCTTATATAATTAATAATGCTATTTGTACTCCGGAAGAAATTAACCATGCCGCAATTAAGGTTAAAGCAGAAGATGAGCAACCTGCAACGTCAGTTAGTTACCAAATTGTTAAAAAACACCATAATTTAACTTTAACCCCACCAAAACATAGCCCTTTATTAGTAATTATTGGTTTTGTATTTTGGTTTTTTAAAATAAAAAATGTGCAGATCCTAATCTAAATCAAAACTGTAACTTACTCAAGAATACAAAATACATACCCAAAAAAATTAGTACCTAATCAAAATACAAGCAAATTTAAATTAACAATTATAAACTTACAACAAATATAGTAATTTTTTCATATTTAAATTAAACCTTTCAAATCAAATAATAATAATAATATAAAAAGTCTAGTTTCTCTCATGCTAGGCTTTTTTTAATTTAAAATAAAAAAATATTTTCGAAAGAAAATATTTTAAAACCATGGTTTAAAAGTTTTGGTAATTCCAAATCATGAATTAATCTCATTCTGTACAACCGGTAAGTTAAAGTATAGAATAACAACCACAATAATTGCTAATACTAGTAACACAACAAAGGCGATCATAAAGATGGCAAATTTAGATAGTTTTCGTTTTTCATGGTTGATATCTTTCTCACTGGCTAAAGTAGCTGGCTGCTGGTCAGCATACAAGTTATTAGCATCATAACCAAATTCCATATCATTATTTAGATCAAATTCATTATTTGCCGAGTCATTATAACTTGGTTCTGCAAAAGTAGTGGCATCATTACCAAATTCTGATCCGTAATTATCCAAATTATTATCTAATTCCATCTCATTGGCATTTATCATTCCGTCGTTGATATTTTCCATCGCAAATTCATTATCAGCAAACTGACTATCTACTCCTAAATTTGGCGCTGGCGCATTTAAATTTGAGGATGCCATAATTTCAGGATTCATAATTGCATAATGGTTATCCGCCCCTTGCGCAGATGATTGGTGATTATTATTACTATTATTTACATATTCACTGCTAGGTGGAGGGGCAATTGGTGGATTATATGGTGGTTGTTGGTAAAAGGCTGGTTGGTTTAATGGTGGTGTAAAATATTGTTGGTAAGGATTATTCATCAAATAAGGATTATTAAAATTCATATAATTAGGTGTCTCAGGATAATATGAATAATTTTGTTGGTGATTACCAACTGGTGATAAAATGTATGGTTGGTAGACAATTGGTTGATAAATTGGTTTATTATGTTGGATATTATTTTGTCCTGTTAATCCTAATGAACTTAAAACTGGTGAATTACGATTAGTCAACGGTCCTAATGGCCCTAGCCCCATTTCTAATTCCGAATTATTAACAGGATAATAGCCTAACTGGGCTCCTCCATAAAGCATTGGATTTGGAGCCGCTCCCATTGGATTCATCATTTGAGCAGCTGCTAATTGATTATTCCGAGCCATTAATGCTTGGTTTTGTTGTCATAATTGATTAATTAAATTAGTATTATCCATATTACCATTTGGGTTAGGATTATTGGTTTGGTGTTGATAATTAATGTTATTTGTTGGTTGAATAAATGTTGAATTTGGTACTGCTTGGTTTAAATTTCTCCCTGGTCCAGGTTGGGAAAAATTGTCTTGTGATTTATTTGGGACAGCTGCTTGTTGAAAATTTTCATTAGTAAAAGTCTTTGGTCCATTGTTACTAGTCCCCAAATTTTGATTAATTGCCTGTTGAAATTGTTCTTTGCTGTTTATCATTACTGTTTGCCCCTATCATATATTAACCTATACTCTATATACCCTGCTATCTTTGTATTATTATTACTATATATATTATACTACAAAATTGATTTTTTTAATTTATAATCTTGCATTATTTTTTATTTAAGTATACAATATTGTATTTTTATTTTTTTAAAAAACCCAAAATATAAATAAAAAAACCTTTTAGATCAAGGTTTTAAAACATTATTTAGAATCATTATGAATAATAATATTTTGTTCATCATTTTCAACCGCATTGTCCTTGGCTTGTTGGACAAAATCGTCAGGATAATCAATTAACTTAGCTTTATTTTTCCGCCATGTTGTATAAAGCATTGGAATTAAAATTAACGCACAAATTAAGTCATTTAACCCAGTGAAAACAAAGTAATCAATATTATTACCAGTCGCATTACTTACCCCAAATCCAATTAATGATAATGGTACAATTACTAATAATGAACGCAACATTGAAGAAATCATTGTTTGAACAGGACGGCCAATTGATGAGTATAAAGTCATCGCTGTATAAGTTGCAGCAGCAAACAGATATGTTGAGAAGTTTAAAACAGCATATCATCGGTATTTACCAACTAATTCGGCGGGAAACTCATATAACTTCATCATTTGATCAGCAAACGCTAAAATAATAATAAAGACGATAAAGAACCAAATTAATTCTAAGAATGCCACCCGAAAGAGAATTTTTTCAATCCGCTGATATTTTTTTGCCCCATAAGCATAGGCACAGATAGCAGTTGCTCCTTGAGATAATCCAATTCCTGCGGAAATAAAGATCACCATAAAGGGTGAAATCGAAGTATAGACTAATTGACAAATATAGATGCCAACACTAGTTGCTTGCACACGTTGACCATTTAGAGTAAAGTAAACATCATCTTGGCCAGGTAAATGAACAACTAAAATCGTTGAAATTAAAATTTGAATGGCATTGGCAAAGTTCATAAAAAACGCTCCCACTCCAATTGGCATTGCCCGTTTAATAACCGCAAATGATAGTTTCATATCTTTAAATCCAAATTTACAATATGAATTTTTAGAAAAGATAATAATTGCAGTTGAAAAACAGATATTAAAGGTTCACGCCATCATACTTCCCATCATCACTCCGGACATTTCTAAGTGACAAAGTTTAGCAAAAATAAACGAAAATAACACGTTGACGGGAATTGATAAAACTTGCATTAATAAAACAATAAAAACTTTTCCTTCGGTACGTAAAAAAGTTGGCAAGGCAAATGATAAAAATAACAAGGGTGAACAAAAGATAAAAATCCGCGAATATTCCCAATCTAAAGTTACATAGTGCTCTTGAATTGTTGATGATAAAGAACTATTCATCTGCACCCGCACTAATAAGGCATGAAAATTATTATTCATTAAGAAAAACACCACGGTACTGATAAAAATTGAAGTAATAATTTGCAAAACAATCATGTTCCCCATAATTTTTCGCATCGCAGCAATATTTCGTTTTCCATATTCCATTGAAAAAACAATTGAACAACCAACCCCAAATAACATCGCGAACGAAAAAATTGTGTAATAAGCAGTCATTGTATAACCTGTTGTTAAATTTACTAAATTATCAGCGTTTTTAGCAGTAATCCCAAACCGAGCCATAATATCATCCTGGGTAAAACTTTGCGCCATATTTTTATCAATAATATTATATAACCCCTGAATAACCATAATTAATACCATTGGTCCACAAAAATACCAAATTGCTTACCAAGGTCTCGCATAGCGGAGCTTCTGTTCGCGTTTGGTTAATCCTAGTTTACTATCCATAATCTTCCCACCTCCTTTTAAAATATGTTAAACATTTAACAAATAATGTTAAGATTATACCATACTTTTCATAACTTCAACGTTTTCGCCAATTATTTATCAAGAAATTTTAAAACATCTTCAATATGGTCAACGGGTTTTACTTTTCGTCAAGCTTGAAGAATATTAAAATTATTGTCAACAACAAAAGTACTTCTTTCAATTGCCATAAAAGTATTATTGAACATCTTTTTTTGTTTCATAACATCAAAATGTTGGCAGAGTTTTTCATCAATATCACATAGCATTGGAAACGCAACCGCATGGTCACATTTAAATTGATGTTGTTTTTTGGGATTATCCCGGGAAATCCCAATCACATTGTATCCTCTTTGTAAAAATTCTTGGTAATGCTTGTTATAGGCTATTGTTTCTAATGTACATCCTGGGGTTGATGCTTTCGGGAAAAAATATAAGATATAGCCCTTTTCCTTTTGAAATTCCGATAATAAATGCTGGTGATTATCCTCAAATAAAAATGGTGTTGTTTTTAAATTCATGGCATGACCTCCTTGTTAAAAAAATAAGAAATAACAATTTCTTATTTTTGACTACTAAAAATTTGAATTAAGTATTTAGTTACTTCCAGTTTGTTTTTTAATATGTTAAATGATAATTTTAAATCTAAAAAAATCAAGTAAAATGAAATTTCGCTCAGATCAAATTGGTATTCTAGTTTATTAATTTCTTCTTGAATTTTATCAATTTCTGCTTTAATATCCTCATAATCCTCTTGCGCAGCATATACTTTTAAACTAGCACGTTCTTGTAAATCACTCGCATCTTGATCTAATGATTTAATTATTGCCATTAATTCATTTAATGATTGTTCAATCTTTTCTTCTTTTAATGACATTTTTTCATTCTTATGCTCCATATTAATCACCTACTTCTATGTCTTTAATATATCATAAATTAACAAAAGAAACTAAAAATTTCCAATTATTAGAAAAAATTATCTCGTGATAACTACCAAATTACCATTTGGGATATGATTGGTAATTCTAAATAATCCGTTCTTAAATTAAAAGAGTGGATAAAAAATATTATAAGGGAAAAGGATTTTTTGTAAAGACAAATCGAACATTTAATAAAAAAATGGTTATTGTAATAACCATTTTTAACCGCAAAATGCCACGGCTTCAATTTCAACTAACGCATCTTTGGGCAGTTTTCCAACCTGAACGGCAGCTCGCGCTGGTTTGTTCGTATTAAAAAATTGACCATAGACCTCGTTCATTTTGGCAAAATCATTCATATCTTTTAAGAAAATATTAACTTTAACAACATCTTCCAAGGTTGCATTCGCAGCGGCTAAGATTGCTTGAATGTTTAATAATGATTGTTTAGTTTGATCAGCAATATCATTACTAATAAATTCCATTGTTGAAGGAACTAATGGTAATTGCCCCGAAACATAAATAAAATCGCCAGCTTTAATTGCTTGTGAATATGGTCCAATTGCACTTGGTGCTTGATCAGTATTAATTACTTGATGTGCCATTTTTTTCTTTCCTTTCTGTGGTCTTTATAAAGTTATTATACAACAAAAGGTTTAGTAATTAATTACTAAACCTTTAATTCTTGTTACTGAATTTAATGTTTCTTTAATTCCTTGGACCCCTTGCCCTGATTCTTTAATTCCTAAGAATGGGAAGGAATCGGGTCCTCGTTGTGATTTCCCATTAATATTAACAGTTCCGGTTTCTAATTCATGCGCTAAATGAAAGGCTTTGTTAATATTTCTCGTAAAAATACTTGCTTGTAAACCAAAATTTGATTTATTAGCAATTTTAACCATTTCTTCTTCAGTTTTACAACGAATAATTGGTAACACTGGACCAAATGGTTCTTCTCATGCTAAACGCATATCAGTTGTTACATGGTCAATTAAAGTAGCTGCCATCAAGTTGCATTCTCTTTTATTACCAACAATCAATTTAGCATTTTGTGCTAAGGCATCATCAATTAAACCTTGCACAAAATCAGCTGAGTTTAAATCAATTAGGGGAATAATGGTATGGTTATCTAATGGGGAACCCATTGTTAATTTTTCAACCTCTGGTTTTAATAGTTTTACTAACTCATCAGCCACTGTTTCATCAACTAAGACCCTCTTAATGGCTGTACAACGCTGCCCTGAGTAAGAAAAAGCCCCACCAATAATTTCTTTAACTGTTTTATGCAAATCAGCATCCGCTAATACTAACGCGGGGTCTTTCCCCCCTAATTCTAAAACCAATTCCCGACCTTTGGCCATATTTTTAATATGATTTCCAACTTCTACTGAACCCGTAAAGGAAATTAAATTAATTTCATGGTGACTAACTAATAAATCACCAATATCACGCCCTCTTCCTGTTACCACATTGAAAACACCACGGGGAAAATTAGCTTCCATCGCTAATTTTGCCATATATAACCCAACTAAACTACCATTGGTTGCTGGTTTAAAAACAACGGTGTTTCCAACAACCAAGCTCGGCGCAATTTTAGAAATACTTAAGTTAACAGGATAATTGTATGGTGAAATTGCTAAAATAACACCCCGTGGTACTCTCGTAAAGATTCCCATTTTGTTTTTAATATTTCATCCATCACCGGTTAAAGCTTCTGGTTGTATTCTTTTGGCTTCTTCAATAGTATATTCAATATATTCAACTGATCGTAAAACTTCAGTTTCACCATCTTTAAGATTTTTTCCAACTTCATAAGCCATAATTTTTGCTAACTCTGCTTTATGTTTAAGCAATAAGGCACTTCAGTCTTCTAAATATTTAATTCGTTCAAATAACGTTAAATTCGCCCATTCACGTTTGTGTTGACGAGCACTTTTAAAAGCTAAATCAATTTCTTTCGCTTTTAAGGCTGGGACCTTTCCACACGGTTTTAAATCTATTGGTGAAATAATTTCTAATCATTCACCATTATTAATTAACTTTCCATCAATTAGAGCATCAAGTGTTCAATTCATAAATTTATCATCTCTTTTCTATATAATCTTATTCTATAACTTTTTTAGTAAATTGCTAGCAGTTTTATTTGAAAACCACCTTGCCAATGGTGAAAATAATAATTGTTGATAAATTAAACTCCGTTTTCTTTAATGAAGTTTTCCAAGGCTGTTAGTGATCGCGAACCATAAGCTTGGTATTTTTCTAATTTTGAATTAAATTTTTGGTCAGTAAAATCAGGAATAATCCCAAAATTAGCTTTCATTGGTTGAAAATTATCCGGACTCGCATTAATAATATAATTAATTAAAGAACCAATCATTGTTTCTCGCGGAAATTCAAGTAATGCTTGCTGGTTAACATAACGAAAAATATTAATGGCACTTGCCAAACCCATCGCAGCAGATTCAACATAGCCTTCCACCCCGGTAATTTGTCCCGCAAAGAAAAGATGGGGATTTGTTTTTAATTGTAATGTTGGTTGTAATAAAACTGGGGAATTAATAAAATTATTTTTATGCATAACTCCATAACGAACAATCACCGCATTTTCTAATCCGGGAATTAATTGAATAATTCTTTTTTGTTCGGGAAATTTTAAATTAGTTTGGAAACCCACAATATTATATAAACTATCAATGGCATTATCTTGGCGCAGTTGAACCACCGCATAAGGCTTCGCACCATTGGGCATTGCTAAACCAACTGGTTTCATTGGACCAAATAATAATGATTGTTGGCTACGCTTAGCCATTACTTCAATTGGCATACAACCTTCAAAATAAATTTCTTTTTCAAAGTCATGCAATTGCACAACTTCAGCATTAACAAGTTCATTTACTCAGTTATCAAATTCCGCTTTTGTTAACGGACAATTAATATAATCCTTACCTTCTCCTAAATCATAACGAGATTTATAGTATGCTTTCTTAAAATCAATACTATCCTTGGTAATAATTGGGGCGGCAGCATCAAAGAAATAAAAATATTCTTTGCCTAAGAAATCACGAAGCGCTGCTTGGAGGCTATCAGTTGTAAGGGGCCCGGTTGCAATTAAAGTAATTTCTTTGTCATTAATCTGGTTATATTCCTGATCAAGAATTTCAATGTTCGGATGATTAGCTAACGCTTCCGTAATATATTTCGAAAAACCCTCACGGTCAACAGCTAAGGCACCCCCGGCTGGAACCCGGTTGGCATAGGCCGCTTTAATAACTAGCGAATCCAACATTGCCATTTCGGCTTTTAATAATCCCACTCCATTGGTGATATTATCACTTCGTAACGAATTTGAACATACTAGTTCAGCAAAATAATCTAATTTTTGAACCGGATTTTTATTAATGCGCTTGCTTTCATAAAGTTTAACTTTAACTCCCCGGGTTGCTAACTGATAGGCAGCTTCACACCCAGCTAAACCAGCCCCAATAATATTTACAGTTGTCATTTTAAAGTTTTCCTTTGATTTGTTCATATTGGTTTAAATATTGTTGATATTTTTCTTGTTCAGCTTTAACCTTCTCAGGAGATGCTTTGGTTAAGAAATTTTGATTATTTAAAATATTGCGACTCCGTTCTAGTTCTTGTTCCAATTTAGCCAATTCTTGTTTTAATTTTTCTTGTTCCACCGTACGGTCAATTAAACCAGCTGTAATAACTTCTAATGTGTAATGAGTTAATGGTAAAGAAATATAATCTCCTCCTGGCAACTGATAAGTAACCTCTATAATTTCGGCGTTAACTAATTTTTTTAAATATTCATTAATCGCTGGTTGGTAAGTTTTCAAATGCTCATAATAATCTGCTTGAGGATTAATAATAATTTTGATTTCATGATCCCGACCAATATTGTGCTCATTGCGTAATTCACGAATGGCGGGAATAATCATAATAACATCATTTAAAAAATTAACTGGATAAGTAAAGTTAACATCGGGATATGTTTCTAACATAATTGATGGTTGTAAATTTAAGTGTTGGTAGATCTCTTCACTCACAAATGGAATAAAAGGATGCAACATAATTAAAATTTGTTTTAAAACATAGTATAAAGTTTGCAAAGTAATTTCTTTCACTTCTTGCTGACTACTATTTAAATTAACTTTTGCAAGTTCAATATACCATGAACAATATTTATTTCACACAAAATCATATAACTCTTTGCCAGCCAACACAAACTCATAGTTATCCATATTTTCTTTAACCTGATGTAAAGTTTTTGTTAATTCACTAAGAATTCAACTATCAATATTATTTTCTTGGTGTTGATGAATAATTTGGTCAATCTCGTTGGCAAAAGCTGTTCACGGAACAAAACCAGTTGGCAAGTTTAATAACACATAACGAGAAGCATTTCATAGTTTATTAATAAAATTTCATGACGCGTTAATTTTTTCTTGGGAATAACGTAAGTCTTGACCAGGAGCACTATTAGTCATTAAGAAATGACGGAGAGTATCAGCTCCGTACTGGTCGATCACATCCATCGGATCAATCCCGTTCCCTAATGATTTACTCATTTTTCGTCCTTGTTCATCCCGAATTAACCCATGAATTAAAACATCATTAAATGGTTTTTGCTCAGTAAATTCTAATGCTTGAAACATCATTCGTGATACTCAAAAGAAAATAATATCATAACCCGTTACTAAGACATTAGTTGGAAAATAACGATTAAATAATTTTTCATCTCAATTTCACCCGAGGGTCGTAAACGGTCATAAGGCGGAAGAAAACCAAGTATCTAAAACATCTTCATCTTGGGTTCAGTTCTCTAAGTCACTAGGTGGATTAACACCAACATAAATTTTTGTTTCATCATTTTTGTGGTACCATACTGGAATTTGATGACCTCATCATAACTGACGGGAAATACACCAATCTTGAATATTTTCCATTCAAGTTAACAAGGTACGATTAAAACGTTCCGGGAAAAAATTAACTCGTTCGGCACTATTTTGTAAATTAATAACCGCCCTTGCTAACGGTTGCATTTTAACAAATCATTGTTTTGATAAATATGGTTCAACAATTGTATCACTGCGTTCTGAAAAACCAACTTGGTGATGATGATTTTCAATTTTAACAACTAACCCTTGGGCAATTAAATCAGTTACTAAGTTACTGCGCGCAGCAAAGCGATCCTGGCCTTGATACTTCCCTGCTAGTTCATTCATAGTACCATCTAAGTTCATACAAATTGGCATTGCTAGGTGATGGCGAAGGCCAATTTCATAGTCATTAGGGTCATGGGCAGGAGTACATTTCATAGCGCCAGTCCCAAAGTCCATTTCAACATAATCATCACAAATAACTGGAATTAATTCATTATTAGCTGGATTAATAACTTTTTTATTTCAATATTTTTTGTAACGTTCATCCTGGGGATTAACAATAACACATTGATCAGCAAACATTGTTTCGGGACGAGTTGTGGCAATGGTTAAATATTCAGTGGTACTGTTTTCTAAGAAGTATTTAAAGTAATACATCTTCCCTTCCGCTTCTTTATAAATAACTTCAATATTAGAAAGCGCCGTTTGTTGATGCGGATCTCACGGAATAATGCGATAACCACGGTAAATTAAACCTTTATTATATAACTCCCTAAAAACTTTGCGGACTGCTAACGATAAATTATCGTTTAAGGTAAACTGTTCTTTTTGATAATCCAATGCTAATCCTAATTTTGCCCATTGACTACGAATAATATCTGCGTATTCTTCTTTTCATGCTCAAACTTGTTCAATAAATTTTTCACGCCCTAAATCATGCCGTAAAATATTATTAACTGTTCGTAATCGCTCTTCAACCTTACTTTGGGTTGCAATTCCCGCATGGTCCATTCCTGGTAAATATAAAGTATCATACCCATTTAATTTTTTATAACGAATAATTAAATCTTGTAATGTTGTATCCCAGGCGTGCCCTAAATGTAGCTTGCCAGTAACATTTGGCGGCGGGATTACAATTGCAAATGGTGGTTTGGGCGAATTAACATCACTGGTAAAATAACCATTTGCTTTTCAAAATTCATACTTATCTTTTTCCACAATTTGCGGTTGGTATTTTTTATCAAATAATTCTTTCATGGTAAATCCTGCCCTTCTATTGCAATAAAAACTCCTATTATATCAATCTATAATAGGAGCAATTAATTTAATTACGGTACCATCCTGATTTTAATAAATAATTAAATATTATTTATTATCTTAATTAAGATATTTAATTTTATCTTATAAGCAACCTTCATTAACATAATATATTAATCTTGCACCACCTGATTAACTCTCTAAAATATTATTATTAACTACTCCTCTTATATTTATATCCTTTATTATAATTTAAAAAGTTAAAAATACAAGTTAATTACTTGAATTATTACTAAGTAGTTTTTATAGTTTTCAAATTTAATTTTATTTCATAAAATAACTCTTTAATAACAATAAAAAGTAATTTCAACTTTTTTAAAATTTCAATATTTTAGTATAAATCCCCAATTAAAAATATTTTTAAAAAATATTTTATAGTGTTATAATTTTTATATAGAAAATTATTATGGAGGAAAAATAAATAATGAAAAAATTATTATTTCTATTAGGAACACTAGTTATTAGTAGTATTTCAAGTAATATTGCCTTAACAAATAGCCAAATCTTAAACCAAAAAGTAACTAACATCTCAACAGAATTAAAAACAAAAGATTTTAATACTGATAATGTCTCATTATCAACGGGAGATGCTGAACAAAATTTACCACAATTTGTTGCAGTACTAAATGAAGCCTTTCAATATATAAAAGAAAACAATATTAAAAATTGAAATATTAAATTGTTAAATTGATATCAAACTAGTCCATATGAACAAGATCGAAATCACTTTATTCCCCAAGATCAATTGGATAATCTTCACAAAATTATGAGTACCGACTCCTTTGTTGCTAAGACATTAATAGGTCAGTGAAAACGAATCCCAGTTTCTGAAACAACTTTCCATTATATTTGGAATTCTTATTTAGTTTATACTAATAACCAACAGGAAGGAAAAACCAACTTAAATCCTTTTTCAGCAGAACTTCCTGTTCAAGAAACAAGAACATTTAATATAAAACTTACGATTGAGTATTCCGAACCAATTCACGAAATTATTGTTGATTCTTCATTAGTTGAAATTACTAGTGATGCAGCTTATGGTAAATTAACTGCAATGACAGATATTTATGATAAATGTTATGAAGCAATGCAATTATTAACAAACCCTAGAATTGCTATTATGGTAATTGGGTTCCTTGTTAATGGTGAAATTAGAGCAGCTGTGCCGTTGTCACAAAATGCTGTTCATACATTTAAAAATATATTAACTGATGATAATTTTAAATTATTAGATTTTGAATTTCATGCTGAAAATCATGGATCTGACAAATTTTATACCGTTAATATGATTTATTTAGATAATAATGTTGAAAAAAATATTCCGTTGTCACCATTTTTTACAATTCACGGTTTATTTCAAAAAGCTACAATCCTGTTGGAAACCGAATTAATAGGAGATTAATTAACAATTACATAAACAAGGATTTAGTCATATTTATAAAAAAAATTATTTTATAAATATGACTTTTAATATTTATATAAAGAATTAAAAAATGTCTAAGTTAATTAGACATTGGTTGTAATTTGCGCTAATTGCGCTGATTTATTATTCGCATTACCTGTTATTAATGTTGAAGTTGAAATTGAAGTCACTGTAATTTTAATGTTAAGATTAGCAGTACTTAAATCAACTGTGGCGGGAAACGTCGTTCCATCATCTAAAGTTATTGCGGTATGGTAGTCCGTATCTAATTTAGTTCCTGTTACAATCTTATCAATTAAATTTTGTACCACCATGTTAACTGCACTTGTTACATCAGCTTTGCTAACCTGACCGGGAGTTGCGACTGAACTTCCAGTCACGGTGATTGGTTGGGGAAAAGTAAGATTACTAATATTTTTTCGGAAATTTTGATCAGAGATTAGAACATCCCCATCAAATTTTGTCCCTGCTAAATAGCCTTGCATTTTTCGCGCTAATGCTAATTGTTCAGGACTAATAAAATCACCATGCTGGTCTTTATAAAACTCGCGAATTTGATCATCATTTGCTTTAGTAATTGTTAAATGAATAGTATCACCATTTTTTAAACTACTTGTTCCATCTCAACCTTTATAAGTAATTAAAAAAGCATTCCCAAATAAATCGAGGTTATCATTAACTTCCTTTTGATGAGCACTCTCCACCTTGGTTGCAAGAACTTTCACAACTGTTGTGTTAAGTTTTTCTTTACTATCAACATTTAATAACACCTGGCTAAAATCACTAGCTGTTAAACCACCTAAAACAGGAGGTTTTGGATTTTCGGGCTTATTACAAGCAACCACTGATGAAGCACCGGTTGCTGTTAAACCAACAGCTCCTAGAATTGCTAAAAGTTTTTTCATAGGTCTTCTCCTTTATTGTGGAATAGAAAGGGATTTTAATTGTACTGTTCGTTTTTTCATAATTTATGTCTTTCTTTCCAAGAATATTATATTAATTAGTTTCCAATAATGTCAACCATTTAAAATTCTTAATTTTAAACAAAAAAATGGTTATCAATTAATTAATAACCTATGTTTTAACTAAACAAACTAGTAGCGCCTAGGGCAGTTGTAATAATAATTCAAAATGGTAAAGCGATAATTGAAATTAGCGTTGATACTAAAGTAAGATTGCTTGTTAATAATGTTTCTTTATTAAAATTAATTGAGTAAGCAACAATTACTGAGGCTGGGGGCGCTGCTAACATTATAACAATAATAGTTAACCCCATTGTGGATGTTGTTCAAGCACCGGTTGCTTTACCAATTAAAGCAACCAAACAAGTTAGCCCTAGACCAATGACTGGGGCAATTAAAGTTTTCATAATAGTTCCATATCAAACTTTGGGATCTTTTAAGATATGAGTAATTTTCCCTTTTGCTAAATTAATTCCAATTGCTAACCAGGCTAAAGGAGTACAAACTCCAGCTAATGTTTTAGTAACAGTAAAGAGCGGGGGAAAAGTATTATCTAATCGCAGGGGTGAATATTTTGCCGAACTATTCTTTATCTGGTCGGGAACAACATTAATTCCCGGAATTAACTGGGTTACTCAAAAAATAAAGCCAATAATTGTGGCAATTAAAATTGGATTGAAAAAGATTTTTTTATAATTTAACTTTAACATTTGCCCAACATACACAAATTTGTTGACTGCTTTAACAGGTTGGTCAGTAGAAATGTGCACTGGATGATTAACTTTTCCCATAATAATAAACCCTAAGGAATATAAAAAGATATGGTATGGAACATTAAAAATATTAGAAGCAATTTTGCTTTCACTACCAGGAAATAAAGCTGTTACAATTGGAATCCCAAAGAACGAAGTCGCCGCAAAGGTCATACTCATTCCCAAAGCATCTTGGACATCTTTATCATATTGGAGATAAAAATAACGGGCAATTACTAACATAATTAAATAAAATAAAAATCCCGTTAATAATACCGCACACTCTGTTTTAACTTGTTCAACACTCGTATCAGACATAAACCCGTCAAATACTAAACATGGTAACCCCAGGGTGACTAAAACTTTAATAAAAACAACATCCCAGGTTGGTTTAAACTTTTGTTTTTTGGTTAAAATTCACCCCAGAAAAATCACAAAAATAGTTGCCAAAATGGCACTTCAAAAACCCCATGCTTGGAGTGTCTCAACAATTGCACTACCAACTGAATAAAAAATAATCCTCGTCTCCTCTTTTTTTCTTGTTTACTTTATTATAGCAAGAAAAAATCCTTATGGTTTCTTTTTATCACTTTCATCACTTGTTGCCTGGTGTTTTTTGGTTGCTAACCAATCACGATAAATGAAAAAGACAAAACTACTAAATAAAATAACAAATAAAACAATAATAATAACTAATGTAATAATTTCATTATGACCCATCGTCTAATCCCTCCTGTGGTACTGTTCTACTATTAAGCGTAACTGGTTTAATTTGATATTTTTTTAATTTGGTAATTGATAACCAACTAAAGAGTGCCGGAATAATTATCCCGAGTAAGACAGCTAACACACTTAATCATCATGCTTTATCTAATCCTTGGCTAACAAAAGTATAAAGCATAAAAATGATATTAACAAAAATTAGGACTGGAACTAAATATGAAAAAATAATCCGATAACTCTTGTTAATTTTAATTCACGAAGTCGCATTATTATTATCAATAATAATTTGTAACTTTTTGTAAATATGGACAAATAAGATAATTTCTAATAAACACATTAGTAACATATCAACACTGCCTGCTAAGGATTGGAAAGAATATATTAACTGGTTAGTTTCACTAAACATTAAGACTAAACCAATTACCATCATTAACCCAATGACTCCCAACACAATTTGGCGTTCTTTAATCCGATAGTTAGTATAGATTGCGTTAATACTAATTTCTACCATTGCAATAATACTACTTAACCCCGCAAATAATAATGCAATAAAGAATAAGATTCCTAAGAAATTACCGATCCCAACCACGGTGTTCTGGTTAATAACATTAAAGGCCTGCGGAAAGACATTAAAAATAAAACTCATCCCATCTCCATTCGGAAATTCAGCATCAATTGCTTTACTAAAATCATTAATACTACTTAAATTAGGGTTTTGGTTATAGACCAGAATCCCAGCGGATCCAAACACCATGATAATAGTTAATAACGAAATTGTTAACACTCCGGTTGATAAAATTCATGCTTTATTGGCATTATCTTGCTTTTTATTCGTTGACCCCGCAAAAATAATCATAAATCCCGACCCCACACAAACCGTAAAAATTGCTAATCCAAACGCATCACTTCAGACTTGGACATTTCCAAACGAAGCAGCTGTTTTATGGGTCGGAAGAAAAACCGTTCCTAATCCTTGCAAAGCCCCTGGGACTGTTAAAATATAGATTGATAAAACTAATAAGATTAAAAATAAGAGTGGAATAAATACTAAGTTTGCTTTTTCAATTCCTTTATTCCGAAAGTAAATAATTGCACCAACAATCACAATAATTACTAAAAATGCTATATAAGCTATTCATTGAAAATTAGCATCCCCAGCAACACCAACTCCCCCGGGTTCTAAAATATTATTATTAAACCAACTTGGAATCGCAATTAAATTAGTGAATTCAAGGACTAATGAAATTAACACATAACCAATTAAAACAGTATAATAATTAGCCACAATAAACATAAATCCCGCTTGAAATCACCCCATAAAACCTCCAACCGTTGGATTCTCTTCATCAAATATTCTGATTGCTGATTTCCGTCTTAAATTCCCTAAATTAAACTCAAAAATTAATAAGGGTACCGAACAGACTATTAACGCAAAAATATATAGCACTAAAAATGATAATCCCCCATCTTGTTTTAATAAAGTGGGAAATCCCCAGACGTTTCCTAAACCAATTGCTGCTCCTAAGGTAGAAACAATAAAACCAATCTTGCTAACTTCTTTTTGTTTTTTCATTCTTTTCCCTTCCTACTATTTATATTACCCACCAATAATTTATTAAAATTGTACCATTATTTTAAATAACAACATAAAAATTCAAAAGAAAATTTAATTGTCTTAATAAAATAAAAAGTACCTCCTTAAATATCATGACATATTTAATGGTACTTTTATTATTTATAGAAAGGTATTTACATTTATTTTATATTAATTTCGTATTTGATTATTGATATATTTTTTAAATATTTTATATTAAATTTTATTATTTACTTTCTTCTTGATGAAAATTTATAGTAAATGTTAATTCTTTTGATGTTGCAGAAGCAGCACCTTTTGTAATTGTTACAGTTACTTTAATTGAACCACTTTCATCAGCAGTTGGTGCTTTAAAATCAGCATATCCATACTTAACTTCTGCATCAGCTTTAGCTTCTGAAATTTCGCCATCAATTAATTTTTCAATTACTGTTTCAGCAGCAGGTTGATCATTTCCTTCTGGAGAAATTGTTAACTTTTCACCACTAATAGCATCAACTTTAGCTTTAATAGCATTAACTAATCCCTGATCCTTATTTTCTTCTTGTTGTTTAAATGTTACATTAAACTCTCTTTTACCTGTTAATATTTTAGAATCATCTTTTGCTGTAATTGTAAATTTTAATCCTTTAGAAATATCTTGACCAGCTTTAATACTTTCAAGTCCATTAATATCATAATATGTTCCTTCAATAGCACCTGAAACACTATTATCTTCTAATGTGGTTTTTACAAATCCTTGTACTTTTGTTTTAACAAAATCTACATCACTTGCTGCAAGTTTATCTGTTTTAGAAACTGAAATTGCAAGAGGTTGAACCGAAATAATTCCAAGATCTGTTTTTTTAACTTCTTGAGAATTAAATTTTACATTAATTGGGCTTGAAGAACCTTTAAGTAATTCACTTTTATCAACAGCTTTAACAGTTAATGTTACCCCTTTTGATAAATCTCCGGCTTTGATATTATCAATTCCATCAACTGTATAATCTTTATCAGTTGCAGTTGATTGCAATTTTTTAACTGCTTCTGAAATAGCTTTAATAACTTTGTCTTTTGCATCGTTTGCTTCAGTATCAGTAACTTTTGTATTATCCTCAACTTCAATTGGATCAATAGATACTTTTAAATTAGTAAGATCTTGTTGTTGAACTTTACTTGTTACTGTTAAACTTACTTCTAATGAACCTGTTAATTCTGATCCATCTAATGCTTTAATATTAACAATAATTTTATCCCCATCACTAAATTGAGCATGATGAGTAGTAAATTCTTCTTTGTTTTCATCCAAAATATTAATTTGAACTTTAACTGCATTTAGAGCTTCTACTTCTGAAATATGTTTTAAACTATCAATAACGGCATCATTAATAGCTTTATAAGCTTCGGTTTTTTCACCAGCTGCTTTATTAGCTGTATTAGCAATTGCATTACTAATAGCTACTGAAATTTGTTCTTTTTGCTTATCATTATATGATGATAAGTTTGTTAATTCATCTGTTGGTTCTGACTTGTCACTATTGCTACATGCCACCACTGATGAAGCGCCAGTTGCTGTTAAACCAACAGCCCCTAAAATAGCTAATAACTTCTTCATTTTATCTTCCTCTCTTTGTTAGCAAAATAGGAAAATATACAAAATAAAAAATTATCGTAATATTGGTGGAATAATAATTATCTATTTTATATACCTTTTCCTATGTGTAATAATACAAAAAAAAAAAAAAAATACGATTTTTTTAATTATTGCTATTTTAAAATGTCTTCTCTCCATATTTAATCAAAATAAAAAAAGATGTTTTATTCTAAAATAAAACATCTAAAGATAAGGAATAATTAATTTTATAATTAACTATTAGTATTAGCTGTAAAATTTACTGTAAATTTTGCAGTATTACCTTGAATTAAAGTTGATGTATCTTTTGATTTAACTGTTAATTTTGCACCAGTTGTCATATCAGCACCTTCTTTAATTGCAGTAATCCCATCAATTATGTAATCAATATCTAGAACTGTTCCTGCAACTACTTCATCAATTGCTTTTTGAACAGCATCTTTAATTGCAACAATTGCTTTGTCTGCTTCTTCTTTAGTAATGGTTGCCACAGCATCTGCTTTTTGTTCTCCAACAGTAATTACAACTGATGAAATATCTTTTTTTCTGCTGGTGGTGTAACTTCTTTTACAACAACACTAATTTTAACTTCCATTGTTGTATCAGTTTTTTCTCATTTATATGTTGTAGTTGGTGTTGTTTCATCAGCGTATACTAGTGCTGATTTTACAGTAGTATCTTCAACAGCTTTTGCTTCTGTTAAAGTTAATGTAACTTCAACTTTACCATCTTCTGTTGCTACTAAATCAGTAGCTGTTCCTGACACAAAAGCAATTAATTGATCAGCCGCTGTTGGTACAGCTGCACTTGCTTCAAGAGCAACACTTTTAATTTTTGCACCTTCAGCTTGTCCAGTAGTTAATAATGTATTAACTGTAGCAACATCAATGTTTGCAGAATCAAAATTATATTTGTCGTCTTTAGCACTAACCCCATATTTTCCCATATCTGCTACAGCGTTGCTTGCATCATATGATGATTTAAATGAATCAGTTAAATCATTTGATGGTGTATCATTTTTGTCTTCTTTGTTACATGCGACAACTGATGAAGCACCAGTTGCTGTTAAACCAACAGCTCCTAAAATATCTAATAATTTTTTCATGTAAAATACCTCTCTTAATTCTATTTTAATTTCTTAACCTCTATAAATAATTGGAAATCGATATTTTGATAAGCATAAATTAGTCTTTCATAAGACTTATTTTGTTTATCGCAACTATTTATTATACTTATACATATATCTTTCTTTCCTAAAATTAATGTTAATTAAAAGGTCTAGTAAAAACAATAGATTTCATTATTGCAAAAAAAAAAAAAAAACATTTTTTATCTTAAAAAATATTCAATAAATATAGAGTTTAAATTTTAGTAAATTATATAATTATTATTTTTTTCATATTTATGAAAATAATAAAAAACTTCCTATAAATAAGAAGTTTTACTAATAATTATTTAGTTTTTTTAAAACGATAATCAAATTGATAATCTTTATGGTTCTTAGTAGTTGAATGCTTAGTATTCCATTCTTTTTTAGTTTTTGACGGTTTATTTCATGAACGGTTATTTTTACTATCAAATGCTTTTTTAAATTTTGGCATGGAACTAGAATGTGATTTTGAAAAATCTTTTGTCAAATTATAACTACTAATATCATAAGGGTTAATTGCTTTTTTTTGATATTGTTCAATTTTACGTAAATCATTCAAACTATTACGAGAATTAATAAAAGTAATTGCCGTTCCTTTAGCACCAGCACGAGCAGTTCGTCCAATCCGGTGCGTATAACTTTCTAATTCAACAGGTAAATCATAGTTAAAAACATAATCAACTCCATCAACATCAATTCCTCGTGCTGCAACATCTGTGGCAATTAGGACACTAACTTCTTGATTTCGAAAAGCTTGCATTGAACGATAACGGTCACCTTGTTTTTTATCACCATTAATAACTCGAGACTTAATTCCCTGACTAGCTAATAATTTAGCAATTTTTTCAGTATACATTTTAGTATTTGAAAAGATAATGCTTAATTTGGGTTTTAATTCTTGGTATAACTTAATTAACACTTCTTCTTTATTTAGTCCATACGTATCAATGTAATATTGATTAATATTGTTTTGTTCGAGAGTATTTTTTTGAACCGTAATACTAACTGGGTTCTTTTGATAAGTATTAGCAATTTCCAACACTGGTTTTGACATTGTTGCTGAAAATAATAAGGTTTGGTAATTTTGGGGCGCATTATTAAAGACTAAATCAATATCTTTTTTAAAGCCCATTTTTAACATTTCATCTGCTTCATCTAATACTATTGTTTTAATATTATTTAATCTTAATGTATGACGATTAAGATGATCGGCAATCCGTCCAGGGGTTCCAACTACCACATTTGCTTTTTTTAAAGCATAAATTTGGCTTTTAATTTGTGATCCTCCACATAATAATGTTGCATTTACTCCGTGTAAAAATAACGCGTATTTACGAACCTGATCTAGCACTTGGGTTGCTAATTCGCGGGTTGGACATAATATTATTGCTTGTGGTTTTTTTAAATTAACATCTAAATTATGTAAGATTGGTAAAACAAAGGCCGCTGTTTTTCCGGTTCCGGTATGTGATTTTCCAATAATATCGTAATTATCAATGGCAACAGGAATTGCCTTTTGCTGAATTTCCGTTGCCTTCACATAACCCGTTTTTAAGATTGCTCGGTGCAATTCTTGTTTTAAATTTAATTCATTAAAATTCATTTCGTTCTCCTTTATCGATATAGCTGTCAAAATAATAAAATTGCTATGGAATCTTGCCAATCGCTAGCTATATACATTTAGAATTATCTGTAAATGAAACTAATGTAAATTATTTAACAACTTAGTACATTATATCACTAATTTCCAAAAAACGAAAAAAGTTATTTTTTTTAAGTTAATGATCTGGTCTTATTCATTGGCTTAATGTCACCCCGGGAATATGCTCTGAAGATTTAATCGTTCCGGCTAAAACTCGACAATCAAAGTCATGATTTTCCCGGCTAAAATATTCCCCACTAAGGTGTTTAATAGTCAAAAAGACAAAAAGCATTAATAATAATGTGATGGCTAAACAAACCATCAAGATGATTATTACCAACAAATGAAAATTACTAAAATTGAAACTATCATCTTGCACTACTGGTAAATTCCAATCAACATTAATATTATTAAAAAGACCACGGTGGGTTGTACTAATTGCGCGCTGAATTAACTGCGCAACAAAAGTTGTGAATGCGTTTAAAGCGGAAAAACAACCAGTGACCGGACGGCGACTAATTCGATAATTTCAAACAATTGCTAAGGAGAATATTATGGTAAAGATAATAGCAAAAGCAAAACCATTTAATAATTGACCAACAAGTCATAATTCTGGGACCTTCGTAAAACTAACAAGCAAAAAGTAAACAATTCATAAGCTAAAGGCAATCATCATTGCTTTTCGAAGTCCTCATTTTTTAACGACCATTGGATATAATAACCCCCCGGCCATAATTTGGGCAATTCACCATAATTCTTGGGTTAAATGTAAATATTTTTTAACTAAATTAAGGTCATGATAAGCTACCCAAGTTTGTTGAGCTAATAATAAATTGTAAAAATCACCCTGGGAAAATTCTCGAATTAATCCTACAAAAAATAAAATTACTAAAATTCCCCCTACTTTTCATCACGAAAAGTTTTTAGCTAATTTTAAGCGTTCAACATTAAAAGCACCCTGGTATGCTTTTTGTTCTTTTAAGTTAAAACATAACCCAAAAGAAATAACCGTAAAAATTAACATTAAACTAAACACCAGATAATAATCGAGGGTTTGATTTTGGGCAATACTTTTAACAAAATTCAATAAATTAGCCCCACTTAAATTAGCAATAATCACCACCGGAAATAGTAACGAAACAGTTAAAAAAGAATTGCTACGGTATAAATAGACTTCATTAAAACATAAGTATCAAATTGAATTAGAAGCAATGGCAATTCCAAATAATAATGCACAAATAATAAAAGTCACTTGCTGATGAGGAGCACTTAACGCAACAATTATTCCAATTATAATACTAAAATATGACAACCAAAACCAAAATCGGCGGTTTAAAAGTCCGGTAATCCATGACGCTGGAATAAAAAAGATTGTCGCATAAAAACTAGCACTTACTGCAACTAAAATACCAATATTTTTTCAATTAATATTAGCAGTAAATAACATAAAATTATAATTTAAGTTTAGAATTATTGATAATGCTAACCAGAATAAAAAATGTTGAATAATAAATGATCACTGTTTTTTAGTTGTTAAATGCCGACGAACCAAAAAAGCAGCATATAAAGTAATTATTAAAATTGTTAATAATGGGTATAAAAGTAAACTATCTCAGTTATTCATTCCAATCCTCCCCATTATCGTTACTACCTTGCACAATTATTAATAAATTATTAAAATTGTTATTCATAGATAACTTCCCCTTCTATTATGATGGTTTTCTTATTAAAAAATAAAAAAACGCATCGAAAAACTATGCGTTCATTTAATTTAACCGCGCTTGAACTAGAATGCGCTCTGTAACTTAGTTATATTTTATCATATTAATTTAACAAAAACTGGTTAAATTAACTAATGGAATATTTTTTTATAAAACCATTGACTTTTTTTTTTTTTTTTAGAATAAGACCATAGAATAATATTTATAAAGTTATTCTATAAAGCGTCGATATATTTAGATAAGAGTTTTTGATATGCTAAATCTTTTAGGATAAGATAATCAAAGATTATCAATAAAAATTAATTCTCCGGTACGGGAGAATTAATTTTTATTTTTTTGGCTTTTTATAAGGGGTCCCCATTGTCATCGGTCTTAATTGCTTGACTTTGGAAAGCAAAAAAACAACCAAATGGAATCGTATTATGTTGTTCATCAACAATAATTAAGGCACCATCTTGTCATATTCCATTTTCATCTCGATAACGGGGATCACTATTGCCTTGGTTCATATGAACATCATGAATCCCCGGGATTTTATTTGAATAAATTTTACCCCACACACATATTTTATAATTAGGATTATTAATTGCACTAGCAAGATGTTTAGAAATCATAATTTCTAAAGCTTGTGATTCATTACTAGGATCTAAAGGTAAAACCTTCATATCATTAATATCAAAGATCCCACTGCGTAAATAGTCAATTGCAATCCCATGGGACCCAGTTGGTAAATTACGATACTCTCCCTCTGGAATGTTAATTGCTTTATTTAAAATTGGATGGTTCATTTCATGGGCAAAATAATATTTTAAATTATGAGGCGCTATTTTTGAATACACATTAATTGCTACTTCATAAACTTGAGCTAAGGCATAAATTTTAATAATATAATGGGGACTTTTATTATAAGAACTTATCCCTTCCACGGTTGTTTGGATAACTTGTCCTTTTAATAATGCATAACTGTTCATCATTGGCGTTCCTTTCTCATTAGTATTATCTCTCACTTATTTCTTATTTTATCATTAAAAGAATTAACTCCTACTTGACTTTTTTTTTTTTTTTAGAATAAGCGTATAGAGTAAATGATTTTTATTTATTCTATAAAGGCAACGCTTTGTTAATAACTAATTTAGGGTGTAATTTATTAAAAATTAAAAAAACCTCATTAAGAGGTTTTTTATATTATTTTTGCAGTTTTCTCTGTCCTAATTTATAGCAAATTGTGTTATATAAGGTAGCTAGACCAAAAACTAAACCAGCAATAATAATGATAGCAATTACAAACCACGCGGCACCTGGTAACCCAGCAAATGGCTTATGAACATTTAAAAAGAAATATTGATAAGGATAGGCTTTGCCTGCTTGTCAACGAAATTCTCCCCTAATCATGTTGAAGATTCCTCATAAAATTGGGTAAAAATATAACTTTCAAACTTGTTTATTTCAATACTGACGATTCGGAATAATTTCATTCTTTGGCATCATAAATAAGAAATAAACAATCATGGCAATTGGACAAACCATATGTTGGATAACAGTTAAGAATCATCCCATAGCATTAGTAGGTTGCGCAGCGGGTAATAACATTGCGTTATAAATTAAAAACGTAATTGAAATATAAACGGTAATTGCTAGGGCCATGTTATAACCTAATCATTTGCTTTTTCCCTCATATTTTGGAAATAAACCGGCAGCTAATAACCAAACTCATACTAAAATGTTAGTTTGAATGGTAAAAAAACTGAAATAATTAAAAGTAAAATCACCCTTATCTTTCATAAAATTCTGGGAAGCTTCATCACTTCAAGCAGCATTTGGGGGAATTGTAATGCCATTCACTAACGGACTAATTCATCCGTATAAACAAACAGCCCCAATTAAACCGCCAAAAAATAATTTATAATAGACGCGTCAATCTTTTCAAGTCTCCTTTTGGTAAAACACTAACTATCAAATCCTTTCATTGTTTTTATCATAAAAGTATTATAACAAATATAAAAAAAATAATAATAATAGTTATCAAAAATATTCAAAAATTATCAAAATCTAAGGAAAAAGCAATCATTTTTTTAAACAACTAGCACGGGTTTTTGTTATAATTAATTTAACTCACACAAATAATTATTCACAAAATTATAAAATTTAATTTGATAAAGAGTATGTAAAATGCCATCAGTAATAAATTTATGTTTTTACTAGTGGCTTTTTTAAATAGAAAGAAGAAAATAACATGTTAAATAAAGATATAAAACAAGAAATTTTAGAAGTTAGTAATATTGAAATTAGCAAAATATTAGATGATCCAAGTTTAGATGAGGAACAAAAAGATTCACAAATCAAAGAAATTTTTAACAATATCCAAACAATCTTATTTTACGAAGTTAATGAGCAATTAAATACGGTAAACGATGAGATTGCAACAGAAATTAAAAAAAGTGAAGTTGAACTAGAGAAAGTATTATGTGATTCAGCATTAAATGCTGAACAACAACAAACCGCAATTGAAAAAATCATTCAGGATTTAATTACTATGATTGATAAACTTTTTCAGCAAAAACGCAATGAAAAGGTAGTTAAACAAGAAAAACTTGCAATTTTAAAAGAAGAAAACGAAGCAAAACTTAATAGTTTACTTGATAAAGCCTTTCAAGAAACTAATTCAGATTCCGAAACAAGATAAAAAAATAAGGATAATTTAATCCTTATTTTTTTAATGTTTTATTTACTATCTTTGGCATATACTGAAACTTTAGTTTTATTTTTTCCAAAGCGTTCATATTTAACAGTCCCATCAATTAATGCAAATAAAGTATCATCCCCACCACGAGAAACATTAACTCCCGGATGAATTTTAGTTCCGCGTTGACGATAAATGATTGATCCCGCTCTTGTTGCTTGACCATCAGCTTTTTTTGCTCCTAATCTTTTTGAGTGTGAATCACGACCATTTTTAGTTGACCCAACTCCTTTTTTCGAAGCAAATAATTGTAATCCTAATAAGAATTTCATCATTACTATGACACCTCCTTAAAACTAATATAGTTTTGATACTGTTGATAAATTGTTAATAATTGATAATATAAGGTATTTAAAATAACTTGTAAATTATGAGTATTTTTAATAACCTTAATAATTATTAACCCTTCGTTAATGGTAAAGTCACATGTATCATTTTCAAGTTGGTCAATAGCGTTTAATCCACCACTAGCAATTCCAGTAATTGCGGCACAAACTAAGTCTTTTCCAACTTCACCAGCATTGGCATGACCAGATATTTCAACTTTACTTATTATGTTTTCAGTTTTATAAAAATTTATTTTAATCATAAATTATTTAGCAGATTCATCTGTTTTTTTCGCTGGTGTTGATTTTGATGTTGATGTTTTTGTTGTCGAAGTTGCTTTTGCTGTTGTTGTTTTAGCAGCACTAGCTTTTGTTGAAGTTGCTTTTGCTGTAGTAGTTTTTGTAGTACTTGCTGTTTTTGGCGCAGCTGTTTTTGGTTTTGCCGTTGAACTAGCTGAGGCCGCTTTCGGAGCACTTTCTTTAACTTCTACTGCCACCGCTGGTTTAGCTTCTGGCTTAACTTGGGCTGGCGCTTCTGATTTTTCAACACTTGGAGCAGCTGCTTTTTTTGCAGTTCCTGCTAAAGCAATATCTTCAATTTTAACTTTTGTATAAGGCTGACGATGACCAGCTTTGGTATGTTCATTTTTCTTAGGTTTATATTTAAAAACAATGATTTTCTTTTGTTTTCCTTGTTTTAAAATAGTACCTGTGACACTAGCTCCTTTTAAGAAAGGAGTTCCTACTTTGCCGTCAATCATTAAGACTTCATTAAAGTTAACTTTATCGCCTTCATTTCCTTCTAACATTTCAACAAAAATTTCATCACCTTGTGAAACTTTAATTTGTTTTCCACCAGTTTTGATAATTGCAAACATTTTTACACCTCCAGTTTATACTCGCCTAGTAAGTAGATAAGTGTTTCATATCCTTTTGGTACTTAAAAGTCAAAGAGCGGTTGAAACTGAAACAACCATAAGTAATTATATCTAAAAAAATATTAAATTCAATAAAAATAATAAATTCTACCGAGTTTGTTGGACATTATTTTGTTTATTATTAAAATGACCAAATAAAATAACTATTCCGCCAATAATCCCTGCAAATAAAATATCAATAATAGCAATTAAATATTTATAAGGATCTTTCCCGTTCAAAAAACGCTGGTTTAAAATAATAACCGGAATTTCAATAATAACAATAACTAAATAGCAGATACTAGCTGCCAAAGAAAAGACCATTTTTAAATTTTGATTAATATTCATTGTTTTATCTAAAATATTTAACACAACGCCAACTAAACCAAACATTAAGAAAAAAACAAGAATCAAAGATGCTAATACTAAAGAAATAATGGCTCCGCTTTTAAAACATCCTGTCACTGGCTGGTTGCTGTTTATTGGTGCTACAGAAGCCGGAGGATTATTGCTTCTTACTGGTTGTTGAGAATTATTTACATTATTAACCATTTAAAAATCTCCTTTTAAAACCACTGACTAAATTGGACATAATTTTGATAATTTGGATCTTGATTTCCGGGATTAACAATTGTCATTCCTAAAACATATTTTCCAATAATAGCATTAAATGTTTTTAATTGCTCCGCTCCCGGAGCAATTTTTCCTAAAGTATAAAGGTTTTTTAACATATTATATAATTTATTACCATCAGTAATGGTTGGGGTTAAATCATTGGGATTAGCTTCGGCTGCTGTTTTTAAACCAGGGAAATAAACATAAGTTTTTGAAGTATCATTCATCATTTCTTGCATTGCAGTTCCGTTAAATATTTTCCGGGGGTTACTATTTTTTCATTTGTTAACTTCCCCATTAATATCACTTCAGTTAATTGTGGCAACGGGTAATTTGTCAGTTTCTTCTTTAATCTTTTCAATTACAGGACCGATTAAATTATCAACAACTTCATTTTTTTGATCTTCTGGTAAATCTTTAATAATATCGGCAACATTATCTTCAAAATGACCAGGGTCAGTAATTGTTTCAATAATATCACTTAAATCACCCGGGTTATTTTTTAATCCTACGATAGTTCAAAACCAATAAGCTAAGGCATCTCCGGTTTTTTGAACTTTTAAATCAGGAAAAATACTAAACATTTTATCAGCTGAAGATTCTCTAACTTTATTAGGGTATTTTTCCTGGTCACTAGTTTGGCCTTTATCAATAATTTCAGTAATATTTTGATTGAAATTATTACTATTATAAAAAACTTTACTACTCATAATATTAGTAATAAAAAAAGCTAAAATCATCATTGTTAAAAAGCCAAAAATCCCGCCTAATAAGTAATTTATTGGTCGGTTAATTTTGACTGTTTTAAAATGTCCCCGGAGCGTTGTTAAATAAACAACCAATAAAATTATATTTGATAAGAAAAATCATCCTAAGTACACTAAAATTGTTGCTACTAACATCGAAACAATAATTGAACCAGCTGCTAACTGGGCGTTACTACTAAACATATTTTTAATGGCTGGATTAATAATATTAGCAAACGGTTCAATTAAAAATCCTTGTAATAAAAATAAAATTACAAAGAAAATAATATTTGCCCCTAAAAAATATAAACCACCTAAAGTCTTCATAAAACATCCAACAACTAAACCAACAGCTAATAGGCCAAACACAATTCCTTCTCACATTGCAACGGGACCAATATTAATCATCAACTGTTCCTCCATTTTACTATTATTAATAGTTTTTTCTTTTATTAATTATATAATAAAACTTTCTAAAAACATAATCTTTGAAACTAATAATGTTTAATTTTTAAAAAATTCTTAATTTAAAACTATTATATAATTAAGAAAAGCATCAATAAAGAAGGAAACTACATGAAAAAAATATTATCTATTATCGCTTGTTCTATTTTAGGAAGCAGCGTTAGTTCTCTTGTTATGACAAATAATAATTTTAATAACAAGACTACTGAACAAGAAAATTATATTTATCAAATTAATATCTTAAATTTTAAAATTAATTTGACAAAGAGTCATTGAACTGATCTCTTTAATAAAATTATTCATCAACCAGGGAGCTATGAACAATTTCAAGTAATTAATGCTGATTTGCAACAGCTACCCCATGATTCGGGAGTTACAAGTGCCAATATTACCGGATGTGCACAAGCAATGGAAGCCGGATTAGACCCCATTATGAAAAATATCGGGACTAATGGTATTCTAATTTATATTTCAATTATCACCGTTGATAAACATACTTTTTATCAATTAGAAACTGCCACTCCTTATTAAAATAAAATTATTTGTTATTAAAAAATGTTAGAATTCCTAACATTTTTATTTATTATTTAACTGTTCTTTAAAATTAAGAATAATTTTTTGTTCACTCGAAGTTAATAAAGCATTATCAGGATTTACTAATTCATCTAAATCTGTTAAAGCATAATAGTTAAGATTCATCTTTTTAAAATTATTAAGTGCTTTTGGTAGTTGATAACTAAAAATTGCTAAAACACCAAGGACCTTAACCCCCGTTGCTTGTAAAGAAGCTACAACATCTAATACCGAACCACCAGTTGAAATTAGATCTTCAATAACAATCACCTGGTCACCCTTTTGATAAACTCCTTCAATTTGGTTTTGTTTACCATGGTCTTTTTTACTACCCCGCACATAACCCATTGGTAGTTGCATTAAATTAGCAACCAACATAGCATGCGGAATCCCCGCTGTTGCTGTTCCAAAAATTGTGGTAACCTTGTAATCACCAAATTTTTCCTGAATAAGATTAACAAACTCCTCGGCAATGGCGGTTCGTAAATCAGGATAACTCATAATTAATCGATTATCAATATAGATTGGGGATTTAATCCCACTTGCTCAAGTGTATAATTGAGTTGTATTAATATTAATCGCTTTAATTGCCATTAACTTTTGTAAAATTTCTTTTTTGGTCATTTATTTTATTTTCCTTTCCTGGTTAAATTCTTCGTAAATTTGATGATAAGTTTGGTAGGGATCGCTCGCCGTGGTAATTGCCCGTCCCACAACTAAATAATCTGCTTGGTACTCCCGCGCTATGGCAGGCGATGCCACTCGTTTTTGATCAGTTTGGGTTGTTGATAATTGAATCCCCGGTGTAATTGTTTTTAACTGTGGATATTGGGCTTTTATTTGTTGTGCTTCTAATGGTGAGCAAATAACACCATAATAATTAGCATCAACCGCAAGTTTTGCAAAGTTAAGAACTAATGCCTCGGAAGTTAATGTATCAGATAAAAACATTTCTTGTAAATCTGAATTATCTAAACTAGTTAACACTGTAACTCCTAATAATTTGATATTATGTTGTTTGGCAAGAATACTAGTTAACTGTAAAGCTTCTTTACCACTAGCCAAATGAATTGTTAACATGTCAATTTGATATTGACTTAACGATTGGAGAGCTTTTTTAACTGTTACGGGAATATCATGTAGTTTTAAATCTAAAAAGATTTGGTGGCCTTGCTGTTTTAATTCATTAATGATTTCTAAACCTTCACTATAAATTAGCTCCATTCCTAATTTTAAAAATAATTTTTCAGATTTAAAATTATTTAAAAAAGTAGTTAGTTCTTGTTTATTATTAAAATCACAAGCAATAATAATATTATTCTTCATCTTTTCCTCCTAACGGTGCGCAGCACCTACAATTTCACTAATATTCTTTAAATTATTTTCTTGACAATATTTTTGTAACCCCGCCTTAATTTCTAACACTAATGAAGGATTATTGAAAAGACCAGTCCCCACAGCAATAACGGCAGCACCAGCCATTAAAAATTCAAGGGCATCACCAACCGAACTTATGCCGCCCATTCCAATAATTGGAATTTTAACAGCTGAGTAAACTTCATATACCATCCGCACCGCAATTGGTTTAATACAATCACCAGATAAACCACCAATTTTATTGGCGAGAACTGGTTTTTTAGTTTGTAAATTAATTTTCATGGCGGGGATGGTATTAATTAGTGACAAACCATCAGCTTGTTCCTCTTCGCACACCTTAGCAAATTGCTTAATATCAGTAACATTCGGAGATAATTTTACAATTAGTTTTTTCTTTGTTAAAACTCCCCGCACCGCACGGACTACTTTTCTCGTTAAATCAAGATTAGTACCAAATAAGATTCCCCCCTCTTTAACATTAGGACAGGAAATATTTAGTTCTGCAATATGGACTTCTGGAAGTTCATTAATTAACTTTGCGATTGCCAAATATTCTTCAATTGTTTTGCCATTAATGTTTACTATAATAGGGATCGTAAAGTTCTTAAAGGTTGGAATAATATTTCTTTTAAAATAATCAAACCCGGGATTTTCTAAACCAATTGAATTGATTAAACCATTTTTCACTTCGGCTAACCGAATTTGGGGATTACCGCTCCGCGGTTCTAATGTTATTCCTTTGGTTGTTAACATCCCTAATTCATTGGGATCAAAATAATTTCGGTAGCATTCGCCATAACCAAATGTTCCGGAAGCAGTTGTAATTGGTGCTTTTATTTCATATCCTAAAAAATTTGTTTTTAATGTCATTTGTTTCCTCCTAAAATACCCGTTGGATAACTGGGCCATCAGTACATATCTTTTTATTAACACCATCAATATTTTTAGTACATCCCATACAAGCTCCAGTTCCACAAGCCATATGGTTTTCATAAGAAATTTGATAAGTAATTTGTTCAGCTTCAGCAAGAGCTTTTATTTTTTCCATCATAATTTCAGGACCACACGTAATAATTAAATCAACCTTATTTTTTTGTAAATATTGTTGTAAACTGACAACAACATTTTGGGGTTGTCCCAAGGAACCATCATCAGTACTTAAAAGATAATCTTTTTTAATAAAATGTTCTAAAATTGTCAGACCGTTTTTATTTCGCGCGCCAAAAATTCCCTGAAAATTAATTTGTTGCGCATTTAGTTGATCAATTAATACTTTTAAGGGAGCAATTCCAATTCCCCCACCAACGACTACCACATTATGATAAGGTGGAGAAATTATAAATCCTGATCCTAACGGTCCTTGCATTTTAATTTGTTGGCCAACTTTCCAATGCTTACTCATATAGAAAGTTCCTAACCCCTTAACTTCATAATAAATCTTCACAGTTTGCGCTACTTTATCAATATCAAAGAAACTAAATGGTCGTTTTAGGTACTGGTCAGCGGAAGTTTCAACTAGGACAAACTGACCAGGGTTGGCGTTGGCACTAATTAAGGGTGCTTTAAAAGTGGCTAAATATAAATTATCAGCAATTTGTTCATTATTTAATAAAGTAACAGTTTCAACTACTTGGTGTTTCATTTATTCTTCTCCTTCTAAACGGTAAATGGTACCTTGGTAAATATTCATAATTGGTCAACCAACTAGTGATTGGTTTAAAAAAGGGGTATTTTTTGATTTTGATTTTAATAACTCTGAACTAACAACTTGTTCCTTCGCAAGATCAATTACTACAAAATTAGCCAGGTTCCCGACAACTAATTCAACGGGGGGGTGGTTAATCAACTTTTGGGGATTAGTGGTTAAACACTTAATAATTGTTTTTAATGCCACTTGCTGAGTTTTAACTAATTTTGTATATAAAGTGGGGAATGTTAATTGTAAGCCGATAATTCCCATTGCTCCCGTTTTAAAATCAGCTTTTTCTGATTGGTGGTGGGGTGCATGATCCGTTGCAATAACATCAATAAGGTTCTCATTTAAAGCGGCAATTAAGCTTTGTTGGTCATCTTGTGAATTTAATGGTGGGTTCATTTTATAATTAGCATCATTGGTAATTACATCTTCATAACTAAGAGTTAAGTGGTGAGGAGTTACTTCACAAGTAATTAACTTATTTTTTTGCTTAGCTTGACGGAGTAATTCAATACTTTTCTTAGTTGACACATGACACAGATGATATGGTAAATGATGTTTAATTACAAAATCTAAATCTTTAATTAATGGTAAGGATTCATAACTATCATCAACCCCCTGTAAATCAAAATGTTTTGCTAGATTATTGTTTAAAATAACTTCGGTGGTTAAAGGAGCACGGCTATCAACATGTAAGGATACCAGTTGTTGATGTTGATGGGCAAAGGTTAGCACTTCTTTTAAAATTTGGTGGTTAGCTAAATAATTACCATCATCACTATAACCAATAACGCTATCCTTAACTGTTAATAAATCAACTAGTTCCTGCCCTGCTAAATCTTTGGTAATTGCCGAAAATAATTGCAAATTAATAGGTTGTGCTTTTAACTTCGGTTGGATACTTTTAATAATCTTAATATTATCAATTGTTGGTGTAGTATTTGGCATTAAACAAACAGTTTGGTAGCCGCCATATAGAGCACTTAGAGCACCCGTATGTAGATCTTCTTTATGGGTTTGTCCTGGTTCACGAAAATGGGCATGCAGGTCAATAAAACTTGGGGTAATGATTATGTCCTTGGTTAATTTAATTTCAGTTCCTAGAAGTTCTGGTCCAATGTTAATAATTTTATTATCTTCAATACTAATATTTGTTAGGACAAACTCATTTTCTAAATATAGATATCCCCCACTAAATGTATAAATCATTTTTTTATGACTCTCCTGCTAAAACATTATTTAAAAGAGTCATTCGAACATAAACCCCATTATGCATTTGTTTAAAAATTCGGGATTGGGCACATTCCACAACTTCATCATCAATTTCAATTCCGCGGTTAAAAGGTGCGGGGTGCATAATAATTGCGTGGGGAGGCATCTGGGCCACCAACTCTTCCGTTAACTTATAATTTCGTAAATAATCTAAGTGGTAATGTTCATCATCTGCAAACCGTTCAAATTGATATCTTAATAACATTACAATATCCATACTTGGGAGAGCTGTTTTTAAATCCACTTTTTCAACCCCTGGAATTTCTAATTCATTAATACATGAAATATAAACTTTCATCCCTAACTTTTGCATTATTTTAATATTTGTTTTTGCTACTCGGGAATACTTAATATCTCCCACAATCACTATTTTTAGTCCTTCAAAAGTTCCAAACTCTTCTTTAATTGTTAAGAGATCTAATAAACTTTGGGTTGGGTGGTTTCCCGAACCATCACCGCCATTTAAAATTGGCACATTAATTTTACCCACAAGTTGGTCATAATAATTGTTTTCACGATGGCGAATAACTAACGCATCAACTCCCAACGCTTCAAAAGTCTTTACGGTATCATACAAAGTTTCCCCTTTTTTAGTCGCACTATATGCTTCATTAAAATTCAAAGTTTTACATCCTAACCGGTGGGCCGCCATATCAAATGAATAATGGGTTCTGGTTGAAGGTTCAAAGAATAAGTTAGCAATTACTTTTTGTTGTTGATAATCAACTGTTTTTTGATTATTTTTAAATTTTAAAGCATCATCTAATAGTTCGTTAACATCACTAGATGTTCAGTTGTCTAAGTTTAAAATACTTTTGTTTTTCATTATTTTATACCTCACTTTTCTTACCTTTATTTGACATAAAAAAAAATTACCTAACTAATTAGAAAAGTCTAAATAGTTAAGTAAGTAATAAAATTATTAGGAGAGAATAAATAAGTTAATGATTGGAAAAAACCAACATAATTTCGAAATCTTTTATTTTTCAGTTCTCAAACAGTAGTTGTTTTTCTTCTTTTCATTTATTATCACCTTGCTATAAATAATACCAAAATCTAAAAATTTGTCAAAGAAAATTGCTAAAAATTTTTAAATGGATAGTTATTTTATTATGATTCTTTAGTTAAAACATTAAGATAATTTAAAGCATTATTTTTATTCCCAGCAATATAATCTTTACTTCATTGTGATCAATTCATTAAATAATCATCTTTAATTGTAAATCAATTAAGTGTTTGGTGCTGATTAATAATGGCATCCAAATCATATAAAACATTGGCAAAGCGGAATGCTTCTGCCGTTAATAAAATTGCATTAATTAAACTTTCACGAACAACTAGTTCAGAAAATTGGGCTGGAGTTTGCAGATTAGTAATCATCTTATTAAAACCATTATAAGTTAATTTAACTTCACTTAAACCAGCGGTTAGTGATCGATAATCACCATTATAATTTAATGATAGGTTATCTTTGGCCCCAGGATAAGTCTTATAATCAGCTTTGGTAAAATAATGGTAAATATTATTTTTGTCAAGAAAACCTTGAATATATAAACGATATGATTCTAACACTAAAGTAACAGATTCTGTTCCCATTGTTAGGGTCACATCAAAGGGGTGTTTTGTTTGATAATTTGGATTCATAACATATATTATTTCATCCGTTAAAATATTATGATCATTATTTTTATTTTTAAGATAAATATTGTCTTGATAAAATTGATGGTTTAATTCTAACATTTTAGGAACTGAATAATTTGATAAATTAATGTCATAATTACGATATTCTTTATTAATAACACTATGATAAGAATAATGATTCAGTAAGGGACTAATAATATTTGTTGTTCCCATTACTAAAGAACTTAAAATAATTAATAATTTTTTCATATAAATATTCTCCTATTAAATCATAATTATTATCTAAAATTTTATTAGATAATTAATTTTATTATAACTATAAATTATGTAATGTAAATATTTAAAATAATAACGAATATCAAAATCATACTCCTTTTAAACCATCTAAATCCTTAAATAAATTAGGAACAATAAAATGATAAAAAGTTGCTCAAAGCAACCTTTTTATCATTTTAATAAATCATCAATATTTTTAAAGGGCAAGGCATCAGTTGCAATTGATGGTCAAATATCTTCTTTAAATATTAATCTTGCTATTCTCAACGATGATACCATACTACTATTAGTTATAGTTGGAAAAATATCTAATTTATAGCCATGGAAATTAAATCAGAGGTTTCCATATCATTGATCCATTTTTCTTTCAAAATACCATTGTTTATTTGAATCATCAAAACCATTTACTAACTTAAATTCTTGATTGACTTTATCAGGAAATTCTATTCACATTCTATCAGTTTCTCAATTAAAATCAGTAAGGGTATCACCTAAAACCCTCACTCCTTGTTCAAATTCTTTAAACACATTTGAATAAATTTTAAGAATATCATTGATATGTAAATTATCCTTGTGGGCTTTGATTTCTTCATATAAACTTTTATTATTTATAAAATTATTTTTAAAACTAAAGTCAATATCTTGACCTCCTGCACTAACAAGTTTACCTAAAAATGATTGAGTTAAAAACACTCCCGCAACTTCAACAAAATAATTTCAATCAAATTCACGAGTTAATGTTTTTTTGATAATTAGTTGTGTTGAAATCTGTTCTAAAGCCATTCCTTTAAAGTTTCAATTAGTTAATGTGAAATTCCCAAACCCAAAAACACGTTCAGCTTCAGCAATTTTTTGTTCTCCTAAAAATTGTTCTAAATCAGTTTTGAATGTTGTTTATAGTTTTGTAAAATATTTTGTTAATGGTTGTGTAACATATTCTTTTTCTTTTCATCCAACTCGATTAAATTTAAAATATTCATTTTCTCATTCTCCGTTATTGCCTGATTGTATAGTAGTATTACCAAATTGTTTAGTTAAATTAGTTGTATAACTATTTATTGTTAATTCATCACTAAATCCTTGCATAATAGTTCCTTTTAAAATATTATAAACATTATTATTTAAAAACTGATTATCAGCATTTAAATCTTGATGATCTAATTTTTTAAATTCTTTAAATTTATTAGCATCCAGCTTAGTAAAGTCAACTTCTTGAATTGTTGTTTTTAAGTATTCAGATAAAGCATTTGATACAATTTTAATTAACTGTCCTAAAGCGGCTAAGTTATATGAAATATAAATATTATAATGATCAATGTTCAAGTTAATCGACTCAGCTTTCCCATCTTTCATGTATTGTAATTTTAAATGTAAGCTTCCTTCAACACGATAGACCTCTGTCAATTGTTCTGCAAGCCCTTCTTTTTCAATTTCTGCTTTCACAGCCGCATTATGAACCCCAATTGCATCGACAACAGACTGAGCATCAAATGCTTGTTTTGTTAATACAGAATTTTTAATATCAAAGTTTAAAATATTATTGACATCAATTTTATCAAATAAAACTGAATATTGTTTATTAGTTGCTAAAGTATCATTAATACTTTGCACAATGGGTTTTAAACCATTAAAAATTTTATTGTTAACATCAATGTTATTAATTTCTTGACCAGCAGTAAGTTTACCTAAAATATTAGCAAAATCTGATGGTTTCATTCCACCAGCTAATTGTGACATTGAGAATAAATTTTTGCGGTCATTAATAGTATGTCCAAATTGATTTGTAATATCATTTTGAACTGTTGATAATAATTGTTCTATTTTTTGATTATCATTTGGATTTTGAGCATTGTTATCATCTTTGCTACTAGAATGACAAGCAATTACATTACTTGCCCCAGTTGCTACTAAACCAATAGCTCCTAAAATACTTAGTAATTTTTTCATTTTTACATATCTCCTTATTTATTGTTTTGAATGGTGCAATTTATTTTGCATGTATTCCAAAGTTAATTCGTAATCCTTGACACTTAAAATTATGACCTTATTAAAAATAGCAAAATTAAATAATCTATTAAGTTCAAGAACATGGTTAACGCGTAAAATAATTTCTTTTGCTAAGTTGTTATAAAAATAAGATATTCTTCGATGTTTTAAATAACGTACAATTAAACGATTATTATTTGTTTTTAAAACAAAAATCTTATTAACATTAAATGGCCCCATTAACCCTGTATAAATTAATTTTCCATAACTTATTATTGTACATTCATCAATTAAATCTTTAACTTCATTTAATAAATGCGTTGAAAAGAAAACTGTTTTACCTCGACGTTTTAGTTCTAATAAAAAATTATTTAAAAATTTTCGATTCTTAGAGTCTAAGTTTGCCCCCGGCTCATCTAAAATAACAATATCGGGATCATGAACAATGGCTTGAATTAACATTAACCGATTTTTCATTCCACTAGAGAACGAGGTTACTTTTTTCTTATAATCTTTTCATAAATCAAAAATAATCATTAGTTCTTTTACTCTTGCTTTAGCATCCCGGGAACTTAAACCAGCAGTTTTTGCTAATGATAATAAATATTCAAAAGCACTAATACCACTTGGAAAATGCTCTAAATTTAAACAAAAACCAATATTAAAATTTGCTTTTACACTGCCAGCTTTATAACCATTGACACGAATACTACCCTCATATTTTTTTAAAGCACCAATAATGGATTTCATAATGACACTTTTGCCACTTCCGGAAGGACCAATAATCGCATGAATTTTACCGGGATTAACAACAAAGTTAATATCCTTAATAGTAAAATTTTTAAATTTCTTAACATAATCTTTAACAATAATTGAATGATTATCCATAGAGAACCCCTCCTTTAATTTGAAATATTTTTACGAGTAATAATCATAAAAGCGCCAATGGTTAATAACCCTGCTAAAATAAGATAAACAATTTCAATCAAATAATCATCTTGAAACGGATGTAAATTTTCAACATCAAGTTGATTTTTATTGTTTAGAATTAATTCAAAGTCTTGATAACTAATTAACATATTATTTTGATTATCAAAATCTGGGGAGAAATTACTAAACGGATAAAACCAAAAATTACCATAATAACCAACCATTGAACTTCAAATACGATTTCAATGTTCAATTACATTAAAATAACTAATCGCTTGGTAGATGCCAATAATACTTTGATATTTTTTAAAACTTTCATCAAGACTAACTTGACTTGTTTTAAAAGTGTTATAGTCATAAACAGCATTATAAATAATGTCTTCTAAGTTTCGAATAATAAAATATAACGGATTATTATAAACTTTTAAAAATTCGCGCTGTAATTCAGCATTAAAACGATAAACTTTTGAACCACTCATGAAACTTTTATAAATTTCATTATAAACTTCACCATTAATTTTATTGCTATCAAAAGTAGAGCCATCATCCAGCTTTAATACTAATGAACTATCATTATAAGTTAATAATCCACAACATTTTGGTGATTCTAAATCAATAAATTGATTTAAATTATATGTTGTTTCATAATAATCAGCAATTTCTAATAATTCTTTAATATATACGGATGATGAACGTGATTGTTGCAAACTCGTTAAATCTTTAAAATAATTATCAAAACTTAAATCAATTTCAACACCATTCATAATATCAGGATTATCTTTTCAATAATTCACAATACCTTTTAAAACAAAATCCTTACTTTCGGTTAAACCTAATGATCGGTATAAATCAATTCTTTTCATTGTTACATCTTCAGCAGCAGGATTTTGCAACTCAGCATCACTTAATGAGTTATAAAAATCATAAATTTTCTTGGTAATATTTGGGTATTTCATCTGCTTAGTATCTAAATAATTTTTAAAATTAATAATTTCTTTAACTTGAGAAATTGTTTTTAACCCTTTTCCTTCAAAATTAATTGTTATTCAATTAGTTTTTTCCTTAAATAATGAATAAGGTAAACCTCCTAATAAAAAGAGACTACAAAAAATTGTTAAAATTAAGAAAACAATTTGGGAAGATAAAAAGGCTGTTAAAAAAGCTGTTCCGCTCATCACAATAAACCCAAACATTAAAGAATAAATAATTAATTCTTTTATAATATGCAAAAAATAATTAAAATAATGAGAATAATTAATACTATTAATAATAAATCCAACTAATGCACTAGCGCCACAATTAACTAAAATAAAGATAATTACAACAAAAAAACACTAATTAATTGTCATAAAATAATTGAAAATCGTGAATAAGGTTTAGTAATTAGTAATAAAAAGGAATTATCCTCAAATTGGTTACTAAATAACTTAATCGTACAAATAACAGTTAATAATAAAAGTAACAGGTTTGTAAAAATTAGCACTAAATATTGGTAATTTACTAAAAAACTACTACCATCTTTTGCACTTAAGAAAAATACCATTGTACAAACAATCATAACGGTTAATGATAAAAGAAAAAAAACTCATAATGTTATTAAGTGACTTAATTTCATTAATGAAAAATTAAAAATCGCAAACATCCTTTTTTTTCGATGAAGTTTTTTAAAAGTTACAACACTTGTTGGACTATTATTCATTATTATTCCTTTCTTTAAATTAATGTTTTTGCTTATTTTAGCAATTAAAATAACTTTGCTCCCCCCACACTACCCTTAATAAATTTTTTAAATTCTAATTAAATCATCAATTGTTCAAGAATTATCAAGTTGTAAAAAACCTAATTTTCTCCAATAATCATTACTAAACTTAAAGTTAACTGTCATTGGTTTAAAACTTAAATCTGTTCTGTAAAAATGTAAGAAGTATCCATTTACTTTAACTCCTAGTGAATACGAATATGGTAAATATATATTTTTAAAAACTATCTGATGATTATCTTGATCAATTTCATATTTTAAATCTTTATAATCATCATCTTGATAACCTAAAAATTGAATTTTTCCACCAAGATCAGAATTAATCTCAATGTTAGTGTTGCCAACCTTTATACCTGTTTTATAAGCTGTAAAAGTATTATTATAGATACTTAATAAATTATTAAATGCATATGAACCTAATCGACTAGGAAGTTGTTCAAAAAGTGATAAATTATTCAATAAATTATCTTTTAAATAAAAATTAATCGCTTGATCAGGTTGATAGTCAAACATCTGGTTAAAATAGTCCTTATTAAAATAATCCAAAATTATTTCAATAAAATAATTACTACTTAATTCCCGACTCGCTGCTTTTTTCAAAACTAGATTAATTGCAATAGTTCCTAGGTTAAATCCTTCAAATTCTAAACTATTAAAGAAGAACTGCCCGATCGCATAAATTCGATTATTATCTGGAATATTATTAAAATCAATATTATAACTATTTTTTAAAAATTTAGTTATTCGATTAATAAAATTAATTTCTTCAACCTGGCAGAGATGTTGTCATTCACTTTTAATGGTAGTTGGCCAGCCCTTTTTAATGGTTGTTAAATTAACATCTTTGAAAGAATAACCTCTTTCTTTCAAAAACTCATCTTCTAATTCAAAATGATAATCATTAACTTTAAAATTTTCTAACCCTTCAAATAGTTTTTCATGTAAAACTTGAAAAATATTATTACTTAAAAATGCTTGATCTTGGTCGGAAAAATTATCATGGTTAAGTTTTTTAAATTCTTGGTACTTATCATCTAAATTAGCTAAGTCAATTTCTGTTGCATTATAAGAAAAATAATCTTGTAATGCTACAATGATAAATTCACGTAGTTGTTTAAAATCATCTAAATTATTTGCAGAAAAATATAAATTTAAATTATCATAATTAATATCCATTGTTTCTAAATGACCATCTTTAAAATAATTTAACTGTAACTTTAAAGAACATAACACCCGATAAATATCGTATAACCTATCTGATCCAAACTTATCTAATTCTTGTTGAATTGCTGCTAACACGGTTTGGTTCTTAATTTTCCCTAAGGCCTGAATAACCCCATTAAAATCAAATGGCATTAAATTAAAAGTTGTGCGATCAAAATTAACTGTTAATATATTATTACTTTCAATATTATTAAATAATGCTAAATATTTTTTATTCGTTGATAATTCATAATTAATTTTTTTAATAATTGGCGTTAACAAATTAAAAATTAATTTTTTCTTATTTTGTTCTTGAATTTCAACAGCATGGTTAGGATTTTTAGTAGTTAAATCTTCTAAAAATTGCTTAAATTCTCAATAAGGTACCTCTGGGGTTCCCACATTTGCTAGTCTAAATAAATTTTGGCTTTCATTAACAACTGCACCTAAATTATTAGTAATATCATTCGAAATCATTACTAATAAATCTTCTAATTCATCTGTTTTGTCATCAGGAACGATCGAATTATCTTTTTGTTCATTAGTTTGATAAATATGACAAGCACTAATACTAGTTGTCCCCGCCCCTAATAAAGTAACTGTTCCTAAAATAGATAATAATTTTTTCATTTTAATATGTCTCTCTTTTTTTAATTTAAATTGTGTTGTTAACTTTTAGGCAATTAATTCTTCAATTGTTGCAATTTGTAAATTACTAACTAACATATCTGATCAGTTTTCTTTTGCAAACATAAAACTAATTTGCTTAATTTGATTTGGGTCATTGCCAATGAATGGATAAAGTTTTAAACAATAACCATTTATTCTAAACACTAAATTTTCAGCAGCCTTGTTATCCATTAGTTGATAACTAATCAGATGATTTGTATCATCAAAAGTAGGTCCTGCTAAATTATTAACTGTTGTAAGTGGCAATTCTAAGTTCATTAACCCGCCCTCAGAAAAATCAATCAGTTCGCTGCCAAGTGTAACTCCTGATTCGTAATGAATAAAAACATTTCGATAAATACTTAATAAATTATTAAAAGTTAATTTGCCTTTAATATTGCTTAGCTCAGTATAAACTGATTTTTTATCTAATAAATCATCTTTAATATTAAAAATTAATTGATCAGTGCTAAAACTAAACATTTTATTTCCTAAAAAATTCTGTGCTAAAAAATCAGCTGCCACTTTGGCAAAATAACCCCAACTTTTTTCTCTTGTTCAGGTTTTTTTAATTATCAAGTTAGTTTCAACTTGCTCTAATGCTAAATCTTTAAACTGCCAATTATTTAAGGAAAATTTACCATATCCAAAAATACGATTAGCATCTAAAACCTGTTGTCCTTCGGGAACATTTTTCAGAAAACTTTGCAAATTATTCATAAAATCTGTCTCTTGTTTAGTTAAAGTATTAGAAAGTGATGAATAAAGTTCTGGTGTTGTTAATGATGATAAATTATTTAAATTATAATTACTACTATCATCAAGTGTATTACTTCCAAATTCATTGTTTAAAGTAGTGCTATAACTATTTATCTTTAAATTTTTAAAGTCATGAAAAATAGTATTTTTTAAAATATTGAAAACATTTGTATTTAAAAAATTAGGGTCACTTGTTAAAGAAGCTTTATCTAATTTTAAAAATTCTTGATATTGTTTTGCATCTAATTTAGTGAAATCAATTTCTTGAATTGAATTAGCAATAAATTTTGATAAATTATCAGAAGCAATTGTAATTAACTGACTAAGGGCAGCAATATTGTACACAATATAAAGATTAAAATTATTAAGACTTAAATCTAAAGTTTCTAATTTTCCTTCTTTTTGATAACTCAATTTTAAGTTTAATTTAACTTCTAAATGGTAAACATCTTTTAAAGCATCCTGGTTAATATTTTTTAATGCTTCTTTTAATGTATCATTACCACTTTCTCCTAAAGCATCAATAATCCCTTGTCCATCAAAATTTTGTTTTGTTAAAGTAGAAGTTTCAGTATTTAAAGTTAAAATATTTTTTGATGGCAAGTTATCAAATAACACACTAAATTCTTTATTAGCAATTAAAGTTGTACTAATATCTTGAACAATATTATTTAAATTATTAAAAATAGTTTTCTTAACTTTTTGATCAGTAACTTCCTTACCAACATCAGTATTTTTAATTATGTCAACAATATTACCACCCGTTATTTCAGAATTACTAAGAGTACTAGCTGTAATTAAATTCTTACGTTCATTAACAGTTTTGCCAAAAGAACTAACAACTTGATTTTGTAACTTTGTTAAGAGTTCCTCAAAATTAACTTGTTGTTTTTCAACATCAGACTGATGTGATCCTCCACAAGCAATAATATTAGTAGTTACCGAAGAACTTAAACAAATTACCCCTAAAAATGACAACAATTTCTTCATTTATTCTTATATCCTCTCTTTATTTAGTCTTAAAATTACAAAACTAAAAAATAACATTTGCTTTATCTTAAATGTTTTTTACATACCCTTTTTTGAGATTAGACACCTAAAAATTCACAGTCCCGCTATTCTCACATCTAATCGTATTAAAAAAAAGCAATAGTTTTCACATTTATGAAAATAAACGTTATTGAAAAAAAATAGCTCTTTAAGTCATTTAAACTTATTTTATTATTTATTGAATATTTCAAATTTATGAAAATTTTATATATTTTTAATTAATTTTATGAAAATGATTAATTAAATTATGTTTAATAATTTTTTTGTTCAAATATTGATGCTTTTCTATTTTCATCAATAAATTTACATCAACATCACTAATTAATAATTCAATTTTTGTAGATTGATTTTCCTTTACATTGTGGTAAATAAATACCATTTTTCATTTAACTTTTTTAAATTTATTATTTGATATATTAATTAAAGTTATTTGATCGTAATTTTTAACTTTCTTTTGAATTAATTCTGCTAAAATAATCAAATCATTTTTACTTAAATTATCAATTTCCTTTTTAATTTCCTTTAGTTACATAACTTTCATCTCAATATCTATTTAACTAATGGATATTAAGTTTCTTTTTTTATTTTCACGAAATTAATTAAAAATATGAAATTTTAAAATAAAAAAAGCATTTATAAAATGCTTTTTTTAAACAAGATCTTTTTTATAAAATATCAAATATGTCAAACCTCATAGACAACAAATAAGAACCAAATAAACTCCAGTTAAAACTCCATAATTAATATTCCTTGTTAAAACAAACGAATTTGTTATTAAAAAGGTTCGAACTAAACGATTATTATTAACATCATTTTTTTGAACTTCTATATAATTGAAATAATTATTATTAGGAATATGAACATCACCTAAACTATAAAAAGTAGTTGTAAGGTTACTCTGATCTTCAACATTCATAAAGGGTGTTAAAAGTTTATACGGATGATAAAATAAATTAAAATAATTAGTATATTTGATAACATCATTATAATAATAAACCTTATGAATTAAATTTTGATCTTGGACAGTAATTACCTGGTGATAATATTCATTTAATAAAACAATTAAATCTGTAAAAATCCCAAGAAAACCTGTTAAACTAAAATCATTAAGAGAAACATTGTTAATTAAATAACTTAGATTGTTTAACTGAACATTAGCTTGGTTGGCTGCTAAAGATCAAAATGTCAAATTATAGTTAGAACTAGGTTTCACTATCTCAAGAAACTTAACAATATTTTTATTTAAGAATTTTTTTTGCTGTAAATTATCGAATGTTAACATTCGGCTTAATAAATTTTTAATTGCCAGATCAGGCATTTTGGTAATTAGCGACTGATAATTATTATAAAGTTGACTAACATTTACCAGTCCAACATGATCAGATAATACGCCTAGATTTAAATTTGTTATTAAAGTTTGAATAAGATGATTATTACTATGTAAGAAATTTGCAGTTAGACTGGAAGAAATAACTAATTTTTGTTGTTGCATAATTTTAACAATATTTTGACAACCATTGAGGCTTTGAGAACTAGCACATTGGGTTATTAAATTATTAAAATCTTCTGGAGAATTATTAACTAAAAATTGGATCTTAGTAAATAATAATGGATTCTAAAAATAAGGGAAATCATACATCGGAGTAAAAAGATCACTAGTAAAATTTAATTCCCTAATAAACTTTGCAAAATAACTCCCATACTGCTGTTCGAAAGTTGTTTTAGTTTTCTGATCTTGTAATAATTTTGAAACAATTCCCGCATCATTAAGGGGGGTTGTTACAAAAACACAACATATTATATTACCAATTGTAATAAAAAAATTAATAAGGAAAAATAATAAAATAATTATGCGGGGGAAAATAAATAACTAAAGAAAATAGTTAAACTAAAAAAAGTAATGATTAAAATTATACTAAATAAGATAAAACCATAAAAACGATTAAAATAATAGTTACTATAATTAATATTAATAAGATAACCAAATAATAAAGGGATAATTATACTTATAATAATCGTCAAAAAAGTAATGATAAAAATGGCACTAAATTTAGAAAGAAAAATATTTAGTCGGGAATATCGCATTATTGAAGTTGTTAAATAACTAGTATTATCAGTTATATCATCTTGAAAAAAATTAATGCTTTTCATCACTACAAAAAAACCAGTAAAAACAAGAAAACTTAAATAATAAATAAAATATCCCAGGGCAACTGCATCACTAAAATTTAAACTATTTTTTGCCACCAGAGCAAAAATAACTAAGGTAAAAATTAGGTTAATAGCAATCTGAAAAAAAAGATAAATTTTTGTAACAAAACTTTTAAATAATAACCAACAATAAACTTTAAAAAGTTGTAATTTCATCTGAAATGCCCTTCCCTTCTAGTTTTAGTTATTTAATATATTTATTATATAAATCATAGAGTGTCTCATGATGTTCTTTTAATTTAGACGGTTTAATTTTTAATTGATATAATTTTTCTAAAAAAATTTGTTTTGGTTCTGAAAGAGTTATTATGCAGGTATCATTTATTTTTTGATATGCAAGATTATTTTGCTGAGCATAGTTCTGAAAGATTTTTTCAGAAGTACTATCTAAAAAACTAATTTCCAACACAGGATTTATTAATTTGGGACGAGTTCCTGAATATAGAATTTTTCCTTCTTTAATAATTGTTAAGGAATCTAATAGTTCTTCTACTTCTGACAAAATATGTGTACAAATTAAAATTGTTTTTCCCTCGGCATTTAATTTTTTAATCAGTTTAATAATTCATAACCGCATATCAGGGTCAAGATTATCGGTAGGTTCATCTAAAATAATAACATCACAATCAGTAAATAAAATATTAGCAATTAATAACTTTTTCTTTAATCCACTTGAAAATTTATTGGGATTTTTCTTGGCAACAGCAGTTAAGTCAAGTTCTTTTAACAACTCCCAAGTTCTTGTTTTTGCTGCTTGATAGCTCATCCCTTTAATTAAACCTACCATTATCAAATATTGCTGACAAGTTAATCCTTTTTTAAAATTAGCCACTTCCGGAACATAGCCAATTTTTCCTTTAATTTGTTCAGCAATATAAACTTCCCCATGATTAATATTTAAAACATTGAGTAACGATTTAATCATCGTGGTCTTTCCCGAACCGTTAGGTCCAATTAATCCATGCAGTTGACCTTTTTCTAAAATAAAATTAATTTGGTGTAAAACCTCTTTGTTTTTAAATTGTTTTTTAACATCTACTAATTTAATTAAAATATTTGGTTGCATTTAAACTAAATCCTTTCTTTTAAAAAATAAATAGCCTAAATATAAACTACTAATTGCTAATGTTAAATAAACACAATAGATTGCCACTTTATTGGTATGATTGGAAATTTGAAATGGGTTAACGATTAGAATAATATTTGGCTGATCATTCTGAATAATTTGATAAAAATTAGGTAAGATTTTTTCATTTAATAACAAATAAAATTGTCCAGCTGCTAGCGAAAGATATTTTGTTAGTTGGGCACTTGGATTTGATAAATTAACATTTTCAAATTCATAATTACTAGTTCATAACTGGTATGGATGGTAAAGAATATCAAAATAATTAAGATAACGAAAGACTTCATTATACATAAAGATGCCTTGAACTCAATTATTAAAACTATTTTCATTATCAAATTCTAACAGGTTATTTAAATAATAATTCGATAAAGTTTGATAAAAATAATATCACACTGCCCCCTGACCATTAATGATCTCTTCATCAAAAGTATATTTGTATTTAGCAGCACTATTATGGTAATAGTTCATCAAATAATTAACGTTTTGCAACGGGACATTTAATTGCTTGGCAAACATTGGAATTAATGTTTCAAGCGTATTGCTTGGATTTACTTCCTTCATTTTTATAAAAGATAATAGTTTACTAATTGCAGGAGGAGAAAAATAGTTATTATGATAAATATTATTTACTAAAATATTAGCAAGCATTTTTAAATAATTATTTTTAAAATTATTAACATTCACTGATTTAGAAACTTCCTGGCTTCACTTTTGCTGAGAATAAGCAGGTTGAACAATTAAATTAGCATTTAAACTATCAGTTGTTAAAATATTTTTAAAAATTGAATTATCTAAAAACTGATGACTAAACCTTAGTTTCATTGTTAGTTCCCCATCATGAAAAGTTTTAAATACCTGGTCACAAACACTAATTGTTTGAGCATTAAGACAAGAAATAAGTAGTTGGTTGAAACCTAGGGTTGAATTATTATATTGAAAAATAGCATCTTGAAAAAACGGAAACTTATTTTTAATTTTAAATAGGTTATTCGCCAGGGTTGCATCAATTTGAACATTATAATATTTTTGAAAATTTAAATTAGTAACAATATTTTTAAATTCTTTCAAATAGTAATATTCGCTATATTGTTTTCGCTGTTTGGCAGTAATTAAAGCTAGGATATAGGGTGAGGTACGCCCATTGGAATCAGAATATTGTAACCCAAAAGCAATAAGAAAATTAATTCCAAAACTAATTAATGATATTAAAATAAATCAAATAATTGTTGCCTTAGCTGAAAAAAGAAAACTTAATAATAATGTTAATATAAAAAAGAAAATAATTAATATCATACTTGTAGCTACAAAACCATAAAATTTAGTAAAAAAGTAATTGCCATAATTAGCATCAAGGCCATAACAACATAGAAGTGGAATAATTGTACTAATCATAATTGTTGAAAACGTAATGATAAAAATTGCTAAAAAACGTGCACAATAAAGATTTAATTTGGAATATTTTAGGGTGCTAGTAATTAAATAGTTAGTACCATCTTGTTCCTCATCTTTAAAAAGGGCTAATGTTATTAAACAAATATAAATTCCGCTCACAAAATTAAAACAAAAATATAATAAAAAATAAGTTCAAGCAATATTAGTTCCAAGCGCATTCTTGGTCACTATAATGCTGCTAATTCCTAGTAAAAACAAAAAATTTAGTAAAAATTGAAGAATAAAATATACTTTAGTGCTAATGAATGTTATTAATAATCATAAATATGTTACTAATATTTTTCAATGAAAAATTGCCAACTTCATTTATAATAAGTTCCTTTCAAAAAATAAAAAATTAGAAAACACCATGTGGGCCTTCTAATTTTTTATCTTATTCAAATTTTACACTATTTATTGCCATTGTTCCAGAAATTCGGTCAAGCGGCGCTGAAATTACCTTAATTTCCATAAAACCATAAGTTCGAAATTGAAGCTCCATTGTTTCAGGAATAATTCTTATTCATATTTTTAAAGTTATATTAGCATATGCCATTCCTGAAGAATCACTTCACGAAAGTTCTGATATTTTTGTCCCTTCTTCAGTGGGTGAAATATCTTTTAAATTAAGAGCTAAATTTTCATTACTATGCGAACCAGCAATTAATGATCAATTTCAATCATAGCCAAGATTACTATAATTTATAATTAGATTTGAGTATTCAGTTTTAAAACGTTCTCAATCTTCGCCATATCATTTTGATAAATCGGCTATTGTATTTCAACTACGATATTTATTTGAATTTGCTCATGAATCATAACTACTTCAATCGGCGGTTGCCGTTCCTGATTCAGAATAGTTAGGATTAAATGTTAAATTTTTATATAATACTCCTAAAGTTAAATCAAATGATAAAAAACTATTTTGTACTAAATTAACTGACTCTTTGACAACATTTAATCTAATGTGATATTTAAAGGTATAGTTATTAATTTTAGTAACTGGATTATCAAGACCGATAACTTCAATATTATTAATATTGTCAATAAATAAACTTCCTGTTTCTTCCGGTGATGCGGCTAAGAAAATATCTAAATTATTAAAAATTTCTTCTTTATAAGCATTTGCATTTGTTGTACCAAAAGCAATCTTTGTTGTTTTTGCTTTAACTGTTATCCCATTTTTTAATAATTCAGTAAAATCATTAATATCAATTTTTCCGGTATTTTTTAAAATAACTTTAAAATTAGCAACTCCTTCATATTTTTCATCAGTTGGTTTCGCAATAATATAAATATTGTATGTAATTGATGAATCAAAATTTGGCATTTCAAATTTAGCATCTTTAATAATAAAGCGCTCTGGATTTGTTAATAAATCAACCCAAAATTCTTCATAAGTAGGATATGAATTTAACATTGTAGTTCACACATGAGTCGTAATATCATCAACTTCATTACTATTTAGTTCAATAGTAGTTGGATTAATTTTCATATCATTTAAGTTAGTCTTATTAACTAACTTCACATTATTTGTTGAGGTAAAACTTGCAGAATTTAATTGTCCTGTTAAAGCCCCCACCGCTGGGGTACCACCTAATGTTAATGTTCCTAAAATAATCAATAACTTATTCATAATTATATATCTCCTTAATTTTTCTTATAATTTTATTATTACATATTTTTTTAAAAAATAACAAAAAATAAAAATATATTTCTATTATTAGGATAAATATTATCACTACCATATTTATGGTTAATAAGGTAGTGATAATAAAAATAAATTAATAATTTACTATATATAATATAATTTAAACTAATCTTACAAAATACAAATCAAATGTGTCATTTTGCTGTAATTCTAAACCATCAATTCCTCTGGTACAATAATTATTTGGCTGCTCAGCACAAAATGGATTAGTGGGACTATTTAATGATCAATATGACTCTTTTCAACCAGTTAAATAATCCTGAACTGATTTATTCCAATCATAAATTCCTTCTAAAACTCGCCCATATTGGGTTACCTCCGGATTAATTTTAAAAGGTGCTTTGATACCAGCAGTAATTGTTGGATAATAATTATTTAAATAATTCATTAGATTACCTAAAGTATTATCATCTTGTAATAAGGTTTTATCAATTTTAGTTGTAATTGTTGCTAATGTTTGTTGGGGTTTTGCTGGATCTCATTGTGATCAGTCAACATAAGCATTAATAGTAATGGTTTCATTATTGCTAGGGATAGCGGAACTAAAATCCCAATTAGCATCAATCTGATAATTATTATCAACCCCCGGTGTTAATAGCTCCTGCGGTGTTGCATTTTGGATATTTCCGACTTGCGAAATTATTGGGGTTGTAATTAATGTTAAACTTGACATTATTGTTAGTAAATTTTTCATCTTAATTCTCCTTTGCAAACATTCGTGCGGATATTTTTCCGAATGTTATGATATGACGTTAACTAGCCATAATTTTATTATCTTTAAATTTTGTGGTTTCTTGGTCATTAAATGATAAATAATCTGATTGTAATAAATAATCTTTAATGTCTTGATATTTAAACATTTCTTTATTAATAATTGGCAATTGAGGTGACGAAAAAGCTAAATGATCTTTCGTTCATGCTTGTTGATTAGGAGTATCATAAATTCGAAACATAAATCCCCAGTGAGGTAATGAATAAGTAACTACTTCCCCATTATTATTAATCCAATATTCATTTGAATTAACTTCCAAACGATAGACATGCTTTTGAGTTGTTGCATGTAATTTAAACAATCCCTTTGCTACTACACTTAGCGGCACATTCATGCCCGGATTACCCGCTGCTCACTGGTTATATAAATCTAATTCTGAATAAACATTTGGGTTATTTTTTAAATCTGGGATATTTTTTTCAGTTGATAGTAATTTTTCTCAGTGGTTTGAATTTCATCAAGTTGCTCGGTCGTCACCTTGGTATTTTGACATTGAACCAAATTTAATAAAACTTTCACGGTTCTTATCACCTCAAGTTGTTTTTGCCTTACTACTATTTAAAATATCATCAAATTTTTGGTAGGCCATTAATGCAGCTCCACCTACCGAAGTATCTTGGGTAATAAACTGGTTACTTTCAAAATTACTATCAAAAATTATTGGTTCTTTTCCTTTTGTTGTCATCCCCATATCAGAAGTATCAATTAATTGTAAATACTGCGTAGCTTCTGTTAAATTATTAGCTGCTTGTAAATAAATAAAAAGATTATTATTTTTTGCAATATCTAAATAATCATGCTGATCCCAAATTGATTTGGTATTGGTATCAACATAATAATTTTCATATGCTACTCTGACTGCTTCTTTGTTTTGACTAACCACTTTCGCAAAAGTTTTTACTCAGGCAGGTTCTTGATATTGTTGATTGTTTGTTTGATTATTTAAACACCCCACCAATGGTGTTGTAATAGTGGTTAATAAAGTTAGACTCGTAAATATTGTTAATAATTTTTTCATTCTTAAATGTAACTACCTCTCTTGTATTTTTTCGTTTTCGCTTAATGGTTCTAATGGTTTCATTTCAAATGATGAAGTCGTCTCTAATTTTGCTTGGGTTTTTTTGGAAAAAATATTATAGGAAATAATGCGTTTATCATCTTCATAAAATAAATAATATTGGAGATGGTTAACTCATAGTCTGGTTAAAGGATAAAATAAAACCCCGGCCATCATAATATTTCCCGCACAGTGAATACCATCATAAGATAATCCGTTTAATCATCAGGCAATTAAGGCAAAACTTTGCCCCCCGTTAATTTGGTTACCAATGATGACCACTACTAGTCAGTTAATAACAGCAAAAACAAAACCAAATAATAACCCAAAAAGACCAGCAATAATAATAAATGTTCACCATCATTTGAGAATTACCGGACGACAAACTCGCCCAATAACCGCTAAAAGTGGCCAAATAATTAAGTATGGTAAAAACCAACTTAAATTAAAACCCCAGTATAAACCATCAAGAAAGCAAAAAATTAGACTAATACTAAAACTCATATAAAAAGGAAAATAAACTCCAGCAAATAAAATTAATAATGTCACTGGTTCAATGTTTGGTAAAAAAGCCATTGCTTCTTTTAACGCAAAAACTAACGCCGCATAAATTGGAATTAAGCAAATTTGAATTAAAGTTTTAATAGTATAAGGACGCTTATGAAACAAAAATTTTGTTTTTAGTTTACCTCAAAAATTTTTCATAATTTTATTGTGTAACTAACATTAAATTAAAAACATCATTATTTTTCAAGAATAAATCATCAATCCCTACCCCACAAATATCAGAAATATTACTTTTAGGATCAGTATTACCCTTACATTTTGAATTTGTGGGACTGGTAATTGCTCAATATTCAGAATCATGAGCTGTTTTTTTAATTCATCCTTTGTTAGTATTAACTCCTTCTAGCCAATGTCCTAAAGAACCACTGGCAATAACCGCAAAGCTATCAGGATAATTTTGCATTAAATCTCCTAATGTTAACATTGTTGATTCATAGTTGGAACTAAACAACATTTCATGGACCGGTTTTGTCGCATCGTAGGCATTAATTTTTATTTTTAAAGTATTATCAACCCGATTTTTTAATGCAAAATACTTTGGCAAATATGTAATGTTTAAGATTACCGAAGCACTAAAAATAATACTCGCAAGGGCAATTATTAACCACATTACTCAATTTTTTTTATTAGTTTTATTCATATTGTTCTCCTTTAATTATGAGTTCTTAACAACTAAAAAAACGCTTTTGGAGCGTTTTGAATAATTATTAATTAGTAGGTTTTGGTTAGAAAATCAACCTTCATTTTAACTACTAGTAAACAATTAATTATCCAAACCCCAGGGATAATAATTATCGTATTGATAATTGGTTTGTAAATTTTTAGATCGGTCTACTGGCTTAGCTTCATTTTACTTACTATTCCTTCTCAAGATCTTTATCTCAATGGATTTTTATAGTGTTCATCAGCATTACAGTTGCTGGGACAGCCTAGGACTTGCACCTAATTCCCGTAATATCCAAAATTTGCTTTTTTAAGTTGTTATCTTAATAATATGAAGAAGTTGTCAAAATTGCAAACATTATTTTATTTTTTACATCTAAATAAACTATTTATTATTTAATTCATATAAATAAAGATGATTTATATCAGCACTAACTACTGAAAAAAATAATTTATGATCAGAAGTCTCAAAAAAACCAGCAGCATAACTCTCTAACATGTTAGCAACCACAATTCTAATTGTACCATCATCATTCAATTGTAAAATTTGATGACTCCCATAATTGAAAGCCAAAATAGTGCCATCATCCAATTGCGCAATAGTCTGAACAAGAGTAGCGGTTTGTGATAAAAGTTTAAAATTATCTGATCCAATTTCTCAAGAATAAATATTACTCTCTGTAGCAATTTTTATCAAATCCCCAAAATTTGGATTTTTATTAATTAATAAAAATCCAATAACTTTCCCACCGTCATTAGAGGTTTCATAGAAATCATATGTTTTTTTAAGTGTTCAATCAAAATCAAAAATATAAATATATTTACCACTAGCAGCTAAAAACTGCCCATTAGAAAGTGGGAAAAAGTAAAGAATCTTATCAGGGCCACTAAATTTTTTAAGCAAAATTAACTTAGGTATTGATCCACTCAATTCTAAAGAATAAATTAGCAAATTATTAAAATTACCAGCAAAAACATAAATTTTACCATCTAACAACTGCACAATTTTATAAAATGTAATGTTAGATTCTGGAACATCAATGAAATCTTTTTTAAAAGAACCATCTCGATTTAACTCAACAATTTTTTTTCCTAAATTTAATAATATCGTTGAATCTTTCAATTCAGCTAATTTGGTATAATCAGTCCAAACTCCCCCTAAATTAGTCATATCAAAATGAGCAGTTTGTTTTTTTATTTTTCCAATATTAGGATTATATACTTGAAAATAAATTTCAATTGGTTCTACATTATCAGAAACATATATTTTACTGTCTTTTTTTGCAGTCACTTTTGCAGTTGAAGATGTAATTGACAACAACTCAATTTCTTCGATTTTTAGGTCTTTATTTTTAGCAACCAATGCTTTACTAATAGTTTCAGATTTATTATTTACAATATTACCAATATTTGGCTCAATTAAATCTTGCGATAATAATTTTTTCCCACCAGTATTAAAATAAACCATCAAAGAATCACCAGGAATATAAACAGTACTATCTGGTTTAACAACAATTTTAGCTTCTGATTTATTATAGTCCTTAACTAATATTTGATTAATTTTTAAATTAGGATTTTCCTTGCCAAGATTATTTAAAACATCTTTTTCAATTGATGGATCATTAACTTCACCTACAATAATTTGGCTACTCAAATCTGTTTTTAAAGTTACTACTTGCGGTAAAAAAGTAACAGTAACTTGTGAATTATATTAATAATGACCACTAGCTGATTTTGCCGCAATAACTGCTGATGTTCGTGTAGTATTTCTTAAAAAAATATCTTCAACAACTACTCTAGGATTATGCTTTTTCACTTCTGCTAAAATTGTTGAATCTTGATTATCGGCAATATGGCCTAAAACATTATCATCAAAATCTTCAGCTAAAGCAATAAGATTAACCCCGCCATTAAAATTATTACTTGTCACTTTTTTAGAAGCAGAAAAATAAAATCCTAATCCCGTAGCCAAACCAGCAGCCACCAACAAAATAAAAATTAAAAAAGAAATCAAAAAATTACGGCGCATCTTTGACATATGCTTTAAACTATGCAAATGCATCATGCCCAATTGATTAATTTTACTATCAACATTTTTTAAATAATTAATATCTTCACTATTTGAAATTGGATAATTTAGATTTGGCAGATCTTGTGAAACCAAAGTTGGTGGATCAAAAGCTTTATCTTTCTTTACTATATTATTAGGGGTTTCATTCAAAAAGACTTTATTATTATAAGGAATAACATTTTTACGAACAATATCCTTATAATCACCTTTTATATCAAACAAACTACTTTTTACAAATAGCCCAAAATGACGATTAGCACACCGTAAATATAAGACTATTTTAATATCATACTTTTCTTTTAATTCCACCAAACTCTTATTTCTAATTTCTAAAAATATTAAATTCTTTAAAAAATCTGGTCGAGTGACCTTAATAGTATTTAATTTATTTTGTAATTCTGCTTGACATTGCGCACACAAAAAATTAGGAATCATATTTTTCATAGTTTTTTACCCTCTTTTTTATAAATTAGTATATTTCAAATTATACATTAAAAAAAAAAAAAAAAAGATTTATGACATTTTTATATTTTCAAACTAATTTAATCCTCTCAAAAGAAATGGTTAAATTCATTTTTTTAATTTACTAATTAAATAAATTATTAGTAAAAAAACTAAAATTCAACAGCAAGAAATTACTAAGGGAACAGTGAGACTATCAAATAAATTATAGGTTCCTTGGTCAACAATTGGATGGTGATTATATAAAGGCACAAAATTATACCACCCAAGAATCATCACCCCCATTGGGTAAGTAAAGGGTAAGCAATAACTAAAATATTTTAAATAATGACTAGCTTTAATTACTAATAAAGGTAGATATAGCCCTGATAAAAAGACAGTTAATAAAAATATAATCCCCGCTAATAACAACGTTACTTTAAAGTTATTAAAAGCAATTCCTAAACAAAAACCGATTAAACAAGCTAAAATAGAATTCAGAACAACAGCAATAAAAACATAAAATCAATTAATTCAACTAAAATTAATTTGGGAATTATAAACTAAAAACCCGAAACCCATAATTCACATTGAACTAATAATACTAATTAATAAATTATATAAAATTAAGCTAACAATAAAATCTTTAACATTTACCATCAACACAGCTAAATGCTTATAAAACTTGGTAACTCGTAGTTCAGCAATCGTAATAGCAAGGTTAATTAAACCAATAGTGGGACCAATTGATAAAATAATGCCTGGTAATACAATAAAAGCAGCTTTTCCAGCCACTTGACTGTTCATTAAACTTGCTAACTGGGTCATAATTACTAAGAAGATAATTGGTAAAATAAAAACTAAAAACCATAATAAAATTGATTTATTTTGGTAACGCCAAATTAAGTGGAAAGTCTTCATTTTAATATGCCCCCTTGCTAAAATGGAAATACTTAAAATATCATCATCCTAAAATTACTAATAAAATAATGCCAATTAAAACTAAACTAATTATTAATGGAATTGTTAAGTTGGAAAAAATACTATAATCACTTGCTTTGACAAGTGGTTGTCCGGTCACGGGAATAACTGGAGGAGAATAATATCAACTAACTAATAAAATTCCCATTGGGTAAGTAAAAGGTAAGCAATAACTAATAATTGTTAAAAATAAATTATTTTTTAAAATTATGAGGGGGAGATATAACCCTGATAAGAAAATACTTAATAAAAAGATAACTAGCGCAATAATAATACTTCATTTAAAATTATTAATGACAATTCCTAATAAAAGTCCTAAACTACAAGCTAAAATTGTACTAATAATGATCGCGAGGCTAAACAATGGTCAGTTAATTCATTTAAAAGCATGGAGATATGAATGATAAACACTAAAACCAACTAACATTATTCATAATGTTCCTATTATAGTAACAAAGAGGTTATATATTATTAAACTGCCAAACAAAATTGGTAGATTAATTGTACTAATTTTTAAGTGTTTATAAAAAGTGGTATTCCGAATTTCAGAAATAGTAATTCCTAAATTAATTAAGCCAATTAGCGGACTAATGGCTAAAATTACACCGGGGAGGGCTAAATAAGGGCCGTTGCTAGAACCACTATTCAAAGTATTTGCTGTTTCCACACTTATAAATAAAAAAATCACTGGCACAATAAAAATTAATGCCCCGGAAATTCATGATTTACTTTGAAATTTTCAGATTAATTTAAAAATAATCTTCATTAATATTTTCCTTTTCTTCTCAGCATTTTGATTAGTATTTAATTTAATTATAATCAAAAATAAAAAATAGTTTTAAAAAACTATTCTTTATAAATTTAATAATTTACTAAAAGTAAAGTTTCCAATAATATAACTTGAACTACCGCCATAAATATCAGTGACAATTAATTTTACCCCTACTTTTTCATCTAACGGAATAATTGGCATGTTTTCAAAAATATTGTCGTTACTGTCAACAATTGGATGACCATCAACATAGTATTTAACTCATTTTAAAGGATCCCATGCAGTAAAGGTAAAGTTAATTTGGGCAATATTGCTATTAATACTACGACTTAAATGTGGTCCTCAAATATGGGTTAAATTAACATTATATTTTTCCCCACTTGCTTGAATAAAATGTTCTAAAATCGTATAGTAGAAAACACTTTGCACATATTTAACATTTTTAAAATCAAAATCTGGTAAAAATGGGTTACTATTTCAATCACGCCCTTGTTTAAACCAATTAGTATAATTACCACGTAATTTATCGACATATAATCAACGTTTTTTCTGAGCGGATGGAGTTTCAGGATTATAGATTTTTTCGTAATATTCAACAACTTTTTCCATATTAATAATAGAATCAGCTTTTTCCTGGTCGGTTAGATAGCTTTCATATTTATTAACAATCTTATCAGTTGGTTGTTCCATAATATCATTTGATGATAATAAAGATTCGCGAATTAGTTTATTGATATCTTTTTTATGATCATCATAATCGCGGGAATTTGGAGCTGTATATAATAAAGAATTTGAAGTTAAAGAAACTTTCGGACTAAAATGTTGGGCATTTATGGAAGGACTAATCTTATTAAGATTAAGGTTCGTTTCTAATAAATTCCCATTAAGATTATTAACATCTTCAGCTGCTCATTTATCTAAATTATAATCAAATAATGATGAAATTTTTGATTTTCCTGGAATATCAAAACCACCTAAAACGGCATCATTAATATCTTCTTCATTTTGCTTAGTCATCCCATCATTATTATAAAATGGTAAAGCCGTATCTAGGTTACAAGAAACAATATTCATTGTTGAAGAAGTTATTAAAGTTATCGAAGTTGTAAGCGCCAACAATTTCCTCATTTTAATGTCTCCTTTATCTGTATATTTCTTTTGCCTAATTATATCAATTTAAAACTTAATAGCAAATATTTTTAGACTTGACAAAAAAATATTACATTTAAAACCCTAGTGTTGCTGGGAAATTTTCATAAAAATAAAAAAAGAAAATAAGATTTTCTTTTTTTAAGTAATTTTTATTTAAAAAATGTCATATTAAACATTTGAATATACTGTCAAACCATACTTCCCATACAATAAATAACTTCTTTATCATTTAAATTACCAATTTTACTTAAATTATTTCATAATCCTTGGTCTAATAAGCTATGGTTTGCAAAAATTTCATCATGGTATAAACAAAGTTCTAATTTTTTTCTTAATTTGGCAACTAAATTTTTATTTAAGAATAACTCCGATAAATGCCCTTTTTCTGCCACATTAATTTGGTAAGTTTGTAAACTATTAAGAAGACTTTCCTTATATTCTTTTTTCCAACTACGGTGGTCTTCAAAATCAGGTTTCATAATATTTGCCATATTAATTTTTGTATTAAAAGTTCAAAATAAACTACTAATTTTTTAGCAATTGTTTCTGTAATTTCAATATCACTAATATCCATTTCAACTATTTCAATTAAATATTGAATATAAATGTACGGAATAATTTTTGTTTCTCATAATTCTTTGACTAACGCATCCGGCGCATTGGTTTGTTTAATAAATTCATACATTAAAGTATAGTCACTGATAAATAAATTACTATAGTTGCCTTTTTTTCAAATCTTTTTAATAATTTTCTTATGTTGGTCATTATCAAAAGCAGAAAGATAACATTTTTCTAAGAATTTATCATCAAATTTACGATAAATCATAAATTCTTCAAATTCATTAGTTTTTTCCTCAATAAAATCCAGGTTTAAATTATCGCCAGTTGGGAATTCATCTGGCAATTGGTCAGAATTTTGAGGGAGCACCTTATCAATTTCATGTAAACGTTGTTGTAAAACATTATTAGCTGGGGAATTCTCATTAAACTGGGCAAAAAGTTCAGTGGTATCTTCTCCGTTATTATGTTTTGCAACATAATCATCTAAAATATCTGATAAGGATGAATATGTTTTTAAAGACGTTTTTGCTTGCTGTAAAATTGCAGGAGTTGAAGGCCCAGCAAATTCATTATGGGAAATTTCTAAGAAGAAAATATCTCAATAAGGTTCTAATTTATAACGAGAACTAATATTATTAGTAGTATCACTTGTTTCATCAGATGTTGGTGATTGCTTATTTTTTGTGCCTTTTTTCGCTTTTTTAGAGATTTTTTTGGTCTTTTGATTTATAGAATCATCATCCGATAAATTTTCTTCATCAACAATTGGTGTTGAACCTTTTGTTGTTTTGTCTGGTGAAGTTTTACTATTAGAAATTGGTTTGTTATCTTCAGTAACAGCTCTTGATAAATCATCTTGTTCATCAACTAATTCATCATCACTAGTTGTTAAAGGGGCCGAATCATCATTACCAGAATCTTCCGCAAAATTGTCTTCCGTTAATTCTAAATCAATTCCCATCGAAGGGTTTTTTTCGACTTCTACTGTTGGGTTATTAATAATATCTTGAATAGCGGCATCAACTTCAGCGGTGCTCATCCCTTCATCATCATCGTCATCTACCAAATCTTTATTACTAGAACTAGCAATAAAATTATCATCCGTAATAATTTGATGATCATCATACTGAATTCATTCTCCACCCCGCGATTGGACTTCATTTAAAAATTCAATAATTTTAAGATCACTAGTTTGGGGGAACATTTTATCAATAATAGCGAGAACTTCTTCTTTACTTAGTTGCTGAGAAACATTATCAACATAATCAAAAATATAGTCTTTAAATTCTTCAAAAAATTTAAAATTTTTAATGCGTTCTAAATCAAACATAATTATTTAACCCCTTCCATTTTTAATGCAATATCTCTCAGAACTTTCTCACGGTTAACTTCCCATTTTAATAATGGGATTCGATAAATTTCCCAATTCCGAACTTCTAAATATTTTTGGCGATAAAAATCGTATTCTTTCTGGGCTAAGATTTTATTATAATGTTCCCCATCAATTTCAATTCCTAACACAAATTTTTGTTCCTTTTTATCATAAATTCCAATATCAATTAGATAATTGTCAACTTTAATTTGCTGTTTAATTTGAAAACGTTTTCCATAACCATTTTCCTGAATTAACTGATCAAGAGCAACCAATACTTCTGCTTGAAATTCTGGGTTGGTTGTTTTTACTTCTACTACTTCTGATTCAATAACATTATTACCAGTTTCTTCATTTCGTAATTCTCCTAACACATTATCTAAGAAATCATCACGAAGTTCTGGTTCAATATTTGGATTATTTAAGGCTTCCACATATTTTAAATAATAATGTAAGAATTTTGGTCCCTTATTTTTACTATCCTTACTAATATCATAAGATTTAATTGATTTTACTAAATAAATTTTTCGCTTTGCTCTGGTAATGGCTACATTTAAGCGGTTTTCCCCACCACGGTCGCTTAATGGTCCAAAGTAATTTCGAAAGACCCCATTTTCATTTTTAGCAAAACCAAATGAAAATAGAATAATATCACGTTCATCACCTTGAACATTTTCAAGGTTTTTAACAAAAATTGAATAATTTTTACGATCCACAATCCGGTTTAATTCATCTGCTAATTTTTTATTATTTTGAGCTCTTTTATCTAATAAACTTTGGATTAATACACTTTGTTTCACATTAAAAGTAATAACCCCAATTGTTTCATTATGTTTACGAGTTTCTAAAATTTCTTCAATTTTATTAACAACTGCTTCGGCTTCAGGACGATTTTGACGATTAATAAATTTCCCTTCAGGTAAATAAATTTCTTCAATCGGAATTGTTGATAGTTTTGTATTTGAATTTGTAAATAACTGGTCAGTATAAAATCCCGTGTTTGAAAAATTAATTAACTCTTTATGCACAGAACGGTAGTGATAACGGAGCATACGACTTGGAATTTTTCCATTAACAAAATCAAGGAGACTTTCTGCTTCTAAATTATCATTAAAGTCCTCGGTTTCTTCTTCGCCAGTGTTTTTAATTCCAAAGAAATTAGTTGGGCGTAATTGTTTACTATCTCCCGCCACAACAATTCGTTGCCCCCAATAAATAATTGGAATTGTTTTTTCCACAAATAACTGGGATGCTTCATCAAAAATAACCTGGTTAAATAAATTTGGTTTGGTTTCTAATAAAATTGCGGCACTATCTGGGGTGGTCATTAACACTGGAAAGAGTGTGTGAATTGCTAAGGGATAATTACTAAAAATAAATTTTAATGATTTCCGCGAGTTATTATTGACAACTTTCTTCAGCATCATAATTTGGTCTTGAATTTCCGGACCTAAACTTTGAATTTTTTCCCGGATATCAATTGCTAAGTTATTATCTAACTGGTCAATGGCCACATTAATTGATTTGATTTCAATTTCTTTAATTTCTTTATGTCAAACAGAGTTGGCAATTCCAATCATATCTTCATTATTATTTTCAAAGTTTTTAATATAAATTCATTTGTATAAAATAATCAAGTGGTCTTTTGCCAATTGACTTTCTAATAAAAAATCAATAAATGGATAATTATCAGTAATAATTGGATCAAAATTGGTTTCTAATTTTAATAACACTAATCCTGCTAAAAATTCATCTAATGATTCGAGTTCTGTTTTTAATTTTGTAATTTTGCTACTTGCTTCGGATAAAAAATTAACATAATCATCATAATCTTTTGTTAAGTTAATCTTTGGCTTAATTTCACCTTTTGCTAGCATATTATAGATTAAATAATCTAATTTTTTATCTTTGATTTTTGTTAATAACTTACTTAATTTTAAAAAATTAATTTTTTTATAATGCAGTTCAATTAAAACAGCAAACTTTTGTTTAAATTCCTTAATTTTAATAATATCATCTAAGTTAGCATAAATCTTTTCCACACCTTCGGTAAAACTTTCTAAGGCTAATGAAAAAATTGCATATTGATTTAAACGTTCATAATAATTAGGATCTAAGTAATTATTAATATCTTTTAAATCATTTTTATATAGCGTATAATTTTGAGTTTTTTCTTCTTCAATTAGCTGACGATATTCCCGGATTTTATCAAAATAATAATCCATTTCATCATTACTGATCTTTTGTTTTTCACTAACCACGGTATTTAAAGAACTATCAATAGCGGCTTTAATTTGTGAAAAAACAAAACTTTTATTATTCATATCGTCAATAAATAAACAATATTTTTGGAATTTTTTCATATTATTATAAACAACTTCTAAAGCTGTTTTTTTCTCCGCACATAATAAAACATTATCACCGCGATAAATATCATTAACAATTAGGTTAGTAATTGTTTGCGATTTTCCGGTACCAGGTGGCCCTTCAATAATTAAATTTGAATTCATTGCTTTTTTAATTGCTAGTTTTTGATAAAAATCTAACTCACTAATCGCAATGACATCTTGTTCACGAAAACTTTTTTCAAATTCAATTCGTTTTTCTTTTGAATCCTCATATTCATTTAAAATTTGAAAAAATAAATCATTTAATTCCCCTAAATTAGTATTATCTAAAATTTTATTATAATCACTAAATAAAGCCGTGTTAGTTGTTTTATAAATTCCAATAAAAGCCGCACATAAAATGGCACTTTCATTAAAATTATATTTATTTTTTAACTCACTGGCTGCTTGTTCTTTATTATAAGCTTTTAATGGCAACGAAAAATTGGTAATAATGCTTGTTTGACTCACAACAGTTGGGTTATTATTTTTAACAGTAAGTCCAATCTCGCTTAGTTCCGTGAGCGCTTTTTCAATTTTATTAACATCTTCTTCATCGTCAAGCGGATCAAAATTAACTAAATCTAAATTAATTTTACGGGCTGCTAACTGACGAAGTTTAATCATGGGGTTAATAATGACGTTAGTTGTTTCAATTCTTAATGTCATTTCTCGTTTAACCTTATCATTATTATCAACCACAATTGGTCATAATAATAATGGTCCCCGAAAAACTTCTTCTGTTTCTAAAAATCCTTCAATATATGGATAACCAAGATAAAAAACATTGTTCCCCTTTTCTGATAATTCATTTTCAGAATCTTTGACAATAATCTTTAAGTTATCAAATTGTTCAGCAAAATATGAATTTAAAAACTTAATTGTTTTATTAACTAAATCCTCAGGATTATCCTTATTTTTACGTTTATAAAATTTAATAATTTCTTCAAAAATTGGTTTTACTTTAAAAATATTTGATTTGGTTGATAATTCCCGATATTTATGCATAAAAACTTTATCATCTTCAGAAGAGTATAAAACTTTTAAATGCAAATCAATGTTTGGAATACTATAAGCGTTTATTTCTTTTAGTTTGAGAGCTGATCCGGTTAAAAAATTTTGAAATTCTTGTTGGGGTTCAGCAAAATTAGTAAACAATAATTGGTATAAATCAATGATACTACGGTTGGTAGCGGTACTATTTTTTGTAAAAAATAAGTTCCCAATGGCTTTTTGTCGTAAAAATCGATTTTGATATTGTTTTAAACTAGTATAAAGCTTTTTTTCTTCCATATTCCTTTCTCCTTTGCTCTCCTCGATATGGTGTTTATCATTATAACAAGCAACAAATAATATCACAATTTTGGTAAAACTTGACAAAATCACGACTATTAAAAACCCCATATTTTTATTGATTAATTTCCCAACTAACTTAAAAAATCTGAAAAGAAAATTAGCAATTCCTTTTCAGATTTCAACCAAAAAACCAGTTTTTTTTAACTAATTAAACTAAATTCTGCCGTTAATATGTCAGAGTCAACCATTTTTAAATATTTTCCAATTCCAATAAAATCATATAACTTTAATTTAAGGTTTGGATAGAGATGGTTAATTTTATTTTGCAAAAATAAGTATTTGGTAATATTAGGGTTTTGAATATCTTTTACTAATTTATTATTAATTTTCATCTGTTCGGGTAATGATCACCAATATTCTTTTGTGATAGGATCATATTTAGTTAATTTCCCATAGTTAATAACTTCGGTATCAGCTAAAATAACTAGTTTAGTTTCATCAAAAGTTAAGTGTCCAGCTTGGAAAGCAATAATTCGTAACGGTTTTGATGGAATAAAATTTGTTCTTTCAATAATACATAATGCTTGACGAACAGTAAAAGTTCAATTACCGTATAATAATGAATTCTGTTGATGAGATTCTCTTGCAATTAATAATTCATGGTCAAGTTTATATTTTAAAATTAATAATAATTCATTAACAATTAACTGGTTATGCTCAATAAAATAATCAATTAAATCTTCAATTTCTTGGTAATTAGGAAAAATCCCTTCATAGGCATTCATACTAGTTACTTCATATAATAATGAACACATCAAAAGATTATCATAGCAATGTTGATATTGGTTTGGTGGTAAGCTTTGTTTTAAGCGATGATAAAAATATCAAACAATGTCGTAACTATTTAAAAATAAAAACTGCTTAAAAATATTTTTATTCCGTTGATGGTCATTTTCATTTTTATTATACAAAGTAATATTTTGAGCAACTTTTAAATAAAAATCATTCAGAATATTATAAAAATCTAATAAATACATTTCATAGGTTTCTAAAATTTTATATAATCCTTCCGGTCCATATTTTTGATAGAACTCGCGGACCTGTAAACGAATGCGATGTTTATCATCATATCATTGTCTTAAATTTCGTAAAATAATCTCTTGACTGCGTTTTTCTAAAGTAATTGTACAACCATACGGTAGCCCTTGGTTTTCACTAATCATTTTGCGAGAAGTTAAATTATTAGCAAATAAATTTTTAATTCCTAATGTTAAATCATATTTTTTATCAACATTAGTAATTAAATCATAAACTTCCAATCGACTTTTATGATCAGTTTTTCGTAATCCCCGCCCCAACTGTTGTAAATAAATTGTTTTAGAATTAGTGGGGCGCAACATAATAATTGTATCAATTTCAGGAACATCAATTCCTTCATTAAACATGTTGACAACACATAAATAATTAATCCGCATTTTCTTAAAATCATTTAAAATTGCTGTACGGCTACTATTAACTTCGGAAGTTAAGTAACTTGCTTTTAGTCCTTTTTTTATTAAAAATTCTGCGACAATTTTTGCATGCTCTGTTGTAATACAAAAAATAATACACATTGGTTTGGCATAATAGCCCAGATATTTATTAATCATTTGATACAACAATTCATTACGACTCGTTGTATTTAACTTTTGAAATAAAGCTTCATCATTATTTAAATCCACCCCAGTTAAATCAGAAGTCGTATCATCAATACAATAATAATCAAACGGACATAGTAAACGCTGGTTGACAGCATCCCACAATCTTAACTCACTAGCAAACTCATTATCAAAATATTTTAAAATTGTTTTACCATCAGTACGTTCAGGAGTGGCAGTTAACCCTAATAATTGTTTTGGTTTAAAATAATTAAACACTCGCTCAAAAGTTTTCGCTGCAATATGATGCGCTTCATCAAAAATAATAATATCAAAATGCTGCGGATCAAATTCTAACAAGCGGTTATGAATTGTTTGAATTGTGGCAAATAAATAGTTATTATTTTGGGAAGTCATCTGGTCATATAAAACTTCACCAAAACTTTTATCTCTTAATACACTTTGAAATGTTAACAAGGCCTGATCAACAATTTCTTTTTGATGGGCTAAAAATAATATTGTTGGTTTAACATTATTATTTTCTTTAATTTGATTTTGATAATCAAAAGCACTAACTACCGTTTTCCCGGTTCCGGTGGCCATAATAATTAGATGTTTATTTTTTCCTTGTTTCCGACGGTTTTTTAACTTGTTAACAATTTCTTTTTGAAAATCATATAAGTATTTTCTCGTTGTTAAAAATTCGGTAGTTTGGTTAAACTGGTTATTAATAATCTCTTCTTGAGCTAAGTGAATTCGGTTTAATAAATCAGCTCGCTCCGCTGGGTTATTAAAATTAACCAAACGATCAGTTCAGATTGTTTCATATTCAGTTAATAGTTGTTCATATAATTGGGGATTAGCAAATTCATTAACCTTAATATTTCATTCCCGACCGCGGACCATTCCTCAATATGTTAAATTAGAAGATCCTATAATAGCAGTCCCAAATCCTGTTTTTCGGCGAAAAATTGAGGCTTTAATATGAATACGTTCGCTTCGTTTTTCTAAATTATCTTCAACTCTAATCTCAAAATTATCATAGGTGGTAACAAGGCGGGTTAACTCTTCTAAGTTAACAAAGGCCGCCATATTATCAAATGTAGTAGTAATTAACCGAATCTTGGTTTGACATTTATTAGCAATCGCAATTGAAGCTTCAATCTTATTTAAAATTGCTTTTGAAATAAATGGAAAAATAAAATCAACTTCATCGGCCGTTCTAATTTCTTTGTTAAGTTCATTAATTAACTCCTGGGCGTTTTGATTAGTAAATAGATGGTTATCCGTTAACCGAATTGTATTATGATATTCACTCGGATTATTATCTGAAATTTTTAATAAAATTTGCGGTAATAATTGCTCTTCAACATTAGTTTTACCAATTAAAGTATTTAAAAATACTAATTTTTCTTCTAATGTTGGATAACTTTTTAATTTTGTTAATAAAAAATTATTATTAAATTGTTTTACTAAATAATGGTCCCAGTCTTTAATATAATCTTTTTCGTCGGTTAATTCTTTGACAACATAATTGTCTTCAATTTGGTCATTAAGTTTTAATAAAAGATCATAAAACCCTTTTTGTTTCATTTTTTTCACCTTACTATATAATTATTGCTTTAGTTGGATAAGTAGTTTTCTATTTATATTATATCTAGTTTTTAACAGTTATAAAAATATTACAAAATTTCTTTAATTTTTTTATTCCAGCCGCAAACTAACCCGACAAAAATTAAGCAAAATATTAAAATAATTACAAAAATTATGTACGAAAGCAAAATAATTATAGTTAATTATTCAAATTTTTTAGTATAATATGCTAGTGTTAGAACTTTAATTTATAAAAGGAGGAATGAGCAAATGGATATCGCAGCAGATAAAAAACATCGTAACTTTTATCTAACCGCTTTACTGATGATGATTCCCATGACTGTCCAAGGGTTAATGGATAACTTTATTAGTTTATTCAATACTTTTATTTGTGGGCAATTTCAAAATGGAACCTATTCATCAGATGATATTGTGGCGGGAATTGGTTCACAAACGAATGTTTTTGAAATTGTTTGGTATGGTTTAATTGGGCTCGTTATTGCGGGAAATGTTTATACATCGCAATATTATGGGGCCAAAGATTTTGCAAAGGTTCGCGAAACAATGAATACAAAACTTTGTTACATGGTGGGATTTGCCTTAATTTCATTAATTATTGTTGAATCAGCAACTCCTAATATTATTAGTGCCATCATTGGGGGCGAAAACGCCGCTGGAGGTGCAGATAATGCCATCCATATTGGTGTTCAATATACAAGAATTGGCGCCACTAATATTAAACCAATTTTCTTTGTCTTAGCAGTTATTGCGGTGGGATTTGCCTTTATTATCTTAGCGTTCTTTTGAACACTATTGTGAGCAGGTATTTTCTTTGGTGGCTCATTTGGTTGAAATAAAGTTGCTATTCCTTACAATGTCGGACCAGCAATTCCATTTGCATTAATTATTTTTGTTTCTTCGATTGGATTAGGAATGATGCTAGCGTCAGTCTTTAAATCAACAACTGCTTTTGTGGCGGTTTCAAATGTTATTTACATGCCAATTGCCTTTTTAAGTGGATCATTTATGCCAGCCGAATTAATTTTAAACAGTAATGTGTTAAAATATGTTACATATATTAATCCCTTTAAATATTGTTTAGATCCATTCTTATCAGCATGAAAAGGAAACTTTAGCTTCACAACTACTTTCGCAATTTATTTAGCAGTGTCATTAGGGTTATTAGCAACTTATATTGGTGTTGCTAGCTGAAAAATGCGTTGACAAGCATAGTTACCAAGCAATTATAGTATCAATTTAGAAAAACATTGGAATAACCCATGTTTTTTATTGTTATTTTAGAAACCATTTGTATTTAAGTTAACAATATCAAGAGATTGTTTAAAACATATAAAAAATTTAGTTATTAATTTCTTGCAAATTATATAATTTTCCATTATTATATTAAGTATAAGCACAACTATTGGTTGTTGTTTAATCGCACTTCATCTATTTTAAAAATAATGATGAAAACTATGAAAAATAGAAAAAAGGTGTTTTATGGAGAATGCTAATTTTAAAACCAAGAAAAAGAAAAGTACTTTTGTTGGTGGACAATATTTGTTTTTATTAATTTTCTGAGCAATCTTTACCGCCGTTTTGATTGTAATGTTAGTTTTATTTTTAAAAGAGCGGACAGATATTAATGAAAAAAATAATGTTAACCAAATTTTAACTGAAATTAAAACCGGTAGTTTAACCGATGCTGAAATTCAGGAGCGCTATCGTCAGTTAATGTCAATTTCTTATCCATTAATTGATTTTTCCCTAATGTCGTTTAATTTCTTTGGGAAGGGGAATAACGATGTTACTGACTGGGGAAAAGCCTGAGATCAGCGAACTGTTAACATTAACATGGCTTATTCTTATATTTTTATTACCGCAGTAATTGCATTAATAGGCTTATGTTTTTATATTACAATTATTATTAAATTATATAAACGCCGTGCTTTTGAATGACGTTATAATTTAATAACAACTTTCCCAAATGATTATGTGATTTTTAACACCAGAATTTATTTAAATTTTGTTACTAGTTTAACAATTGTTTTTAGTTTCTTCAACTTTTTAACAACTTTAATATCATTAGCCTATGGAATTGTGTTAGTCTTAGTTTCATACTTCTTATGATATGTTGTTGGTAAAAAAACAGAAGTTTTAGTACCACATAAATGGTGAACCGCAACTAATTTTGCGTTCTTTGTAACCGTTTTACTAATTCAAAATATCTATACCTTAATTAAATCAATCTTTGCTGATAAATTTGGCGTTGATTTAGACTTAATTATTCAAATTATTTTCCCAATTGGAACAATTACGGTTATAATTGCCGTGGCCATTAAAAACATGTTATCAACAAAAGTGACAGCTGTTCGCACTGCGGTGAAAACAATTGCTGGCAAAGTGGCTTCATTCCGAATTTTCTATTATTCACAAAAAGAAGGGGCGTTAGAAGATTATACTTTTGTCTCACAATTACCACCCCTTGTGAAAGGACCATTAGGAGCTGAAAAAATTAGTAATGATGAAGCATTAGCCCTCATGACAATTGTTGATGATACTGCTAAATTCTTTGAACAACATTTTACTAATCCGAAGGAACGAAATTATATGTTGTATCATTTATTTAATGAGATTACTAGTGTCGAAGAAATTAATGAAATTAAAGAAAACGTTTTGAAAGTAGAAGCTAAAAAAGCAAAAAAATAATTTAAAAAATGATAATATTAATTTATTATCATTTTTTATATGAATTTTTTTACATTTTTCTTGTTTAAAAATGTTAATAATCATTGGCAAAGAAAACTTAAATAATTATATATAATGATTTTAATAGTGCTTAAGTATTTTTCCTACTTAAGCACTATTAAATTAGAAAAGAAAAATTATTATTTAATCAATAAATTTATCCGATTTGACTCTTTTCTATTTAATACTGATGGTTATCTTCTAGTCCTAATAATATATTTATAATTAAATATAGAATTTAGTATTGTTTATTATTAAATTAGTATTGTCAAAATAGGTAAGTGAGATTCTGGATGAGTTTTATTTATTCAAATGAATAAGCAAGGAGGAAACTTAAATGCCAAGTAATGAAGGAAAAGGCCGCATTGCGATGCATGATAGCGTTTTAGTAGGCTGTGAAAAACATCGCGATAATTGTGAAAAATGTAGAGCAATTCAAGAGTCACAAAAAACAGAGTTAAGTTGTCAAAATTGTGGGAATGGTTTATTCTTTTGTCGTTCAAAACCTTGTGAATACAAACTACATTGTTTAAACTCAGAGTGTATTAAATCAAAACATAAATTTGTTTTTAGTAAAAAAAATAATAACCAAACTAGTTTTGCGGGTTCAAAGATTAGTCCAGAACATGGTGAAAATATCAAACATCCTAATTATAATTATAGTATGAAACGTTAAGAACAAAAAAAGAGTTTAATTAGTAATTAAACTCTTTTAATTTCCAGATGAAGGTTGGTTGGGATTATTTGGGGTTTGTTTTTTCTTCATTCGGCGTTGATGGTATAATTTTTGTCCTGGGGTTGCGTGAGAAGGAGCATATGATTCTTCGTGAACAACCAAATTCCGGTTTCATGGAATTAATAAGAACATTGTAAAGATGACTGCTAGTTCAATTAGTTTTAATAAACAACCGATCATTAAAACATAATGAATTGTTAAACTAGTATATTTAAATAATAAGAAGACTACTAGGACATCTAGCATCCATAACATAATAATATTGGCAATTGAGGCATATAATTGATAACCTCCAACTCCTAAGATTAAGGATAGAAGTTGAATTAAGGCCGTACATAAGAATGAGATTGGAGCAAAATATAAGTATCAAGAAGCTAGTGATTTTGTATAATCACTTAGGTTTGGATATAAAGTTTGTGGTACCCACCAACTCATTGATAAGAAGAGCAAGGCAATTATAAAGGACACGATAAAGACTAAGAAGATAATCCGTCAGGCGTTTTCTTTGGCTTGTTTAGTATTATTGGCACCTAATTCTTTTCCAACAAAGAAGGCCGTTAATCCCGTTAACGGACGGAAAATTGAGAAGAGAAGGGTGAAAATTGTTAAGACAATTTGTAAAGCGGCAATTGCTTGTGGTCCCCCGTTCCGAGCAAAGATTGCAATTTGAATTACTAAAGCAAAACCTAACATTAATTGGTTGGCAACATTGGGAATTGAAGTTTTAATCATTTTTTTGTGCATATCTTTTGTAATATAGAAAATATTAAAGTATGGACGAAAAATTGGTTTTGTTACTAAAAAGTAAATCACATACACCATTGTTGAACCAAACCATGACAAGATGACTCCAACTGCTAGGCCATCAACTTTAAACATTGTATCGTGATCACCGATAAAACCAAATGAACAAGAAACAAGTAAGTTAATTAGAATTCCCACTAGGGAAGCTAATAAAGTAATTTTAATTTTCCCTAGGGCATTCATGGTCATTGCAAAACAATAACTGATTGCTAACAAGGGATAAGAAATGGCGGCAATTCTTGTATATTGAACACCAATATGGATGGCATTATCTGCACCTCCAGCGGCGTTTTTGCCCCCAATGATGGCACTAATAATATTAGGAGTTGCTGATTCAACAATAATTAATGAAATTAAGGCAAATCCCACCATGTAACAAAGTTTTGTATTCATTGTTTCGCGAACCTTTGCAAAATCTTTGGCCCCATAATATTGTGATGTATAAACATTTCCCGCAATAACGAGCCCAATTAAACCATACCAAACAATTTCAAAAACATTCGTTTGTGAACCAATTCCCGCCACAATATCATCTGATGAATAGGTTCCATTTTGAAATTGCCCACAAATAAAAGTATTGAATAAACTAATAAAGTTATCCATTAACCCTTGGACAGTCATGGGAATCATCATCAGTAAAGCGGTTAGATAAAAGTTACGATGTTTTTTATCTGCTGCGATATCCATTTGCTCATTCCTCCTTTTATAAATTAAAGTTCTAACACTAGCATATTATACTAAAAAATTTGAATAATTAACTATAATTATTTTGCTTTCGTACATAATTTTTGTAATTCTTTTAATATTTTGCTTAATTTTTGTCGGGTTAGTTTGCGGCTGGAATAAAAAAATTAAAGAAATTTTGTAATATTTTTATAACTGTTAAAAACTAGATATAATATAAATAGAAAACTACTTATCCAACTAAAGCAATAATTATATAGTAAGGTGAAAAAAATGAAACAAAAAGGGTTTTATGATCTGTTATTAAAACTTAATGACCAAATTGAAGACAATTATGTTGTCAAAGAATTAACCGACGAAAAAGATTATATTAAAGACTGGGACCATTATTTAGTAAAACAATTTAATAATAATTTTTTATTAACAAAATTAAAAAGTTATCCAACATTAGAAGAAAAATTAGTATTTTTAAATACTTTAATTGGTAAAACTAATGTTGAAGAGCAATTATTACCGCAAATTTTATTAAAAATTTCAGATAATAATCCGAGTGAATATCATAATACAATTCGGTTAACGGATAACCATCTATTTACTAATCAAAACGCCCAGGAGTTAATTAATGAACTTAACAAAGAAATTAGAACGGCCGATGAAGTTGATTTTATTTTTCCATTTATTTCAAAAGCAATTTTAAATAAGATTGAAGCTTCAATTGCGATTGCTAATAAATGTCAAACCAAGATTCGGTTAATTACTACTACATTTGATAATATGGCGGCCTTTGTTAACTTAGAAGAGTTAACCCGCCTTGTTACCACCTATGATAATTTTGAGATTAGAGTTGAAGATAATTTAGAAAAACGAAGCGAACGTATTCATATTAAAGCCTCAATTTTTCGCCGAAAAACAGGATTTGGGACTGCTATTATAGGATCTTCTAATTTAACATATCGAGGAATGGTCCGCGGTCGGGAATGAAATATTAAGGTTAATGAATTTGCTAATCCCCAATTATATGAACAACTATTAACTGAATATGAAACAATCTGAACTGATCGTTTGGTTAATTTTAATAACCCAGCGGAGCGAGCTGATTTATTAAACCGAATTCACTTAGCTCAAGAAGAGATTATTAATAACCAGTTTAACCAAACTACCGAATTTTTAACAACGAGAAAATACTTATATGATTTTCAAAAAGAAATTGTTAACAAGTTAAAAAACCGTCGGAAACAAGGAAAAAATAAAACGCAACAAGGTAATTAGTTTGGGTTGTAAAAAAAGAATAATAATTTGAAATCCGTTCGGTGTAAGATAACATTCGGAATTGCGGTTGGGGATCATAAGTAGCTAGAGTTACATCCGCAATTAAAAATAAACTTAATGCTATTAAGGCAGCTAGCCGAACATAAAAATGGGCCTTATCATTTCATTTAAACATTTGTTTTCTCCTTTAATCTAATTATTTATTTTAATTTTGCTAAATTTATTAAGTAGTATAATTATAATCATTTTTTGTAAATTTTTAAATACCCTATTTTTAAGAGGGAACTAATCATAATGAAGATAACTAGTAAACCTACTAAATAAGCATACCAAATTGGATCTGGGGGTGCCAATTGTAACCAAGTACTAATTTTTGGTAGGTATGGAAGGACTAACACGACTCCTAAAATCATTGCAATTGGAACTACTAATTTTAACGGCGGCGCATCTTTAAAAATATTAATTTTATTTGTTCGCATCATCATAATCATCATCATATGCAAAATAGCCCCTTCGGTAAACATTGTGGTTTGAAATTGAGAAATTAAATGATTATTAGTTGCACCAAGTGCTAACGAACTGGCTAGGGCAATTGAACTAAGAATAATCCCACTAACAATAAAGTTTAAAATACTAATAAACGTTACTGAGGGACCATTTCATAATGCAAAAGAAATTAATCCTTTTGTGTTTCATCCGCGCGGTTTTTTAATAAAATCAGGATGAACATTATCAAAAACAACAGCCACTTGTGAAATATCATATAATAAATTTTGAAATAAAATTTGAATGGGGGCCATTGGCGCAAAAGCTAACCAGGCTGAAGCAATTACTAAACTTAGCATTAATCCAAAATTGGCCGCCACCGTTACTTTAATATATTTAATAATATTAGCAAAGATTCGTCGACCCTCAATTATCCCATTTTCTAACACTAATAATGATTTTTCTAAAAGAATAATATCTGCTGCTTCTTTGGCAATATCAGTGGCATTATCAACCGAAATTCCCACATCACTTTTGCGTAACGCAATCGCATCATTAATTCCATCTCCTAAGAAACCAACTTTATGTTTTTTCTTTTGTAATAATTCAATGATCCGGGCTTTTTGAAAGGGAGTTAATTTTACAAAAATATTAGTTTTATTTAACACTTCCATTAACTGTTGGTCACTCATGTTATCAATTTCTTCGCCATCTAAAATTCCATTAATTTGAAAACCAATTTGTTGACAAACAGCTAAGGTTACTTGCTGACTATCACCTGTTAAAATTTTTGTTTCTACTCCATATTTTTTTAATAATTTTAAAGTACTAATTACATCTTTTTTAATTAAATCTTTAAAACATAAAAAACCTAAAAATATTAACTGTTGTTCAGCTGCCAATGTTAAGGGCTCATTTCCTTCGTAATTTTGATAAGCAAGCGCAATAATCCGCATCCCTTGTTGATTTAGTTGTAATGCATCATCTAATAATTTAATTTTAGTATCACGATCTAGTTTTTTAACAAGTCCTTTATCAAAATAATATTCAGAAATATTAAGAATTTCTTCAAAAGCCCCCTTGGTAATTAGAACTTGTTTCTGAGTTATTTTTTCTTGCATTAAAACTGACATACGCCGACGAGTAAAATCAAATGGTAATTCTCCTTGTAGTTGATATTCCAACGGTAAATTAGTAATAAAACGGCTTGGGGGATAGTTAATAATTGCTTCATCAATTTGATTTTTCATTCCAGTTTGAAAATAACTATTTAAAAAAGCATATTTTAAAACCTGGGGGCTTTTAATCATCGCATAATTATAATAACGATCTAAAATAATTTTATCTTCGGTAAGAGTTCCGGTCTTATCCGTACATAACACATCAATCGCTCCTAAATTTTGAACTGCGTCTAGTTGTTTAATGACAACTTTTTGTTTTGCTAGTTTCTTACTCCCCTTTGTTAAGTTAGCAGCCACAATCATTGGTAACGATTCAGGAGTTAACCCGACCGCCACCGACATCGCTAAGACCAGGGCATCTAACCATGCTTGGGTGCGAATTCCATTTAAAACTAAAACAACCGGGACCATCACCAAAATCATTAAAATAATTAACCGAGTAATTTTTGCTAACCCAATATTAAAACTATTAGTAACTTTTGTTGTTTTAATTTCTTGGTTAATTGACCCTAAATAGGTGTTTTTTCCGGTTCCAATCACCACCCCAATCGCGCTCCCTGCACTAACACTTGTTCCCATAAAACAAATATTATTTAAATCAAAAATATTCGCCGCTTGGGTGAGATTATTATTACTTGTTTTATAAACAGGAGTTGATTCACCATTTAGCACAGCTTGGTTAACTAAAAAGTTATTAGCATAAATAATTTTAATATCACCAGGAATAATATCACCAGTTGATAAATAAATAAGATCGCCAACTAATAAATTATCAACAGGGATTTTTATTGAACGGTTGATTAAATCAGCAATGGTTATACTTGTAATTTGGTGAGTACCCAGATCATAATCGCGAATTACAGCAGTTGTTTTGGTCACTAAGCTAGCTAATTGTTTCGTGGTGCGAAAAGATTTATAGTCTTGGACAATTGAAATAATCGCACTTAAAAACATCATTACTGCAACAATGATGGCACTCGCTAAATCTAAATTATCTTGATAATTACCAATAATATATTTAGTAAGGTTAAAAAGACAAATAAAAATTAATAATAAGTTAAACGGATTAAGAAAAGTAAATATTATTTGTTTAAAAAAATTAAAACCTTTTGTTTTAATAGCATTGGAACTTTGAGCCTCCAAAGCAGCTGATATCATTATTGATTGATAGCCAATCGAAGGAACTGCTAAATTATTTTTTAAATCAGCAAGCGTAGTGGTATTAGCAAGGTCTTGATAAGAAGTCTTAAGATTATTATCAACAGAATTATGCATTTTTTTCTTGGTACACATCTTAACAAGTCCTTTCTAAAATCTCCTATCTACATAATAACATTAACCAATAATTTTCAAACAAAAAAATAAAAAAACAAAAGCTTTCTTTTGTTTTTTATTGATTATTTAGTAATAACTCCCTGGTCAAGGGCATCTTGCATTAGAAATGGTTTGTTATGACCAGGAAGGACATGCCATTGCGGTTCTAAATTAGTAATTCGTTTTAACTCAGTAATGAAATATTTGTCATTACATAATTTGCCGGTATAACCTTCTGATGTTTTATCTGGTAATAAACTAAAACCAGTTGTTACTAAGTTTAAATCTTTAATGCGTAACACTTGGGTTCCTGCAGTATGACCAGGAATATTAAACACCTCAATATCATAACCAATTTCATGGACAACACTATCACCTTCCAAGGCTACAAGGTTTGTTAACGGATAGTTAATTGCTAAACCAATGAATTCTCCTGTGACATCATCCACCGTTTTTTGGGATAATAATCGCAAATCAATTTTTTGCAGATAAATTTTTAAATCGGGATATTCTCGCAAGACATTATCTAAGCCTTCATAATGGTCAATATGACCATGACCAATAAATAATGCTCGTAAAGTAATATTTTTTTCTTTTAAATAGCGAAGGGCTGCGGATGTTGCGTTCGAAGCGTCAATCATAATTGCTTCATTATTATCATTGATGATTAAATAAACATTTTGATTATCATATGTCGAATCAATAAAATTCTTCATTTTTGCCATTATTACTACCCCTTTTCAACTCTATAAACTTGGATTAAATTCTTCTGTTAAATAAGAACTATCTTCTAAATAAGTAATTGTATCATCAATTAAAAATAGTGACGCGTTGATTGATTCAATACTATCAATCACCTTGGTTTCTTTAATTTTTTCTAAGTTATTCATAAATATTTTTGATAACAATGCGTGACCTTCTTCTAAAATAATTAAACTATAGCCAAATCATTTCGCAATTCCTAAGCACATCCCACCTAAAACATGAGTAATAAACTCTAGGGTTTTACTATTATCTTGATTTTTATCATAAAATGATAATTTAATAAAGTTTGTTTTAACAACTTCGTTAATAATTGTTACTAAAAAGTTACTAAAATCAGTGGCTGAAACTAAGTCATCCCCATTTTTTAATCTTTCATCATCAACTTTCACAAAGATGTTCATTACTGCTTTATAAAGTGCTTTAAAAGATACAACTTCTTTAAATTCAACAGTAGGAAAAAGATCATGATAACGCTTAAATCCCTCTTTGGTCCCATGGACAGCATATAAATATAAATTTTCAAAGACAGCCTGACTTGGGCGGTATCATTTAAAACGCAAGGTAACTTTAATGTTTTCATCCGTATCCAATTGCTTTTGTAACATTCTTTGTGTTAATTCAATAGCTGGGCGATAATTTAGTTTCGCGTCCTTTTTTGCTAAAACTTTAATCACATATGTCTTTTCCATTTGCTAAAAAATCCCCTTTGCTTTATATTCTACATTAAATTATAGCACAAACAACTGCTGAAAATAATTGATTTCTTAATTATTAAAAAGATATTTATTAATTGCTTTGGCAACCCCATCTTGATCATTACTATCAGTAAGAGCATCCGCAATCGCTTTCACGTCATCATCAGCATTAGCAACTGCAACCCCAATGGCTGCTCATTTTAACATTTCAATATCATTATGTTCATTTCCAATCGCCATTACTTGAGAACGATCAATATTATATTGTTGACAGATTTGTTGAATACCCCAGGCTTTTGTAATATTCTTATTAGTAATTTCAAAATTTGTCCGGTTATTTCTAATTTCTTGACAAATTTCAAACTTATCATTTCATTTTGCTAATAATTTCTCAACAACAGCAACTGGTCCTTCAATAAATAACTTTCCACCAATAATTTCTTGATTATTATAAGGAACTAATTCAACTTGACCATGCAAATCCTGTAGATTTGAAAAGTAACGGTTGGTAATACCATCTGCTAATTCTTTATAATAAATCTTAATTCGGTTAAAATTACTTGCTGACTGGTCAAACAAGATCATTGTCGTAAGGGGAGAATCAATAATTTCTTGACATAATAAGCCAAAATCAGAACCTCCTAACGGATTTGTAGCAATAATATCATGGGTTTGGTTATTAGCAACCACAGTGCCATTAAAAGCTACCGTAAAATCATTAATATCATTTAAGGCTAATTTATCAATAATTTCCTTAATTTGATATAATGGGCGTCCCGAAGCAATTACTAACTTAATATTATAATCAGCCAATTTTTTTAAAGTTGTTAAAGTTGTTAAACTCATCTCATGTTTAGAGTTCAACGCGGTTCCATCTAAATCAATGGCCACCAGTTTAATATTACTATCCATGTTGTCCCTCTTTTTTCTCATTTCTATAACCTATTATATATGATAATTAAAAAGTTCTGAAAAAAAACTAGAAAAGTTATTTTCTAGTTCCTTTAATTACACGTTTCCCCCCAATCCCTTTTTTCCGTTTATATTTAACATAAATAATTGTAACGATAACAATTGTTGAAGTCCCAATAATTAATGGTAAAAACCAAGCTAAATTACTAGATTTACTAATTCAAGAACCGGGATTATCTGGAAATGGGGTTGGAGTCGGCGTTGGAGTTGGGATTGGTGGCGGTCCAGGTGGAGTAGCATTGGGGTCATTAATTAAATCAAAACTAGTGCTGCCTACGGCAATTAACGAAGTATCAACTGCTTGAATAATAATGGTTAAATGAGTTTTTCCCAACGCATCAGGGTGATTATTACTAATAAACTCTGCTAAACTTTTATCATTTAATGGTTTAACCACATAATCAGTTTGGTAGACAATTTGGTATTTTCCTTCTTTTAAAACATTACTAATATATCCTAAAATTCATTTTTTAAGATCAGCAGGATTTTGTTTAGTAAAATCAAAGGTTTGATCAGCAAATTTAATTTTTGATAGATCCGTTGCTTTTGTGGGGTCATATTTTTTATTATTTCCAACCTTCATTAGATGGTGGTTAATAGCTAATGTAGAAGTTGGCAAGGCCCGAACGTCAATCGTTAACCATGCTCATCCATCAGAACCATAATTAAATAAGGGGTCTAATTGTTCATTACACTCACTTAAAATTTGACCATTAATATAAATTGCATAATCAATATTATAAACTAATTTATATTTTTTTAACCGTTCTTCAACTTCACTAACAATAGTGGCTTTTGCCGTTTCAATATTAGTAGCATTCATTTTTACCGCTCCCGCTAATTCCGCAATTGATGATAAATCAGTAAAATTATGTGGGTGCGGATCTGGAGGAATTCGTTGGGTTGCCGTATTAGAAACATACTCTTTTCAATAAGCAACTGTTTGTTCAAATGATAAATTTTGAATTGCTTTACTATCAAAATTATAATAAGTCATTAAATAATTTTTTAAATGTAAACCATGGATTGTGGTTCAAAAATCAACCGCAATATTGTCCGGTAAGGTATCTAAAAAACGTGGGTATTTATTTTCAAAGGTAGGACCAATATTTACAAATTTTTCATATTTTTGGTCATCTTCTGTTGTAATAATGTAATGCCATAAACCAGAATTTGATCAATAAAGATCTTGATTACTAATTTGACATTTTTTTTGACTTGCATTGGGGTTTGCATAAGGTTCTAATTGATTATTCTTATCTGCTCCTTCTCGTTCAATAGTTTTAACTTTAGTTGGGTCAAAATTTTCTTTAACCCCTTTGCCGGAAACTGATCCTTCGGAAATAAATCCTTCATCAAAATCAGCCTTATTTTTAATAAATTGACCTTGATTATCTAAGGGATCTAGCGCAAAAGCATAGTCAGATTTTCGTTTAACTCAAATAATTTGAGTTTTAGTCCCTGTTTTAGGATTAATTTCGGGATCATATTTTGGGTTAGGTTTTCCATCAGGGAGTGTTGGAGTAATCAATGTATTTTGATCAGGATGATTTTTAGGATCCCATGCATATCATTTTAATTGTAAAGTGGGAATTAAGTTATCAATAACTACTTTAACATTATATTGGGCACCAGGACCACTTTTTCTAATTAAAGAAATATTATAAACATTCATAGCAGGTTCTGAGCCTTTACTTTTTGACTCGGAAGGTGGAATTACTGTTCGATTATCCTTTAAAGTCATTGTAAATTTATTATCAAGAACTGGAACTTGCTCACCATTCACTGTCATTAATTCAACTGGTTTATTATTGTCATCTAGTTTAGCATCAAACTCTGTACTAACAGTAGTATGATAAATTAATGTTTTAGGATTCTTATCAGTGGCTGGAATAATTTTGGGAGTATCATCAATTAATTTTGTTGGATCATTAGGATCAACAACTTTCCCGGGAAAGAAATTTAACCGATCTGCCATTTGTTTTTCTCAATAGGCAGGGGTTAATGAAATTGAAATTGGGGTTTGAAAAGTTCATACTTGTTGTTCTTTCGTTGGTGGATAAATGAACTTAATCGTTGTGGTTGCTGTTTTAGTTTCGTCATTAAAAGCATATTGTTGAACAAATCCTTTTCAATTATCATATTCATATCCCATCGCATTTTGCAAGACAGCATCTAATTTGTTAGTTTCATTAGGAATATTATTTGCATCTTCTAAACTTCCGGAAAAATCAGAATCTAAAGTAATTGGGGCAGATAATGTTTTTGCAATTTTATTTTTAAAATCATCTAAACTAAAAGTTGAATTAATTGTCGCATTATAAACTTGAATTTGCGCATTAGCATCATGTCCAGACCACATTGCCCCAGTAAAAGCTGTTAATTGAAGATATAAATAACTGCCATCTTTTATTAAAGTAAGTTTTGTTTCTCCTTCAACTTCTGCTAAATGTAAACTTGGATCATCATAAGAAATAATATAAAAAGCACTATCTTGATAACTTAAATCACTTGTTTGGACATCATAACTTTGTACCACCTTAGGTGATAATCATCCTCCTCCTAAACTAGAATATAGGGAAAAAGTAATTTTAGGATAATAAGTTACAAATTTATCCCACGTTGCTTCATAAGCATCTCATTTTAAAAATTTAATTTCATCCGATGAATTGGTATGCTCACCCCACGCGCCTAGTCCATTAGTATGGGAAGAAATATTTGGTGAATTTATTGACGATTGAATATTTAAATGAAAGGGGTTGGGACTGGCTCCAACTTTAGTTGTTAAACTATTATCAGAAGTTTTATCTTGATAGTTATTAAGAACAGGATGTGGAAAAAAACTCGGCGCGGCACTGGTTAAAACTACAAAACCAAGGAAAGATAAAAAATATTTAGATTTCATAAGCTTCAACTCTTTTCATTAGTTATTTTAAATTACTTGTTGGTTTTGAACCAAAGTATTTTTTTAAGGAATCATCAACAAACAAAACATCATGGTTATGATTAATATTTTCAACATGTTCATTTGTGGGAACAACCCCATTAACAAAAGCTAAGGCTTCTGCTTCGGAAACATCAATCTTTAAGCAATGACGTTCATAGCCAGAAACAATAAATAACATCTGTCCTTTGCTGGCCCGCGCGATATATTCTTGCTCTTCGGTTGAGAGTCCCCCATAAGCATGGTAGACTTCTTCAACTTCTTTCAAATCACTGGGTGCCAGGTTCATTATCATTGAATACTGGGTATTATTAATCATCGCTGTTGTTTTCTTTTTTATCTCTTCGGTTCCTGTAAAATCATTCCAATTTTGTGTAGTAATAATCATCGCTCCATTATATTTTCGAATTCGTTTTACCATTTGATACATAAAATTTAAAGCAACGGGATTATCCTTATCAATCGCTAAGTGGGCTTCATCAATAACAACCACAATTTTATTATTTTTTTCAAAACGATTTCGTTTAACTTCTCCTTTAACAAAAGCTAGAATTAGATATAATTGGGCCGAAGTTACTTTTTGAATATCTTGGTCAAATAAGGTTCAGACATCATAAACAATAAAGTTAGAATTTAAGTTTAAAGTGGTTGGTCCATTTCATAATGTTGCATACTGGCCATCACCCATAAAATCATAATAAATTAGTTCCTTTAAATTACTCAAGATTGGATCATCATGGTCCGCAATAGATTGACAAATTGTTTCATACAAATCACTAAAAGTTGGAAACTCAGTGTTTTTTAACTTGCTAATTTCAGTGTTATTATTAATATTAAAACGTTGGTATGTTTTTTGGATTTGATTAATTAATAAACGACGTTCACGTTCCGTTAGTTCTTTATATAAGGTTTTAAATCACTGGTCTAGTAAGCGTAAATGGTTTGAAATTGGAGCAGCTTTTTCTTCATCTAATTCTTTTTCCACTGCATCAATAATGGTATTAATATCATCATTATCATCCCGGAAACTATTGTCTAATACTTGTAAGGGATTAATCCGTCCTACTGTCGCATCACCGGTATCAACTCATTGGCCATCATAGAATAAACATAAATCTTTATATTCTCGTTCAGGGTCAATAGCAATAACAGTTCGCCCCATATTTAGATGGAACGCAATTTCTTTTTTCGTAGTATATGATTTCCCTGATCCCGAGGTCCCAATAATAATTTTATTATGGTTTTTGCGTTTATCAGTTAATTTAAACTGGTCAAAAACAATTACGTCATTAGTACTATTTTGTCCTAAATATAATCCTTGTTCATCATCCAAACCACCATTAATAAAGGGAAATGAACTTGCTAAAGTTAAACAAGGCATTTCACGACCACTCTGTTCCATTAACGGGTCAAATCCTTTTGGTAGAAAAGCACTATAACCTTCTAATTGGCGGTAAGCTAAAGGATTAACTTTAATGTCTAATTCTTTTAAGCTTCGTTTTAACCGGGCTTCAGATTCATGTAATAATTTCATATTTAACCCATAGTTTAAAAATAAAATATCAACATTTTTAACAACTTCATTCGCTCCCGTAATTGCTTCAATTAAATCTTCATAGGCATTTATTTCATAAGCTTGTTCACTACGATCAACATTTGATTTGGTCATCATTGCTTTGGTACGCGCATTATTAACTGCCTTGTTTAAAGCCCGTTTAATCCGAGCAGAGTCAAGAGGACTAATATTTCAAATAATTGCTTGTTCATTATTAGCTAAATTAGCCCCTCAGCCATAACGAGCAAAAATTGAATAATCATAGACTCCAAAGACAGAACTATAAACATTATCAGCTTTAAAATAATTCCGTCTAATTTGAAATTCATTGAAAGCTAATAAATTTTCTAAACTATCTTGATGTTTTTCATATTCCGCTTTACTAATTTTTTCACCATAAGGATTAAATACTAGTTTAATGCTATTAACCAAGTCATAACCAGCTAGCAGGTCTACCTTAAAATTATTAAGTTCTAATTTTGCTTTGATAACTTCAATATATTCATGGAGTTTTTGGATTTTATCAGCATAAACATAAAGATAAAAGACTTTTTTAGTTTGAATTTCATTGTCAGCTGTCAAAGTGTCATTTTTCATATGACGAATATAAGATTGGTTTTCAAATAGTCGGGCATTTAAACCTTTTGGTGAATAATTATTGTTAATATTTTCCCGAATTTGACGAACTGTTTCTTCATAAAATTCAATTGTATCGGCAAACGAAATTGGTAAATCAACTTTAACAATTGAAAAACTAAAATCAAATAATTTAAAGGTTGCTTGCAGTTCCTTAATTTTTAAATCCTGAACATCGGGGTTTAGCAAGGTAATATTGTAACCCTTAATTTCAAAACCCGCAATAAAATGGTTTTTCCCATTAACTTTTTGGGTTTTAATATAATTTTCATCAACAATACAATCATATGGAACTAAAAACCCAGTATTATTTTGGACGGAGTCTTTCCGATAATGTTTTTTTTGGGCAAAAAATTTAAACATTAAAAATAAGGCATATCATCCCTTAACACCTGGCATAATTGGTAATAATAAGGGAACCGCTAAAATAGCAAATAAGATACAACAACTAATTTTAACCATTTTACTAATTGGTAATCCAATAATAAACAAAGTACTTAAACTAATTCACATAATAATAATTAGAATTTCAACTAAGCCAATCCCCCGCCAAAATTCTAATTTTGTCTTGCGGACATTCTTTGGAATTAAATTGTCCATTTTTCCACCTCCTTGGGCTATTTTGTACAAAAATATATTATTAGCAAGATGATAAAGATTCCTAAACAAGTGAAGATAAAGTAAAACGAACAACGGCGCATTAACCGGTTATGGGATGTTTCAACTTCATATTTTTTTTGAATTCGTTTTTTCCGAAATCAAACTATTAAACTGACAATCATTGCTGCTAATGATAAGAACAAACATATCGATAATCAACCAGCCATTTTAACCACCTTCTACTTAGTTAATTCATAAATTTCTTCAATTTTTTCCGTTAAACTTTTTGATATTCGAGGATCAATTTCTTCATTAATTAAAATTTCTTCAATCTCAATTGCTTTTCCTTCGACTTTAATAAGTTTTTCTTTTTCTAGTAATAATTCCATGGTTTGGTTAGTTCCTCCACCGCCACTATCACTAGAAGCGTCATCATTTTCGGCTGCTAAGATATAAACATAATCTTTCCCAAAAATTTCATCTGTCAAGGGAACAGATTCCTCATCAGCAACTTTTCCCATTGCATAACACGGAGATTTTCACATTGGCATTAATTTGGCTTTTAATGGTTTTTCTTTAGAATATACCACAACCGCATGGCCTGTTGGTAGTTGCATTAAATCAGCTGGTTTAATTAAACTAACTCCTGATAAGGAGCGAGTTCCACTTGCTTGTTTTTTTTCTAATAAAACTTGGTTGCTCCGTGATTTTGAAACAATTGTGCGTTCCCCAATAATTTCTGAATAATATTTTGCTGTTTCAATGTCCATTGTTTGTAAGAAAATATGCATACTACAGTTATTATTAATTGTCCGGGCCATATTTTCACCATATTTATCAACTAACTGGGGTTTATCTTGAATAATTAATACTCATCAGATATTTCGCCCCCCAGACACTGAAATTTTTGCCCCCATATCAGGAATTTTCGGAATATTAGCAAATTCATCTAAAATATAATAAAATGGTTTTTCTAATTTTCGGTTCGCTAAACTAGCTTGTTCAATCAAAATTTTATATGATTGAGAAATAAAAAGACTGGCAAAGATATGACGATCTGTCCGGTCATCGGGAACCACTAAGAAAACAGCAGTTGGACAATTAGTTAAAGTTTGTAAATCTAATTCATTTTTACTAATTAGAGTTCTTAAGATTGGGTCACTAAATTTTTCTAACCCTGTTTTAATACTTTGCAAAATTGAACCAGTTGTTTCCTTCGCCCCATCCAATAACCCCGAAATTGCAATCCGAGCAGGATGAGAAATATCTAATTTTTTAAAATAATTAAATAATTTATCTTTGTTATTAATAATTGGAATAACTGAAGCAAGGTTAAATTTTTTTTCATCAAAACTGTTATTTTCACGCATATCATATAAAATTGCTAACAAAATCCCTTTGACAGCTCCACTCGCTGATTCTTGTCAAAACCGATCCTTGGGATCACTTCATGGGTATAAAGTGGTACAAATATCTGATAAGTAATCTTGAGCTTTTTGTTGCCAGTAATAATATTTAGATGACTCTTGGTCAGTTCCATTACTATCTTTATACTTGCGTTCTAATTCACACCCTTTTACTCAGGCTTGATAAATTAATGTTAGGGGATTTCAACCGACTGATAATTCTGGACTTCGTAAATCTAACTTTAGAACTCGATAACCATTATCGGCAAAAACTTTAGAGTTAGTTTCAAATAGTTCTCCTTTGGGATCAGAAATAATAACTCCTGGCTTAACCTCTGATTGTGCAAATAATTGTAAGGTTGGAATAACAACCCCCTGTGTTTTCCCACTCCGAGTCCCCGCAACAACCATTGTATGGGTTTCTTTCCGAATATTAGCCATAAAATTTTTATTTTTACCGGTGAAAGAATTAGCGACAACTCCGTATTTATCACCAGCATGCATTAAATTTACCAAATCATAATTTTTATTTAAGTGTTTTACACTCAATCATTCTGCCGACCCATATGTTTTATCATGGGTTTTTCCGACAAATTCATAACGAATATGATATTTAAAAATTAATAAAAATAAGGCAAATATTAAGTATACTCCCCCAACAATTGCACCATAGATTGTTAAAAAATTATTTTGGTTAGTTGTTAAAATTTGCTCAATATCCTTAAAATTAACAGTTTTATTATGTGCTAAATCATAGAACACTGCATATCCTAGTAGCATTATAAAGATAAAAACTCATAGACCAATGCTAAGAAATAAAATCATCCATTTTCGTTTTTTAAATCACTCTTTCATCAATTGTTGTTCTCCTTTCTGAGGCAATTTTATTAATTATTATGATGATTACCATTAAGACCAGGAATAGTATTGCGGCGGCGCGTTCCGACATTAGCATTTTGTCATGTGCGACGAGCTTGGTCATTTTCTTCTCTTTGTCTACTATCACCACTGTTCATTAAGAAATCATGCCCTTTTTTAGCAGTCCGGTACATTCCCGGGATTTTTCCTAAATGGCGCGGTAAGGTTGCTGGGTTTCAAGCTGAGGTTAACCCACCAGCCATTGCCCGAAAAGTATTCAAACCAGAAGAAGCTCCCATATGTTCACCAACTAATGAATTAATAATATTTGAGAATTCATAAGTGGCCACTCCACCCCCACAAATAATTAGAATTAATAATAATTGACGAGCAAACGGTTTTGCATCTAAGCCAGAAAGATTTGTTTTCAGAATTAAATGGGTAATTGTCATAAACAAATCAAATCCAATAATTGCAGAGGAGGAGGCCAGAAATTTGGCAATAACCATATCTTTTCAAACAAAGACTTTCTTACCATCATCTAAAACCATTGTAATCATCACAATTGGGGAAATAATAAATAGGAAAAATAATTCAATAATTTTTTGAATAACCATAAAACCAACTAACATTACAATCGCGACCATAAATAATGACCCAAAAATTTCCACAGTCATATTATAATCAAGAATATTATTTGGAGGACCATAGTCACTAGGGGTATAATTGGTAGTTCCATCCCAATTGGGATCACCTAAATGTCATAAATAATCCGCAATTGAACCGTTATTTCCAAAGGAATTCTCAATTGTTTTGGTAAACTGAGCAATACAGAAATTAGCGACAAAAAAGAAAATTGGAATTAAAAACATAAAAATGATTGCTTTTCCTGAATTGAGGAGACATTGCAAAAATTTCTTTTTACTTTCGGCATGCTCTTTAAATTGAATAATCATAATCTGAATACAAAAAATAACAGCAAACACTGCAATTGCAATAATTAAAAAAATTCAAAATTGTTGGGGTAATTTGTTAAAATCAAAGTTATTTTGATTACCAAATAAAATTGTAGTGATAAAACCTCCAGATAAATAATCTAGAACATAGGTAAAAACATTAATTAATTGTAATGGTCCCATTACGAAGACTCCCCAGAGTACTTCGTAGAGGGCTTCTTTAAAAATGTTTCCCATTCTTTATCACCTGCTTTCTATTATTTTAAATGTTAACTACCAACTGAGGGTCCCGAAATTTGACTTAAGATTACACTAACAATTGTTGGTACTAACACAGCAGATAACAACCCAATAATTGGTCAAACTAGGGAGCGTACATATTCGCTACGCATTTCCGGATTATCAGCTGCTTTGGCAATGTGAAATCCAATAATTGCACATTTAACCGCACAAAATAGTCCTAGTAACCCAAAAATAATCCCTAACGCCATATTTACTCATGGTTTTACTGTTGCTAAAATATCACTCGCATTGGGCGGGGCCGGGTTATCACCTAGTAGGTTTAAGGTATGTAACAGTAAATTCATCTTTAGCACTTCTTTCTATTTTTAATTCTTGTTAAAATCATGCCCTGTTAATTAGTTGATCTTGTAAGTTGTAAGTTATTAATAAGTTTTTTCACTTCATTAATGCTAGTTAATAAAGTTTTTAGGTCATCTTGTGAAAAATCATGGGGATATTTTTTTTCTAAATTGTATTGTTGGTTTAAAGCTAATAATTCATTCTCTAAATATCATTTAACTAAAACTTTGGTTTGGTCCGAAAAAACTCCGTTATTAGTAATAAATAAGATTTGGTATTCAGCATCATTGAAAGTGACAGCATTTTGATAAAGACTAATATCCATAAAATCAATGGTTTGTTGATAATCAGCGGGAGTTGGAAACCAAGCGGGATCGGTTTTATGCTGTTCAAATTCTTTAATGCTCTTTTCAATACTATTAATTCGTTGCATTGTGTTGGTAATTAAATTTTGATAATATTTAACATCATGTGGGATCGGACTGGGTGTTGGTTGATTGCCCCCACCCCCAAACGGATCAACACCCGTACAACTAACAAGCGAATTAGTGACAGTTCCAATTAATGTTAAAGAAACCAACCAGTTAATAATTTTTTTCATTAAAAGAAAAACACCTCCAAATTAATTCGGATTTCATATCCTTATTTATTTGCAGGTGTTATATACACTCAATAGCTATGTAATTAAATATAATTATAAATTTGGTTATTCATCATCTAATACATTAATATAATGTATTTGTTTACATGATTTACATTTAATTGAAATAATATTGTTGTAATATTTGAAGAGTAGCAAGTTATCTGATTCACATCTCACTTGCTGGAAAACGGTGTCACCAAAGGGTAAAATTTCAAAGTTGTCACCGAAGAATGTTAACTGATTTGAATGAATTTCTACTACTTGATCGATAATTTTCATATAATAATTGCCTCCTTAAATTTTAATAATTTTAAGCAGGTACATAATTTTAATTTGAACTAAAACACATTAATTCAATATCATTAAAAGTTAACTAAATAAAAAATTAATAAAACTATCAACCTTTTATTCATATAACATTAATTTAATTGTCAGTACAATTAAATTCTTTAACAATATAAACCCATATGTATATAATACTTGTAGGCTCAATTTAATTATAAAATAAATTTCGGATTATTCGCTATCCAAAAATTTTATTTTTTAGGTATTAATAATGTTTGAAATTAATATTTTTATTCTGTAATTTTTCAAGTATAATCAACACGAAACAAAAAAATCATAATTTTGGTAAATTATGATTTTTTATTTATTATAGGCCACATTTTAATTGAACATTACAGTTATTACATGTCACACAACCACCAGCATCAATCATTGTTCCTTCTTTACAAATTGGACAAACATCACCAACTTCTGTTCCCACATTGCGGTCTTGGTTAATTCCCCGTAATTTAACTGCTTCTTTTAAGTTATTATCAATTTCATTTTTATCAATGTTTGAAATAACTTCTACCCCTAAATTTTCTAAGTTAAGTTGTTCTAAAGCAGGATGTTCATTATCTGTTGTTAATGACAACACCTGGCTATCGCGCGAACCATCAACATAAACAGTTCCCCCTTTAGCACCCCCATGGTATAGACGGGTATAAATTTTTTCAACATCTTTTACAGAATATCCGCGTGGAGCATTAACAGTTTTTGAAATTGAAGAGTCAACTCAACGCTGAATAATACATTGCACATCAGCATGTTCCTCAGGTGCTAATTGCATTGCTGAGACAAAAATATCTGGTAAATGATCAGCACTATAACCAGGGTTATATTTTAATCATTCATCAACAATTTTAGCATTAACCTCAATATTTTTCCCTAATCGTCCTGAACGATAGAATTTAAAACCAAAATATGGTTCTAGACCGGTTGATACTCCCACCATTGTTCCAGTTGAGCCAGTTGGAGCAATTGTTAATAAGTGCGAATTACGAATTCCATATTTTAAAATATCTTGACGAATATCTTCTGGCATTTTTTTCATATAACCTGTATTAATAAAACGCTCACGATCTTTTAAGAACGGAAAACTGCCTTTTTCTTTCGCTAATTCAATTGAAGTACGATAAGCAGTTGTCGCAATTACTTCAAAAATTTTATCAACAATTTTATTACCAGCTAGACTTCCATAACGAACACCATGGTAAATTAATAGGTCATGTAACCCCATTACTCCTAACCCAACTCGTCGTTCACCAAGAGCTTGTTTTTTATTAGCTTCTAAAAAATAGGGTGTTGCATAAATAACATTATCTTGCAAACGAGTACAGTTGCGAACAGTTGCTTGTAATTTATCATATAAAATTTCTTTTGTTTCTTTATTAACAAAATTAGCTAGGTTAATAGCTGCTAAGTTACATACTGAATATGGGGCAAGGGGTTGCTCACCACAAGGGTTTGTAGCAACTACTTTCATATCATACGCCTTTGCATTTGTCATATCATTAGCCTGATCAATAAAGAAAATACCTGGTTCAGCTGAATAATTAGCACAAAAGTTAATTAAATCTCACAAGTCACGAGCACGCATTGTGTAATATGTTTTTAATGAATAACCCATTTGCTCTCATTCATAAATATCCCCAATTTTATGTCAGTTTTCATCATAAAAATGTTTTTGTTCTGGGGTATATTTATCTAAGTCTGGGAATTTTAATTCTCAAATATCATCATTTTCAACTGCTTGCATAAACTTATGAGAAATTGTAACCGAAATATTAGCGCCTGATAAGAAAGATGGGTTTTCAACTTCTCAATTTCCACCCTCTTCTAATTTAATTTTGGCATCTTGTAAAATTTTACTATCAACTTCATTTTCTTTACTTATTGCTCATTCATATAAATTCCGTTCTGAATTTGTTAAGGGAACAAATTTAATTTTTCGCGAAGCTTCCTCGCGAATTAAACGATCTTGAGAATTATCCTTTAACCAACGTAAAATCTTGGGATTTTGCATTTTAGAAATAATAAATTCAATAATGTCTGGATGTCAGTCCGCCATCATAATCATTTGTGCTCCCCGACGACTTCCACCTTGTTCTACTAAATGGGTTAACGTACTTAAATCATTTAACCACGAAACTGCTCCTGATGAGCGACCCCCAACTGATTTGGCAATTGTGCCGCGAGGACGTAAAGTAGTTCCGTTAGTTCCAACGCCACCCCCATGGGACATAATTTCCATTACTTCTTTACGATGAACTGAAATTCCTTCCCGAGAATCTTTGATAAAGGGCATTACAAAACAGTTAAAAAAAGTAACATCACTACCACTGCCAGCCCCATATAGTACCCGTCCGGCAGGAACAATATTTAAGTTTTTTAATTCTTCAAAGAAAATCTGTAAATATTTTTCATGTTCTTTTTCATTATTTGATAACGCTTTAGCAACTCGTCAGGCAATTTGTTCATAGTAAATTTCTAACGGTTTTTCCACAGTATTAAGATTCTTACGAATAATATCTTTTTCACTACCCACTAATAAATTAGGATCAATACTATTAACATAATCTTCCTCAACTTTAATGTCACATGTTCCTGCTTCACGATCAACTTTAACAATATGTCCAAACCCCCGAGCTGGGAATCAACCATCATCTTTAATAACAGTAATCACAAGATCATTATTTTTTAATGTTTTTAAACCATTATCTTTTTGAGCATAACGATCTAAGACTACCATTCTTGAAACACCATCAAAAGTCATATGATAATCAGGTTCAATTTCCTTAATATGGGGAAAATAAGCACGAATATCAGCATTTAAACTAGCAACAAGTTCTTTTGAATACATTATTTTCTCACTCCTTCACATATAAATTCTAAGTCAAAGTGTTTGACATAATTAAGTATATCAAACTTTTTCCGGAAGTTTTTAAAATTAATCAACATTAACCAAAATATTTAATTTCTATGAGGCAGAAATTATTTAATTTTCAGCGATAAACATTATTTTGCTTGGTGGTTTTAACAAATCAATTAAAACTTGAAAATTAGTACAGTTCGCTAAATAGTTAGTTTTTTCATCAATATTAATCTTTTTTTTGGTAAAATAAATCTCTCCACGATATCTTCCGTATAAATAATTGTCAATTAATAGGGTATTATGGCCAAATATTAAGTTACGATTATTTCATGTCATTATTTTATCATTATTTTTACTAAAATTGCTACTTTCGACCAATCTTACTAAATATTGATTACTGGTTCAATCAACAAAAAACGTTTTATTTAATAAGAGTATTTTTGTCTGGTCAGAAAATCCCAATGAAGAAATTTTAAATAAAAATTCTCTTGGTGCTAGTACCAACCTTGATTAAGAGTGCAATCTCTTTATGGTTAATTTTCTTATTGGCAACAATAAAATTATTTATCCCAAAATATTTAAACCATTGCAGTTGTAAATAAAGCGGTAGGTAGCGAAACTCTTCAATTGTGGGAAAACATTCAGTCTCCGCTTGGTCGGTTTCGCTAATAGCCGATAGAAAAATTGTTAAATTAACCCCATATTTTTGTAAAATTAATGTCCGTGCTAAAAATTCCGGTTGTTCCATCCCTGTATAAGGTTTTGGATAACAATTATATCATGCTCTGATTCGTTTTGAACCGCGTAATTTAAAAATTTCTAGTACATCGTTGAGATTATTATCACTAGCTAAAATTTGAATTTTACCCGGAAAGGTATCAATAATATTAATAATTTCGCTTAATGAAAAACTGTTATCTAACCAGATGGATGTGGGGTTTAATTTTTGTAGTTGTTGATAATCAAAATTATGCTTCGATATTTCGAAACCAACTTCAAAATTTTGTTCTTGTCCATAAGAAACTAACTGGATTAACTCAGGATTATTAATAAAATTAGGGAGATCACGGGTAGGAAAAAAGAGCATAGGGATTCTGTTCTTTTTTGCTAACCTAATAGCTGCTATATTTTCTTGCAAACTAGTTTTATTTACATAAATTGAAATTCCTAACATTAAACTTGCCTCCCCTTATTTTCTTGATTAAAAAAACATCTTAAAGTTTTATTTTAAGATGTCTCCTTTTAATACAATTACTTAATTATTTAATATCATTAATAACATTCGTTACCATATTATGATATTCTTCTAATAATCTTTCACTTTCTTTAAAACTTACTTGTTTTAAAACCATGATAATAGCATGTTTACATGAATAATTTGATTCAACGAGTGCTTTTTCAATTATTTCATCAGAGGCACCAGTTATTTCACGAACAATTTTTGCAGTTCTTACCTTTAATTTTTCATTAGTAGCCATTAAATCAACCATTAAGTTTTGATATACTTTTCCCCATTTAATCATTAATGTTGTTGAAATCATGTTACATACTAATTTTGTGGCAGTTCCTGCTTTCATTCTCGTGCTGCCTGTAATAACTTCGGCCCCAGTTTCAATTGCAATTGTCTCATCAGCAATTTGACTCATCTCTGAATTTTTTGTCATACATAAACCGACTGCTAAGCCACCAACTGATTTAATATATTCTAAACCTGCTAAGACATAGGGAGTTCTTCCTGAAGCACCGATCCCAATGACAGTATCTAAAGCCGTAACATTTAACTGTTGCAGATCTTTAACTGCTTGGGCACGATCATCTTCGGCTCCTTCCGCTGGGAAGCGGATTGCTTTATCACCCCCAGCAATAATCCCCACAATGTGGTCTTCACCCACTCCATAAGTAGGAAGCATTTCGGAAGCATCAAGAATTCCAATTCGCCCTGATGTTCCCGCTCCAAGGTAGATTACCCGTCCCCCTTGATTAAACTTTGGAAATATTAAATCAATAACTTTTGCAATAACTAAAATTTTGTCTTTAATCGCTGGGGCAATTTTGGCATCTTCATTATTAATAATTGTCAGCATACCTTCAGTGGTCTCTTTGTCAATATTCATACTGTTAATATTTCGTTGCTCAGTATCAATTTTCGTTAAATCAATTTTCATGTTGTTATTCTCTCCCCATATTATTTATATTGTGTTATTTTAAATAGCTTCGATAATTTTAATAGATTTTTTTATTCCACTTTTGCTTCTTTAATTTTTAAACGCTCTGTTTTTGGTAATTTGTAATATTCTACGGTCCAGTATACAAAAATTCCAATTACAGTGATAAAAGCACAAGTTCATAAAATTTGTTGTCAAAGTTGATATTTACCGTCTTTTTTATAAAGTTGCTTCATTTCCCGACCGCCAGCTTGGACAATGCGCGAATAACCGAACATTGTTACTAAGTAGCCCCCGCCAATTGAAATTGCACAACCAATTAAGTAGATTACAACTGCTAAACCAATATTTCCTTTATCAGTTGTCATCATAAATGTCGCTAAAATACCTGATGGCCCAAACATTGAGTTTAAACCAAATGTGATATGTCCTCACATATAAACAGCTCCAATGAAGAATCCTCCAAACCCAGCACCGATTGAGGCGGTGATGAACGGACGAATTCTTGGTAATGTTACCCCATAGATCATTGGCTCTCCAATTCCGAAGACGGCCGGAATTAGCGCCCCTTGAATTTGGCGGCGTAAGAGACTACCCTTCGCCGCCATAAATCACAATGCAATTCCCGTTCCAATTTGAGCCATTCCAGCCATTCCCAAGATAGGAAATAGCCCATTAACTCCGGTTTCTTTAATCAAAATTGCATAGATTGGAACAAACCCTTGATGGATTCCAAAGGCCACCGCCACCAGGAAGATGGCGGCAAGCACAAAGGCTCCAAATGGATTGGTATATAGGTGAGCAAAGAATCAAGCAACTGCTTCATAGAGATATCCCGAAACTGGAACAATTAAGAACACATTTAATAACAATAGTACAAATAAAGTAATTGTTGGTGTTCCCACGGTGTCTAAAGCTCCGGGCATGAATTTTCGGACTCCTCTTTCAATTCATAACGCAGCGGTTGCGGTTAATAAGGCCCCTAAGATATTTCCTGATGGGTATCCAAATTCTAATAAACCTTTAGCATTAATAACTGGACGATATCCCACAGTTAATCAGTTATTAAATGGATCATTAATATGAATCCCTAAGAAATTAACTGTTTGGTCACCATTGTTAACAATAAACATTGGCACAACTAGTGAAGAGAATGATGGTGAATAAATAGCGGCTGTCATTGCCCCTAAAACTCCACTTCCTCCAAATACTTCACAAGTACGTCATCCAACAATAATAATAAAAGCATTCTTTCAAATATTTAGAATTAACCCTAAGGCATTAAATCATGAGAGAGCAGCTGCCGGGGCGTGGGCGGCGTCCATTACTCCGCCGTATGAAGATTGCATAATTCCGGCAATCCCCGATAAAATCCCAGCCCCGATAAATCCAATAATCATTGGTGAAAAGATTTTTGAAAACTTTGTAAAAAATACTTGAATATAATTTTGTTTTTGTTTCAATTCACCTTTTACTTGTTTGGCAGCATCAGCGGCACTAATAAACTCACCACTGGGATTAGCTCCCTCCGAATACTCTGAGCGTTCAATGTTAACTAGTTTCCCAAATGCTTGGGTTACATTATTAACAAAACCAGGCCCTAAAACAATTTGCAACTCCGTTGGTGAAGGTGTTAAAACACCCATAACATTGGGGGTTGCTTTTAACTTTTCAAGATCAATATTGGCATTCGCTTTAATATTTAATCGTAATCGTGTTAAACAATTAGTATATGATACAACATTATCAGCTTTTATAACATCAATCAGATCTTTGGCTGTTTGTTTTGCATCTTTTGCCATATGATAAAACTCCTCCTATAATTAAAATAATAAAACAAATAGAAAAATTCACAAGAAAAATGCCACTTTCTGGTAATTCATATCAAAATCTGTAATTTTATCTCGCAAAAATTTCTTAAAACTTATTAATAATGGTGTTGTCCAAAATAGTTTGATATTTTTCTAAGTCTGATGATAACAAATTATAATAAATAATATCCAGCGCAAAAAGCAACGCAAAGCGACTAGTTGAAGAAATCGTACGTTCAATTGATTCATTACTACTAATAGTAATTTGATAGTCAGCAATCTTACTAATTGTATTATTTGCTTTTTTACATACTAATAAAATCGGACATGCATTTTCTTGCGCAATTCTTGCTAATTTAATTAGATCCTGGGTTTCACCTGAATATGACACCACAATTGTTAAATCTTCACTGGTACTATTTTTAGCTAAGAAATAACCATTATGAAAATCATTAACACTAATCGCGTTAAAACCTAAGCGTAAGATTTTTTCCTGGAAATCTTTCGCAACATTATATGTTCCCCCCACCGCAAAAATGTTAATGCGACGAGCTGTTTTTATTTTATTAATTATTTCACTGATCTTTTCCTTATGACCTAAAGTTAAACGAAAAGTATCATGTAAACTCCGTACAATATTATGATAAATGCCATAGATAAAACCATTATTATCAGCTGATTTTAAAATATCATCTTCTGCTTTAATATTATGGTTAAAATATTTCACCACATGAATAAGTTCTTTATAACCATCTAAATTCAAGTATTTAGTAAACCGGTTAATTGTGGCCACCGAAGTATAAGTATACTCTGCCATTTCTTTAATGGTACTTTCCGGAACAACGCTTAAATTTTGAACAATATATTTCGCAATAAAAGAAAATCGATGATCATCATCTAAACTTATTTTTTTTATTTCCCGAATAATTTCATTTTCAGTCATTATAGCCCTCCAAAATTAATAGTTTTTTCTCTTATTAATTGCTTCAATAATAAACCACATGATCATTACCACAATTAACCCAATTCCGGCAATCGATAATAAGACAATAGCTGGTGTTAAATAATGAAATGCATAAACAATTCCCCCAACAGCACCAATAAGAGTAAATCCTATTAGACTACTATAAATTATTCATTTTTGAATAGTTGTAAAATTAAACATTTAAATCTCCATTTTTTCATTTAACACTTTATAAAATTATATTATAAAATCAAATATTTTCCTAATAATTTTAGTTTGTTTCCAATTTAATTCATAATCCAATAAAAAAATATTTATCATTCCTATCATTAAGAACTGATAAATATTTGTTAATTATTAACTTCTGTTATTAAAATAGTATCATTAATAATATTAATTCATAAATCGGCATATAAGTCGGCTAACTCGTTATTTTTGATCCCCAAGGGTTGGTTTTCATCAAGGGTTACATTTGCTTGGTTAAGATGCGCAATGTCGTGAATTTTTTCATAAAATTCATGACTTTGATGATAATTACAAATTTTAAAACCTAACCAGTTGGTTAAAACATCAATTGCATAAGTAATTCATTTGGTATAAACATCAAAATATAATAAATATTCAGAATTATTAGTATCTAAAATATTTAAAAAACCAGCCGCCACTAATTCATTAAAGAGAAAGATTAGTGATGAGGGGTAATAACTCGCAGTATCTGAACCAACTTTTAAATAATTAAGCATTTTTAAGCGGGCTTTCTCCAGATCCACTGATAATTTTTCAAGATTAAAAAATTTCTGATAAACAAATTCACTAGCATTTGGATATCATTTCTTATGGTCAAAAACAATTCCATTATAAATATCATCATAAATAATTTGGTAGTTTTCAGCCGTGGGTTCAAAGTATTTAACCTTTAATTTTATTGTGATTTGATCAACTGGGATCTTTTCCTTTTCATAAAGTAGTGTTTTGGTATGATTAATAACCGGATAATAAAAGATTTCTTCAACATGAGAGGCAAAACTAATAATTTGATATGTTTTAACTAACATACATTCCCTATTTAATATTTTTTTTAATTTTTAATCTTAATGCTGATAATTTTTGTTTAAGAAGTCTTCACATTAAATAACTACCTAAAAAGTTTTTCAAATATTTTAATTCAGTTTCAAGATAATAATTATTAAAAACTTTTTTAATTTGATCATTAATATCCCTAATAATTTCATTAATATCAACTGCTTGATGAAAATAAGTTTGATATAATTTTTGATATTCTGTCATCATTGAAACCGTTGAGGTATTTAAAGTCAATTCTCGGCGATTAATTACTTCTAAAAACATCTCGACTAATTTATTATTATTGATGGTAACATTATTTTGTTTTTTTCACATAATATAATTCAATTTTAAGTGCCATAATTGGATTAAGATTACTGAAAGCTACTTCCACCTTTATAATCTCATTAAGCTCTCAGACTAGTTGGTGAAATAAATTCCTTTGGATTGGTAAAGTAAACATTGTTTCCTCCTTCTAAAATGTGGTCCATTAAAATATTATTATTATTATTATTATTATTATTATTTAGTATTTTGTTAAATTAAGAACAGTAAAAAATGTAATAAATAATTTATTTCTGATAAGTTAATTAGTTTCCTCTAATCTAATTTTGTAAAACCTGGTGGTAGTTCGGATCAATACCAATTCCCCATAAGCGGTGAAGTTGAGCAATAAAATTATTTGGACTAATTTTTCAAATAAATGTTAAAAAGGCATTCTGATTTTCAACAATTGGTTGATAAAATGCTAATTTATTAATTAAGATTCTTAATTCATAAATAATAACAGTACTAATTAATGTCAACAAAATTACTAAAAATAATAACATTTTCGCATTAATAGTTTGGGCCATTAATTTTTCAAAGAATGGTAGTGATTTAATTTCAATAATTAGAAAAATTAAAATTTCATCTAACATAATATTAATGTACAATAAGAAACCACCATCAAAAAAGACTAATCCGCGGTAGTGTCCCAAATCCATTAAATTTTTTAAAATTAAACTAACAATGATCATCATTGAAAGAAAAACTAAAAATAACATAGAAAAGACATTTAAATTATCAATAAAAAATGGTAAATTTGCATATAAAATTACAATCCAGACCAGAATGATTTTATAAATAGCAGGGAACAAAATAATAAAATTAAAAAATGAAATTATTTTTAGTCAAAATATTTTATTAAAAAATCCCTTTTTAATAAAATAACGTGAAATTATTGACCATGATATTCTAGTAGTAATCAAAAATAAAATTGTAAGAATACCATAAAAAAGGTCATAGCAAAAATATTCAATTGATAAATTCAGTTGGCAAAACTGTCAACTATTTTGTTATCGATTGGTATCATATATGTTCTGTTCTCCTAAAATAACTGTCAAATATTTTGTTTGATATATTAATTATACAAAAATATTGTCATTTTACAAAAAAAAAAAAAAAAGCAACTTTATCCTAAATAATTGCTTTTTGAAAAATACTATTAATGACTGCACTTGGTCGTTTATTATTGTACAAAATATCATATAACCCATTAAATAGTGGCAATTTAAGATGATGCTTTTCGGCTTCTAAATGGATTGCCTTACAAGTCAAAACTCCTTCTACTGTCTTAGCATGAGTAGCTAACACACTTTTGGCATCATCAGCCTGCGCAATTTCAAAACCTAAGGAATAATTTCGAGACTTAACAGAAGTTGCGGTTAAAATTAAATCGGCTAATCCCGCAAAGTTTAAAAATGTTTCAATTTTAGCCCCTTTTGTTAAGGCAAAGATTTTAATTTCGTTTAAACCCATTGTAATTAATGATGCTTTGGCATTATCAGAACTATGCAAACCATTAAAAATTCCCGAAGCAATGGCAACAGCATTTTTTAACGCAACCCCGTATTCTGCACCAATCACATCTTGGTCAGCAAAAGTAACAAAATATTCATTATGAAATAATTCTCGAATTGCCTGGGCAACAGCTAAATTTTCCGAAACTGCCATCATACACGTTGGTTTACGTAATAAAACTTCTTTGGCAATACTTGGTCCGTATAATCCACCGTAAGCAATAAATAATTCTGGTTTAATCAAAGTAGGAATTGATTTTGATAAAACTTCATGGGTATCTGGGTCTAACCCTTTGGCAACATTAATAAAAACAGCTGGTTTCGTTAGAGTAGTGTTAATTTTGGCAATTACTGTTTTCAACGCCACCACCGGAACACTTAAAATAATATACTCGGCTTCTTCTAAAGCTTCCTGCAAATTGTTAGTAACCCTAATTTCTCGATTAATTTTTAAATCACCAAAAAATTTGATATTTAAATGATTATTATTAATATCAGCAATTTCAGTCTCGTCAATACCATACATAATAACTTGGTGATCATTATCTGTTAAAACATTTGCTAAAACTGTTCCATAAGCACCAGTCCCAATAATGGTAATATTACTACTAGTTTTTTTCATTGTTGTTCCTCTTTTACTTTCTTTCTCTAAATAAAATATTAATTGGTACCCCATTAAATCCAAAATAATCACGAATTTGATTTTCTAAAAATCTTTTATAAGAAAAGTGAACATACTGGGGATTATTACAAAACATAATAAACGTTGGAATTGTACTTTCCGGTTGGGTCGCATAATAGATTTTTACCCGGCCCCCATTAAAATCAGGGGGTGGATTTAATAACTGGGCTTTTACTAAAATTTCATTTAAGACACTCGTTTTAACCCGTTGTTTTAACCCCGCATAAACTTCTTCAATGGCACTAAATAAAACATTTAACCGTTTTTTTTCGAGGGCTGAAACAAAAACCATTTTAGCATAATTTAAATATTTAAAATAACCACGAATTTGTTTTTCAATCTCATTCATTGTTCGCTCTGTTTTCTGACTAATAGCATCCCACTTATTAACTACAATAATAACTGGTTTTTTTTGTTCAAATGCCAAACCACCAATATTAGTATCCTGGTCGGTTACTTTTTGGGTACCATCAATTAATAAAAGGACAATATCACTGCGTTCAATGGCGCTCACTGCCCGCAGGACACTATATTTTTCTAATTTTTCATAGACTTTCCCTTTACGGCGAATTCCGGCAGTATCAATAACCGTATATTCAGTTTTATTGCGGGTAAAAGTGGTGTCAATTGAATCAGTAGTTGTTCCAGCAATATCCGAAACAATAACGCGCTCTTCACCCAAAATAGCATTGGTTAAGGATGATTTTCCCACATTCGGTCGCCCAATAATTGAAAAATTAATCCCCTTATTTTTAATTTTAACGGGTAATTCATCTAAATAAGAAATAATTTGGTCTAATAAATCTCCAATTCCAATTCCATGGCTAGCAGAAATTGCAATTGGTTCACCAAACCCTAGTGCCATATATTCATACAATTCATTATCTTTTTCTTGTTTATCATACTTATTAATTGCTAAAATCACTGGTTTTTTTGCTTTATAAAGCATTTTCGCAATCATTTCATCATCAGGACTAATACCTTCTTTATAGGAAACAACAAAAACAATTACATCAGCTTCATTAATTGCTATTTCTGCTTGCATTTTTATTTCTTCGGCAAATAATGCTTGATGGTCAAGAGTAATCCCACCGGTATCAATTAATAAAAACTCTCTGGTTAGTCACTCACTATATGCATAAATACGATCGCGGGTTACCCCGGGAGTATCTTCCACAATTGCTAAACGATCCTTAATAATTCGGTTAAATAAAGTTGATTTTCCCACATTCGGTCGCCCAATAATTGCGACAGTTCCTTTTCGTGCCATTTTATTGTTCCTCGCTTTTAATTTTTTCATTATATAGCTTTAATAACGCCTGAATAGTTTCAGGAAATGTTAAATTACTATTATCAAGCACAATTGCATCAGGCGTTACTACTAATGGCCCGGTTGCTCTTTGCATGTCTGCTTGGTCGCGTTTTATCAGTTGTTCTTTTAGAAATTCTAAATCATTTGGAACAATATTATTAGCCTTATTTTGGTTTCATCTACGCAAAGCACGAACTTCGATACTAGCTGTTAAAAAAATTTTTAATTCGGCTGTTGGTAAAACAACAGAAGTAATATCACGACCGACCATGACGACCCCCCGGTCTTTTGCTAAACTCCGTTGTAAGTCAACCATTGCCTCGCGAACAAAAGCTAACCCTGTAATTTTATTAATATTTTTTAACACCATTTCTTGTTGTAACTGGTCAGTAACATTTTCATTGTTCACAAAAATATTATCACCCATCACTTGGTAATTAAAATTCTTTAAGGCAGTTTGTAAGGCTTGGTGGTCATTAAAATCAATATTATTAACCACACAATAATAAGTAAAAGCCCGGTAAGTTAACCCTGTATCAATAAACTGGTAGCCAATTTGTTTAGCTAATTCAGCTCCGGCGGAAGATTTCCCACTTCCCGCCGGACCATCAATTGCAATATTTATTTTCATCTTTTCACATCCCCTAATTTATAATGTTACCATCAAAACAAGCGCAACTATCATTATTATCATAACAAAAATAATAACAACTAAGGGATATTTATCACGAAGTTTTGTTTTTCTAAACAACGCTAAAATATTAGTATGCTTTTCTTCCACCAAACTGCTTGCTTCTTTTAACATTTCATTAGTGGAGCGATGATCATTTTTACGAATTTGGGCAATGGTTCCAAAATCAATGTTAGAAGAATTAATCCGGTAATTTGCTAATGATTTTTTAATTTCTTCAATCTGGTTAACATAATCAACTTTTTTATTTAAAATATCTTCTAATATTGACTGGTATTTTTCATATGTTGGTTTATTTAATAATGTTTCACTAATTAAAATATTATGCATAATATTTCCCGCCTCAGCAGTAGAATTATAAGTTATTAAATCTTCTTGCTTAGTTTCAGTTTTAATCTGGTTTAATAATTGTTGGAGGTCATATTTAAAATTAGGGGAATATGGTTGTTCATCCGGGTTTTTATCAAGAAAAACTTTTTCCCAACTAAATTCTTGTTCAAAATCAGTTTTGATACTGTTAAAATGTCCGGGATCAATTACATTTAACTTATTCATATAATTATTAACAACCTTGTTAACTTCATTAATTTCTTGGTCAAGCTCAATTTCTTTTTTAATCTCTTCTCGTAATTGGGCAAACTTTTCCATTCTCGTTTCCAATTTAATAACACCTCCTGATAAACCACTTTTTTATTTTATATAAGAATTATATAATAATATCAATAAATTTTATAATATAATGTTTATGGAAAATAAGAGGTGCAAATATGGCTGATCGTAATATTGATAAAAAAAGAACTTATGTCAATACTAACTTGTGTATTGCTTGTGGTAGTTGTGTAATGGTTGATGAGACAGAAACATTTTTTATGGATGATGATGGGTTTGCAAATACAAAAGAAAATGATGCGGAATTAGTTGATGCCCAAATTGTTTGTCCAACCCAAGCTATTTTTATTAAAACCTTAGAAGAATATCGTAATCACCACAAAAGTAGTGAAGATCCTGATAATGAATAAAAAAATAACATTTATCAATGTTATTTTTTTATTCATTAAACGGGATTGCTTTTGCTAACTCTGATAAGGGTACTGATAAATCTAAATTACTAGTTTTTTCTTTACGAATTGAACAGCCTTCACAAAAAAGATCCCAAGTCACAGTCATTTGTTCAACATCAACTTCTAGTGGTGTTGCTGTGATTTTTTGATGTTGGCATTGTTGGTCAATTCTGATTTTTGTTAGTAAGTCAGTTAATAATTTGTTTATTGCCAATAAGTCTTCGTTGGTCACGCTCTCACGGGCAATTAATTCCTCTAATCATTCTTTAGCAATTGCAATGTCTCTAATGTATTGTGGAAGTAACTGTTGGCTATTATTTTCAATAATTCCGGTTAGTTCAACTTCACATTCCTCGGTATTTTTCATAGTCGCCCCCTTGCTAAATAACAATTCTGCTCCTATGGTAATTATAACATATGACAAACAATATTTTTTAAAAACTTATCAGCAACAAAAAATAGATGATTCTTGCTCTGATTCTTGCTCTGATTCCTGAATAATAATAACATTATTAACATTTTTCTGATTGCTTTGTGCTAATTCATTCTGCTTTTCTTTTAAAATAATTTGATTTTTTTTGTCGTTTCAAATTAATCTATGTTGTGTATCAATTGTAGCGCGTATCTTATCTTGATCAATAACTAATATTTTATCCTGCCCTCCAGATTTTTCATTTGTAAGAATCAACCCATTTGAACAACAACTATTCATAATTGGTTCAACATGCGTTTGATTACTGTCAGGACAATCTTGTGATTCTGAATCAAGGAGTCTTGAATATTCCGATTGACCACTGATACTTTCACAATTAGCACCTTTAAATTTTCACATTAATTTTTGTTTTAGTCACTTTAAAGATGGGCTTGAATAAGCAATTAAATCAACAAGGTAGTTTAAAGCAATCGGAATGCTAACGCCTAAGATAGCAGCTCCATAATTAGCAACATATTTTTTATTATTAATTTCTTTAATAATTAAATCATAAGCAAACTTAAGCCCACAACTACCCCGGGTAATTCCGATTCCCGAAATAATACTTTTAATAATATTTTTACAACTGTCAGGAGCAAAAGTAGTTATCGCCTGGGCCAAGGGTGCCAATTGGGCTGCTAAAGCAAATTTAGAAATTTCATTCCCAAAAAATTTTGCTTTCAGAAATTCTCAGACACTATCATCTTCTGGTTCTTCCCCATAATTATAAATAATAGTATAAATCCCCGATGCCACCAGGGAGAGATTACTCAATACTAATAATAATTTTAAAACTGTTTGTTGGTTATATGTTAATCACTCTTTATGGTGTAATTTTCGCTCAATAAATGGTCGACCTGCATAACTAAGTGCTTCTCCGGATAACAAATAAATATTAACTTTTTTTCAAACATCATATTTAACAGGAAGTGTAAAAGAAGTAATAGCACTTATCATTTGTAACACTCCCGCTATTTCAGGACTTTTATTAATAATTTTAATTGTTCAAGAATTAATTCCAAAAATTTCATCATAATTACTGCCATCTTTTTCGGGATCATAACCAATTGAACAAACTTCTTGCTGAACTAAGTTAGGTTTTTTCAATGGAATCTTCATCGAATTAGCTAATTTTAATATCCCCTCTTTAAGAATTTCTGATGTCTCATCAACATTATATTCTTCAGAAATTAAACACTCAGCAGTTCTATTATCAGTATTAATAATTTTTGTTACTATTTTATATTCTACTTTTATTCGATTATTTTGTTCATTTTGTGGCATTTTATTCTCCTTCATATCTTATAAAAAAGTGCCTAACAAAAAATATTTGTTAGGCACTTCTAGTACTCTGTTAACAATAGTATTTTATACTTATTTTTAAATTTAAGTATACACCTTATAATAAATTATTTTGAAAAAATCACAATAATTATCATGGGAAAATAATTATTATATTTAGACAATAAAAATTCTTAATTATTTAAATATGTCCTAATAAATGTATCCTGAGCATTTTTAAGGGTTTCATAAATAAAATGATGTAAGTTTTTTATTTTATTATTAATTAAATAGTCGGCTATTTTTAGATAAAAATTTTTAATTTGTTGGGGTTGCTCAGGAATATTAATCAAACTATAAATTCGTAAAAATAAGGATAGTAAAGTTTCTTCTTCAAAAATATTATTAATTAAATCACAAGGAACTACCCGGTTTAAAAAATAAAACATTTTTGTTTCAATTTCAATAATTTGGTAAAGATTAGCAGAATCCCACCTTTGAACTTCGGCGAGGATTTGGTAGTATTCCTTTTTATTCTTGGACGTTAGTGCTTTGATTAATCGTGTATATTTCATCTCAACTATTGAAGCGCGGATTAAAAAAATATCTTCAATTTCAGCAATTGTTAATTGACGCACAAGATAATCCCCACTTTTAGTAGTTTTTAATAAAAAACTATCTGCAATCTTATCTAAAAAGAATTTAGCTTGCACTTCCGAAAGCTGGTAGGTATCAACAAGATTAAAAATACTAATTGGTTCGTTAACTTGATAAGTTTTATTAGCAATCTTTGTTAATAAATCAATGATAATTTCCCGGTCAGTTCATTTTTTCAGGGCCATGGTTAGTTCCTTTCCATTCGTAAAATTATTTTAAAATTTTGCCATAGTATTCTAAAAAAGCAGTTTCTCATATATTGATAAAACTTAATAAAAACTCGCGTAAACTTTTTTCATCTTGACTTAAAGTTAACTCTAGCACCTTTATATAAAAATTAATTAATTGTTTACCATACATTTGAATGTTATAAGCAATTACTTTGCGAGTATATAATCATAAGTTAATAGCTTTTTTTAAAATATTATCTAATAATGGTGTTTTGACAATTTGGGTAATATTATCAACAACATTATCAATTACCTGCATTATTTTAGTTAAATCATTTTTTTGATGACTAAGCTTTTTTAATTCTTGCAAACAACTATTAATTTTTTCAATTACACTCGGAGTTAAACTATGCATTAATTTAATAAACCGAATTGTGGTAATTGTATAGTTTAAATATACTAACTGTTTAATTTCTGATTCTAAATATTTCTTAATAAAATATCCTTTCTTTTGATCATAGGCAATTAAATAATCATCAGTTAAGGCTGCAAAAACATTATCAACTTCTTCCTTACTAACATCATATTTAGCACAAAAAGGAATTTTATTAAGAACGGCATTGGGACGATACCGACCCGACAAAATATCTTCTAAAATGCAATTATATAATTGCTTTCGTGTTAGGTTAGACCTCATATTTTCTCCTGTTTTTTCTATCCAAATTATGTAATATTTTCATTCTTAAGTAAAATTACGAGTAATTTTAACTCAAAAAGTATTATAGCAAAAAATAGCGTAAAACAAAAGAACAATAATATTATTTATTAAATAAAAAAAGAAAATAAAAATATTTTAGTCTTTTTAATAATTATTAGCTTGCCGAGCAAAATTAGTAGCATTTTTTTGATTATATGCAGTTAATAATTCTTGTTCTGTAAAGTTTAATTTTTCGGCAATCACAAAATAACTTGTTAAAACATTAAAATAATTAGTAACACTATGATCTTTAATAAAGTTCGTATATTCAACAAAACAATTCAAATAAATTGTTGTTAAATTAGTTGATAAACTTAAATCACTTGGTTGATAATTAAACTCATTAAAATCTACTTTTAAAGTATTCCCAATGCTAATTAAAAAATGAATACCATCAATATATTCTTCAAGTAACACTGCGCGTTCTGATGGTGGTTTTAAACTTCAATATTTAAAATCACGTTGTTCATTAATAAATTCAGCTAATTCAATTAAAAAAGCTAAAATTCGTTTTTCCAAAGTATCTCTTTCATTAATATTATGTTTTTGATAAATATGATGATCTAATTTAGTTTGGTTAACAGCCAAGTTAACTAGTTCGTTATTGCTTATCATAGTTCAGATCCACCTTTCCTTCCTTAATTAATTTTAACAAATTTTTGGCTTCGGGATGATTATTATATTTAGTTCCGACTTGGTCAGTTAACGATGCAATAATTCGTTCAGATGCAAAAGGATCACGTGGATCATAGATTCAAGCATTGTCAAAAGCACTTGCTGGTGATTCATGGCCCATTGTACCAATTACTATTGCATGAAAACGATTACGGCGTAATTTTAACTGGTTAATTTTTGCAGTTGTTCGTTCTGATAAATCAGAGGTTAAAAGATCACTAATCATTAACAAATCAGCATTAAAATATTCATTTTTTTCCATCACATTTAATGCGTGGTTAATTGCTGGCTCAATATCAGTGCTCCCACTAAAACTTTTTGATAGAAATTTAATTAAATTTGGAACGGAATTACGAACAGAAGAAAAATCATAGACATCTAAATTAGTTGAAAAATTTATCATATAACAAGGGCGTTTTTCTTGCAAGGCAATTTTAACAATTGCTAAAGATAAAGCCTTGGCAATTTGTTCAGGGTTTCCCCGCATTGATGAAGAAGTATCAATACATAAAATAATTGGCCCTTTTTCTTCGGGAACTCTCGTTTTAACAATATTTAATTTAATTTTTTCAACCGGGACCTGATCCTGCGAAATAAACTCAAAAGTAGTTAGTTTTCCTTCAATAAATTTTTTATAAAAAATGTATTTTAATACAGGATCTTTTAAAAGAACTAATTCCGCTGGAAACATATGCTCTAAATCTTTTGATTCAGTGGCCCCCACAATTTCTTCGGGAGAATTTCCAATTGGCTGCCATTCATAATCCATCACAATTTCTTCAGCTAATCTTTCCTCAATTAACTTGCTTTCCCCATGGTAGCGCCCTAATAAAGTAGCAATTTCCATAATAGCAGGGTTTTGTTTTAAAAACTCGGCAAATTTTTCAATGGCATCCATTTTTAGACTTTTTGTTAGGTTTTCTTCTGGGCTTCACATTAAACCAAAAAAGTTTCAAACTGTTTTGAGTAGCTTATTAGTTTTTTGCATAATTTCAATCCGATTATAAAGTTCTTGCAAATACTTATTTCGTAATTCTTCAATTTTCGCAAAGCGATAATCTGCAATTCGTTTAATTAAGATTCCTTCTCAACTATTAATAAAATCTTTAAATAATAATGAGGGATCATTATCTTTTTTATTGAACTCATAACGATAAAAATTTAACCGATCATAAAATGGTGATTTAACTTTAAACAAAAAATCTTGAGTTTTGGCATAGTTTTCCTTTAAAGCACTATAACCATTAACTTTAACCCAGTTTAATAAATAAATTTCTTTTTCCATTTCACTCGGTAAGGTAATCCTGCGAATTTCTTTTTTAATTTTTTCATCATAAAAAGCAGTAATTTGCTGATCAAAAGTATCAGCTAATCACTTATTGTTTTGTTTAAACAACACAAAATGAGGATTTTGCAAATCCTGATTTTTTAGTTTAGATAAGTAAGTATTCATTTTTTTATCTAAGCGATCCTCTAAATACCCTTTCATCAACAAATTCCCCCTTTAATTAGGTGTTGATTCATCAAATTTTAATTCTTGGCCATCAAAAGCATTATTAACTGCTAAATAATAAGCTTCTTTGAAGAAAATACATGGTTCAGCTAAAAGACGGTGTTTTTCATCAGGAAAAGCAGTTTCTAAACTATCAATTTCTTTTTCAACGGCTAAAATTTTTCGCTCAATTTCAGCGGCACTATTATCCCCTTTAGCATTTTTAACTTCAACAGTCATGTTAGAATTTAAAGTTAAGTTTTTTAATGTTTTATCATTTAAATAAATAACTTCTGTTTGCATAACATCATGCATATTATCTAAGTCTTCTCCATAGTATAATTCAACTAAGGTTGGTTGTTCTTTATTATGACGAGCATCAATAAAATCTTCTACCCGAATGAAACACACTGGGTATTGGGCATCTGATCAAAAAATCCGGTGAAAAGTTCCCTGCACTTTCCCATCAAAAATATCATAATATTCACTTTTTTTACTAATTGATTCTTGAATATCATCATATTGATGCGCTAATTCTTCTAGTTCCTTATCAAGACGAATTTTCTTTTGCTTAACATCAAATGTTAACGCATCTAAATAAAATTCATTAAAAATTGCTGTATATTCTTCTTCTTGCTGTTCATCATCTCAAATACAATAAGGAATGACTAACCAGTCCGGTTTATCAACTGTATCGCGGCCATTATAATAAGCCGATGCTTTCATTAAATGCGCAATTTTCTTTCAACGCCGATCCGAAATATAATATTGTCCTTCGGTGGCAACATACATCGCTTTACGAAAACGGTTAATAAAATCAAAAGTATCTTGTTCCATTTTAACCTGGTTAATTTCTTTTCGTCACACATCATATTCCTCATGGGTAATTTGTAAGGCCTCATCAACTTGGACATCTAAATTGGTAACCCCTGCAATCATATCATTAAAGTTTTCCTCTTCTTTTAAACCTTGCGCAATATAACGAATAATAAAACGGTCATATAAAGCTTCTAAACCTTGTCCTTCCGCTGGTAATTCATTCGAAGCAGAAATTAATAATTTCATCGGTACTTTAATGTCTACTCCAGCATTTCGAAAAATCTTTTCATTAATAATTGTTAATAAGGTATTTTGAATTGAAGGCCCCGCTTTTCAAATTTCATCCAAGAAGACAATTTCAGCAGTTGGTAAGTATTTATCTATTAGTCGTTTATAAACTCCCCGTTGTAAATCTTCAATTGAAATTGGACCAAAAATTTCTTCGGGAGTTGAAAACCGGTTCATTAAATATTCAAAAATTGTTCCATTTTTAAAAGCATGTTTAAGACGACGGGCGACTAATGATTTCGCAATCCCGGGTTTCCCCAATAGAAAAATTGATTCGCCACTAAGCATTGCTAACATTGCTAACTTAAAAATAACCTCTTTTTCATAAACATCTTTTTGTAATTGTTTCGTTAACTCTTCTAATCTTTGTGTTAATGTCATCCTATCTTCCCCCTACACTTCTAAACTGATTTTACGTTTTACATCATCAGATTTTACTAATAAAATACAAGCACCCACTATTCAAATTGAAGTAATTACCAACACGACAATCATAAAAACTGGAATTCAAGTATTAATATCACCACTATCATTTGATGATACTTTAATACTTGATAAAACTAATAAAACAGCACAAATAATTTCTAAGAATAAGAAATATAAAATTGCTAACATAATATAAGTAATTGCTCACCCATAAACTGCCCCGGCTGTACGACAAATCGCCATTGGAATAAAATATAATAAACCAAATAAAACTGTAATAATTAAGAATCCATATGCTAAAAAATCACGAACATAAATTCCCTTGGTAATTTCTAAGTTTGGATTAACAAAACTACCAACGGCAATCAAAATAACTTTTTGACCAATAAAATAGGCAAGAGTAATTGCTAAGATTTGGGCAAAAATAATAAATCCCCGACCAACTTGTTCCATCGTACTACTTCAGTACATACGTCGTTGGGAAAAATCATTATGTTGAGTTGGTGAAATATAACTAAATTTCTTTTGTTCTTGTTCTGATAATTCCGCAATTTCTTCTTCATATTTAGCTCGTTGCTCAGCGTTATCAAGCAACTCTAAATCAGGAAATTTACTACCATAAGTTGGTTTTTTATTCATCCTTATCACTCTTCCTTTCTATTGGGTTGGGTTTTGGAGAGTTATGTTAAATTCTACAAACCCATTTTCTAAATAATCACCAGTAAAGCTAATCTTAATATAATAATTCCCAGCCTGTAATTGGGTGGTTGGTTGTAACCAATTATTATTTAATTTTACTTCAATATTATAGGATATTCTACTAAGATTTCAATTATTTTGATTAAAATAATTGAAAATCTTGTTTTGGTACTTATTCTGTAACGTTTGAACTGTTGGGGCGGGGCTTGCCGCTAAATTAATTTCGTTAGCATTAACCGTAATCGCCGTTCTTATTTTATCTAAGCTTTCGCGAGGAACATTAATCTCTTTTTGAATGCTACCATAGAAGGGATTATCCCCACTATTATCAGCAATAATTGTTAAGGTATATAATCCGCCCACTAATTTCTCGTTCGGATTTGCCATCCGACCATTTGGCTCATATAAGATAAAATTAAACTGATTAATAATTCTTTGGTCTAAATTTAATCCACTAAGTCCTTTTCGAAATTGTTCTTGGGCTTGGGCAATAATATCATTACCATGATCATTCATCGTATAAGCTCTTAAATTAATTTGATTTCCCAAATAACTTTCTACATTGGCTTTTGCAACTGTTACATCAATTGTAGTATCGCCCCTAATTAAACTATCACCGCCTCCAGCCGTAACACGAATTGCTTGATGGCCAGGAATCAAGTGATTTTGATCATTAGGGTCAAGACCCAGAATTGTAAAATCGCTTGTTTCTAATTCTAACCCATTATCCCGAGCAGTTCGGATAATACTTTCTTGAATTCGCTTGTATAAAGCAGCATTGGTATCCATCGTTGACATTGAAAGCATCGGTAAGGATAATTCATTAAAATTAGCTTTAACAACTTGGATGTTTGCGAAAGTTGTTACTCCTTGAAAATTTAACGAGGAACCCAAAGCCTGTACTTTAACACTATAAGCTCCTACTTTTAAATTATTACCATTATTGCGACCATTAGGGGGCGTGATATCAAAATTAAAATCATTCAAAATTGGTAAATTAACTGGATATTCTCCTTTGGTTCCGTGAGGAAAGGCGCGCGCTCATTCCACCGTGGTGTTTAAAAAAGTACTTTTAATTTTATTTTCAAAAGTATATTGACTAGTTAAAGTCGAAAACCGTTCACGACTAATTTTATCTTTAACTTTATTAGCTATTCATTGGGTATTTAAATCATTTTTATCAACCCCACGAGAATCTAGTACAACTTTTGATGGTAAAGTGAAAGCCGTTTTAATATCTTTTGTTTGTGTTTTCGCATCATTTAATCAAAAAGTAGCTTTGACATTAACTTTCGGTAGAGTAAAGACACGATCTTGATAAACTTTATTAACATTCCCCCGCTCTTGCCCGTTAACAGGGGGATTTAAGGAATTAGTTGTTCCCCGAATTTCACTGGTCCCATTTGTTGAAATTGTTAATTCTTTTAAATTAACATCCCGCGGAGCATTCGGATCATTTAAATTATTTCATAAATATCTCGTCAAGTTATTTTTAGCCATCGGAATTAGCTGGGTCAAACGTAAATCAAGCGCAGCATTGGTGTCATCATATTGAATATTATCAACAAGCGTTTGAAAGTCATTCAGATACTGATAACTATCTAAATTAAGGGCCCGATTAGTATAAGTTTGTTGGTTATAGTATAAATCCGTGGGTATTCGTTTGGTATCTAAAAAGTCAATTTGCACTTGGTTATGAAAAATTTGGTGCTCAGAATTTCAAATCTGCATATTATCACTTTCAACCCCTAAGTCTTTAATATAACCCTGATAACTATTAACTTTTTCAGCTCCCATTGGTAATCCAAAATTATCTTGGGGATTTGGTTTAACAGGAGTTTTATCATAGCGAGTAAACCCCCCATTGCCACCAACATTGGAAAAAATTGGCATTTGGACATTTAAGGTATTAAAAATTTTGGCAATTGTGTCATAACCCGCCTGGTGATTATTGAATAAACTAGCTCCTAACTGGTCAAAACTATTAATTTTACGACTATCATATAAAACATTGACAGCAAAATCATCTGCTGAAGCCCCCGCTGTTTTAATTGGTGCAAATGGTCTATCATTAATACCAGTAATTTCTTGGTTAACAATAATATTTTGGTTGTGATCATCATTATTTAAACGATAATACTGTTTTAATAACTTACTTAAAAGTTGTTCATTAGTAGTATTCAAATCTAACTTGGTATCTTGAATAAACTTTTGAATTTCAGAATTATTTGCTAAATTTAACAACTGCGCAATGGTAATTAAATGTGGGATTTCATATCAATAATCAACTCGTTTTTTTAAATCAATATAATTATTAGCACCATCACTGGCCACCAGTTCCAAAGCAAAGCGCATTTTGTAACTAAACATTCCTTGCTTTGCAGCGCTCGTATCTAAATACATTAGACCATATTTATCATCCCCAGCATTATAAGGATAACTTAACACACGGGGTAGTAAGGTCAATTTCATTTGAGAACCTTTATAAATAATATTGGTTCCTGATAATTTAGCTCCTGTCCCCGCTAGTAATGCTTCTACTTTCGTTAAGTCGGCACTAATTCAATCACTCGTTTGGAAGACATTTCGAATTAAATCGGTATCTTTACTATTGGCATAATTATCAATCGTTGGTTTTTCTGACAAAGTAAAATGAACATAGGTATTAAGATTTTCGGGTTGGGCTAAATCTTTGGATAATAATCCATTAATATAATTGGTAATTTTATCTCCTAATGGAATAGCATCTCGTCACGGGTCAGTTTCATTATATGAAGAAGGCGCGACAAAAGCATAAATCATTCCGGCCGACCCTAAGGCAATCGCCACTGAACCAATTACAGCAAAAATTCTTAAATTAGTTTTTTTATTAATTCGACGGGTTTTATGCTTAATTGGTGGAGATAATACCTGTTCATTATCCTTAAAATTATCACTCATATAATTCACCTCCTCGTATTTTTTATTGGGTAATGTTATTGCTGATTATCAACATCGACATCAACCATGGCTGCTTCATTGACAACTGTTTCTTGGTTTAAAATATGGTCATTTGGATGAAGATTTTCTAATTTTAACTTTTCCTGTTCATATTTATAAGTTTCTTGTTCTATTAAAGTTAACCGTTCTTGCTCTAATCTTTTTAATTTCTCATCCTTTACCCGAAAACTTTTTTCATCTTGTAAATACTCTGCTACTTTGCGTAATTTTCATTGTTTACCAACTTCTCGTCATAATAAGGCATAACAAATGATAATTACTAGCGGACAAATAATAAACCCAATTAGGGCAATAATTAAATAATTATTATGATAATTATACTGGGTTCAAAAATAAAAAATCACCACAATACCAAAAAGATAATAAAATAAGGTAAAAACAGTAGAAGTAATAATTCATGGTTTAAAGCTTGTTGCCCGGCGTAGTCGTAAATACGGAACTCCAATGAAAGCAAAAAAGAATAAACTAATAATTAACCCAATAACTCCCGCAATAATGTATTGTGTTTCAAAGGCTTGGTGTGTAATTAAGCCGGTAATATTCTTAATATAATTAAAACTCATTGCACAACCAGCGGCTAAGAAAAAGCCCATAAACATTCCTAATACTGAAAAACCCAGAATTAAAAGTCGGGTTGCAACTTCAATCCGCGTATTTCATTGTAACGCTAGTTCTTCGCGTTTAGTGCTTACTTTTCCAATCATATTGTTGCCCCCTTTCATCACACAATATTAACGAGTACGAATTGTTCTAATTTGTTGTGCCACATTATTTTCTAGTTCCCGATAATAATGTTTTAAATTAACACTAACAATAATAGTTCCCAACAAAAAGATTACTAACGCTACTCCCCCTAAAATTGTGGCCTTTCAATTAGTTGGATTAGCAATAAATAATGAATAAACAACCGCCAAACCAATTATTCCCAGACCATTCACAGTGCCAATAATGCCCACCACAACTAACCAAATTCGCATTGTTTTAATTGTTCGACACACTAACATCGGTACTACAATAAGAATAGTTATTGCTAACCATAAAAATAATAAACTAATAATGGCAATCTGCAGATAAGGTTTTACTAAATCAAGGTTTGAACCAACAATCCCCCCGGTTTTCGATCCAATAATTGATAAAATAACACTGGTCGCTGTTTGGGCTAAGGGATAAATAAATAGAGCCACCGTAATAATCATCATTAGCGAACCAACAAGAATTGCAATTCGCCCAAAACTTTCTACTGAATCTTTAAAATAATAACGAAATGCTCCTAGATCATAATTATAAGCATGATGCTTAAACTGCATTCGTTGTTTTAATTCATAACTTCCTAAATTTCTTGTCACTTTTTCACTAACGGTACGATCCAATTTTTTAAGACTCTCCGGGCGATCATCTTCCACAAATTTTAATTCACGCACGGGAGGGGTTTCTTCCGCGGAATTATTAGATAATAATTTTTCTTCCGTGTTAACCATTAACCCACCTCCTTATTGTTCAGGATTAATAACTGCTGTAAACTGTTCACTAGCCACAATTGCTTTTCGTAATTTGCTTTTTTTATGAATGGCCGCACTTCATAATAACACACTACCTGTAAAGATTAATAGACAGCAAAGAGCAGCTAAAATAAACCCGGGAAAATTTAACCGCACGGGAATGTACAAATAAGAAACAATGCTTAATCCTAACATTACTAAACCGAATAAAAAACCTAGTGAATTTAATAAGATCCCTGTTAGTTTTACTAACCGAATATTACGGACAATTAAAATTGGGATGACAAAAACTAGACTAAAAATAACGCCCCCCACGGCAATCACTACTGTCATTCCGCGAAAAACACCATCTGCTACTCCAAATTGGTTAAAAGCGGCAGGAATTGGTAACTGCGTTGTGGCAATCATTGCTAAAGAAGCAGAAACAATAATAATCACGCCCAACATTAATCCTTGGGAAATTAAAATAAATAATCGGCCAAAAATTTCAGCGGGACTACTAAAATACATCCGCGTAAGATGTAAATCTTCTGGAAGCGAAACTGGTTGGTTAACCGGTTCTGAATTCGCTAAAAAAGATGGTTGTTGTTGATTATCTTCGCCAACCATTGTTTCTTGTAAAGTTAGTTCTTGATTTTCACTAATTTTGGCCATCAATCTCACCCATTTTATTATGCCCTATCTGCGAATTTACCTAATTCGTATTTTGATTATAGCATTTTTTACTTAAAAAAGGCAAATTTTAACTTTTTTCCAAAAAAAGAAGAGGATTTCCTCTTCTTATGGATGATGATTAATATCATAAATAATTTTAATCTTAATAATAACTGTTCCCTCATATAAACCATTATATTTTGGAATAATGTTATCTAAAGTAATATCCGAAACTGGATTATCAACTGTTGGTAATACTACCCGGCTCACAACTTCATCATCTCAGTAATTATAGTTTGAAGTTGGTAATAACAGATTTGGGTATTTTTTCTGCAATTCGTAGTTGTAAGTAATTGCATTATGTCAAATTGTTATCATTAAGTTTCTAATATATTGTCCTGGATTTTGAATATTTAAGTTATCTAAGTAGAACACTAATGGTCCATTTGCTGTTGCGTCAATTGGATCGCCACTAGGATTCATTGGAATTCTATTACTATCATATTTTAAAGTAATCTGCACAGTCATTTCGCCCTGATAGATAGTTTGGTCTTTTAATCTGAATTTTAATTCTAGTGGAATATTTGGACTTCCCCCGGGGGTAAAGTTTTTAATTGCCGCGGCAACTTTTTGTTCATAGTCACTATCCCAAGCAGATATTTTTTTTGACACTCCATATAAAGTATACGCTTCATTATTAAATGATGAGTAACCAATGATATCATTTCAAATTCTTGTAGTTAATGTTTTAATTTGACGATCAATCGTTGCGGGATCTTGGTTAAATTTATAATCCCGGGTTGAATAGTTAATTGGAACTGGTTTAGTTAACGGACTATCAATAATTCGTAACTTACCGGTAATTGTTAAATCAGCATCTTTCCCGGTTGTTTGCGCATCACCACGAGCTTTGATTGCATAATCGGTTCATCCTTTAGTTGCAACCGCTTGTTTATAAGCAGCTTCTAATCCTGATTTATCAATAGTACTATTTCCTTTACTATCGACATAATCTGTTGATTTGGTTGAAATTTCTCCTCCAAATTGACCAACCGCATTATGTCAAGTTGAAACAAATATTGAGTCAACAGTTGGATTTGAAGCAGCTGATAATAATATGGGACCAGTATTAATTGTTTTGACCACCCCATCATTCATAATAATAGCATGAATAGTTGTATCACCTTTAAAGACAGGGTTAGTATTGTTATTTTTAGCAACTAACGTAATGGCATGTTTTGTCCCAATATTTGGCCAATTATTTCTAATTACTGCATCTCAACCACTTAGATCAAAATCCTTCATTTCAGGTGTTACCGGTAAGCCAGCAATTGCCATAGCATCACTTCAAACTTTTGCTTTATCAACTTGATAACGATCTTTTTCATAAACAATAATTGGGACTGCTAAACTTATGTCTTTTGGCATTGTATAAGGATCTTTCGTTAAACTTCCTTCAACACGAAGATAATGGTTAACACTTTCATCTTTCGGAGTTGCTAAGAACTTAAAGTTGGTGCTTTGGCCACGTCCAGGTTCAACGACACTACTAAAGTCAATGTCATAATCCTTATAACTCGCAGAAACGCGGGGATCAGTACTAAATTCCGGACTATTTTTAACATTTTGCCAAATAAATTGGTATAAAGTATCTTTATCCCCAACATCATTTTTAAGTTCTAGGGGTAAGTTAATATAATAGCTAATAATATTTAATTTAATTGTAATTGTTCCCTTGTATTTTTTGATACCACTATCAAACTTCCCATTATATTTAGCAATTAATTGTTCACTTAATGGTTGGTTAAATTTAGTTGGTAATGCTAAACCTGATAAATCATAGCCACTAATATTATCGGGAGTGTTAGCAGTAAACTGTGTTTTAGCTTCATCTCAAATCTCATTTTGAAGTGTTGTTAAATCATCATATTTAGTAACATCTTTTAACGTAACTGAGAGGTCAACGTCTTGGGTAATATCAACGGGACTACTATTAATAAGAGTAAAATAAATTGTAATTGAGCCAATATAACTAATTTCTGGTTTATCTTTTAAGGTAAAGACAATATAACCTGCTTCTTGATCACCATTATTAGGAGGTAAGGTATTATTTTCCTGGTCCGTAATATCTCCCATGTGGAGATCAAGTCCTTGTTCAATTCGCCCCTCTTTTTTAGCCGCGGCTAAAATATCAGCATTAATGTCTTTTGTTTCCGAAGAAACATAAACGCTATTGGTTAAAGTAAATTCAGTTGAAACATTCTTTTTCCCATCAATAATATCGGAGTGGGAATTACCACACGCAACCAACGTTGGGACTAACGAAGTTGCTAACATGGTTGCCGTTAAGATTGCTAATAACCTTTTCATTTTCTCACCTCACTTATGTTAAAAATGCCATTTTTAGTATATACATTATACCGTAATTAATAAAATTATACTACATAATCTAAGTTAAAACGGAAAACAATCTGTTGAAACTGCTTTTCAACCCCACTAGGGTTTTTTAATTTTAAAATTAAATCGAAGGCGGTATTTTGATAATATTTTGCGCTATCTCCGCTTACTAAATCAGTGGCCCAGGCATTAAAATTATTTTTAATATGGTATTGATTTAAAACATTATATTCAATAGTATAATCATTACTTAGCGAACTTTCGTATTGAGCTTTAGTATAACCATTTAAAACATTATAGACGCCGGCTGTATAGTTATTAATATCTTCGGCAAATTTTCAGGTATTGTTAGTAAATTCCTTTAAAATTAAGCTCTGCAATTGGTGCGGATCACTAACTAAACGGGGATCAATTTTAATAACATTATTTTGATTTGAAGCTGTGCCATAAACCCCTGTTGTATTTCAATAATTACTAAATAAGTAATTTCGTTGGGCTAAATTAGTAAAATCTAACATTCCCGGTGAACTTACTGTGCCTTTTAAATTAAGAATATGATGCAATTGGGGATGATCAATTGTAATAAATTCCGAACTGTTAATAAATGGCAAATTAATTTCTAAATCCTTTGCTTCTTGAATAGTTCGTTTTTTAACATTTAAATAATCACTGGTTTCACTATTGGCATATGTTTGAAAAGGAAGGATATTTCATTTAAATAGCCATTGATATTTGGGGTCTGCGGGATTAGTTAAAATATCAGTTTTCATCTTATCAACTAAATCAGCAAACTGAATTTCCCCATTTAATAATTCCCGTATTTGACTATTAATATTATTTTCTAAAATATTTTGAATTGTTTCTCCTTCTGGTAAGAACATAAAGTAAAACTCTTCTGGTTTATTAATATCCAATGTTTTTGGGGTTAATAAATCATAAAGTGGTTTTCAATCATCAGGAACAATATCTTTTGGTAAAACTAAATTAGGATTTTTTGTGGTTGCTAAAACATTTTTTAAAAACACAAATAACTGCGGAACATATTTAGTATTAATTTTAATATCTTTACCAAGAGTCGGTGATGAATTGCTAACTGCTAAATTAGTAGTTTTAAAATGATGGTTGGAATCATTAATAATCGCATTCATATCAAATAAATATTGATAATCATCAATAACTGGTAGTGGTAAAGAAGGATCCAGGCGGTCTTGTTCAGAAACACTAGAAATAACAAAGTTACTATAAGGGTTATAATCACCAACAAATTCCTTATTATCCCCTTTATTTTCTAAATATAAATTATCAAAATATTTTTGATATTGGTCATATACTTCATCATCTAATTTTAGACCATTAGTTTCACCCTTGACAACTAATCCATTTGCTTGTTTTCCTAAAATATTTTTTTGGTTTGTTCAAACAATTGGCTTATCTTCATCTTTTTTCATACTTTCAGCCATTTTAAACTGGATAAAATTAGATAAAAACCCTTCTATTCCAATAAAAACGGTTGGCATAATAATCAAGTTTTTTTGAATTTCTCCATTATATTTAATTTTTAAATATAAGATATTATTAACTAAATTTAAATTATTTCGTTGAACATCTTTTAATGACAACTCATGTTGCGCATAAGCATCAGTATAAATTTTAAAAATGGCAATTTTATTCGGGTCTTTATAAATATTTTTATAAAGGAAATTGCGAGAAATATATGTTTTTGGTGCTTGGTTAAAAATATAATTATAAGCATATTCTAATCGTAAAGAAGTTGCCCGAACATTAATACGCTCAACAACTCCCGTTGTTGGGTTCGCTGGTACATTATATTCTTCAAAAGTCTTTTGCCCTTTAAAATTGTCCCGAAGGGGAGTATTAGTAAAATCAACTTGGAAATAATCACCCTCATTAATATCCGGTAGTTTTCCATTTGTTTTAATTCCATTATAACTCAGGATATTTTGTAAAAATTGAACACCAAAATAAGCTCCGGGAATTAGAGCACCAATATATAATGTCGCACAAAAAGCAGCAATCACTGATTTTTTACGGCTCGCAACACTAACTGTTTTTGTAATTTTATTAAGTGCCTTTCAACTTCCTGGTTTTTTTGCCATTAATTCAAACACCTTTCTAATCCTAAATAACCCCTTATTTAAGATTAATAATACCAAAAATATGATTAATAATCATATTTTTTAATATTAAATAAAAACCCTTCAGACTATTTCCTATATAATCTGCTTTCATTATAGCAAAATTTTGCAAAATTACAATTTAATGTTTTATCTATTTTTAAAAGGAAGTTAAATATTAAATAAAAAAGCTTTTAATCAAGATTAAAAGCCTATCAATTAGAACTTATAGATTATGATAACACCGAAGTTAAATTACTCGCGAAGTCATTCCAATAATTTTTAAAATATCTTTAATTTTAGCTGCTAGGTCTAAAGAAATGTAATATTCTACTAATAATGAAAATAAAATGTGTAAATGATCATGGTATTTATTTTCAACTAGTTTAATTGCTTTACTTAAGATTTTATCCATTTCTTGTTTTGGATTAAGGGTAATTTGGAAATATCGTTTATTTAAGCGAACTAGTTCGCCCATCATATTTTCGTTTTTAATTTTGAGGTTATCAAAAGTATCAGATAAAAAATTATCAATTTTAACAGTTAGTGCTTTATTATGTTGTAAGTTTCCTTGTTTTGTGCGAAAACCAATAAAGTTTTTAGATAAATAAAATAAGGCATTTTTATTAGTAGTGCTAATTTCTTCTAAAGCTTCAATTTCATTCATTTCTTTTAAAATATTTTGATAATCATAGTTTTCTTGTTTTTTCAGTTCCATATATGGTTGCTCCTTTTTATTATTTAATTAAAAATGGTAAGTAAATTAAATGTATAAATTAAATATTAATAAAAAAACAAATAGCACTAACATAATTGGTAAGAATTAGTTAGGTACTATTTGTACTCTGTTAACTTATTTAATTTACTTTATTATTATAATATATTTATCTTCATTAGCAAAGATTATTTAATAATTTTTTTGCTATTTAATTTGCGTTCAGCTTCCGTTAAATATAATTTTCGTAAGCGAATATCAGTTGGGGTTACTTCAACAAGTTCATCTAACTCAATAAATTCTAATGATTCTTCTAAAGTATAAACTGTCGGGGGAGTTAGCCGAACTGCTTCATCACTTCCAGCCGCTCTGGTATTTGTTAACTGTTTTGCTTTACAAGGATTAACATATAAATCATTGCTCCGTGAATGTAGCCCTACTATCATTCCTTCGTAAACTTTTGTTTGGGGTCCCACAAACAGAATTCCCCGTTCTTCTAAAGGTCGTAACGCATAAGCAAGGGTAACTCCCGCAGTCATACTTACTAATACGCCATTTGGACGCTTAGCAATTTCTCCCTTATAAGGTTCATAGCCTTCGGCACTACGAATCATAATCCCTTCCCCATGGGTAATATTGGTAAATTCTCGACGAAAACCAATTAACCCGCGGGTCGGAATTGAAAAAGTTACTTTGTCCCGAATTCCATCAGAATCCATATCAATCATAATTCCCTTGCGGACATTTAACTTATTAATTACACTACCACTATAATCTGTAGGAACACTAATAATAACTTTTTCCATTGGTTCTAAAATATTTCCCTCTGGTGTTGTTTTAAAAACAACTTGTGGTTTCGAAACTGCTAATTCATAACCTTCACGACGCATATTTTCAATTAGAATAGCTAAATGTAATTCACCACGACCATAAACTTTAAAACCATCCGCGCTAGAATCACTCATTGGTTCTACTCGTAGACCGACATTAATTTCTAATTCCTTGTCTAAACGATCTTTAATATTTCTGGTTGTGACATATTTTCCAACTTTCCCAGCAAATGGGGATTTATTAACAAGAAAATTCATTGACATTGTTGGTTTTTCAATAATGATTGGTGGCATTGGTCGAATATTATCCTTATCACAAACTGTATCTCCAATTAAGATATTAGTAATTCCCGCCACCACGACAATATCTCCAGCAAATGCTTCTTTAACAGCCACTCTTTTTAAACCTTGGTATGTAAATAACTCGGTAATTTTTCCCTTACGGGGATTACCAGCATTATCAACAATAGCAACTTCCTGCCCGACTTTAATAGTTCCCTCAAATAAGCGACCAATTCCTAACCGACCAATAAATGAATCATAGTCTAAAGAACTAATTTGCAGACGGGTTGGATTTTGACTTAATTCTTGTGGATATTCTCCAACATGATTAATGATACATTCAAATAACGGGGTTAAATCTTTCCCCTCATCTTCTAGTTCATATTTAACAATTCCTTCTTTAGATATCCCATGTAAAGTAGGAAAGTTCAGCTGGTCATCATTAGCATTCAAATCCATAAATAATTCTAAGACTTCATCAACAACCTCTTTTGCCCGTTGATCTTTTTTATCAATTTTATTAACTAACAATATTGGGCGTAACCCTAGTTCTAATGATTTTGATAAAACAAACCGTGTTTGGGGCATTGGCCCTTCCGAACTATCAACCAATAAAATAACAGTGTCAACAGTCTTCATAATTCTTTCAACTTCTGAAGAAAAATCAGCATGGCCCGGTGTATCAACAATGTTAATCTTAATATCTTTATAGACAACTGAACATGTTTTTGAATAAATAGTAATTCCGCGTTCACGCTCTAAATCATTACTATCCATAACTTGGGCACTAACTTCTTCATTACTTCGAAAAACCCCTGATTGGGCTAAAAAAGCATCCACGAGGGTTGACTTTCCAGCATCAACATGGGCAATAACAGCAATATTAATAATTTTTTGATGTGACATTTAAATTCCCCTTTAAAATTTTAAATAATAGTATTTTTTATAACTCCGTATAAAATATTAACATATTACTAGCAAATTACCTATTTTTTTCGTAACTTCGTGGCTTATTTTTACTTAAAAATTTTATAATACATAATTAACAATAAAATCTTTAAAATCCTAAATTTTAAGGAGTTCCAAAATATTACCGACCACAATTATTTAATTTTATAACATTATTACACAATATCTTAGTATAATAAAATTATTAAAGGATGTGAGAATATGGCAATTGATGTTAGTAAAATTGAAAAATTATCAACAAGTGATTTAATTAAAGCATTAAATGATAAAAATAAAGAGTTCCAAACATTACAAAGTAAAAAAAATCGGAGTGTGGCAGAAAATTTAAAATTAAAAACTATTGAAAATGAACTTCGAGTTATTAACGGGGAATTTATTAAACGGGGAATTTAAAAAGACAAACATTTGTTTGTCTTTTCTTATCCCTTTAATATATTAATCGCCAGGTTATCCGCAACTGGATGGTCAGGATTAATACAGCTAACACTTGCTATGCAAGAAATAATTGCTTTCTGATGGGGTTTTAATTTACAAATCACTTTAATCTTTGGTGTTTTATGAAAATTTAAATGTTGCGCTATCATAATAAATTTATTTAAGAGTTCTTGCGCAGTAATTTTCAGTTTAAAAGAAGCTCAGTCATTTTCGACATAAGAATTTTGATAATTCATTCGAAAATTTTCTACTTGCAGATCACCATCATATAACATTAAATCTTCCTCAATTGGTTGGGTTAAATATTGTTCATTTAAATCAGAAAATAAAATTTGTAAATAATCAATTTTTAAAACATTAATTTCAATTGCCATTTTTATTCTTCCTTTCTCTTAATCAACCAGACCATAAGCTGCTAGTCATTCTAACCCATAATTTAAAGTAAAAAAATCAGTTGCAATCTTATCACTAATATTTTTAGCAATCTTATCTAAATCATCGGCATAATTAATCTTAGTTAAACCTAGTTTATTATTAATAGCATTTTCCGATAGTAATAAGGTTATTTCGTTATTTTCAATAATCATCGGAACTAAACGATGATATTTATTGGCTAAATCAATTAAGTTAACCATTACTTTTGGTGTTAATAGTTTCCGTACCAACACTGGATCATTACTATAAACATCAAAGATTTTTTCAAATTCACTAGATTCTAACTGATCATTTTTATGCCGAGATAAATATTGCTCTAATTTTCCTTGGTTAGGGATAACCCGACCATTAACTCCGGTTTCTTTTACTAATTGGTAAGTTAAATACATAAAACAATCTTGTTTATTAAAATCAGCCACCATCCGGGTTGCCACGGCGGCAGCAACATCAAGCGCTAAGGCGTCACGTTCTTGGGTTAATGTTCCCAATGATAATAAGTGGTTTTTAAGTTCTAAATTAAAAACTAAATCATCATTGCGGTTAAAAACTCGTGGATTAGTAAAGGCCACACTTTCAGCCATAGTATGAAAGACTGTTTTATTTCGTTGCAATTGGGGAGCGGATGGAATTGGTTTTAAATCAAAACTGGGTTTCATATTATTAAAAGTAACTTCAGGATTATAATCATGTTTAAAAGCAAATTCATAGTATTTTAACCAATTAAGCTGATTCATAATATTCATTAAATAATTTTTATTTCTGCGATAAAAACTAAATAAGAAAATACTTGCCCCAATAAATAAAAATCCGGTTATAAAATAAATAATAATTGGTGTTGTCCAACTATTAATTTTGTTCAGAGCACTTAAAATAATCGCACTAACTACTACTCCGATAATTCAAATTGCTAATAATAACCATCCCAGAACATAGTAAAAACTTTTGGCAAACCGTGGTTTTATTTTTTGATTAGGAAAAGTTGTTGCCACTAAATGATTAAGGTCTTGTTTAATATAATCTTTGGTCTTATTAGTTATGTTCATATAATGCCCACCTTTATAGGTATTATAACGAAATTAAAAGATTTAAAAAAGAGAATTTTTAAAATTCTCTATTAAATCCCAATTGGGTGACCCTCAAGACCATGAGCAACTTCCATAATAATTTCGGATAACGTTGGGTGAGGATGAACGGCTTTTGCCAAATCATAAATTGTTCCTTCAATTTCCATACATAAGGTAATTTCAGAAATCATATCCGTTGCTGTTGCACAAATGATATGAGCTCCTAAAATTTCACCATATTTAGGTTCACAAAGAATTTTAACAAAACCATCTGTTTCACCATCCGCAAGCGCTTTTCCGTTTGCTTTTAAAGGAAATTTAAAAGCTTTATACTGAATATTTTGTTTAATTGCTTGTTCTTCAGTTAAACCAACCATTGCTACTTCAGGGTGTGAATAAATACATGATGGAATTTTATTGTATTCAATTTTATCTTGATAACCCTTAATATTATTGATTGCAACAATTCCTTGTGCCGAAGCAACATGGGCTAGCATTGCTTTCCCAACAACATCCCCAATTGCATAAACACCAGAGAGATTAGTTTGACATTGGTCATTTATTTCAATATTTTTACGTTCACCAATTTTTAAACCAATGTTTTCAAATCCGGTTAACACAGGAACCCGACCAACTGATACTAAACAATAATCAGTTGCTAACTTAACTTCTTGGCCATCCTTGTTATTATAAATGATTGTTTTCCCTTTAATCTCTTTAATTTTAACACTAGTTTCAATTTTAACTTTGTTTTTAATTAATAGCTTAGTCATTTCTTCGCGAACATCTTTATCTAACATTTCTAAAATTGTATCTAGACCTTGTAAAATAGTTACTTCGGTTCCTAACCGACGATATAGACAAGCAAATTCAACTCCAATAACTCCACCCCCAATTACGGCTAATTTTTTCGGAATTTGGGGTAATGATAATGCTTCAGTTGAACTAATCACAAAACCATCAGCAGTTGCCTTATCAAAACCTGGAAGTGGTAAACTTCTAGAAACACTTCCTGTTGCAATAATTAAATTATCACAAGTATATTTGTTCCCATCCACTTCAATTGTATTTTTATCCAACGCCTTTGCTTCCCCTTTAACTAAGGTAACCTTATTTTTTTTCAATAAGTATTCAACCCCTTTTGTTAACTGGTCAACAACTTTGGCTTTTCGTTCTTGCATTTTAACTCAGTTGGGCGCAACATCAGTTAAGTTTTTAATATCAATTCCATACATATCCGCATGTTGAATCATATCATAAACCTTTGCCCCTTTTAAAAGGGCTTTGGTCGGAATACATCCGACATTCAAACAAACTCCCCCGTAGTATTCTTTTTCAACAATTAAAGTTTTTAATCCTTCTTGGGATGCTTTAATCGCACATACATAACCTCCCGGGCCAGCACCAACAATAATTATATCAAATTTATTATCCATTTTTTAAGCTCCTTACTATAATAACAATAAAGCTGGGGATTCTAATAATTCGTTTAAACGCATTAAGAATCGTCCCCCATCAGCACCATCAATTAAACGGTGATCAATTGATAATGATAATGGTAAAATTGATTTTATGACAATATTGTTTTCTTTATCAACAGTTGGTTTTTTTTCAATTGTTCCAACTCCTAAAATTGCGGCTTCGGGGTAGTTAATAACAGGGGTCGCAATTTCAACACCAGCGGATCCAAAGTTAGTAATTGTAAAGGTTCCATCGCTCATTTCATCCATTTTAAGCTTACCATCACGGGTACGTTCAGCTAAATCATTAACAGCATGGGCAATTTGTAAAATATGTAACTGGTCGGCCCCTTTGATAACAGGTACCATTAATCCGCGAGGGGTATCAACAGCCATTCCAATATTATAATATTGTTTATAAACTACTTCTTCTGTTTGTTGATCATAAGAAGAATTTAGCATTGCAAATTCTTGTAAGGCAATTGCACAAGCTTTAATGAAGAATGGCATAAAGGTTAACTTGATGCCTTGTTTTTCAGCTTGTGGTTTTAATTGACTACGTAATTCAATTAATTTCGTAACATCAACATTTTTGATTAATGTTGTTTCCGGAATTACTGTTTTTGATAATGTCATTTGTTTAGCAATTGCTTTTCTAATTGGACTCATTGGTACCCGGTTAACTTGGCCAGTTGTTTTAATATTTGGCATTGTAATATTTGATGCCATCATTGTTGGTCCCGTGGCAACCGGTCCTCCACTATGGTGACTCGCATTTTGAATATCACTTTTTTTAATTCGGCCGTTTGGTCCGGTTCCCTGAATTTTAGTCAAATCAACTTTTAAGTCACTCGCCATTCGGCGGGCAACAGGAGTTGCTAATACTTTACTATTAACAGTTTGACTATTATTAGTTGCCGGTAACGAACGAGCAGCAATCACAGTATTTGAAATTGGAACTGCTCCAACCACCCCGGCTGCTTTTTCTTCTTCAGCTGGTTTTGTATCTGCTGGCGGTGCTGACGATGGACTAGCACTATCACCGCTTCCGTCATCAATTTCAATCACAACATCCCCCACAAAAATTGTATCGCCAACTTTCATGTTAATTTTTGTAATGGTTCCATCAACTGGGGAAGGAATTTCAGCATTTACTTTATCGGTTTCCACGGAAAACATTGTTTGACCATCTTTAATTTTGTCGCCAACTTGAACATTGATTTCACCAACTACTCCTTCGGTTAGTCCTTCACCAATATCGGCAAATTTAAATTTTAACATCCAAAATTCCTCCTTTAAATTTCATAAGTCATAATTTCTTTAACTTTTGTAACAATTTTTTCCACTGATGGTTGATAATAATGCTCACCACGGTCAAACGGAATCACAATATCATAACCAGTTAATCTAGCACATGGTGCTTCTAAGTATTCAAAACATTTTTCATTAACTGTTGCAATAATTTCAGCGGCCACACTAAATGAGCGGACAGCTTCGTGAACAACTAATAAGCGCCCTGTTTTTTTAACTGATTCAATAACCATTTGGCGATCTCATGGTTGAATTGTTCGTAAATCAATTAACTCAATGCTTGTCTGATCACCAGCAGCTTTTAATTCTTCAATTGCTTTTTGACAATCAACTGTTTGGGTTCCATAAGTAACAATTGTCAAATCAGTTCCCTCTTGAATTTTATATCCTTCCCCAATTGGTAAAGTATAATATTCATCTGGAATTTCTTGTTTAAATGCCCGATAAATTTTTGTTGGTTCTAAGAAAATTACGGGGTCTGGTGATTCAATTGCTGCTAATAATAATCCTTTTGTATCAAAAGGAGTGGAAGGAATAATAACTTTTAACCCGGGGTTATGAGCAAACATTGCTTCCATTGCTTCAGAGTGGTGTTCTAGCGCACGGATTCCCCCACCCATTGGCATTCTAATAACTAACGGACAAGTAAAACGACCACGACTACGGTTGCGCATACGAGCAATATGAGTAAATAATTGTTGAATTGCGGGATAAGAAAATCCTTCAAATTGCATTTCAACAACCGGTAATAACCCATTAATAGCCATTCCAACAGCACTTCCTGCTAAAGTCGCTTCCGCGATTGGCGCATCAAAACAACGTTTTTCACCATATTTTGCTTGTAAGCCCATTGTGGCACGAAAGACCCCACCTTCAAACCCGGCATCTTCACCATAAATAACAACATTTTGGTGTTTTTCCATTGCTAAGTCTAAAGCATGTGTTAACGCTTGAATATTATTAAAAGTAGCCATTAGTGGTGTCCTCCTTTACTTGGGTGCGCAGCAAAGTATGCTTTTGCTTCTTCATATTGTTCTTGTAAGAATTCTGGCATTTCTGCATAAGTATATTTAAAAATGTCTTCTAGTTCAACAACATTATTTTGTTCAACTCAAGCAAATTCATTTTTAATAAACTCCTCTTGTTCTTTATCTAGTTTTTCTTGATCTTGTTCTGATCATAATTTTTTACCAATTAAATATGCTTTCATTCTTATTAGCGGATCTTTGGTTAAAGCATCTTGGTATTGTTCTTCATCACGATAAACTTTTGGATCATCCGCCGAAGAATGGGCCCCTAAACGGTAAGTATTACATTCAATAAATGATGGACCTTCCCCTTTTCGCGCAAGCGCAATTGCTTCTTGCACAGCTCCGTATACGGCAAAGAAGTCATTACCATCGACAATGACATTTCGAATTCCAACCCCAATTGCTTTTACTGCAAAGTTAATTGCTTTAGTTGCTTTTTTACGCGGAGTCGAAATCGCATATTGGTTATTTTCGACAATATAAATAGCTGGCACTTCATGGAGTTTTCCAAAGTTCATAGCTTCGTAGAATTCACCTTCCGAAGAACCACCATCACCAGTTGTTGTAATTACAACTGCATCAGTTCCCTTATATTTTTCCGCAAAGGCTAGACCAGTTGCATGTGAATATTGGGTCGCAATTGGAATATTAACTGGCAACACATTAATTCCCTCTGGAGTTTTTGCTCCCAATTCATTTCCACACCAATATAACATAATGTTACGCATTGGAATTCCCGCTGCTAATCAAGCAGCATTGTTCCGATAAGCTGGAGAAAATCAATCTTTACCTTTAATTAATTGCATTGCATAAGCAACTTCTGAAGCTTCTTGGCCAGTTGAACTTAAAAATGATAACATTTTTCCTTGACGTTGAATTTTATTTTGAAATTCATCTTGTTTTCTTGATAAACACATTAGTTTGTAAGCTTCAACAACGTCTTTATCCTTGATTTTGGGCATTAAATCAGGATTAATAATTTTCCCAGTTTTATCCATAATTTGAACCATTTCATTTTTCAATGAATCAAACTTATCAAAGTACATTTTTTCTTTTGCCTCCTTTTAACTTAAGTAATTTAATTAATTACAACATCAATAATTTCATCAGTTGTAAAGTTTTGTCCAAAAATTGCTTGAATATCAAATTGTTCTAAAACATTTTTAATATCCGCACGCGTATATTTACAATTTATTAACGCTGCTTCTAATTGTTCAGTTCCGTGGGAACCTAAAAAATCACCAAAGATTTTAATTTTTGTAATTTTACCTTGTTCAACATTTAACCGTACATCAACCGTTCCTTTACCTTCATAACGAATTTTGTGTTGATAAGTAAACTCTGGTGAATTTCCATAGTTTCAATCCCATGTCCGGTATTTTTCATCAGCTAATTTATTTACTTCAGCAATTACCTGAGCTGGTAAATCTAATACTTGTGCTCCCTTGTCGGAAACTAATTGTTGAATAATAAAATCACGAAATTGTTCAATTGTAATATCTATTTTTAATAATGGACGAATATTAGTAACACGGGCAGGGATTGATTTAATTCCTTTCGAAATAATTTTACTTTGATCAACATTTAAATATTTTGGTAATTTTGCTAAATCAACATCAAATAAAATTGTGCCATGATGCAACAAACGATTTTGATAGGTTAATTGGGCGTTACCCGATATTTTTTTGCCATCAATTTCAATATCATTTTTACCCGCAAATTTTGCTGATAATCCTAACTTTTGTAATACTTCAATAATAGGTTGTAAAATTGTTTGATAATTTTTTGCTAGTGGACTATTTTTATCAACAATAAAGGAAAAACATAAGTTTCCTTTATCTTGATAAACAGCACCCCCGCCAGAAGATCTTCGAATAATATTAACCTGATCTTCTTCAACTGCTTTAAGATTAATCTCTTCTAACGTATTTTGGTTTTTACCAACAACAACAGTATTGTTATTTTGTCAAAGATAGAAAATCTCATCCCCAAAATCATGTTTCAAGAGGTATTCATCTAAAGCAAGATTGAAATAGACATCAGTTGAGGGATTATTAAAGTATATCATTACCTATTTTTTAAAGTAATTTAATCCCAAGACTTCTAGGGCAGGTAGTGTAATAAAGTTATATGGTTTATTGAAGTGTGGTAAGAAGAAGATATCAATTAATGGTAATTCATCAATTGTAACCCCTTTCATAATTGCTAATGAAAACATATACATAACTTCAGTATGGTTATTTTCAGAACCTACTTGTGCTCCAATAATTTTTCTTGTTTTTTTATCTCATAAGATTTTAATTAGGACTTTTTTATATGAATGCATAAATTCTGGACGGTCATTATCCTCAAAAGTAATTTGTTCATAATCCATTCCTAATTCTTTGGCAACTGTTTCAGTAACTCCCGTTGATGCTAAACATCAGTCAAAAACATTAATCGCATTTGACCCTTGGAATCCTGGTGAAGCTAATCCGGCTGGTTTTAAAGCATTAACCGCCGCAATAATTCCTGTTCGCACCGCGTTTGTTGCTAACGCAATATAGCAAGGGCGTTGTTTAGCATTGTCATAAACTTCAATACAGTCACCAACGGCAAAAATATTTTCATCGGAAGTTTGCATAAATTCATTAACCATAATTGCCTTATTATTATCTAAGTCAACAACTCCCGCTAACATTTCAGTAGCTGGTTTAAATCCAACTGCTCAAATAACCATATCAGCAGCATGACTTCCTTTATCGGTTACAACTTTTGTTACTTTATTATTTTCACCTTCAAATTTCATAACCTTTTCACCAGTTGCTAAATGCACTCCGGCTGCTTTCATCGCATTTTCAACACGGTCAGTAAATGGTTTATCATAATATCTTGGCATAATACGATCAGAAATATCGACTAAAGTAACATTTTTACCTTTGGCGTGGAAAGCATCAACTAATTCAACACCAATGTATCCAGCTCCACAAACTACCACATTTTTGATGTTTGGATCTTCATTAGCTTTTTTAACTAATGCTCCGTGTTGGTATCATTTAACAATGTGAACTCCTTCCATGGTAATTCCTTCAATTGGGGGAATAATTGGCCATGATCCAATTGCCAAAATTAAACGGTCATAATTATCATCAAATTCTTTACCCGTTTTTAAATCTTTAACATGGATTGTTTTCTTTTTATTGTCAATATTAAGAACTTCATGTTCCATATTAACTTTAATTCCTTCGCTTTCTAATATTTCTGGGGAAGCATAAAATAATCCTTGGGGATCTTGTACTTCACCCTTAACTCATAAAGCAATTCCACATCCTAAAAATGATACGTTATTGTTTTTATCATAAGTAACAATTTCTGCTGATGGGTCCAATCTTCTTAATGTTCTAACTGCAGTTGTTCCTGCATGGTTGGTTCCTACTACTATAACTTTCATATTCTGTATGTCTCCTCCTTATTTATCATTACAAAGTTTTAGTATTTTTTATTCGTTCGATATAACTAACAGAATAAACTTGCATAAAAAAATCAGCAATAGATTTTATTCATAGTATTGTAAATCATATCGTAATTTCATTATATACCTTGAAAAAATAAAAAAATCAAAAATAATACTAAATAGTTATAAAAAATAAAAAAAATTGGCAATTTTTACCAATTTTTATTAATTTTGTCTTATTTTTACGAAAAAATGGTTGACATAAAAATTAATACTAAATATTTTTAATATTTTAGAAAATTAATACTCATTTTCAGGATTGGATGGTGGGGAAAAGAAACTATTATCATCTTTCCCAGCAATTTCTGGTTCAAAACTAATAATTGGTGAAGAATTAGAAACAGAATTTTCTTTAATCCCAAAGATTTTTTCATTTACTGTTTTATTCAAAGTTTGACCTTTATATTTAATATATAATAAATTATTAATATAAATATACAAATATTGTAATCCCACAAACAAACCAATAATTAATAATACCGAAAATATCATAATTAATCACCCTAAATGTTGATATACATTTAAAAAGAAATATGGGTACCAAGTGCCCACCGGACGGCCACTATAATAACGTAAACTTCCCCGCACCGAAATAATTAGGAAATATAAGAACGGATATAATAATATTAATCATAAGTATAACTTGTGGTGTGTTTTAAGATGATAAATAATATCTCCCGAAGTTAAAACATAACTAGTAATCATACTGCTTGGAATAATTAAATGTAAAATAACTGTTGATACTCAATGGTATGCATCATATTGATTAGAATCCTGGGCTTTCGTAATAATTCCAAATCAAAACACAAGCATTGTCACCGTAATATAAGTCGTAACTGCCAATTTAATTAAATAGCTTGGTTTTTTATGTTTAAATTTACTTTCGAATAAATAAGCAAAAAAGTAAACCGCTACAATATAGTTAGTTTGGGTTGTAAAAAAAGAATAATAATTTGATACCCTTTCTGAATAATTTAAATCTTTAAATTGTGGTTGGGGATGGGTAATTGCTAAAATTAAGTCCGTTACTAAAAAAGAAGTTATTAAAATTAATCCCCCTAAGCGGATATAAAAAAGAATTTTATCATTTCATTTTAACATTTTATCAGCCTCCGTTCATTTATTTTAAATGACGATTATTATCATTAACAATTGTATTAATAACATCATTCTCCCATTGATATTTTTTTAACTTCATCATAATTTCTTCAAACTTACTATCAATTACACAACTTTTGATATCAAAATCATAAATTAAAATATCATTTAAATTAAACAAATATAAATCATTTAAACTTGCTCGTGATCAATACTCAAATCCATCATCATCATCAAGATCGATTGTTTCAAACTTTTCCTCTTTTTTAAAAAAATCATCTCAAAGTTCATCAAAACTTTTTGTCTCACTATGATAGCATTCATTATCATACATGTTATTAAGAGTCATATGGTCAAAATAGCCAATGGCTTTGCCCCGTAATTTTTTGACCGATGTAAACTGTAAACCCAACGCATAATTTTGATAAGTCCCCAGAATAATAAAAGGATGTCGTGATCAGTGATTAAATTTATCTAAGTGATTTGCCATCACAATATCTTGTTGTTTAATTACAATATTTTGCAAAATAGTCCCTCTTTTTTAAAATAATTATTTCACTTTTAAATTTTTTAATAAAAGCTCTGAACAATTTATGCAAGCAAGAGATGGAAAGACATCACCATTTGAAGTAAATTTTGTTCCAATTGGGTTAAAAAACTGGTGACAAACATCGCATTCTTTTAAGCCTTGGTTTACAAAGTTGAAACAATCAGCACACATATTTTGATTATTTTCTCTTAAGAAATACTCATGACAGTGTGTACAAATTCCAATTGTTCCTTTAAACTGGCCGGTTTCTCATTTTGAAAATTCATAGCGATCATTTGAACCAACATAAGAATAAACCTGAATAATTCATTTATCATCTTTATTAACCTTTTTCCCATTCACAGTTACTTTGGTTAATAAATATTTTTGGGCTTCTTCGGGACTCGTAAATACTTTTACAATTTTTGCACCACGTGGTTGGGTTGGGTCTTCTACATAATAAATAATGTATAAATTTTTTTGGGTATTCATTATTTAACCGCCCTTTCTTTTTTAAATGGCTTATAATTTTCTTCCGCACATTTAAAACAAATTGTATAAGTTTTATTTTCCAGAATTAGTTTTCCAAATAATTCTCGATCAAAATCATCGCGGGTAATTCTTCGTTTTTTACATAAATCACATTTAAATGTCTCTAACCCTATTAATTCATTTTCACATTCCGAACAAATTCCTTCGTTGTTTAATTTATTCCGAATCCGGTTACATTGTTTACACAATGGTAAATTATCAATAAAACTCTGGGTTTCTCTTTTATTAAACTCATAGGTTTCAGTGGTACTATCGTAACTAAAAACTAAACAAAAAGAAATTTGCTTAATAACATCCTCATTATATTTATTATCTAAATAACAGTCTTGTAATGCCTCAACAGCATCTTTTTCTGATTTACAAATACAACGCAAAGTTTGGTCAATCCCGTTACTATCAAAAATAAAATAATAATCTCACACCATCATTCCCGTTTTAACCCCTCTCTCTTATCTTTGATCTTTATAATTATAACATTTTCCACCCAGAATGAAAAATATTGGCAACGCAAACAAAAAGATGCTACTTAACTAATCATTAGTCAAGCAACATCTGAATAAGTTTTTCGGCAACTAGTTTAGGGTCTTTAATAATTTTTAACCGGACTGTTGAATTATTAATTAGATATGTTAAAAAGTCATGAATTTTAGCTACATTATAACGTTGGATTTTTTGATAAAACTTATTAATATCTACTTTTAAAGCAACTAAAATTCGTAAAATTTTATTTCAACTAGTTGAAGAACAATCTGCTTCAATTCGGCAAATTGTTGATTGCTGAACTCCAGTTTTTTGGGCTAATTCCCGTTGGGTTCAACCCCGATGTATTCTTAGCATTTTAATAACACCATTCAAATTAACTCCTCCTAATCTTTTAATCAATTAGCAAGTTTTAATTTTTTATATTAATATGCACAAGTATTTTATCATAAAAAAATTTATCTAAATGTAAAATTTTGTATTAATGAAATTAAAAATTATTAAAATAAACAGTTTACAAAATGAATTTTCTTACATTAGACTGTTGAAGCAGCGAATTATTTCACAATATAAAAAACCAATATTAACTAACCAAGATTAGCAATGATATAGTTAAAAATGGTTTTTGCAATCGATATTTATTATTACCCAATTCCTATTTATTAAGAGTCGCCGGAAAATAACCTTTTGAGTGGATTTCAGTAACATAACTTGAACTAGCAACTTGATGTGTTAAAGTAAGATTAACTTCTCATTTTACTTCATTGTTCTGATGAATAAAATAATTGGCGCCGGTTGTTGTCAAAGTAACACCACTAAAGTCATAGAAAGTTTTATCATTCATAATTTTTAAAACCTCAGCTAAATGAGCAAGATCAGCATTGACAATTTGGGCAACCTGATCAATATTAAAATCTTTTAATTGAATTAAATCAGCTTCTTTGGCAATTTGTTGCGTCATATCAACTGGAATTTGTCCTAATTTAGTAACTAATTTTGTTTGTCCTTCTGAACTAGGGACAAAAAAGAATGAAATATAAATTGCCTGAGCGTATGTCTTATTAATGTCACTTTTTGTGGAATGATTACAAGCAACTAATGAACTTGTGCTAACTCCTGATAAAGTAATGGCCCCTAATAATGTAAATAATTTTTTCATTAGAAGATCCTTTCTATATTTAAAGTAATAATTTTATTAAAACATTAAAATTATTAGTAAACAATTATCTTTTTTTAAAATTTTTTTTGTTAAAAAATAAAAAAAGTTTCTAATAATAATGAAACTTTTAAAATAATAAATTTTTTGGTGTTCTTGGAAAGGCAATCACATCACGAATATTGGTCATTCCGGTTACATACATTACTAATCTTTCAAATCCTAATCCAAAACCAGAACTTTTATAGTATCCGTATTTACGCAAATCTAAATACCATTGTAAATCAGGAGTGGGAATCTTCATTTCTAAACAACGATTAACAATTTTTTGATAATCATTTTCCCGCTGACTACCCCCAACTAGCTCACCAATTCCGGGAACTAATAAATCACAAGCAGCAACTGTTTTGTTATCATCGTTAATTTTCATATAAAAAGCTTTGATATCTTTTGGATAATCAATTAAAAATGTTGGTTTTTTATTGATAACTTCACAAAGATAACGTTCATGTTCAGTTTGTAAATCCATTCCTCAAAAAATATCATTATTAATAAACTGCTGACCATTTTTAACAGCCGCTAATAATAAATCAATCGCTGTCGTATATGAAGTTTGGGCAAACTCACTTTCATAAACATTTTGTAATCTTGTTAATAATTCAGCATCAACATTAGCTGTTAAAAAGCTTAGTTCCGAATGGTTATGATCAAATAAGTATTTAATAACATGCTTTACCATTCCTTGGGCAAGCTTCATAATATCATTTAAATCACTAAAGGCAACTTCTGGTTCAATCATTCAAAACTCAGCAGCATGGCGGGTTGTATTTGAGTTTTCAGCCCGAAAAGTTGGTCCAAATGTATAAACACTCCGGAAGGCTTGGGCAAAACCTTCCGCATGTAACTGTCCCGAAACTGTTAAACTTGCTTTTTTACCAAAGAAATCTTCGTGATATTTGTTATCATCACGAACTGTCACGATAAATGATTCCCCAGCTCCTTCTGCATCGTTCCCCGTAATAATTGGGGTGTTGACATACACAAAGTTCTGACGGTTAAAATACTCATGGATGGCAAAAGCAGCACTACTGCGAATCCGAAAAACAGCATTAAAGGTTTTTGTTTTTGCCCGCAAATGGGCAATTTCTCTTAAATATTCATGGGTATGTTCTTTTTTTTGTAAGGGGTAATTTTCATCTGCTAAGTCTAACACTTCAATAGCCGTTGCTTGCAATTCAAATGGTTGCTTAGCAGTTGGCGTTAAGGTAAAAATTCCGCTTATTTTTATGGCAGAAGATAAGCGCACACTCGCAATTTCATCAAAATTACTAATGGTTTCCTTTTTATAAACAACTTGTAAGTCATCAAAACAAGTCCCATCATTAATAACTAAAAACCCTAATTTCCCATTATTTCGATTTGATCTTACTCATCCTAAAACTTCAATTTTAGTTTGGTCTTTAATTTTATCTTGGTATAAGTCAAAAACGATTTCCATTTTCCTACTCCTTTTAATATTTTATAATTTAATAGCACTTTCCAATGCTAGCTTCATCATTTTTACAAAATTAGTTTGGCGTTCTTCCGGACTTGTACTTTCTCCGGTTACTAATGAATCAGAAATTGTTAATAAACAAGCAGCATTTTTCTTTAGCTCAATAGCATTGGCAAATAAGGCAAATGATTCCATTTCTACACAAACTGCTTGGTATTGGTCATGAATTTTTTTTCAATCATCGGGATGTTTACGATAGAAGACATCCGAAGAGTGAATAGTTCCCGTAACTACCGGTTGGTTGATTTCTTGCGCAGTTGCATTAATTACTTCGTAAACTTTCCCAGGAGCAGTAAGCACTTGTTCATCAATATCAGCAACAATTTTAGCGTATGAGTTTTCACCGTATACTTTTGAAGCGTTAACCAAATCATAAATCTTAACATTGAGATCATAGCTTCCTGCTGACCCAATTCTAATAATTGTGTCGACATCATAAAATTTAAATAATTCATATGAATAAATTCCAATGCTGGGACAACCCATTCCACTTCCGGCAATGGTAATTTTTTTGCCTTTGTATTCGCCAGTATACATAAACATGTTTCGTACTTCATTAACTAACTTATAATTGTCTAAGAAATTTTCCGCAATATATTTTGCACGTAAAGGGTCCCCAGGCATTAAAACAACAGGGGCAATTTCTTCTTTTTTTGCTTTAATATGTGGTGTCATAAATGTTATCCTTCTTTCTCTAACTACGTAATTATAAATATTTTACTATAAAAATTAAAAACGGAATATAAATTCCGTTGAATTAACGATATTTTTTAATGATTTTATTAGTTTTTAACCGAATATCTAAATATTCACGGTCCTTGTCTGTTGATAACAATAACTGTACTAAATTATCATTCCAATAAATTAGTGGTAAAAGAGTTGATAAGAAAATCTCACTTTTTTCATATAAAGCGGAAGATATGATTAAATGGGTAATATCCGCATACTTAGATAATTCCGAATTACTTTTTGAAGTAATGGCCACCACACTTGCTTTGTTATCTTTGGCTTCTTTAGCCGCTTCAATAACAGAGGCAGTTTGCCCCAATAAACTCATACAAATTAACAGGTCATTTTCATGCAATAAGCTTGCACGCATTTTAATACTGTCTTCATCTTCATTTAAAACATTACACATAAAACCAAAACGGAATAAGCGGTTTGATAATTCTTTAGTAGCTAACCCCATATTTCCAATTCCCGCAATATAAATATTACGGGCTTTCTTTAAAAGATTAACGGTTGCTAACATTTTATCCTTATCAAAAATTTGGTTATTACGTTGGATGACATCTAAATAATAATTATAAATATCTTCCGTTGCCTCAAATTTTAAATTACTGCTGTTTAAATGTTCTTGTTCAGCTCCTAAGGCGATAATAAAATTCCGATAACCCGAGAATCCTAGTTTACTAATTAAAGAATAAATTGGTGAATAACCAATTCCGGTTGCTTTCGCTAAATCTTCAATTTTAATATCACGCAGACTATTAACATTTTCGCGAATATAATCAACTACCCTTGCTTCTTTCTTCGTTAAATTTTCTTGTATCATCGATAATTTCGATAAGATTGAAATATTGTTATTGTTGTCCATCATACTTTTAATCCCATTGGTTAGCTTGTTGTGATAATACAAAATCGCGATCAACGATATCTGATTCTCATACTTTATTGATTAAATCATCAGTAAAGTACATTCAAGGTAATAGTTTATTTACATAAATACGATGATCATTCGCTCTTTGGTTCGGAGTTGAAATAATATGGGCTCAATCAGCTAGTTTAACTGCTTTTGACATATCTTTTCCCGAAATGGCAATAATCTTCACTCCTTTTTCTTTGGCGACTTGTAACGCTTTATTAATTGATTCGTTGTCCCCAAATAATGAATAAGCAATAATTAAATCATTCTTAGTCATAAATTTAGTTCTAATTAATAAGTCTTCTTCACTTTCATCCAAGTCAAAGGCATTGAAACCAAAACGGTATAATTCTAACGCTAATGTTCTTGATAAGGCATTAGTCGAACCCATTCCAATCACAAAAATACGGTATGCTCCTTTAATTGCTTCTAATGTTTTTTCCACTAGTTCAGTTTTAATCATACTGTCATTTTGGTTAATAATATCAAAGTAATTTTTTTTCATTAGACTTTCCATATTTTCAAAGTCTAATGACTTAATTTCAACATCACTAGCAACTGAGATTAAAAAGTCACGATAACCTCTAATTTGCATTTTTTTCAATAACCCATAAATAGCACTATACCCGGTGTTTACTTTTTGGGCTAATAGTTCAATATTCATGGTTGTTACTTCTTTCATATTTTCTTTGATAAATTTAATAATTTCATTTTCTTTCTTTGTAAAATTTTTAGAATCAAAAGTTTCTAATTTCGATAAAAATGACGCCATTCTTTGTTCACTCCTTAAATTAATTGTTTTTAGCGTTCTTTATTTAAAACCATTTGATAAGCTACACGAGCAATCATTGCACCATTGTCAGTACAATATTCTAATTTAGGAATAATAACTTCTAAACCATCTCGTGCTAAACTTTTAAATGCCGCACGTAGGGCAGAATTGGCCGATACTCCCCCGACTAGCGTTAACATTTGTGGGTGATATTCTTTTATCGCTTTCATAGTTTTCTTTACTATTATTTCCAGACAAACTTTTTGAAATGAAGCACAAAAATCATTTAAATTAATTTCTTGATGATTTTGGTGTGCTTTATTGATAACATTTCAACAAGCTGATTTCAAACCACTAAATGAAAAGTTATAACTTCCATCATCTAATGGTAAGGGAAATCGATAAGTATTTGGATTTCCTTGTTGCGCAAGTTTGTCAATAACTGGTCCTCCAGGATAATTTAATCCGAGCATTCGTGCTACTTTATCATAACACTCACCGATTGCATCATCTAATGTTGTACCAAGGATTTCAAAATCTAAATGCTTTCTTAAATACACGATTTGAGTATGCCCCCCGCTAACTAAAACTGCTAGCATGGGAAACTTAAATTGGTGGTCAATTGCGCCAGCATAAATATGACCATATAAATGGTTTGTTTTAATAACTGGAATGTCCAAATAACTGCCTAAGGTCTCAGCGGCTATTTTACCAATATGAAGCGCACCAATTAAGCCGGGCTTTTCTGTATAAGCAATATAGTCAAGGTCAAAGGGACTAATATTTGCTTCTAGGAATGCGGAAGATAAAACAGTGTTTAGATTATTTAAATGTAATCTTGCTGCCAATTCTGGAACCACCCCACCATATTTAAGATGGTCGGCGATTTGTGATGATATAACATTCGTTTTCACCTGATTGTTATGAATAATCCCAACACTTGTTTCGTCACAACTTGTTTCAAGCGCTAAAATCCACATACTAATACACCTCGCTTCTAATTATATCCTAAACGGAAAATTAAACAACATAATTATGGAAAAAAATTACAAAAAATAACATATTTTATAACTAAAATATGTTATTCATTAATGTGTATATTGAATCTCTAAGACTAGATAACTTTGTTATCTTTCATTACTTTTTGAATACCTGCAATAGCATTGTCCGCATCGCTCCCGTTGGCAATTATTTCAACTTCAGTTCCAGTTTTAATTGCTAAGGCCATCACGTTCATGATTGATTTTAAATTTCCTTCTTTATCGGCAGTTTTAATAGAAATGTCTGAAGAATATTTACTTGCTTCTCCAACAACTAGGGCTGCTGGGCGGGCGTGCATTCCGACAGGATCAATAATAACAGCTTTAAATGATGCCATTTGATTTCCTCCTTCAAAATATACAAAATTATTATATCAAAATTAATACAAATCCTAACTTTTTTTAAATTTATTTTTAAAAATCAAAATAATTTAACCTGTTTATCTTGGTAAATTAGGAAATTTGGTGTTGAATTTCAACTGCTAACTTTTCTGAATTGCCATTAATTAATAATTGTACCAAATTATCAGTAATACTTTCAAAATTAATATTAATATAACTATTAGCTTTCAAATATCCTTTTTGCAAGGCCGGAGAATATAAATTAGCAATCATTAAATTAGCAAGGTGTAAACTCTGGGCTTGCAAATAACTGTATTCATCAACACAAATAACCGCGTTCAGTTGGTAATCAGCAATACTATTGGCTAACAAATGGTGGTCTTCGTTAAAATTCGCTGTTTTTAAATGTAAGTATCGTGGCTCAATTTTTGAATCATGGCAAGCCTTAAAATAACCCCGGTAAAGTTCTTTTTTATCTTCTAACACCGTACTAACATATAAAACATTCTGATATTTGGCAATTAATTGTAAAGTTAAATCATACATCATTTTTTCATAGTTTAAATAAACACAATTATGATTAGCCAACTTTTGACCATAAATAATTAAATTATGATGGTATTTTTCAATTGTCTGCAAAGTTTCGTGGTTTAATTCATCAAGATTGTTTAATAATAAAATAATTTTTTTAGTTTTCTTCTGAAAAAAGGTTTCAATAATATCTTGCAACTGTTGATGCTGATAATCAAAATAAATAATATTTAAAGATAATTTTTGTGCTCATAATTTCTTTGCTAATTTTTCAATTAAAAGATTAGTATTATAATCTAAAATACTAGTTGTAATCACTCCAATATTATCAATATTTTTAGGGTTTTTAAGAACAAAATTACTCCGTTGCACAATCGCATCAATTCGTTCATACATTTCTGCCGAAATCGAACCACCCGAAAAGTAGCGTGATACTGTCCCTACTCCACAACCAGCAATCTTGGCAATTTCCTTATAATTCTTGATTTTCATATCTCCACCTCATTTTTAAACCTAGCTAATTCTTAACTTTCTTAATAGCTTTACTATCCGCTGAAATAATTTTTGAACCAATCGGACTAGGAAAAATAACTTGAATGTTAGCTCCGATTTTTTTCACAACAACCCCAATTCCAAAAATTTCATGACTAACACTATCATCAATGGATCAATTTTCATGGGAAGGTTGTGAACTTGTGTTAAGAGCATTATTTGAAAAATTACTTAAACTATTTTCTCATTCCCCATCTAAACTATAATTACTTTTATACTTAACAGTTGTTCCTAATAAATCACTTTCAATTGTTTCTAAAAAGTCCGGATTTAACTCTTTAACAAAACGCGAAGGAAATCTTTCATTTCCGGTAACATATGAATAACCATCGGCGTAACTAATAAATAAAAGTTCTCTTGCTCTCGTGATTGCAACATATAAAGTTCGACGCTCTTCTTCTAACTCACTTTCACCACTTTTAATCGCTTGGATTGAAGGAAAAATTCCTTCATTAAGACCAACAATAAAAACAACTTTATTTTCTAAACCTTTCGCATTATGAATTGTCATTAATGAAACACTATCATCATTAATTTCATCATTATCATGGTCGGTTTGTAAACTAATTAATTGTAAGTATTCATTAACTAATTCAAGACCTTGCAAGTCAGCATTTTGGAAGTCAAATTTAGCAATTCCATCAATTAATTCTTTAATATTTTCTACGCGTTCAGTTTCTAAATTATCTTCAAGACGTTTTAAATAACCTGATTTTTCTAGTAGGGTTTCAATAACTATTTTAACACTTTGAGTGTCTTGTAATAAACTATTAACACTAAAAATTGCTTCGCTAAGCGCCGTTAAATTATTTTTTAAACTATTTGGTAATAAATCAAAATGCTCAAGTAATAATTGGCTAAAAGTTACCTGGTGTTCTTTGAGAATTGCTTTCACCTGCTCAACGGCTTTTGGCCCAATTTTAGGAGTAAATAATAGCACCCGGTCTAAAGCAAGTTCTTCATTATTAACTACTAATTTTAATAATGCTAAGGCATCCTTAATTTCTTTCCGTTCGTAAAATTTAAAGGCCCCATAAATTCGATAAGAAATCCCATAATCAGCAAGGGAACCTTCAATATCACGAGATAAATAGTTAGCACGGTATAAGATTAAAATATCTTGGTAATGGTAGTCCTCTTTTTTCACCAGTTGGATAATTTTGCTGGCAATAAAATCACTTTCATCTAAACTACTGCTCGCATGGTATAAAATTGGTTTGACACCTAATTCTTTACTAGTAAACAATTCTTTTTTAATGCGATTGGTATTATTAACAATTAAATCATTGGCGAGGGATAAAATATTTTGACTAGAACGATAGTTTTCATCTAAAATAATGGTTTGGGTTTCTTTAAAATAATGTTCAAAATTTAAAATTAAGCGAATTTTAGCTCCCCGCCATGAATAAATAGTCTGGTCAGGATCACCAACCACAGTAATGTTTTGCTTTGTTTCTGATAATCATTTGATAATATCAAATTGTAAATCATTCGTATCTTGAAATTCATCAACTAATAAATAATCAAAACGATCTTGTCATTTCGCCAAAATGTCTTTATGATAAGAAAATAAACGGTGGGTAAATAAAATTAAATCATTAAAATCTAAACTATTTAATTCTTTTAATCTTTTCTCATATTCTTTATAAACATAGCCTCAGCGTTTTTTGTCACTATTTTCATAAGCGCCATCGATAACTTGACTTGGTGAATAAAAATCATTTTTTCAACTACTAATTTGTGACTTTACTACTCGGCTTTCTTGGGCATCATATTTTAAGTTTGCCGATTTATAGATTGTTCGAATAATTTGGTCTTGGTCAGTGGTATCAATAATATTAAAGCTGCGCGGATAACCTAGGGTTTCAATATCTTCTCGTAAAATTCTCACACATAAGGCATGATAAGTTGAAATTCAAGTTTTTCGTCCCTCCTGGCCAATTAAATCAACAATCCGATTTTTCATTTCATTAGCTGCCTTATTAGTAAAAGTTAGGGCACAAATTCTTCATGGTTTGTGGTTACCATAACGAACTAAATAAGCAATTTTATTAATAATAACACGTGTTTTACCACTACCAGCCCCAGCAATTACTCGAACCGGTCCATTAATTGCTAAGACTGCTTCGCGTTGGTTAGGATTCAAATCTTTAATAAATTCATTTAACATTGCAAAGATACCCCTTTATTCTTTCTACTTAGTATTTACCTTATAAATCTTCAATTTCCTTTAATGCTTCATCAGAAATATTTCCTGGTTGGTCCTTTTTCAAATGAACATGTTCTTTGTTACGCGTAATTGCTTCGCGTTTCTTTTTGGGTTTTTTAACTTGGTTTGGTTTAATTTTAACAATAAATAAATTAAAATGTTTATCAAATAATATTTGATGGTTCTTATTTAAATATACACCAAAAGCAAGCCCTAAGTACCATAAAAAATAAAATGTGGTAACTATTTTCATCACAATGGCGGCAATTTGACTAGTTTCTGTGCGTCCTGCTAAAATTTCACCTAAGTTCACTTTAAAAATTACATCAAAAACAAAGTTAAAAATTAATTCAACGAACCACGGAATGAAAATAATAAATAATTCACGGGTAAAAATTACAATCATTCGTAATTTATCATTTGTAGTCACTAAGGTAATCCGCATTAGCCATTTTCCCAAGGTTTTTCCCCTTCATACATACGGGATAATAACAAAATAACAAAAGAAAATAATAAACGTTGCAATAATAACCACAATTGGTGCTCAGACACTATGGTTAGGATCCCACTGACGCATCGTTAGCGAAAGAACTAGCGGAATAATGCTTGATAAGATTAGATCTAAAAAACGAGCAAAAATAATTCTCAATGGCCGTGATAACTGGTGGTAATTGTAGTCATCATCACTAAGTTGCACATTATTATTTTCGCTCTCTGGCTGCGAAGGATCAGATTTTGTTGTTATTTGCTTAGCATCACCAAAATCTGGCGTTGGGGTTGAAGGTTGCTTTTGACGGGTGGTTTTTTTATCAATAACTTTCATTGGTATTCATCATTCTTAACTATTTATTTTGCATAAGTAAGTTTTCAATTTTTAAGATATCCTTCAATATCCTGCACAATTGGGGCAAATTTTTCATCATTGATATTTTGCACATACTTGTTATCTTTAAAATTTCGTAATCTTCGTTCAATTTTATTTTGGGCGCTGACAACTCCCTTAATTGCTAATTTTTTATTATTTTGTAAACGAACCATTCGTAAGAAACTAATTAAACAGAACCGAATAAAAGCATATTCTAATTCTTCATGATACTCTTTATATAACCCAATTTCGCGATAAAAGTTAAAAATGTGAACTCACTGCTTCAAAAGATCAAAAACACTATAATTAATTGTTCCTAATTCATATTCTGCTAAAACATCATCAATCGCTAAAAAACCATCACTATTGGCTAGTGCTTTGTAAATAAATAAACTATCATTACGAACATAATTAATAAATTCAATTCTATGGTCTTTAATAAACTGTGTTCGAAATACTTTCGTGTTAATTAAAGTATGCACATTGGCAAAAACTTCTTTTTGAATTTTTGGAGTTAATAGTTTATTTAAATCATTCCGAAGGTAACTTTCTCCCTTAATAGTACTGTAATATAACTTAAATTCTAACATATCAATTGGAACTAGTTCTTTATGATTTGCCTTAATTTTTGTTTTTAAAGTAGCAACAGCATTTTCTTTTAAAATTTGTCCCTCATCTAAAACTAAAAAATATTCCCCATTCGCGATATTAATTGCCGCATTAACTGCATATGAAAACCCTTGCCCACGTAAACTTGAAATCACCTGAATTTTATTATCAAAATTATAAAAATTATCACTTAATAATTCTAACGCTGTTGATTTTGGTTGAAATCCAGAATCATCAACTAAGATCACTTCATAGTCACTATCGCTTTGTGCTTTTATTGACGATAATGTTCGTAGAATTTTTACGGGGTGATTTTGGGTTACAATAATAATTGATAAAAACATAATCCGACATCCTTTCACAATTTTATTATTACTATAATTATATCTTATTTTTGTCAATTTTTAGTAATTTAAAATATATCCACTTTTTAAAATTGTATGTTAAAAATATAATATTTTAATAGAAATAATTTTATAAAATTTGTTATAATTTAGAATTAAATTTATAATAACTATGCTATATTTAAATTAAGAAAGTAATGTACTTTCTAAAATGACATATTTAAAGGAGAATTTGCCAATGAAAAGTTTAATAGCAATCTTAGGATCGATTGGATTAATTAGTAGCGGAGTTCCACCTATTAATTATGTATGAAAAAAATGATATTACATTAGAAAATAGCAATTTAAATAATATTTGAAATGGTGTTGGCATCAAACACTCAATTGCAACTCCTGCTGCTGGAACCCATGATACTGAAGACACACAAACTGCTACAAAAGCAACTGCAAAAATTAATTGAGAGGATATTATTAGTCAATCAAATTTTGTTAACGCTAACGGTTATTTTGCATTACACCCTTATGATAATGCTAAATATTATAATATTGTTGAGTTAAAATTTAATGCAAAAGAAAGTACCAAAAATTTGCGGGTTTGAAATTATTCTGAAACCAATGATCAATGAGCAGGTTGAGACCACCAAACAAGTAAAATTGATTTAACTCTAAAAGCAGCATATAATGATGATGAAGGAATTACTGCACTTGAATTAATATCATAAATTTATGTAAGAACAGCTGGTTCAGTACATGAATGCTCAACAACTTCCCAAGTAGATTCAATTCAATTTCTTATTGGTTAGAAAAATAGCAATTAATTGCTATTTTTTTAATATATTTTAAATTTTTAGATCTTTCCGATTAAATAGATATACTCCGCAAAAACCAAATCCAGTTGCTAATATTGGTAATAATATTGTACAAATTGTAATAGCAATTTTATTAAATTGTAAATGCTGATATGCTTTCAAATATAAATCATGACTACTATCAATTGGAATGATAGTTTCAGAACCTATTTTTGATGAAGAAAATTTAAGCGGAACAACTACCATTGATTGTAAAGAAATATATTTAATATATTCTAATCCCGGAAATTGAGTTGGGTTCATATCATATATTAACAAAATAATTCATGTTATTAAAATTCAAAATGCTATCAAAGCGTTAATAATATTAATTGTCATTGTTTTTTCAACTAACCATACTGAAATTAAAGTATAAATCATTATCAATAAGGCAATAAACAAAATAAATTGGATTCCATATAAAAATACATAACCAAATCATTGCTTAGCATCATAGCTAATTCCGGCAAAAATTAAAATAATAATAAAAGATGGAACAAAAACAATTATATTTGCAATAATAATATAAAACATTTTAGCACTTGCAATTTGCTTTCTCGATAACGGCAAAACTAATCAAAAGTTAATTTGTCCGCCATTTACTTCTTTAATAAAATTCTTATTAATTAATACTAAGGAAAAAATTGAAAAAAAGACAATCCCCGGACCAGCAAATAATGCTCAATTTAGCATTTGCGAAATTGAAACTAAGGTCGTTCCGGTTGAAGAACCACTTGTTTTAATTTCCGCTGTAAAATTCCCTATCACTGGAACTTTAACACCGTGAAGATGAGACATTAAGGTCATTGCTAATAAATCTATTGTTATAATTAATCAAAAAATAACAAAAAATAATATTAATTTTCAATTAAGGCGAAAGTGATTTTTAATTACATTAAAATTATCATGTAGAAATTCCTTTTTCATAATATTTATAAAACACTCTCTCTTTCATATAATTTTTTGAAATGTTCTTCAATTTTATTAATATCACGTTCCACAACTTTAACTTCATCAATTAATTTACCATTTTTAATAAACCCAATACGATCACAAAGTTTTGTTACTTCTTCAAAAACATGGGAGCAAATCAGAATCGTTGTTTGATAATCCTGTTTCATTTTGATTATTAATTCATTAAATTGGTTTTTCATAACAGGATCCAAACCACTTGTTGGTTCATCTAAAACTAAAAATTTAGGCTTAATCATAGTGGCCGCAATTAACGCAGTTTTTTGTTTCATACCTTTTGACATTCTTTTAATTTTTTGACTAGCATCCAAATCAAAATGCAACAATAATTTTTCTACATATGTTCAATCAACTTCTGGTCTAAATTTTGTAATTAATTTTAAATATTCAATTCCAGTTAAATTATCATATAAACTAATTTCTCCAGCCACATAACCAGTAGATTTCATAATTTGTTTGGCATCTGTTCAAGGATTCAAACCATCAATTAAAATTGTCCCCGCATCAGATTTAATAAATCCCATAATTTGCTTATTAAGGTAGTTTTCCCCGCGCCATTTGGCCCTAAGATTCCATATACTTCACCCACATTAATATTGATATTAATATTAAAATTAGCAATTTTCTTCCCATAATTTTTATTAAGATCATTAATCTGAATCATAACTATTCTCCTATAAACATAAACTAATAAAATTATAGCATAATTAAAAAGTATTTCATAATACCCCTAGAAATCTTCTTGTGGCATATAAAAACACCTAACTAAAAGGACTTAACAATAAAATAACTATTTATTTTAGGTATCCATTGGTTAGGTGTTCATTATTAATTATTAACGACCGTAATAAAGATCATCTTTATTTTGGGCTTCTTCTTTTTTACGTAAACAAATTAATTCTCTTTCAATGCGAGCAATTCTTTTATAATTAAAGGGATCCCAACTTCCAGACCCACTTCGCTTTCTTGAACCTGTTTTATATACTCAGTTATACTCTTTAACTTTTGAGAAAAACTTCATAATATCCTCTCCCCCTATATCATTTCTTCTAATAAAGTGATATCTAAGATAATATCTCAATTTAAAATAAATATCAAACTAAAATTAAGAATTTCATAAAATAAAAAATTTAATTAGGAAAATATTGAAAAAAAGATGTTATTACAAAATAACATCTTTTTTACTAACCTTATTAACCACCAAACGTAACATTTAAAGTATAATATGGAATTCCAGTTAATGGTGCAGCAGCCTCATCTGAAATTTCAAAGATTTTCGAACCTGGTTTTGGTGTTAGTACTGCATTTTTAGTATTGGCATCAAAACTTAATACTCAAATTTCATCATAGAAAATATCTTTGTATTTATTAGCAAAATTTTCTCCTAATAATTGTTTAACTAAATCATAACGTAATTGATCAAGGTTTTGCTCTGTATAAGTTCCTGGTAATGTCACATTAATAGTATCACCTGATGTTGGTTTAGTATTATTTTCGGTTAAATATGTTCGCGGATTAGTATCAACTGTAAAATTAAAGGTAAATCCGGATTGGGCAATAACCCCATCCACTTTTGTTTCCATTGAAAATGTCCCTTTTTTAGTATTAGGATCAATATTAACTACCGCTGAACCAATGGCATTAATCATAGCAGTGGCCATTGTTGATTTATAATAAGCGGGGAAACGGTTACGATCACCACCAAATTCCATAATTGCAGCAGCCATAAATAATATGTTAGAACTCGGATTACTAATATATTTATCATATAAATCTTTATCAATATAAATTGTTCCTAAATTTGTCTCTTGGAAAATATCATTAAAAGTAATTGGTTGACCATCAATGGTTACCGCATTGCCAGTTAAACCACTACCTGCTTTTGGAGTTAGCGTAATAATATGGCTATCATTGTCAACAACAACATCCACCTGGTCAAGCGTAAATTGAGTTCCATTTAAAATATTAATAATTGCTAATGCTGTTTCTGGTTTAACATTTTCACCAAGGTCATCTTTGCTATAGGGAACCGAAAGAATTTTTAACATCTGATTAATATCAGTTGTTGCTCACTCTAAGGCAATCTTTTTTGTTAAAAATGGTAAGTTAGGCGTATTTGGCATATAACGAATAATAGCTGACTTCATTCCCGGTTGAATATCAATATCAACATCATCAGGATTTACGCCATCTTTTTGGATAGCAGCTTTAATATTTTTAACTGTCGGGACAACTTGGTATTTGTCTTTAACATTCACCTTGTTTTCTTTTGTCCCATTATTACAAGCAACAACCGTCGTTGCAGTAGTTGCTGTAATTGTTAGTGATGCTAAAATCATCATTAATTTTCTCATTTTGTTCATCTCCTTTTTAATAAATTTAATTTAACTAAAATTAACTTTAAGTGCTCCGCTAAAATATTTTGAGCCTGATCAAGCTTCAATATCCGCAGAATTGTTAGTAATATTTTTTACATATAAATCATTTAAGAGTTCACTTAGTTTATCAAGACTTCCCGCAAAATTTAGGGTAATAAACATCATCATAATCTGTAAAATTGATACTTGTGGTAATTTACCTAAATTAGTGGACAATCCTGAATTGGTAAGATCCATTGGATTGGCGGGAGGTTGTTTTGATTTAACTGTAAAATGAACAATAACTGTCCCATAATAATCTTTGTGGGGATCATCATGGTCAGTTCAATGATCCTTCCCAGTTTCTAAAATGGCAGTTCCGTTATTTGCATCAATTTTTAAACGGGGAACACTGGTAATTTGTTGATTTCAAATTGCTTCGGTTTCTTCGCCAATAAAGAATGTTCCAAATTTATCAATTTCGGAAATTAAGCCCATATTATTGAAAACAGTAGCAATCAAGAGCGTTTTGGGGCGAGCATCATCAACAATTCCTAAATCTAAATTTTTTACTTTATCGGCAATATGGTTTGAATTAACAACCGTTTTATTAATTGTTAGTTCATTTTCACTAGTATTATCATTAATTACAATATTATACTCACCATTCCGGTATAAATCCGGGTTGGGATTAGTAATTAGCGATCCGTTGAACTTAATCTGTTGATGTAGGGTGTTAAAATCTCATTTTGTTCCTTGAAAAAGTTTTGCTAATTGGGCAAATAACATCGGAATGGTTTGATTATTATCTTGCGGATTAACATCTTTAAAATTAACACCAGCAAAGCCTTTGACATCCAATGCTAAGATAGGTGGGTCAACAGGGATATCATTCCAATTACCACTCCCAGTTTGACAACTAACAACACTCATTGTTGAAGAAGTCACAATGGTAAGTGCACCAAGCATTGTTAATAATTTTTTCATATTGTCACTCCTTTAATTTGCGGACATAATTGCCACCAACGGATTAATTTTATTCATATTAAATCAACTGATTAAATAGGCAATTAGGTATAAAGCAAAACCACTCGCAATCGCAATGATTGGGATCGCGGCATTCATCATTAGGGGGAAGACCATTCCCATATTAGTTAGCACATTAATACCAATTGTTAAGAATAATCAACCAAAACCAAACCCGGCGATGGTCATTATTACAATAACAGGAATATACATTCCTATTACTAGTTTAGTAATATAACGGTTACTATAACCCAGAACTTTCATTGTGGCAATGATTGTTCGGTTTTCAGCAATAACAACATTACTTGTTAAAATAATAATCATAAAACTTAGAATGAAGGAAATTGCAATAATAAAGGCAATCACTCCCAACACCGCCTGGGCTAAATTTTGTAAAATTTCCTTGGCCGTGGTAATTGGCAATAAATTATTAAATGAACTTTCGGAATACGGTGGATAGACTGTCGTTCCAACTGTACCCCCGTTTAATCCATAGAAACTATAATCCCCAAAACTTTGAACAGTGGCCAAACCACTTTGCAGATCATCAGTAGTTAGACTTCTTGATAATTTATAATTAAACAGTGGATATTCATTTTCAAAAACCTTAATTCAATTAACAACCAATGCTTGTTTTTGAAAATTATTAACAAAAGCTGTTCATAATTGATTAATTGGGGTGCTTTGGTTATTTTTAATAAACGTTTCTAAAGCACTAAGGGCGGTTTGATAAGGTGCTGATAATGTTGGTAAGGATTTAACAAATGAATTTTGTCATTCATTCATAAATAATCGTAATAAATGATTACGGGTCTGGTCATAACCTAAAATTGTATTGGCACGCTCATTGTTAATTCAAGCTCGCGCACTACCATACTGATTATTTACCCCAACAATATTAAAGACTTGATCACCATTATCATTTCCTAAGAGATAACTACCATCAACAATTTTATTATTTAAAATAGTAGGATTTGTGGCATTGGGATCACTTGGATTTAAAGCACTATCCAAAACTTTGTTATTTCCCTTCTCTCCTAAGGCCACATTTTGGTAATTATTTGTACCATTAAATAGTAGTTTTCCAACTGTTTGACCACTACTATCAGTTCCGGTTACTTGTGATTCATCCCAACTATTTAGAATTTGTTGGGCATCCTGATAACCATTTACACTATTCTTAAATAACGCTTGGCGGAGAACCTTTATTGTAATTTGATCACCAGTTGTTAATCCTAACCTTTTAGCAAGGGTTTGGTTAATAACAATATTATTGCTATTAGCAAATAATTTATTATTTAAGGTATTTTTCCCATCACTTAAAGTTTGGTTGTTAAAACTCTGGTCAATTCCATAGACATCAACATTAATATTATTAACTTGGCCATGGAACATTGTTCCCCGATTATCAGTGTGGGGATTAAACGGTACCACTCCGAATGCTAAATTAAAACTTTTACTATGATCTTTAAAAGCTGCTGCCATTTCAGTTCGTACTGCTTGGGGAGAGCGTGTATAAACTCCCTGGGTAAAACATTGGCTAACATTATTGATAAAGAATGAATAAATTCAATCATATAAATCATACATTGGTTTTTTTAAATTGGCATTAAAATCTTGGACATTACCACTATCTAACACTTTTCGGAATGATGTTTTAAGAGGGGCTTCAAGTCCGGGACGAAAATGATTATTATCTAAAACAATCATGGTCGAACTAGTACCAAATTTTTTTTGGTAATCACTTCTAGTAAACAATTCACTATTTAAACTATCATCTAAATTTAAATTATTGTTAATGAAGTATTGTGGTCGTTTCACATCTAATGCAATTGTCTCACGATATTTTCAATAGAATAACCGATACTGTTCTAATTCATTAATATGTTGTTTTGCCGTATCAGGATTAGCTAAGTAAGTTTCAAGCGTTGCTTTAGTTAAGTTTCCTAACCCATAGTCTTTATAATCACCCCAGGTACTCATACAAACTGCTCTTGACAAATACTGATCACCAGCGGGAACACTTAACTTATTGCTTTTTAAAAATTCTTTTGAAATATTTTTATATAGCATTGATCGCATTTCAGTGGCATTATAAGTTGGTGAGTAATTTTCAGGATTAATCGTTGCTTGTTCAAAATCCTTAATATACTGATCGGCATTCCGCGTCATATTAGTATCACTAAGGGCACTATTATTAATATCTCATGGTTGTTGAGTAGGATCATATGTTTTTAAGAAAGTTGTGGGGAGATTATAAACTGGGGCTTGATATTCAACTAAGGTATTATAATTATCACCGGCATAAGAATAACGAATATTATTTTGTAAAATAAACGGAATTGTTGTTGAAATTGTAATTAGAATGGTACTAATAATCATTGTCAACGAAACTCCAAACATTTTCCCCAATGAATTAGAGAACTGCACTGCTTGGAACCGGTTATCAAATGTTTTACGAACGGTACAAATTCTTTGAACAATTTTTTTGATCCGTCCGGCAGAAAACGATTCTTCTTTCTTAATTAGTTGCAAAGGTGTTTTGGAATGCATCATAATTGTGGCACTAATCATTGTCACCCCTGTTAATAATGCAAAAACTGCAATAAAAGAAATTACTAACGCTCAGGGTGCTAAAGCAAAACCAGTATACGGAAGATTAAAGTATGCCCCAAAAATAATCCGAATAATTGACTGGCTTGAAATTCCTAATAAATACCCAACAATTCCTCCAACCAGGGCAATTAAAAGTGGATAACTTAAATAACTACTAATAATTTCTCGACGACGATAACCCAATGCTCGTAAAATCCCATTTTGGGGACCAGTAGCTTCAATCTGACGTTTAATAACTAAGACTAACACAAAGAAAGAAATAATTAAAATAACCGCAATGAGAATATAAGAGCCAGTAATAAACCCATTTAAGGTTGTTAAGAAATAAGTTGTTCTTTTAGCAAACGGATAGCGCTTATCAGTACGGAAAGTAAGGACTGGGGTGTCACCCGTAAGCGTTTTACTATAATAGGAATGTAAACCAATTGTCACCCCACGTTTGCTATTTAAATAAGGGTTTAGAGTATTATTAATTAAACTTTCCTTGACCTCATCACGATAGTTATTAGTAAATTTTCCAACATAATAAACTTCCCGATCAGATTGACTGGCAGGGGTTAAGACTTGTTTAGTAATATCTAGTCTCGTAATATCGTAGCTTTGATTATTAGCATCACGGACAGTATCGTTGACTAGCCCAAATAATTTTTGGTCAACATATGCTAACCCTTCATTCTTCATATTTGGAAACGGATGCGACTGGTCTATGATTGGCGTAATAAAATCAGCAGACTGGCCAAAACCAACTACCCGGAACCAATTTTGGTTGGCATATGGTGATTTTGGTAATCACTTATTAATGTCTTCTTTTTGATAAGGACTTAAATCAACTGGTTGTAATTCACTATCCGCAACTTTAATTGTTGTTCCGTAACTATCAGCTTGTAAACGAATGACATCATTAATTTTGATGTTATTCTTTTTGGCAAATTCAGGAGTTAAATAAACCCAATGCATGGTTTCATTATTTAATGAATTTAAATACTGTTGATAAAAACCTAGGGGCATCCCTGCACTCACAACAAATTTATCAATTGCTTGATGGGGATTAAGAGTCACTGCTTTAATAACCTTATTATTACCTAAGTTAAAAACTCGTGCTTCCACCCAATCAAAATTAAATTGATAATCGGAATTCATAGTTGCTGCTTGCAAATAATCTAAAATTGCATTTTGACGAACTTCAATATCGGAAATTGCTAAAAACTGGTCCGCACCACTAGCAGTGTTTTCAACATAACTAGTTTGCGAAAAATCAACAACAAAATCATGTTGATTACTCATTTTTTCTGAAATAAAATTATGATAAACATTTTCAACACGTTGTTTGGAAACTTCAATTATTGTAAAAATTAAGCAAGTTAAAAATACTAAAATTACTAACCCGATAAATTGGATTTTGTTCTTGATTGTATTTTTAATATTATTTTGAAACAATAACTTAAAACCGGACATTATTTTTTTCACCTTCTTTTTATTTTTTACTTAATAAATTAAAAACAAAAAAGATGAGGGGGTGTTGTTTGTTTTTTAAACTGGGTTAATAAATATGTTTTGCGTAAATTACTAATTAATTTCGCTTTTTCTAGTAAAAACCAGGCAATTGGCAGCTCACAAATATTGGGGAAAGCAATCGTAAAATTATATGGGATTGTTTTAACCAAATCATCGTGGGCTAAATATTTTAAAATAGTCAAATTATTTAAATCAGTAATATTGCTGACATCTTTAATTCAAGCGATATAAATACGAAATAATATTAAAGTGATAATAAACCCGATTGAAAAAATTCCATAGAACGAATAAAAAGAAGTTAAAAAAGTTGGATAAAAATGTTTATCAAAATAATTATTGTAAAGAACAGTAACATATAAGCAGTATGAAAATAATGATAAGTTAAAAATTCATAAAATAATAATTAATCAATTAGCTTTTAAAACTTGTTTTCACTGAATATTTGTTTGGTGCTGATAAGATTTAAAATTCAACATAATTTGCAATAAGATCCCAACAAAAAATAACATCACAAAACTAATAAAGACTAAATAAGTTAACTTTAAAATAATATTGACAAAATTTAGTTTTCCCTGAGGATAAATTATTGAAAATGATGACGAAATTAAAATATAAGCACTAAATAATCCTAAAATAGTACTAATAAAACCACGATAAAATTGCTTAAAATTAACTTTCATTTTTTCATAGCCTCCTAGTAAGAGTTAATTTATTATAACATTAATTTAAACAGATAAAAAGGGCAAAAATTGGGGATTTTTAAAAATTTTTAATGTAAAAATTAAAAAATCTAGTTAAAAACTAGATTTTTGATTATTAAAATAACATTAAGTTAAAACTTCATGTCCATTCTCGGTAATTAAAATAGTGTGTTCAAAATGGGCACTTGGTAACCCATTAACCGAAACGGGGGTTCACCCATCACTCAGCATTTTAATTTTAGCAGTTCCGATTTGAACCATTGGTTCAATACAAATGGTCATTCCTGCTTGCAAGCGTAAGCCCGTGTGTGGTTCACCAACATTGGGAATGTGGGGATCTTCATGTAGTTCTTTTCCAATTCCGTGGCCAGTAAATTCTTGGGGCAAGAAAAAACCATTGCCTTCAACATATTCTTGAATCACGTGGCCAATATCACCAATCCGAACTCCTGGTTTTAGAATGGCAATCGCCTGGTTTAACGAATTTTTGGTAACATCCACTAGTTGTTGGTGTAAGTCACTTAACGGCTCACCGACAATCATTGTAAAAGCACCATCACTATTAAACCCTTGGTAGGCACACCCAGCATCAATTGACACTAAATCACCATTTTTAAGCGGTGTATTATTAGGAATCCCGTGGACTAAAACATCATTAATTGACACACAGATTGTGGCCGGAAAACCATATAAACCTTTAAAATTCGGTTCACACTGGTGTTGGCGAATAATTTCCTCTGCCCTTTTATCTAGTTCAACCCCGGTAATTCCTGGTTTAATCATTGCCCGTAATTCCTGGTGGACTAATTTTAACACATTACAAGCAACCCGCATTTTAACTAAATCTTCGCTCGATTTTAAGGTTATCATTTTTTCACCATCTTTTCTACTTATCTATCATAACATAAGAAAGAAAAAACTAATAGCCACGTGGGGCCATTAGCTAAAAAGGTTGCTTATACTAATTCAATGATTACCATAGGGGCGTTATCACCACGACGATTATCTAATTTTAAAATTCGGGTATAACCACCATTGCGATCTTTGTATTTTTTGGCAATGCCATTAAATAATTTTTGTAAAGCAGTTTCTTTTTCGTTTGCTTCAATATCTCTTAAAAAACTAGCCGCTCTTCGACGAGCATGTAAGTCTTGACGTTTTCCTAAGGTAATTAATTTGTCAACATGGCGACGCAATTCTTTTGCTCTGGTTTCTGTTACTTCTAATCTTTCATTAATAATTAGCTCCGCTGCAAGATTACGCATTAAACCATTACGTCATGATGTATTTTTACCTCTTTTTTGTTGATATGACATGAATTGCTGCTCCTTTCTGTTTAATCTCTTCTAAAATGTAAACCTAAAGCGGCTACTTTTTCTTTAATTCCAGTTAATGATTTTTTACCTAAGTTTCGAATTTCTTGGATTTCTTCTTCGGTTTTTGATATTAGATCACGAAGGGTTTCAATTTTAGCACGTTTCAAGCAGTTTTGTGAACGTGGAGTAAATTCTAACTCATCAATACTACGGTCTAATTCATCCTCTTCTTTTTCAGTTTCCGATGAAATAACTTGGGTTGCTTTAATTGCTTCATTTAAGTTAATAAAGAATTCTAAGTGTTCCGATAGAATTTTACCTGCCATCGCAATCGCGTTAACTGGCGTAATTGAACTATCAGTTTGGACTTCAATTTCTAATTTTTCTAAATCAGCATTTTTTCCTACTTTGGTTGGTTCAACTGTATAAGAAACCTTTTGAACTGGTGAATAGTTTGAATCAATGACAATTAAGTCCGCATATTTCTTTTCTTTTTTATTATCATTAAATGATTTATATCCCCGCGAATTACGAGCATGTAATTCTAAGTTTAATTCTCCGCCCTTCGCAATTGTGGCAATATGTAAATCCTTATTGATTACTTCAACACCAGCTGGTAATTCAATATCTTTTGCTAACACATCGCCTTCCTTGTTAGAATTAATTTTTAAAATTACTGACTCCCCATCGGGAATAATATTTTGATCAATTTTTAACACAAGGTTTTTAATATTTAAAATAATTTTTGTAACATGTTCGACAACACCGGGAATTGCGGTAAATTCATGTGAGGCTCCTTTAATCCGGATTGCAAACACTGCCGCTCCGGGAGTTGAAGATAATAATGTTCTGCGCAATGCATTTCCCAGGGTAATTCCAAATCCACGTTCTAATGGTTCAACTAAAAATTTTCCATAATTGTTTGATTTGTCTTCCGCTTCTAATTTAAATTCTGGTCTAATAAATTGTTTCATCTAACTATCACTCTCCTTATCCTCGTGGTCTTTTTGGTGGACGAGCCCCATTATGAGGAATTGGAGTTACATCTTTAATTGAAGTAATATCTAACCCAATTGCTTGTAAACTTCTTACTGCCGCGTCTCGACCCGGACCTGGTCCTTTTACTTCAACTTGAATGCTGTGCATTCCGTGTTCTTGACTAGCTTTTCCCGCCGCTTCGGCAACCATTTGCGCAGCATATGGGGTTGATTTTTTACTTCCTTTAAATCCCATCGCTCCCGCTGATGATCATGAAATTACATTCCCGCCTTCATCGGAAATAGTGACAATTGTATTATTGAAAGTTGAGTGAATGTGGGCCACACCTTTATTAATATTTTTTTTAACTTTTTTCTTATTAGTTACTTTTTTAACAGCCATAATTACACTCCTCTATTTTTTCTTATTCGCTACTGTTTTTCGTGGTCCTTTAGCAGTACGCGCGTTTTGTTTTGTTGATTGCCCTCTAACTGGTAACCCTTTACGGTGACGCATTCCCCGATAACTTCCAATTTCCATCAATCGTTTAATATTTAGGGCAACTTCACGACGTAAATCCCCTTCGGTTTTGTATTTTGCAATTTCATTTCTAATTTTAGTTAATTCTTCTTCTGATAAATCTTTTACTCGTACATCTTCTGAGATTTTAGCATCTGCTAAGATTTGTTGAGATAGTGGTTTTCCGATTCCAAAGATATAAGTTAAGGCAATAACTACCCTTTTATCATTTGGAATATCGACTCCTCCGATACGTGCCATGTTTCTATTTTCCTCCTTTTATCCCTGTCTTTGCTTGTGTTTTGGTTGTTGACAGATTATCATAACGCGATTTTTTCTTCTAATTACCCGACATTTGTCGCAGATTTTTTTGACTGATGATCGTACTTTCATCGTGCATACTCCTCCTCAAACTTAATTTATTTGTGTCGAAAGACAATACGCCCACGTTCTAAATCATATGGTGACATTTCAACAGTTACTAAATCGCCCGGTAAAATGCGAATGTAATTCATACGAATTTTACCAGAGACGTGAGCTAAAATAACTGCGCCGTTTTCTAATTCGACCTTAAACATTGTATTTGGTAATACTTCTAAAACTTTTCCTTGAACATCTAGTAAATCAGATTTAGCCATTTTATTACCTCCAATCTCTTTTGTTACTTAATAATTGCAACGATTTGGTTTCAAACAGCGTCACCTTCCATATCAGCATCAATAACTGATAGGTTTTGCTTATTAAGATAATATTGAACTAATGGTTCAGTATCTCGTTTATATTCTGCTAATCTTACTTGGACTTTTTCAGCGGTATCATCCGCACGACGGACTAGTGGGGTTTGATCATAATCACAAATTCCGGCCACTTTCGGAGGGTGGAAGGTAATGTGATAAGTTCTTTTACAAGTTGGACATGTTAATCGTCCCGTAATCCGATCGATTAGTTTTGATTCCGCAATTTCAAAGTATAGCGTATGATCAACTTTTGCATTTCGTTTTGCTAATAATTCGTCTAGTTTTTCCGCTTGATTAACAGTGCGGGGAAAACCATCTCAAATGATATCACCCTGAACTGTTTGTAAATAATCTTCTAGCATCTCAATCATCAAGTCATCAGGAACTAGTTTCCCTTGTTCAGAATATTTTTTAGCTAAGTTCCCCTTTGCGGTGTTATTACGAATATTGTCCCGAATAATATCACCGGTTGAGATATGGTTATAACCAAACTGAGCAATAATTTTTTCTGATTGGGTTCCCTTTCCACTGCCTGGTGCTCCTAATAATATAATATTGCGCATAAAATTAATAACACACCTTTCTTATCACAAGTATGAATTATCATTTAAATCTTGATTCAAACTTTGTGATTTTTTATCAATAAAGGCTTGTTGCGTAATTCGTCCTTTAATTTGACGCATTGTTTCTAACGCAACTGACACCATAATAATTAATCCAGTCCCCCCAATTGCTAAGGCACTTGGTAAACTAGTTAGCTTACTAATAACATATGGTAAAATCGCAATGGCGGCTAAGAAAATCGACCCTAAAATACTTAAGCGGTTAATTGTTCCCTTAATATATTTTTCAGTTTCCTTCCCTGGTCGCACGCCGGGAATAAAGGTTCCCGCTTTTTGAAAGTTTTCAGCAATTTTCTCAGGATTCATTTGTACTTGCGAATACAAGAATGTGAAAAGAATTGTTAAAACTGCATAAATAATAATTCCTGGTCAAGTTGAAAATGATAAGTAGTTATTTGTAAACTGGACAAACCCATTATTAGGGTTCGAAACACTAATAATTTGGGAAACTGTAATAGGAGCGGAAATTAAAGCTGAGGCAAAAATAACAGGAATTACCCCCGCCGAGTTAATTTTTAACGGCAAGAAGGGTTTGTTCTGTTCACCACCCGAGGACAGTCCACTTCCGGTTTGTTGAATTGGTAGTTTTCGTTCCGATTCATTTAACATGACAACAAACAAGATTACTAATAAGAACATTACCACATAAACAAGGAATTTTAAAATCCCATCAAATAATAGGTTAATGTCTTCTTGGTCAGAAATTCAAAACTTAAAGGTTGTTTCTAAGTTACTTGGTAACTTTGCCACAATTCCCGCAAAAATAATGATTGAAACTCCGTTTCCAATTCCCCGAATTGTGATTTGATCAGCAATTCATAACATAAACATGGTTCCAGCAATTAAAGCACATGGAACTAAAATGTAGTAGAAAATTGGACTCCCCGTTCCAAAATCATTGGTTGATCACTTCGGACTAATAATTCCCTGGTTCGCCATTGTAAAGATTGTGGCTACTCCCTGCATAATTGCAAAAGGAATTGTTAATCATTTTGTTAAACGGTCTAATTTTTTGCGACCTTTTTCCCCACCCTTCGCTCAACGCGATAATGGTGGAATCACATCCGTTGATAACAACTGGACAATAATTGAGGCAGTAATATATGGCGAAACTCCCAAAGCTAAAATTGAGAATTTTCCTAAAGTTCCTCCCCCTAACATTGAGATTAAACTGAAGAACTGATCAGTATTTGATAAATCTTGAATATTAGGACTAACGGTAACTCCGGGCATGGTCAAATAACTTCCTAATCGAATTACAACTAACACAATTAGGGTGAAAGCAATTCTTTTAATTAGATACTTATTTTTGACAAAAAAGTTATTTGATTTGACAAGATCAACTTGTGCTGCTTTCTTGGCCTTTCTTTTTTTAGCTTTGGTTTTCACTATTATATTACCTCTACTTTCCCCCCAGCCGCTTCAATTGCTTGTTGGGCTGCTTTTGAAATTTTATTTGTTTTGACATTGACGCTCTTAGATATTGTACCACTACCTAAGATTTTAATTAATTCTTTTTCTGATTTAATTAATTTTTTTTGAGCTAATGTTTGGTGATTAATTTCACTCACATTTAATTTTTCTAAATCTTTTAAGTTAAAGATTGTATAGCTTTTGGTATTAATATTGGTAAATCCTACTTTCGGGATTCTTCGAAAGATTGGAGTTTGTCCCCCTTCAAATCCAGGGCGCACTCCTCCACCAGTACGAGCATTTTGACCTTTATTACCTTTTCCAGAAGTTTTTCCCGTTCCGGAAGATGTTCCTCGTCCTAAACGTTTTTTTTCATGACGAGCGCCATCACTATATTTTAATTCATGTAATTTCATTAATATAAACTCCTTATCCTAGTAATTCTTCTGGTGTTTTACCACGTAATTTGGCAATTTGGTCCGCTGTTCTTAATTCTTTGAATCCCTCAAAAGCTGCTCGTAAAATATTAATTGGGGTATTTGATCCTAATGATTTCGTATAAACATCTGCTAATCCTGAAAGTTCAATCACAGCACGCACTGGTCCTCCAGCAATTACTCCCGTCCCTTTTTTGGCTGGTTTCATCATCACTTTCCCAGCTCCAAAGTGACCAATAACTTCATGGGGAATTGTTGTTCCCACAATTGGAACTCTTACTAGTTGTTTTTTGGCCTCTTTAATTGCTTTTTTAATTGCATCAGGTACTTCATTAGCCTTTCCAGTTCCAAAGCCAACTTTTCCTTTTTTATCACCAATTACAACAACCGCGGCAAAGCGGAAGTGACGACCACCCTTTGTTACTTTTGTAACCCGGTTAATTGCAACAACTTTTTCTTCAAACATGTTGTCTTGGTTATCACGACGGTTAAATCATTTGTTGTCTTGTTTATTAAAAGGTTTGTTTTGGTGGAAATTTGGTTTTCCTTCTTGGTGTGATTTTGCGGGTGCTTGTTCTGCTGGTTTTCCTTGGTCATTAGTATTAACTGCTAATGCTTCTTTATTTTCTGCCATTATTTTCTTTCTCCTTTATTAGAATTTTAAGCCAGCTTTACGGGCGGCTTCTGCAAATGCTTTTACTTTTCCGTGGTATAAATACCCACTACGATCAAATACGACATTGGTAACTTTCTTAGCAATTGCTAATTTAGCAATTTCAGCTCCTACTTGTTCAGCAGCAGCGATGTTTGAAGTTGATTTTAAATCTTTCATTTTTAAAGTTGATGCGGAAGCAAGGGTTGTCTGTTTCACATCATCAATCAATTGGGCATAAAAGTGGCCGTTTGATTTGAACACATTCAATCTTGGTCGTTGCGAGGTTCCAGAAATTTTGTTACGCACACGATAATGTCTTTTTTTGCGATTACTACTACGTGAGTTGTTATTCATCTTCTTTTTCCTTCCCTGCTGTTATTTACCAGCTGATTTTCCTTCTTTACGAATAATGTGTTCATTTTTATATTTAATCCCTTTTCCTTTATAAGGTTCTGGTTTTTTAAAGTTTCTAATATTAGCAGCAACTTCACCTACTAATTGTTTTGAAATTCCTTCTACTGTAATTTGCGTTGGTTTTGGGACAGTTAGGGTAATTCCTTTTGGAATATGATATTCAATTGGATGAGAGAACCCTAAGTTTAACATTAGTTTATCTCCTTGTAAGTTAGCTTTATAACCAACCCCGGAGATTTCTAATTCTTTTTTGAACCCAACACTAACTCCCTGGATCATTCCTTGGATTAGTGAATTAATAGTTCCGTGTAATTGTTTAGTATGTTTAACTTCGTTAACTCTGGTTGTTTTAACAACCCCATCTTTTGCTTCGACTTTGATAACATTAGGAATTTTTTGTTCTAATTGTCCTTTTGTGCCTTTAACAATAACATTATTTGGTTGGACTGTAATTTCAACACCGGTTGGGATTTTTAATTCGCGATTTCCAATTCGAGACATTTTGCTACCTCTGTAACCTTCTATCACACATAAGCAATAACTTCCCCACCGAGATGAGCTTGTTTTGCCATTTTATCCGTCATAACCCCTTGGCTTGTTGAAATGATTGCAATCCCTAATCCATTTAATACTTGAGGTACTCTATCAACAGTTACATAAACTCGTAGTCCTGGTTTTGAAATTCTTTTTAACCCTGAAATAACTTTTGTTTTTCCTTTATATTTTAGCAAGATACTTAATTCTTTTTTAACTTCTCCTGTTACTTTAAAATCTTCAATGTAACCTTCGGCTTTTAAAATTTCAGCTAATTTAACTTTCATTTTACTTGGTGGCATTACCACACTTTTATGTAGCCGTTGGTTCGCATTTCTGATTCTTGTTAACATATCAGCAATTGGATCGATCATCATAATTATCTAGTCTCTCTTTCTATCATGAAGCTTTTCTAACACCTGGGATTTGTCCCTTGTAAGCTAAATCTCTAAAACATAAACGACATAAGTTATATTTACGTAATACCGCATGAGGACGTCCACAGTTTCCACAACGAGTGTAGCCTCTTACTTTAAATTTTGGATGACGAGCTTGTTTAACTTTTAATGATTTTTTAGCCATGTTTCTTTCCCCCTATTTTTTAAATGGCATTCCCATTTTTTTCAATAATGCATAAGCATCTTCGTTCTTGTTGGCACTTGTTACAATCGTAATATCCATTCCTCGAATTTTTTTAACTTTATCATAGTCAATTTCGGGGAAAATGATTTGTTCTTTAATTCCTAATGAATAATTTCCTCTGCCGTCAAAAGCATCTTTGCTAACGCCACGGAAATCTCTTACCCGTGGTAAAGCAATATTAATTAATTTATCTAAAAATTGGTACATTTTTTTTCCGCGAAGAGTAACTTTTGCCCCAATTGGCATTCCTTCCCGTAATTTAAATGAAGCAATTGAACCTTTCGCTAAGGTTACAACTGGACGTAATCCGGCAATTAAACTTAACTCGTTAACAACATCTTCAATTGCTTTTGAATTCTGAGTCGCATCTCCAGCTCCGACATTAATTACAATTTTTGTAACCTTCGGAACTTGCATAATTGATTGGTAACCTTGCTCTTTGAATAACTCTGGTAAAATTTCTTCTTTATAACGTTTTTCAATTCGTTCCATATTTTATCTTGTTATTCCTTTCTTACGCCAAATGCGCTTTTGATTTACGAGCAATTCTTGTTTTTTTACCATTATCATTGATTTGATAACTAATTTTTGTGGTTTCTTTTTTATTTTTCGGATCAATTAATGCAATATTTGAGATGTGAATTGAAGCAGGAACCGCTTGGATTCCCCCTTCAGTATTGTCTTGTGATGGCTTTACATGTTTAGTATTAGTAATTCCTTCAATTACAACCCGGTTTTTATCACGAATGATTTTCATAATTGGACCTTCAACACCTTTATGTTTTCCAGAAATAACTTTTACTAAGTCACCTTTTTTAAATTTTAATTTTATCATGGTTATCCTCCTATAGTACTTCTGGCGCTAACGAAGCAATCTTGCTAAATCCTGCTTCTTTAACTTCTCTGGCAATCGGACCAAAAATCCGAGTTCCTCTTGGTGTTTTATCTTCCTTAATAATTACAACCGCGTTTTCTGAAAACCGAATGTGACTACCATCATTGCGGTGGAGTCCGCGTTTTGTACGAACAATTACTGCCTTAACAACTTGTCCTTTTTTAACAATCCCACCAGGAACAGCTTTTTTAATAGTACATACAACAATATCACCTATATTAGTAAACTTACGAAATGAACCACCTAAGTTTTTAATAACTAAAACTTCTTTCGCTCCCGAATTATCAGCAACTTTTAATCTAGATTCTTGTTGGATCATTATTTCTTCCTCACAGTTTTCCTATCTTAACCAATTGCTTTTTGGATCACGGCAATTAAACGAAAGCGTTTAACTTTTGATAGTGATCTTGTTTCCATAATACTTACTTTATCTCCGATGTGAGCTTCATTTTGTTCATCATGGGCTAAATATTTTTTTGAATATTTAACTCGTTTACCATATAAGGGGTGGTTTTTGTATGTTTCAACAAGAACGGCAATTGTTTTATCAGATTTATCTGAAACTACTCGTCCTTGTAAAATTTTACGACAATTTCTTTCCATTATTTTGTTGTTCCTTTCTTAGCTGTTGTTTTTTTGGCAGTTTCGCTAGTAGCACTAACTTTTTTAGTTGTTGCTTTGGCAATTTTATCACGGTTTTCTTCCCAGTTGGCCCCATATGTATATTCTTTTGCATTAGGGTCTTTTTGCTTAGTACTGATATCAATTTTAACACCAGTTCCTTTTCCTTTAGCAGTTCCCGCCGCTAAAGTACTCTTCATTTCTGCTAGTTTCGCCTTGGCATCTTTTTCAACTTTAGCTTTAACTTCCCCAGTACCCTTCGCAGTTTTTGGTGCTAATTTTTCCACTTCAATTTCTGCTTTCGCACTAGTTACTGATTTAACAGTAACCGTTGCTGGTTTCGCTGGTTTGGGCGTTGTTGCTTTGGCTTTGGCATCTTTTTCGGCTTCATTTTTAGCAATTAAACTTTTTAAAGCATCACCTTTTGTTGCAGGTGACGCTGGTTTAGCAGCTGGTTTTGAAGATGCCTTTGGTGCTGGTGCTTTCTCAGCAACTGCTTTTTCAGCAACCGGTTTTTTAGGAGCCGGTTTTTTTGTTGCTGGTTTAGCAGTTTTTGTTGTTGATTCTTCAGTAGGTGCTTCGCTCGCCACTGGTTCAGCTTCTGAACTAGCTTCGTTCCCTAGCATTGCTTCATCTAGTGGTAAATCCATCAATGAAGAGAAATCATTTTCTTTTACCTCTTGGTCGGCCATCATTTTTTCAATTTTGGCTTTTCGTTCTTTGGCAAAAGCTTGTGATTCTTTTTCAATTTTGGCATATGTTTCTTTTAAATCAATTTTAACGTTAATTTGGGTATTTTCTCCAGCAATTCGGCGTTGACTAATAATAGTTAAAATGCGAGCAATTTGTTTTCTTAGTAAACTAATACGGTGGGGTTTTTCTAAGTTTCCCATTGCCGCTTGGAATTTTAAAGCAAATAATTCTGCTCGTGATTCTTCCTCTAGTTTTTTTAACTCTTCAGTTGTTTTTTTTAATAACTCACTATTCAACATTATTCTTCACCTCTTTTAACGATTTTACAACGCACTGGTAATTTATGCATTGCTAAACGTAACGCTTCTCTTGCTGTTTCTTCATCAACACCAGCGACTTCAAACATAATAGTTCCAGTCTTAACAACTGCTACTCAGTCTTCTGGTGCTCCTTTCCCACTTCCCATCCGTACTTCTAATGGTTTTTTAGTTTTTGCCATGTGGGGAAAGATTCTAATTCATACTTTTCCTCAACGTTTCATATAACGTGTCATTGCGATCCGCGCAGCTTCAATTTGACGGTTAGTAACTCAAGTCCCATCTAATGATTGTAAACCATATTCTCCAAAATCAACTTTGGTATTTCCTTTAGCTTTTCCTTCGTAACTGATTCGGTGGGGACGACGATATTTTGTTCTTTTTGGTATTAACATAAACTATTTCGCCTCCTTATCCTTGTTAAAAGGTTTTTTGTTAAAGTCTTTTTTTTCTCATTTTGGTTTTTCATCAGTATATGAAACTAGTTGGTTTCCTAAGATTTCACCTTTACAAATTCATACTTTAACCCCAATTTGTCCATAAGTTGTTAAAGCTTCCGCTAGCGCATAATCAATATCACTTCTTAGGGTTGCTAACGGCACGATTCCTTCCGAATATCCTTCGGTACGAGCCATGTCAACTCCCCCTAAACGACCTGAAACTGATGTTTTAATTCCTTTGGCTCCCGCTTTCATTACCTTACGAATTGCTAATTTTTGGACAGTTCTAAATGATGCCCGGTTAACAATTTGTTCAGCAATTGTATTGGCAACTAATTGTGCATCAATATCAGGGTTTTTAATTTCAACCACATTAATTTTAATTTCCATTTTGCGATCATGAATTGTTTTGCGAATTAATTTAACTAATTCGGGAATGTTTTTTCCTTCTTGTCCTAATACCACACCAACACGAGCAGTTCTAATAAAGATAACGATTTCTTTTTTAGTTCTTTCGATTTCAATTTTAGAAACACTTGCATTTTTTAATTTTTGCATTAGTGCTTTTCTAATTTTGATATCTTGGTGTAATCAATTCACAAAATCTTGTTTCTCAGCGTATCAACGTGAATCTCATGTTTTGATAACTCCAATTCGTAACCCAGTTGGACTAACTTTTTGACCCATATTTGTTATCTTCCTTTCTTATTGTGCTCCATCACTAACGGTAATTGTGATGTGACTAGTTCTCTTTAAAATTTCATATGCTCTTCCGTGGGCACGGGGGCGGAAACGTTTTAATGTTGGTCCTTCGTTAACGAAGATTTCTTTAATAAATAATTTATCAGCATCTAAGCCGTTATTATTAACAGCATTTGCCACCGCTGATTTAACCAGTTTTTTAACTGGCACCGATGATTTTTTATTTGTGTTATCTAGAATGACAATTGCTTCTCCAACTTTTTTATTACGAATTAAATCGGCAACCAAACTAACTTTACGGGGTGAAATTCTAATCATTCTTAAGTGTGCTTGTACATTCATTTATATATATCTCACTTTCTAATAATTATTTTTTCTTTTTCTTGTCATCCCCATGACCGCCGAATTTTCTTGTCGGAGAGAATTCCCCTAATTTATGACCAACCATATCTTCAGTAACATACACGGGAATATGTTCTTTTCCGTTATGTACTGCAAAGGTATGACCAATAAATTCCGGGAAAATTGTGCTTCTTCTAGATCACGTTTTAATAACTTCTTTTTTACTATTTGCATTTAAAGCTTCTACTTTTTTTAGTAAATGTTCATCAACAAATGGTCCTTTTTTTAGACTTCGTGACATCTGCATTTACCTCCTTTTTTTTCTAAATAACCTTTTTAAATTAAATGTGATGTTTACTATCTTAGGCTTTACAAAATTAAGTAGTGACCATCAAAACAATTTAATTAAACTATTTAGGACGTCTTCGGACAATCAATTTTGTAGAAGCTTTTTTCTGATTACGAGTTTTAACACCCAAGGCTTTTTTACCCCATGGTGTCATTGGTGCTTTCCGACCAACCGGAGCTTTACCTTCTCCCCCACCATGTGGGTGGTCGTTAGGGTTCATAACTGACCCACGAACAGTTGGTCGAATGCCGCGTCAACGGTTCCGACCAGCTTTTCCTCAGTTAACTAAAGCATAGTCTTCGTTCCCAACTTCACCAATTGTGGCACGACATTCCGCTAACACTTTGCGAACTTCTCCTGATGTTAAACGAAGGGTAACATACTTACCATCTTCATCTTTCCCTAAGATTTGCACTGATGAACCAGCCGAGCGTGCCATTTGGCCCCCTTTTCCCGGACGTAGTTCAATATTATGCACTAATGTTCCTTCTGGAATGTTTTTTAATTTCATGTTGTTTCCAACTTTAATATCCACTTTTTCACCACTGATAATTTCCATTCCCACTTGAATGTTTTTGGGCGCTAAAATGTATCGTTTTTCTCCATCCATATAATGCACTAATGAAATAAAAGCATTACGGTTCGGATCATATTCAATTGAGGCAATTTTTCCAATAACATTATCTTTGTTCCGTTTAAAGTCAACAAGACGATATTTTGTTTTATGCCCACCACCATGGTGTCTAGTAGTAATAACCCCTTGGTTATTTCGTCCACCACGTTTTTTTAATGGTTGTAATAATGACTTTTCTGGTTTGTCAGTTGTTAAAACTGAATAATCCAGGGTTGTCATATTACGTCGCCCATTAGTGACTGGTTTATAACTTTTAATTGGCATTTGTATTTATCCTCCTTAAGCCAAATATCCAGATAGTTGTATCCTGGAACTATTTATCTTCTCCTAATAAATCCAATGTTTCACCTGGTTTTAATTTGATGATGGCTCTTTTGGTATGAGTTGTTTCACCAACAAATTTTCCCATTCTTTTTTCTTTTGGATCATAGTTAATTACATTCACTTTTGCTACCTTTACTTCAAAGATTTTTTCAAAAGCTTTTTTGATTTGTACTTTATTAGCACCACGTGCAACTTCGAATGTGTATACCCCTTGTGCCATATTGTTATATGATTTTTCAGTTAAAATTGGTTTCTTAATAACATTAGTAATATGCATTAGGCGTACACCTCCTCAATTGTTTTAATAACTTCTTCGCTAACTAATAATTTATTCGCATTTAATAAGTCATAAATATTGATTCCATCACTTGGAATAATATTTACTTTTTCAATATTACGAGATGACTTTACAATAACTTCATCTCCTGGTTTTGTTACAATTAATAATTTTTCATTATTAACTTTTAAATTGGCTAGAATTTCAACCATTGTTTTAGTTGATGGCTCATTTAGGGCAAATTGGTCAACGATAACTAAATTGCTTTCTTTTGCTTTTAATGATAATGCTGATTTAATCGATAGTTTTCTAACTTTGCGATTAACATGCTTAATATAGTTTTTATCGGGAGTTGGTCCAAACACAATTCCCCCACCTTTTCATTGGGGCGCTCTAATTGAACCTTGACGGGCACGACCAGTTCCTTTTTGTCTTCATGGTTTTCTTCCCCCACCAGATACTTCAGTTCTTGTTTTAACTTTGTGTGTTCCCTGACGCATTGCTGATTGTTGGGCAACCACAGCATCATACATTGCTTGTTGGTGCGGTTCAATTCCTCAAATAGCATCATTTAGGTTAATTTCTTTAACACTAGTTCCTTTAGTATCAAATACTTGTACTTTCATGTTTCTTATTTTCCTTCCACACTATTTAGCTTCTTCACTAGCTGGCTCAGAAGCAACGGGTGCTGTTGATGTTTCAACAGTTTGGTTATCTTCAACTGGAGCTGCTGGCGCAGGTGCTTGTTCTTCTTTTACTTCAACTTTTGGTTCTGGTTTAACAGTTCTCACTAAGAGTTCGGTTGGTGTATTTGGGGTTAATCCCTTAATTGCTTCTTTAACAATAACAACTTGTTTTTTTGGACCAGGAATTGATCCCTTAACTAATAAAGCATTTTTTTCAACATCAATTGCAATAATTTCTAAGTTTTGGATTGTTACTTGTTCAGCTCCCATATGCCCTGGCATTTTTTTTGATTTTAAAATGCGGTTAGGGGCAATCGCTCCCATTGATCCAACGCCACGATGATACCCTGAACCATGTCCCATTGGACCTCGTGAATAATTATGTCTTTTAATTGAACCAGTAAATCCTTTTCCTTTTGAAATTCCGGTCACATCAACGAATTCCCCAGCAGTAAAGATGTCAGCTTTAATAATATCACCGGTCTGATAACCGTTCATATTTCTGATTTCTTTTACGAAGCGCTTAGGTGTTGTGTTTGCCTTTTTGAATTGACCTTGATCTGGTTTTGAAACAAGGTTAACTCTTTTATCTTCAACAGCTAGTTGTAATGCGTCATAACCTTGTTTTTCTTTTGTTAAAACTTGTAAAACAACGTTAGGTTGAACTTCAACTACTGTAACTGGTACTAACCGTCCGTCTGTTGCAAAGACTTGGGTCATCCCAATTTTACGTCCTAAGATTCCTTTCATTTCTTTTCCTCCTTGAAAATGCGTCATGTATATCTTTAATATAATTTACAAAGAATATTTTAAAGCTAATTACTTCATTTCAATTTCAACCCCACTAGGTAGTTGTACTCTAGTTAAGGTATCCATCACTTTAGCGCTCGGATTGATAATATCAATTACTCTTTTATGGGTTCTTCTCTCAAATTGTTCACGTGAATCTTTATATTTATGAGTAGCACGAATAATTGTAATAATTTCTTTATCAGTTGGTAAAGGAATCGGTCCTTTAACTTCTGCGCCAGCAGCTTGCGCTGCTTCAATGATTTTAGAAATTGATTGGTCCACTACGCGGTGGTCGTAACCTTTTAATTTTATTCTCATTTTTGTCTGAGCCATAAATTCTCCTCCTAATTTTATTATACTTTTTGCTGAACCATTGACAACGGTTATCAGTGTATCATTGATAGACCACAACAATTCGCATAAAATATACATGCTATTAAATTGTATTGAATAATGATAAATATTGCAAGGGTTTTCTAATAAAAAAATGAAATTTTTTTAGAAATAAACCACTCGTTCTAATTATAAGATATAATTAAAATAACATGAAATATAGTAAATATGGTAAGAGTTAGAACATAAGGATGGATGGTAATGGGGAAAAAGCCAACAGCAAATAAACAAGCGGTTAATTTAACAACCGATGATCGCTACCAAAGGATTCAACAATTTAAATTAGAATCGCGGCGATTTCAAGATGAAAATTTACAACGAAAACTTTCCCGGGACCATGAAATTAACAAACGCCCGCGCCAGCAAGTTGTTCGTGATCCCAAAAAAACTATTGATAAAAATAATCCAATGTATAAAATCTTATTAAATGCCCAAAAAAAAAAAAAAAATAATGAACTAAAAAAAGCAGCTTATAAAACTGATGATCCCAACTATATTGATATTAATCATATGACAGTTGCGGACCGGGTAAAGATCATTAAATTAGCAAAACAAAAAAATAATAAAATCTATCGACAATTATTAATGGAAAAGTCTACCACCGGATTATCCGAATTAGCCCGCCAACGAAAACGGGAATTAATGGCAGCTAACATGAAAAATTGAAAGACAAAGAAAAAATAGGTTATTGAGAGAAATAACCTATTTTATTTATGATATTTTTCATTATTAATAATTTTAAAAGAACGATAAATCTGTTCTAATAAAATTAACCGGCATAATTGGTGGGGTAAAGTAATTAACCCTAAACTAAGACGATAATTAACTTTGGATAGTAACTCATTATCAAGTCCATCACTACCCCCAATAATAAATGCTAGTTTAGCATTTTGAAAGTCTTTAACTTCTTGAATTAAATTTGCTAATTGTAAACTAGTCACCTGCTTACCATTAATATCTAATAAAACTTTAACATATTCTGAATAAGCACTTAATTTATCACGCACTAGGGCAGTTTGTGCTTTAATATTTTTAGCGACATCATAGTGACTAATTTCTTTTAATTCAATAATTTCAATTTTACTATAATGCTTAATCCGGGTTAGAAATAAATCATTACCTTCTGTTAAATAATTTTTATCTAATGTGCCAACAACAATAATTTTAATATCCACCGGAAAGTGCCACTAATGATTAGACTTAATTGAATTTGGATCAATTGTTCAAATTAGATCAGGAATTGAATAATTAGCACTGCGGACTTTAAAGACCCCATTCGAACCAACTTTACTTGCATCTTCTGGTTTAATTGGATTGACAGGATCACCTTTATTAACAAATCCTTGGGCTAACGTAACTTTATCTGCAAACGGAATTGGCATTTTAACACGGTATTGGTGATAATCATCATCTTGATAAGCACTAGTATTTGCTAAATCATAGAAGTTATAGCCAACAAAAAATCATTGGTGACCATATGCTTTAGCATCATCTTTACTATTAGGATCACGATATGATAAATAGTTAATAACCCCCGTTACATGTTGGACTGTTGATTTAAAAGTATATATATTATTTTGATTTGTAAACTCAAAAGTAAAAGTAAGGCTTGGGATTTCAACTAAAACATATCTTGTTGATTGTAATACTTTATCATTTGAAGCATCTTTCGCTTGGGTATTATAATTATTAGCAGGAGTATTTAACCAATCAACCACTTGTTTAATTGGAGTTAATACATTTAATGAATCTTTTGTGACAATAATATCATCGGCATTTTTGCTAACATAATTTTTATCTGTGGTTTTTTCATAATTACTTGTTTTTTGGACAATTTGTTTTGGATTTGACCCATCAATTGTAACATCTGGATTATCAGTATTCACTAAGGCAACTTGAGTATAGAAGGAATCAGCCGTCGTTGAATAATTATTAAAGAATGATTCTCATGCTGTTTTTGCATCTCCAGTTGCTGAGGAAATTAGCTTATCTTTTTGGGCTTTTAAACCACTATTAATTTGGTCTTTACTTCATTTGGCACCTTTTTGACCCCCACTATTATCGTCAGTTAAATTAAGACCATATAAGAATGGTAACGCAATGTTCGTTTGTAAACTAACTGCTCCCCCATTTAAACTGTATTGGGTATCAGCAGTTGATGAATATGGATCAAGCACTCCGTCAGCTTCACTTGCTGTTGGGTTATGATAAAATCCTTTATCAGCATTATAGATAAACATTGGCAATAATTGCCCATCCCCGGCCTTACATGCTATTAAAGAAGAAGCTGATGTTGTTATTAAGGTCGCTACTGTAAAAATTGATAATAATTTGCGCATTTAAAATTCTTCTCCTCCTAAGTAAATCTTTCTTTAATAATCATACTTTATTTTATTTTTAATAGCAAATAAAATAATTAAAAATTAATAGATTTTATCCCTAATAATTTCTGCAATTTAATTATTTTTGAAAACCAAAGTTGGCAAATGAACCATGTTTTTTAACAAACAATAAGTCCACTGATCCCGTTGGGCCATTTCGGTGTTTTGAAAGAATTAACTGGGCTTTTTCAGTTTCATTAAAGTTATTATCTTCATTTCAATTTTCATGGGCACTATAATATTCTTCACGGTATAAAAACATAATGATATCAGCATCTTGTTCAATGGCTCCCGAATCTCTTAAATCCGACATAATTGGTCGTTTATCTTCTCGTTTTTCAACTGAACGAGATAACTGTGATAAACAAACAATCGGAACTTCTAATTCCCGAGCGAGGGCTTTTAACTGGCGAGAAATGGTTGATACTTCTTGTTGACGTGAATCACCAAAATGCAAACCAGTACTTAATAATTGGAGATAATCAATTACAACTAACGAAACTTTGTTTTCACGGCATAGTTTTCGTAATTTTGATTGTAATTCAATTACTTTTAAACCTGGCGTATCATCAATAAATAATTTTGCTTTTTTTAATGCATCTCCTGCTTTGGTAATTTTTTTTCAATCTTCTTCCGTTAGCCCTTTTCCATTCCGGACTTTTGTGGAATCAACAGTTGAAATTGTTCCAATCATCCGTTGAATTAATTGTTCACTTGGCATTTCGACAGAAAAAATCGCAACTGCATCTTTTGTTTGGTGGGCACAATTAACAGCAAAATTTAACGCTAAAGCAGTTTTCCCCATCGAAGGACGAGCCGCTAAAATAACAAAATCACCCTTTTGAAAACCAGATGTCATTTTATCAAGATCTTTAAAACCACTAGGACTTCCCGTTAAAATTTCACCAGAGTTTTCTAACATTTCAATTTTTTGTAAAACTTTGTCAACTTCATCAAAAGAAGTCTTAAACAAGTTCCCTTTGCGTTCGCGTTTAACATCTAAAATTTCTTTTTCAGCTTTGCTAACCACTTCTTCAATTGGCTGGTGGGAATCAATCTCTTTGTTAATACCATCAATAACTGCTTTTAATCTTCGGGCGGTTGTATTTTTAATAATAATATCTAAATATTCATTAAGATTGGCATCAGTTGTATATGACTGGAATAAATCAGTTAAGTATTCAATTCCACCAATTTTATTTAACAAATTATCTTTTAACATTTGATTACTTAAAGTTGTAATATCAATGGCAATTTTATTAGCGAATAATTCATATAATGCTTTAAAGATTACTTTATAATTCATTGTGGTAAAATCTTCATCCGTTAAAAGCGCAAAAATTTCTTCAGCTCCCGCAATCGAGTGTGCGGCAATAGCTAAAACATTTTGCTCAGCATCCTTAATGACATTAATTTTTTGTAAATTTTCATTTGCTAATTCACTCATGGTTAGCTCTCCTTTTTGTCAACTATCACTTTTAAGGTTGCAATAATATCATGGTGTAATTTTATTTTTAAATAGTGCAAACCAATACTTGTTAAATTATGATTTTCAGTAAATTTCTTTTTATTAATTTTAATATTATATTCTTTGGCTAAGCGGTCCTCAATTTGAGTTAATGAAACCGAACCAAAAACTTTATTATCGTGGACTTTTAATTTAAAGTTTAAAGTTAAACTTTCTAACTGAGTTTTCAATTTTTGAAGCTCATTAATTTCTGCTTGTTCAACAGCTTTATTAGTAGCTAAGACTTCCTGTAATTTTTGTAAATTATGTTCAGTGGCTGGAATTGCTAGATGTTCTTTAATTAAAAAATTCTTGGCATAACCATCCGCAACATTAATAACATCATTTACTTTTCCTTTTCCTTTAACATCTTTTATTAAGATCACTTTCATTGATAATCACCTAAGTATGATTATATCGTAAAAATGCCAATAAAAAAATCAATATATAAATATATTGATCCTATTCCATTTCCAATAAATATAAACATAAGACTGCTTTTTTAAAAACTTTATCCATAACTTTTTCATAATCCTTATTTTCAACCGTAATGGCTGGGCGATATTCAGCATGGTTTAAAAAATTAAAGATTTCATATTCTAACTTTGGATTAAATTCTTTTAATTCCTCCCGCTTTTCATTTAGTAAGGGCAGGATTTTTTTCATTTGCACAATCTTTTCTTTAATGTTACCATTGTATGAAAAATATTCAGTAAAAATTTGTTCTTTATTAGGTGCTAAGTCATCACCATTTTCCTGAACATTTTTTTTGTGATGATGGCGAAAATTATTTATATGTTTTTTGGCACGGCTGTTACTGGGCGCATTATTTTGCGAACCAAACTTATGGACATTCAGACCATTTACTGTTACTTGGTTAACTGTAATTCCAAACCATTCAATTAATTCAAAAATTCTCGTTGAATAGTTCATAAAAGCAATTGAACGATAGTTATTAATAGCAGTGATTGCTTTTTGTTCGGCTTCATCAACTGTTAAAACAACATTTAAAGTATATTCACAAAATCTTAACACATCAGAATCATCTTCAAATAATTCATCAATAATGTCATAGATCGCATCCTTACTTAAAGCTTCTGGTTTCTTTTTGGTTTTTTTATTGTGTTCCAGTTCAATATCATTTAACAAATCTAAACTATAAACTTCATTAATAGCCCCAATATCTAATAGTTTTTGGTTTTTATGTAAATCAATGTCAAAAAAACTCATTGCTTTTTCAACATTCATCCCAAATAATTTTATTGAAGCAGTATCAAGAGCTGTTTTAATATAAGGATCCCCAACCATCACAACTCAATCGGCCACAAGTTCTTTAAAATTCGTTAAAAAATAAGCATACTTCTCATTTTCATTTTTATCAAAAATTGACATAATTACTTCCCATCTATCAAAATTCTTTGACCTATCAATATCTTTTTCTATATAATTTTATCAAAAAAATTGCATTTTTACTATTAAATATGGTATTATTAATTACTATTTTTTAAATCAAAGGATAGAAGATTCAATAGCCAATTACACCAATTATATAGGCTGTTGCAAGTGAAAATAAGGCGTTAGATACTAACATTTTTCAGTTAGTTTCTTTTTTAATTACCGCCATTGTTGATAAACATGGAATATATAATAAGAAAAATAACATAAAACTAATCCCATTGGCTAAATTAAAGAACGAACTAATGGCAGTTTGACTACCAAAGACAATAGTCATATTACTAATAGCTAGTTCTTTCGCTGGAAAGGCTAACAATAAACTAGTTGCCATTCGCCAGTCGTTTAATCCCAAAGGCATAAATAAATAACTTAATCCCCGTCCAACATAGCCAATAAATGACTGATCAATCTGCTCATCGGTTAAAACACCGTGAATTCCTAAGTGACTAAATAATCATACAATAATACTTCCTAATAAAATAAATTTACCTGCCCGAATTAAAAAGGTTTTTAATTCAAGCCACATTAATTTAATAATTGTTAAAAAATCAGGAGTTCGTCATTTGGGAACTTCAATTAAAAATAAATTTGCTTTTTTGCGAAACATTGTTTTTGAAAATAATAACCCAATTAAGAGAGCTGTTAACCCACTAAAAATTTGTAAGATAAAAACAACTAACCATGTGTTTTTAGTAAAAATCATTGATGCGACAAAGGCAAATACTGTTGCCCGGGCGGAACAAGAAATAAAGGGCGCAATAAAAATTGAAATAAATTTTTCTTTTTTATTAGTTGTACTACGCGCCATCATAATGGCAGGAACATTACATCCCATCCCAGAAATTAAATTAATGACACTCCGTCCTGATAACCCAAAGGGTGATAGTAACTGGTCAGTTAAAACTGAGACGCGGGCTAAATAACCACTTTGTTGAAATAATCCAACAAATAAAAATAAGATCAAAATATAAGGAATAAATGGTAGGACCGCAAACAGACCAGCTAAAATCCCATCACAAATGAGACCCGTTAAGAAAAGATGAGCATTAGTGGCTAGCATTTTATCTTTAATGAGTGTTAATAGCAAATCATTAAATAAATAATCTAATTTTTCATTTAAAAAACCACCTGTGTAGGGACCAAAGGTAATGTAGTATAAACCAACTAGGAGCAAAACAAAAATTGGGAGCCCAAAGGTGCGCTTTAATAATAAATAGTCAACTTTTTCATGCCAATTTTTAATCTTATTTTTGGTTACTGCTAAAACAGAATTTTCTAACACAAAAATTTCTTGGTATAACTTTTTAATAAAATCAAAACGGACTTGGTAAATAACTTCCTGGTTGGCATTATTATTTTCAGCAGTTAATGCTAAAATTTCCTCGTAATTTTCCTGGTTATTTTTTAAATAATCAATGGCAATTTGGTTATTTTCTAATAGTTGAATTGCTAAAAACCGCTTTGACATTCCGCTAATTGTTAATTTTTCGGTAATTTGGGTAATTTTACTTTCAATATCATTACCATAATTTAATTTAAACGCATTCAAAGGACATGCTAATTCTTTTTGAACATTGTTTAATCCCTTATTAGTTTTCGCTACCGTTAACACAACTGGGCAAGTTAACATTTTTGCTAACTTATTGTTTAAAATTCGTTGGTTTTTTAACTCATCAACCATATTAATTGATAAAACTAATGGTTTTTGGGTTTCTAATAATTGAATGGTTAAATGCATATCGCGTAAAAACGAATTAGCTCCTAAAACATTTAAAATACCACTAAAATCTGTTTTAAAAATAGTATTTAAAACAACATTATCATCATCACCACGGGCATTTAAATTATAAATTCCTGGTAAATCCATTAACTTCAAATCAGTTGTCTGTTTAATTTTACCAACCATCGGGGCGACTGTTGTTCGGTCAAAGTTTCCAATAATTGTAGTTTTATTTGTTAAATGATTAAAGAAAGTTGATTTACCAATATTAGGTGATCCCACTAATAAAAAGTAATTATTTTTATCTTTTTTCTTAGGGGATTTCACAGCTGAATTATGACACGACATATCTAACCTCAATATACTTTGCCTGGTCAATGTTAATTGCGTATTCAACATTATTGACTCTAATATGTAAAATTTTATTTTGATACTTAATAACTTCAATTTCTTGGTGCGGATAAATCCCAATTTGATGAATTTTATGTAAAAATTCATTTTCAATTAACGGATTAATTCTAACTACTGTTACCTTTTTCCCGCAATATTCTTTTCCTAACATATTTCCAACCTTCTTTTTGTCATTATTAATTATATCTTATTTTAAAATAAAAAAAGTAAATATTCCTATTTACAAACATTTTTTTATTTTAACATAACATATAAATGGTGGACCCGAACGGGATCGAACCGTCGACCCCCTGCGTGCAAGGCAGGTGCTCTCCCAGCTGAGCTACGGGCCCATTAAAAAATGGTCGGGCTAAATGGACTTGAACCATCGACCTCACCCTTATCAGGGGTGCACTCTAACCAGCTGAGCTATAGCCCGAAAACCTTACTTATTATAACATTATCTTAATTAAAAAAACAAGTTAATTTCACTAAAAATGATAATTTTCTACACTTTTTTAAAGAAAAAGGTTCCATATTTATTGTCTTGGAACCTTTTATTCAACAATTTGACTTAAGTCTTCAATATCAAAGTTATTTTCAGACTTTCCTTTTTTTGTATTCTTTTTCGCTAACTTAGTTTGTATTTTTTGTTGACGTTCTTCTTCTTTTTTTAACCGTTTTAATTCTTTTTTTGATAACCCAGCAGTTAATAAATCATTATCTAAGAAATTAATATAATCATTTGTGTAATCATCATTTAAATAATCCTGGTTCTGATTTTCATTCCCATAATTTAAGTTATTTAAACTACCTTGTTGTTGAACATTTTCATTTTCAACATAACTGTGATTTTCAACTTGTTCTGGCGTCGAACTTGACACAACAGATGGTTGATCATTTGTTGTTTCTACTACTGGTGTTATATTTTCACTTTGTGCTGGTGAGTTATTATCCTCATTAAGATTTTCATTTGTTAACTCTGAAGATACTGCTTGCGGATAATTCGTCGTAGGATTTGGGATACTATGTTCCGAACTATTATTAACCTCTTGACCACGATAAACTTCATCATTAGAATATGATTCTGCTGAGGCGTTCATTGCTGTCATATCCATGTTTCCTAACCCTTCACTATAACCAGGGGGCGCATACATTTCATTATTGTAAGGATTAAAATTATTCTCATCAACATACACTGGTGGATTAACAAATTCTTCAGTTATATACGGTTGCTGTTGATTTTGCGCTTGATATTGTTGCAAATTTGATGGTTGAGATTGAGCCATGTTGGGCTGATAATTAGGTGATCCCTGATAATTTGTTCCACTCGCTGAATTATTGCTATTATAACCCATTGCATTATTATTCATATTTCCATAGCCCATTGGGGCATTATTTGCTGGGGCTTTATATCCCCCGGGTTGTCCATAAAATTGGTGGTGATGATGTTCACCATGATCATGACCATAGCACCGATGTTCACAAAAACTACCACAAGAACCATTAGGTGGGTACATCCCCGGAAACCCCATTGGATAAAATGGATACATCATTGGTGTTTGTTGGGCTGGCTGTTGAATAAAGAATACTTGTGGTGAAGAAGTTGGTGCCACTGGTGGTTGGTACATTGGATAAGTTGGCGGCATTACTGGTTGGACCACTGGCGGTTGTTGAAAAGGAACATAAGTCGGATTTTGTGGTGTTTCTAAACTAGACATAAAAACTTCAGCATCACGACGTGAACGAAATAATGCGACCTCATCATTTGCTGCTGATTTAACTAAAAATCCTTCTTCATTCGGAACAATATAAAAATTTGAATTTATACTCATAATATTTAGCACCCCATCACATTTTGATAAAAATGACCATAATTTCTATTTGTATATATTATATCATAATTCCCTATCTTTTAATAAGTAATCTTTACTAAACATAACCCATAGGGTTTGGCACAAAAACTTGTTTTTTTGCTCCCTGGAAGGTTTGCTAACTGCGTTTTAATGTCCGCTAAACTAATTTTGCCTTCATAGCACGCTAAAATATTTTGAACCATCATCCGAATTTGGTAACGAATAAATGCCTTGGCTTGAACATGGATTAAAATTTTATGATGACCATTGCGTTCAACCCAAATTTTATTAATTGTTCGGATAGTATTAATACTTTCTCATTTTTTAACTCCCGAAAAATTAAAAAAATCATGGGTTCCTACAAAAACTTGGGCAATTTGATTTAATTTGTTAACATCTAAGGATCTTGGATATTTTAATTCATAACGGCAATTAAAAATATCAACCGCCCCATCATTAATTGTATAAACATATTCTTTTTCTAAAACATTGCGCACTCCAAAATTTTCATCCCGGATTTCATAATCTTTAATATTAATATCTAATGGTAATGAAGCACTAACAGTTTTGATAAAAAACCCGACATCCTTAGGAATAAACGACAGTTTAACTAAAACCTTTTGATCTCAGGCATGAACTTGTTGATCGGTTTTACTTGATCCTAGCATCCATAATTGTTGGTGAGAAACACGAAAAAATGCCTTTTCTAATTCACCCTGAATTGTCTTAGCATTTTTTTGTTTTACTCAGCCATGATAATCATAACCATCATATTGTAAAGTTAATAGTAAATACATTCTTATCAACCCATTACAAAATCATCAATGTGCGGAATCCGTAGGGGAATAAATCCGGTTTTAATTTTGCCAAAAACTCAGCCGCTACCTTCTCAATGCCAAACATTATAGAATGTTTCGCTTGTGCCCATGGTTGCTCACTGGGCAATAACAACACTAGCAATTCCAGCTACAAAAATAAAGATAATAATATCGGTAAAATTAATATGGTAATGGCGATAGCGCGTACGTTTTGCATGCGGATCATAACCACGCGCATCCATCGCATAAGCTAAATCTTCCGCCTTTTGGAAAGCTGACACTAATAATGGAATAATTAAAGATGTGGTAGATTTAATTTTATCTTTAAAATGACCATTCTTAAAATCAACTCCCCGCGAAGCTTGGGCCTTCATAATTCGCCCGGCTTCTTCAATTAACGTCGGAATCATTCTTAGAGCAATTGAAATAATTGTTGATAAAATATGAACTGGAAACTTTACTAATTTTAATGGGCTTAGTAAGTCTTCTAAAGCTAATGTTAAGTCTAAAGGCTGGGTTGTGGCAGTTAAGATTGTTGTAATCATAATCATCAAATAAATCCGGCAGGCCATATACAAAGCATTAAACACAGCTTTTTCAGAAAAGCAAAATCATGCTTTTCCCCCAGGGGCTGATGGTCCTAACGCTTCTGCTTTTCCTCCTCAGTGTCAACCAATATAGCCATTAGTAATTAAAAAACAGTTAATAATTAGTAACACCGTAAACATAAATAAAATTGGTTTTAATAAGGAAAAAAGCATTCGTGCTCGTAAATGAGCCATAAAGAAAATTGTTAACACTGTACAACCTAATAACACATAGCCACTAAAACCAGTTGAAAAAAAGATTGAAGCCATCAATGCAATTAACATGAATAATTTAACACGAGGATCAATTCGATGAATCGGAGAATTATAAGCAATATAACGCCCAAATGATAATCTCATTGTTTACACAACCTTTCTTATTTCTTTTTCATTTTAACAATTTCTGCGGCTAATTGTGCCATGTTACGAATATCGTGGTTAGTTAAATCTAAGCCTTTTTCTTGTAGTTTATAAATTAAATTATAAATTTTTGGTGGTTCAATCAATAATTCCTCTAATAATTCTTTATTGCGGAAAATATCGAAGGGAGTTCCGACTTTTAAAACTTTTCCTTCTTTCATTGCAATAACTTCATCAGCAATTTGGAGCACATGATCCATATTATGGGTAACGAGAATAATACGCTTTTGTTGCTCTTTATTAATGCGATTGAAAAGATCAATAAAATCTTCTTCTCCTTCAGGATCTAACCCGGCGGTTGGTTCATCTAAGATTAAAGTATTTCCTTCCATTGTTAAAATCCCGGCAATAGCTACTCTTCGTTTTTGTCCTCCGGATAAGTCAAAGGGTGACCGTTCAAGATAACTCAGGGGCAACCCCACCATTTCTAAATATTTTTTAGCATTTTCCCGGGCAACTTCTTTTTTTTCACCCAAGTGTACTGGTCCAAACATAATATCCTTTTCAATGGTTTCTTCAAATAATTGATACTCTGGAAATTGGAAGACTAAACCAATGGTTTTACGCAATTGTTTAATATTTTTAATTTTCTTTTGCTTAGCTTTAATAATAAAACCATTCGCATTAACTTCACCAGTGGTTGGAATTAATAATCCATTAATATGTTGAATTAAAGTTGATTTTCCACTTCCTGTTGAACCAATAATTGCGATAATTTTCCCCGGCGAAAGAGTTAAATTAATATTTTCTAGCGATTTAAATTCATACGGAGTTTTCGGCGCATAAACATGCGAAACATTAGTAAAAACAATGTCGCTACTTTCTAAATTTTTAACTTCATCATTTTTTTTATTTTTTATTTTTGACATATTTCATCCACCAACTCCTCTAAACTTAAGGTGTTCTTAACACTTAATCCAGCTGCCTTTAAAAAATCAATCATTTTGGAAACAAACGGCACATCTAAATGAATTGAACGTAAGAAATCTTCATCATATAAAATTTCTTCTGGTTTCCCACACTTAACCATTTTCCCCTTATTCATCACAATCACCTTATCCGCATTTAAAATTTCATCCATATCGTGGGTAATTGAAATAATCGTTTTTTCACGAGTGTTTTTTAAATCAACCATAATTTGTTTAACTTCTTTTTTTCCTTTGGGATCCAACATACTAGTTGCTTCATCAAAAATTAATATTTCTGGTTGTAAAGCTAATGCTGACGCAATCGCCACACGCTGTTTCTGTCCCCCAGATAGCATTAAGGGTTCATGGTTTAGAAAATCTAGCATTCCAACTTGTTTTGCCACTCTTTCAATAATTGGTTGCATTTCCGGTTGGGGAATACGGCGATTTTCTAAACCAAAAGCAATATCATCACGAACGGTTGAACCAATAAACTGATTATCTGGATTTTGAAAAACAATTCCTAAAAATTTTCGAATCCCATTCATTTTTGAATTAGTCATCACATTTCCAAAAATTTCAACACTACCATTTTGAGGACGTAAAACACCAATAATGATCTTACTAATTGTTGACTTCCCACTACCATTATGACCAATAATAGTCACATATTCACCATGGTTAATTTCAAAACTAACCCCATCAACAGCGTTGGGATGATTTTCGCGATAACGAAATTCAATATCTGTTAATTTCAATGAAATATTATTTAATTTTTCCAGTGTTATATCTACATTTTTTTTCTTTCTTGCCATTTTACTGATCACCTTAATATGTATTTTCTCCCCAAAATTTATAAATTAATTATATAGCAATATTTGCTAATATCTAAAAATTAACTAAATAAATTATTTATTACAAACATATTATATATATAAATTATAAATAAAGGAATTTATTTTAATATTTTTTTTAAAATAAAATAAACTACCAGATAATATTCAAAATTACCTTAATAGTTTATTCTAAAATTTATAAACACTATTTTTTGTGTAAAGATAAAAGTTATCTAGGGTTGTCTTCGCAAATTGCACTTGATAGTTCAAAAACTCTTCATTAAAATAAGTTATTGGTTGCTGTCAATCATTTTGTGAAGAATATAATGGAGTTAACCCATTATTTTGCTTACCAAACACATACAAATGACCGTTAGCATCTTCAAAAAAATTATTAGTTAAATTTTCTAATACTACTTCATAATGATCTCCTAAATTATCGGTGCTGATATCATCATTAATTTTAAGTAATTGAATGTTATCTTTTTTTAAAGTTTCATCATAATTACGGGCTAAAATATATTTAATTTTATTGCTATCAGAATCATCCATGATGATATTTAAAATATCAACATAATTCAGTCGGAATATAAATTCACGTCGAATCTTATTAGCTATAATTATGAAACCATCCACAAGATTGCTCTTAGCAGATTTTATTACTTTGATTTCCAATCCATTCTTATAAAAAATTTTAGCAAATTTAAAATCATTTGAAATCTGAATATGCTCTATCTTAACATCACGTTCAATATTAAAATCTAATTTAATGGGAAAAGAAATAAAGTTAGTTTGGTAATAAACATCAACACTATTTGACAAAGGATTATAATAAATATCATTAACTTCTTCAGGCATTATTGTTAAACTGTCAATTTCTTTTACAACATGAAAAGTATTGTAATGTGGATAAAACACTAATTGATATAAAAACCCATCAGTTGTTAAAATAAGAAAGAAAAGTCTTTTATAATAAATATTGTTTAAATCAAATGGGATTAGTAAAGTTTTTTTAATTGTTTTTGTGAAATACATCCCGTTGGGTTTAAAAATACGGCTAATTACTTTTTTATTTTTCCCAATAAAAAATAAATTATTATCTTTTGTAAAACCATAAAGTTCTTGAGTACCATTAATGTTAGAAACATCCATTTGCATTACTTGTGAAGATAAAGTTAAAACTTGTTCTCAATCATTATTAGCATCATAAATAATATCATCAGAAGTTAAAACATATTGATGGTTATTAACTTGATTAACATTAACAATTGATTTATCAAATGTTTTAATTTTTTGGCCAGAATTATGGACTGTTAAATTAATAGTGGCTTTCCCATTTCACAACAAACTCGCTTGGGTAGGAACTGTAATATCGATTGCAATATTATTTGTTTTTAATGGTCTAGGACATTATTTGTTTGTAAAGTTGCTAATGGATGGTCTATTAAACTTATTAAATTAGGATCTAATAAACTATTGTCATAGTGTACAACTTGTTTAATAGCTGATCGTAAACTATTTTCCGAGGTATCATTAATATTAATATAATAATTTTGATAATCCCCCGTTAAGTCTTTTGATAAATTACCTAAATCACGGGGATTAATAATTGGAACAACGGGTCTATTTTCACCAGACCCAGTTGAATTAGTAAATAATTTTATTCCTTGCCATGCTCCTAACGATAACCCGACAACTAATAAAAATATCATTGTAAAGATAAGAGTTGCCTTAAATTTTTTCTTGGTTTTTACTACTGTTTTAATTAAATTAGGTTTAATTTGTAACGCTGAGTAAAATTTTGCAGGTGGAATCTTGGCATTGGCAAGATTCATTTGTACATTATGATCTTGACGATTTCATTGGTCAGCTTTTTCTAACACCTTTGGATTAAATTTAACATTATGATGTTGATTTTTTTCTTTACTTTCTGAATAAATTAAATAGTATTGCTTAAAATGGCAATTAATGATTGCAATATTAATTGTGGATGGTTGTTCTTGACAAAACTTTGCCCCCTGGGCAAGCGGTAATAATAGCAGCTCTTCATTCCATAAATTGGGAAATATTCTTGTTCGAAGAAAAACTTTAATATTTTCAATATTATTTTGACAATATTTACAAACTAAAGCATTATCAATAGTTACTAGACTATTGGTTGTAACTTCCTTGCGCATCAAAATACCTCCTTTGTTTCATAGTTAGGTCACATAATTGTAACATATTTTTAAAAAAAGGTTAAATATTTTTTAAATTAAAACTAGTAACCACAAAAATAATTATCAACAAAAAAATCCTTAATTTAATTAAGGATTTTCTCTATCATTCATTATCTTCTAAATCAAGATTTTGGATATAAACTTCTCGGGGCTTTGCACCATTTTGAGGTCCAATAACGCCATTATCTTCTAATAAATCAATTAGCCGACTTGCCCGGTTATATCCAATCGAGAATTTTCGTTGAATTAGTGAAGTTGACGCTTTTTGGTTCAGAATCACAAACCGTTTAATTTCATGATATAAGGGGTCTAAATCATTTTGATCACCTGGTTCTTTGCCCCCTGGTTGGTCAATATTTAAAAATTCCTCTTCATATTCTGGTTCTTGTTGACTACGACAATACTGAACTAACCGTTCAATTTCTTCATCGGAAATATAAGCTCCTTGGGCACGAGTCGGAATATTTTGCCCTGCAGGAGCATACAACATATCTCCATACCCAATTAGTTTTTCGGCTCCGGTTTGATCTAAAATAGTTCGGGAATCAATTGAGGAAGCTACCGCAAACGCAATTCGGGATGGAATATTAGTTTTAATAACTCCGGTAATAACATCAGTTGATGGACGCTGAGTGGCAATAATCATATGAATTCCTGCTGCACGAGCTAACTGGGTAATCCGCATAATAGAATCTTCAATGTCTTTTCCCGCTGTCATCATTAAATCAGCAAGTTCGTCAATAACAACAACAATGTATGGTAACTTATCTTCTGTTTTAACTTTCGCATTATAAGTTTCAATATTACGAACACCTTTTTCCGATAAAATACTATACCTACGTTCCATTTCCCCAATAACTTTTTTTAACGCCCCATTTGCTAATTTTGTATCCGAGATTACTGGAGCTAGTAAATGTGGTAAATTATTGTAAACTGCTAATTCAACCTGTTTTGGGTCAATTAATAATAGCTTAACTTCATGAGGTTTTGTTCGCAATAGTAAAGAAGATAAAATTGTGTTAATTGATACTGACTTCCCGCTTCCCGTTGACCCGGCAACTAATAAATGGGGCATCTTATCTAATTCAATAAAAATAATTTCACCATTTACACTACGGCCTATCGCAACTAATAATTTATTATTCTGTTTTTCTAATGGAGTTTTTTCCATAATTTCCCGTAAGGTTACCTTATTACTAATTTGGTTAGCAATTTCAATTCCGACCGCAGATTTTCCTTGAATTGGAGCTTCAATCCGCACATTTTGGGTTGCTAAAGCATATTTTAAATCATTTTCTAAACTAGTAATTTTATTAACTTTTACCCCTGGCTGCATATGGATTTCAAACTTAGTAATCGTTGGACCAATGTTAATTCCTTGGACACTCGCTGCAACATTAAACTGCTGAAAAACTTCATTAATTTTTAACGCTTTATTTTGGGCCGCTTGTTTATTAATTTCATTATTTTGATGGTTAACTACTTTTTCATTTAATAAACTTAATTTTGGTAATTCATAACTTTCATTAATTGTTAATTTTTTAGGATTAACTGCCGCATTTTTATTAATTTCAACATTTCGTGGTTGTGAAATTGGTTGTGGGGATTCAGAATAATTAGGATTATGGCGATTTAACTGACGATTAATTGCTTTATTATGCGCTTCTAAAATTTGATCAGTTTGTGAAACATAACTTTTTGGGGGTTGCTGTGGTTCCGGAGTTAACTCTGGTAAATCATCATAAAATCCAGGTTCATTCTTGACTGGAGTATTAACAGGCGGAATATTAAATTCTTGGGTTTGATCATTTTCATCATAAATTGAAGTTTGCCGAAGTTCACTTGTCTTCATTGTTGAGTTATTAGATAATTTTCCGAACGGAGTAATTGCTGATTCAGAATTTAATTTTTCCCGTGCTTTTGACAAATCAACATTATTACCATATGCTGATGAATAAAATGGGGCGTCATTTAATTTGTTGTTTTCTTCTCGACGATGGCGGGGACGAATATATTCATGCTCGCTAGGAATATAAACAGGTTTACGCGGTGGTTGGGAGCGATTTGATGGCTCATTAAAATTAACATAATTTTGCTTTTTATCTTTATTATTTCGAGTTTGATGATAATCATCGGCAATTAAATCTTCAATCAACCGTTGATCATGAGCAGCAGTAAAGGAAGGCATTTGAATTGTAATATCCGAAGATTCGGTTGTGTGCATAACTTGACGGGGTGAAAAGATTTCATCGTCAGGAATATTAATTGATTGATAAATACTAGTTTGCAAGACTTTTTTATTGGCTTTGCGATTTTTATTAGACGTTAATTTAACTACCCGAATCCCATGGCTATTTTGTCGATTTTTTGAACGGAACATCCCGATTGGCGAACCAGTAAAAATACAGCTAAACCATAGCATTGTAAAACATAATGCTAATGCTAATGAACCAAAAATTGTTAAATAAGAAAAAATTGCGGCAATAAAGTTTCCAATAATTCCGCCACCGGCATATAATGTAATTCAATCACCATTAAAGCCCACAAAAGTAACGGGGTTACGAGGATGAGAATTAAAAATGGATGCTTTTTGTCAGTGGTTAATATAGTTACTCATAATATTAACAAAATTATCTTGGTCAAAATATTTAATTTCATGATGCGCAAATTGCACAATTAATAACACATTGCTTACCATTCAACAGACTAAAATTGCAAAAACAAGGATCATATAACGAACCCGTTTTTTTAACTTTATTTTAACCCCAATAAAAATAGTAATTCCTAATATTAAGCACAACAAATAAACAATGTATTTAAACCATCCAAAGGGAAAAGTAAAAATAACATCATCAATAAACTGTCCAATTAAAGTAATTCGACCAACCGCAATAATGGTAAAGAAAATTAGCAATAATGATCCAATAATTCACCCGATTGAATCATTTCGGCGTTGTTTTTTCTCAATTTTAATGATGGCAGTCGTCTCATTTTGATCATTTAATGGATGATCATCATAAGAATTTCGTCTCATATTAAATTGCCCCCTTGAAATATTAATTAATAATAGATATGACCATACCAAAAAATTATTATATTAATATTTATACTATAAATATATCATAAACTAAAAAGATATCCTAAATTTTAGATTTCATTTACAATTGCTAAAATAATTGGGGTTTTCCCAGTTTCCAATTTAACAAATGATAACACGGTACTACGAATTTCATTTTTAACTTCATTCACATCATACATTTCTCCAGCAATCGCTTTTTTATGGTGTTTTTCAATAATATCGGTAATTACTTTTTGCATTTTTTTAAAAATATCATTATTTTCTTGAATATAAATTACCCCCCGCATTTGGGTATCAATTAGGGAAGTAATGGCTTTTGTTTTTGCATCAATTGAAACTCCAATAATAACAACCCCATCGGTTGCCAATTGTTTTCGTTCATTTAATACCACAGCGCCAATGTCACCAACACCAATTCCATCAACATATAAGTCAGAAGTTTTAACTTTGCCAATTACTTTATCAAATTCACCGTTTGTAAAGTTGACACTTTCGCCATTATCACATAAGAAAATGTTTTCAACTGGCACCCCGGCTTCGTTAGCAGCTTGTTTTGCTTTGACAAAGTCTTTATATAACCCTTTAACCGGAATAAAATATTGTGGTTTTAAAATCGAAGTCATTAATTTAATATCTTCGTAACTAGCGGTCATTGTTCAAATTTTACGATCTGATAAGGCAATTGTTTTCGCCACCGTACGGGCTAGCTCATCTAACACATTCGCATGGTTTAGTTCACTCCCCGGGTTGGGTGGGGTTGCTAAAATAATGGTATCGGTTTCTTTGATATCCAAAATGTCATCATTCCCACTAGCGATTTTAATTAACCGACTATATAAACGTTCACCACTTCCTGTTACTATGATTAATGATTTTTCATCATCAACAACATCATGTAAAGTTTTAAGATTAATTCCTTCTAAGTTCATTTGGTTATTGGCATTAATTACTTTTAAAGCCTCTAATAAAGTTTGACCATAAATTCCAACATTAATATTGTTTTCCCGCACTAAATCAAATAATTCATTTATTTTATGTAAGTCCTGATCAAAACAAGCTAAAATTAAGCGACCCTGTGCTTCTTTAACTGCTCTTTCAATATAACTTTTAATTTTATGGTTTGGCGCCGTATAATCCATTCGTGAGGCTGATGAAGCTTCTGATAAAAATAATAATACTTTATTATGGGTAGCAATGTCAGTTAAATGTTGCATATCCATCGCAAAATCAGGGTCAGCTTTTGCATCAAACATATAATCCCCGGTATAAATAATTACCCCATTGGGAGTATGCAAAGCATAACCATAACTATTTGGCATGTTTGTTGTCGTTGCAATAACTTCTACTTTGCAAGGTCCGAATTCAATAACATCGCGGGGGTTAACAACTTTAAATAGTTCTTCTTTTCCCCGTACTTTAAAACGTTGTAGGTGAAAATTTAAAATATGAGCAGTCAGTTTACTTCCATAAACTGGAATTGCAACTTCTTTTAAAATATATGTCACTGCTTCTGAACATTCATCGGAAGGTTTAGTAATAAAAATCCCTTTAATACGATTGCGATTTTCTTTTAAATAATCAAAATTAGAAATCACAACATCAATTCCTAAAATTCCCCGTTCCGGGTTTTTTGTCCCCGCATCAAAAACAAAAATATCTTGATCAACTTCCACGCAGTATAAATTCTTCCCGCGCTCATCTAGCCCCCCAAGGGCAAAAAAACTAATTTTTGACATAAATCGTCTTCCTTTCTGAAGTTTTTTAATTAACATTCTAAATTAAAAAATTGTCTACTATTAATTGTGATAAGAAACCATATAACTATAATCTTAAACATTATACAATAACAAATAAAATTTTGAAAATATATTTAACTTAATTTTATATTTTTAAAAAATGCGATAAAATAAAACATAGAACAGGGGTGTTACGATGAAAGCAATCTTCCCAGGTAGTTTTGATCCAATTCATGAAGGACATATTAATATTATTAAAAAGGCAAGTTTGTTATTTGAAAAGTTATATGTTATTGTTTCAATTAATTTAGATAAAAAAGAACAAGGTGATATTTTTGAACGAACTAAAATTGTTAAAGCTATTTGTGCTGATATTAATCCAATGATTGAAGTTTTAACAAATGATAACCGTCTAACAAGTGAGTTTGCCAAAGAATTAGGAGCAAATTATATTATTCGGGGGTTACGAAATAATAATGATTTGAAATACGAAATGGAATTAGCATTTGCAAATAAAAAGTTAAATAATAATCTCGAAACAATTTTTTTTATTGCGGATTATGGATTAACTGAAATTTCTTCAACCTTATTAAAACAAATTAACCAATTAAAAAAGTAGTTTTCAAAACTACTTTTTTAATTATGTTCTTTCCCTGGTTTGCCCAGTAATTTAAACATATTAGTTTTATATATTTCAACTCCTGGTTGATTAAACGGATTAATTTTTAATAAATACGCTGACATTGCACACGCTTTCATAAATCAATATGATAAGTAACCAAACATTTTCGCATCCATTGTCGCAAATTCTAAAATGATATTTGGGACATTACCACTCTGATGGTGGGCATCAACAACCCCGGCCATGGCAATGGTATTTACACTATGTAATGTTTTACCAGCTAAGTAATTTAAACCATCTAAATTTTCTTGGTCAGCTGTTAGTACTAAATCACCATTTGGTTTATTAATTTTGATCACTGTTTCAAAAATAATATTTTTAGTACCTTCCTGAATGAATTGTCCTAAGGAATGTAAATCAGTAGAAAAGATACATGAAGTTGGTAATAACCCCTTTCCATCTTTACCTTCTGATTCTCCAAACAGTTGTTTTCACCATTCATTCAGCATTTGGAATTGTAATTCATAACTAACTAACATTTCGCTTTGGTAGTGGTCACGAGTATTTAATAAATACCGTGCTAATGCATAGCGATATGCCTGGTTAGTTAAATCGGCGCTCAAAGTATCTTCGTAAGCTAACTTTGCTCCCGCAAAAACTTCATCAACATTCACTCCAGCGACTAACATTGGAAAGATTCCAACTGGTGTTAGCACCGAATATCGTCCCCCGATGTCATCGGGAATAATAAATGTTTGATAGCCTTCTTGGTTGGCAAGTTCCTTTAAGGCACCCTTTGCTTTATCTGTCACAGCAACGATTCTGGTTTTGGCAACTGCTTTACCCTTCTTTTGTTCTAATAAATCTTTACATAAGCGAAAGGCAATTGCTGGTTCTGTTGTTGTTCCAGATTTGGAAATAACACAAATTCCAAATTCCTTATTTTTTACATAATCTAAAACTTGTTGAGTATATGTCGATGACATTGTATTGCCAAGATATATAATCTCAACTTGTGGTTGATAATACAGTCCATTAATCATTTCAATTGCAGCTCGTGAACCAAGATAACTTCCCCCGATGCCGATAACTAACAAAACATCAATTTCTTTCGTAAGTTCACTTGCTACTGCTTTCATTTTTGCTAACTCTGCTTTATCGTAATTAAGTGGTCATTCAACTCATCCTAAAAACTCATGACCCATACCTGTCTTATTATGGATCATTTGATGAATCGCAGCTATTTGTTGGTTATATTTATTAAAATCTAATTCTGATATTGCATTTGTTAAATCTGTTTTAATCATTGTTATTTGATACGCTCACTTCCTAATTTTAAACTTTCAATGAAAACTCACTAATTAGGTATTAATTATTAATTATTATTTGCTAGTTAATGAATTAATTTTTTCTTTTAATGGTTGAAAACCAGCGCCAGTTTCTTGAATCTGGCTATTTGTCTTCTTTAGTAATTCTGGTCGACAGTTTTTATAACTTAATTTTACTTGTTTTTTATCAGCATCAAAATCTAATACCTCAACTTCAACTTCGTCACCAACATTAACAAATTGTTTAATGTCTTTGACAAAGAAGTCTGAAAATTCTGAGATATGAATTAAGCCAGTAGCATCTTTTAATTCACAAAATGCTCCAAAAGGTGTAATATTAGTAATTTTAACTGTAACTACTTGTCCTTTACTATACATAGTGTTATATTCCCCTTTCTATTGTCTCATTATACATTTATATTTAGGAAAATTATTTTTTAATTATTACAATTTTTTATATAAATTCCCAGTCAGAAATATCAAAATTGTAAAATTATTTTCTAAATTTTGCTAAAATTATCTAATTTAGAAAATTAATGCGATATAACTCATTTTTTTCTTCAACATTGTCCCCACCATTGTCATCTGGTTTCTCTTCTTTATAAGAATCCGTGTAATCACAGTCCGGATAATTAGTACATGCCTTAAAACGTTGATTACGTTTGTTAAATTTTAAAATAATTTCGCCAATGCCGCACTTTGGACAAGTTCCAAACTTTGGCCCCGTCTGGTGAATATAGCGGCATTTTGGAAACCCAGAACAAGCAATGAATTTCCCATATTTTCCATAACGATAAACTAAGTCATTTCCACATTCTGGACAAATAATCCCTGCTTTTTCGACTGGAATTTCTTCCATTAAATTCATAGCATTTTCAATCCGTGGTTCAAACCGTTCTCAAAATTCTTTTAATAACGGTTTGGGTTCACTTTCCCCTTTTGAAATAACATCTAAAGTTTCTTCAATTGAAGAAGTATATGATTCATTAATAATATCATTAAAATATTCTTGTAATTTATCACTTGTTAAGATCCCCTGTTCAGTGGCTTTAATTGCTTTATTTTCAATCATAATATAACCACGATCACGTAACGTTTTCATAATAGGAGCATATGTTGAAGGACGCCCAACCCCGATTTCTTCTAAAGTTTTAATTAACCGGGCTTCTGAATAACGGCTTGGTGGTTTGGTAAAATGACGAATCCCATATAATTCATTTAAATTAATGAACTGGCCAATTTTTAATTTTGGTAATTTAGCAAGATCTTCATCATCATCTAAGGACACTGCCTTTAAAAATCCCTCAAAGATCACAACACTACCAGTAATTCTAAATTCATAATCATTATTTAATAAGCTAATTGTTGTTCCTAATAATTTTGCACTTGCCATTAAACTAGCCAATGCGCGTTGATAAATTATTTTATATAACCGTCATTGATCACGTGAAAGGTACTCTTTTGCTAGGTCTGGTGTCATCGTTAAATCTGTGGGGCGAATTGCTTCATGGGCATCTTGGACATTTTTCTTTTTCCGTGATGGTTGTTTAACCTCCCCTAGATATTCTTTCCCATAGTTAATAGTAATATAGTCAAAAGCATCTTGTACAAATTTTTCACTTAACCGAATTGAATCTGTCCGCGGATATGTAATAAATCCAGCCAAATCATCTTTAACCTTAATTCCTTCATATAATTGTTGGGCAATCATTGAAGTTTTGTTTGATGGGAATCCCAGCTTACTACTTGCTTCTTGAAGCATTGTTGAGGTCGTGTGGGGATTAGGAGATTTTCGTTGGCGTTCACTTTCCTTAATATCCACAACTTCGTAGTCTTTTTGGAGAGCAGCTTTTATTTTTAAAACTTCTGCTTCATTGTTAAGCTCAATTTTTTCATTTTGATATTTAACTAATTTAACAACGGCTTTTTTATATAGCCCCTCAACAGTTCAGTATTCTTGGGGAACAAAATTTTGATATTCTTTTTCGCGTTCCACAATTAATTTTAAGGCTACTGATTGTACCCGCCCAGCTGATTTTGATTTAATCTTTTTCTGTAATAGTTTACTTAACCGAAACCCAATAAAACGATCTAAAATACGTCGTGCTTCTTGGGATTTAACTAAGTTCATATCAATATCCGTTTGGTATTGAAAAGCTTCTAAAACAGCATCTTTTGTAATTTCATTAAACCGCACTCGGCGTGATTTATCTTTACAAGCCAAAACTTCATTTAAGTGGTAAGCAATTGCTTCTCCTTCCCGATCCGGGTCGGTCGCCAGAATAACTAAATCCGCTGATTTAGCTGCTGTTTTTAATTCTTTAACTTTTTCTTTTTTCCCCCGTTCAATTTTATAAGTTGGTTCAAAAGTTATAATATCAACTCCGAGCCCAAATTCTCCTTTGGTCGATAAATTTCGAATATGGCCTTCTGAAGATAAAACAGTATAACCTTCTCCTAAATATTTTGCAACGGCTTTTGTTTTCGTAGGTGATTCCAGAATAACTAAGGTCCCTGCCATTTTTATACACTCCTTTAAAACTCAAAATAATCTACATACTCTATTATACATAGATTTTAAAAAAACAAACTATAAATATTTATTTATAGTTTGTTTTTAATTGACATAATCATTTGATTTCATCCACTATTAATTTTATCAATTGCAATTTGCAATTTATCATGCACCACTGGTACTTCAAAATATAGAACAATTAAAATTGCAACTAAAACAACAAGTGTTAAGATCACTGCTAAGGATATTAGCAATGCTTTTTTGTTAATTTTTCGTGGTTGGTTTAATTTTGGTTGTTTGATTTTTTGTGTCGGTCCATCAATATCATAAAAATTATTTAATAATTTTATATATTGTTTATCAGTTAGTCCAAATTTCTCCATTACATCAAATTGACCAACTTTATTATGTCCATATTCATCAAACATATATTCATAAACTTCTTGGGCACTAACTTTTCCCGTTGGCGTTTTTAAACTAATATTCTTATAAGTTGTGGCAAGAGGAATAGTATTTTCAACACTCTCTTCTGTGTGAGCCGATTCTAAGATTCCTACTAAGTCATCATTTAAATTTGTATTTTCTTGGTAGTAATCTTCATCATTATAACTTTGTTGATAACTATGCTTATTATCTAAAATCTCTACTTCAGGCATTTCTTCAATTTTAGTAAATTCTTGGATGTCTTCTTTTAATTCATCATCTGGTATATTTGCAAACTCGTGGTCATCAAGATCATCAATAACACTAGGGTCAAAAAATAAATGATCATCCTCATTTTCCAACGGAGTTTCCATTATTTTTGGTGTTACTAAAGGAATGACTGCATCAGTTAAGTTTTCACTTGTTGTTGGTACCGATGAAACTTCAGCTGCTAAAGCTTGCTCCTTCATAACATCATCTGTTGGTAAACTATTAATTGAAGGCAATGGTTCTGATAAATTAGCTGCTTTAATTAATTCTTCATTATGTTTCACCGCATTATTTAGGTTGTTAATTGAATTGTTTAAAGTTGTTATTAATTTATCATACGAGTCATGTTCCGTATTAAATCTATTTTTAGGACGATTTCGATTAACAAACTCATCTAAAATTTCTGAAATATGAACTGCCCAGTCATATTCATCTTTTGCATTATAAGATTTCATCTTTGGTTGATAAGGTTCTGGAACCGGTGCATACATTCTTTCATTATTTACACTAATATTATGTGGTGGTAACATATTAGGATACTGAGCAAATTGTTGATACTGGTTTGGTTGATAACCAGTAAAATTATTTAACGCTATTGAACCTCAAAATGGCGGTATTATTGTTGATTGTTGAAATGGTACTAATGGCGAATAAGGTTGTGGTTGCAAGTACTGTGGATATTGATAATGTCCTGGCACTGGATATTGATGATAATACTCATAATTTGCACCCACGTTAAAATGCCCCTGACAATTTGGGGAACAATAAAAAAGATTGTTATTCATGCCCATTGGATTCATTTTTTTCACCCTAACTTTTATACTATTTTGACCATATACTACATATATATTTTATCATAAAAATTTAAATTTTATTTGCTTTGATCCCCATTTTTTTTGGACAAGCCTAATTGTTAATAATTAACTCTTCTTAACTTTAGACAAAAATCCTCAATAGTGATGATTAATCAGTAATTTCTTTGCAATTTGTTGGGCCTGAAAATTAATTATTAATTCATATGTTAAATTTCCAATAATATAACTTGTGAAAATAATTTGCAATAAAATGATAATCCCCATACCTTTGATATAATCTTGGTTTAATCAAATTAACAAATCATTTACATTAATTGGAGCAACCACATTAGAATTACTTATTTTAGCATTAAAATAATCAACAAAATTAATTAAACTTGTTAAAAAATAAAGACTTAAACTAATAATAATGACACTATAAATTATTTTAGTAATATTAAAAAGCAAATTTTTTCAATTCTGACTATAAATATTAATAAATAGTTTAATTCCTAATCCGGTTAAAACTAAAAAATTAAAACTAACAATAATTACAGCAAAAATATAAATAATATTATTTCTAACTAAAACATACTTTTGCTGAGAATAATGATAAAAGTCTCATAATTTGGGCGACCACTGTACAATTCCAGCTACAAAAATAAAAATTATTAGCAGCAGATTAATAAAACTAAAAAATAAGATGATTCAATTTATTAGTTGCTTTCACATTAAAGCGGCATAAACTTTCGTAATAAAATTAACATCATTTTTTTGAGAATTAATTTTTGCAAATGAGTATTTGTTAATTCTTAAAAAATTAACTTTATGTAAAACAATAGGATCTTGCTCAAGAGTAATAGTTAAATTTAAAATTTTTAGCAAAGAACTTGAAAAAGGATTATTTTGGTGATATTGAATAAACTGGTTATTAAATTTAAAAATCAATTCCTCATGATATTTTATTACATTAGCATTTAAACTAACCCGATCAATTTGATCAAAAAAATTCCCCAAGGTATCATTAGTAAAATATAACATTAATTTTCAGCGGTTAAAATATCAAATACCACAAAAACCACAGAATAATAAACCACTAATAATTGTCAATAATAAATGACAAATAAAGCGCGATGAGTATGATCAAGTTAATGGTGGGTTACTAATAAAATAGAAATTAGAAGTTGTAAATAATAAGATAATTTCGACTATTGGCAAGATGATTATTATTGGCAATGAAAAATAAATCACATAATAAAACTTACTTTTTAAAATAGTGGGTGCTTTTCTACTAATTTGAAAATTTTTTCAATAAAACATTGCCACCACTGCAGTGCTAAAAAATATCAAACAAAGGTTTGTACCAATAAAATATTTAAATACTTCTAATTCTCTCACCATTTGGTTTTTCCTCTTTTCTAACTTATTTTAAAAGTAATATGGGTTCCAGCTACACTTTTACTGTTGTCCACTGTTAATAAACTATTATTACTTTTGCTAATTCAAACATAAGCATAATTTAAATTCCCATGGTCGGCGGTTTTTCACAAATTAACTAATGGGGTTGTTAATGGTCATGCATCATCAGCATTTGGTTGGTAACTTTTTTTAATAACAATTTCAATATCTTGGTTAGTTAAGAAATGAGAATTGTGTACATATGCAATATGTGCAGTTAAATAAGTTCTTGTATCTTCAATTACATCTTGAACTAACGTACTTTTATCATAAGTTTTTGGTAACGGTTTTCAGTCAATATAGCGTCAATCATTTGTATTAAAATCACTACCATCAGTTGTTACTTTTCAACCTGTTAAAAAGCTAGTAGTATGGAATTGTAATCCTTTTGCCGCTAATTCTTGTTGAACTAACACTTTATCAGCAGGATTAAAAACTAAATTCGCATTATCTTGTTTAAAAGTAAGATAATCACTTAAATTTTCTTGGTAGTTTTGATAATTAATTTTAAATAAATTCCTTGGTAATTCCAAATTATTATTAATTAAATTTTGGTTTTCCAAATATGTTTTAATTTCCGAATTTGCTGCTTCGCTTGTAATAATGCTATTATAGTTATTAATAAAAGTTGTTAATAATTCTGTGGCATTAAACTTTAAAGGATGATCATTATAAACATAAGTTGCATTTTTGAAAACATCTAAGTTTGAAAAATCAATGTTTTTTTCAAAATGAATTCATTTTTCATTTTGATAATGTCCATATTCCGATGGGGTTAAATGTACCGTAAAATTAAATATTGGTGCTAAGTTATTGATATCATTAAAGTTAACTAATAATTGGGGATTAACTGATGTTTGATTACTATAATAAATATCAGCCTTAATTTTTAATAAGTCTAACTGTGGTAGTTCTTGGCTAATAATCGCTAGCACATGGTCACGTAAACTACCAAACTTTCCATTGTTCGCTCCTAATAACTGGTCAATTGTTCAATGATGCTTTGTTAAAATTTCTGGATTAATCGTGGCCAAGTCAAAAATATCAGCTTTTACAGTTGTTTGTTGACAACTAATTATTGATAAACTAGCAGTTAATGTAAAATTTAAAGACATTAAACTTAAAAGTAATCTTTTCATGGTTCCTCCTTAAAATGTATCAATATACATAAATAACTCATAAACTTGTTCGCCAACTGTTTTTTGATAGTGTAAACCTGGTTGTAAGAATTTAACATCACTAATTGTGAAATCTTGGGGGTATCATTTATATTTATTATCCCGAGTTGTGGTTCCGGCAAAGCCAATTGCATTTAATGCCCGATTAATGTCGTAACGCTTGTTCGGATAAAGCTCAATTAACTGCATCATCTTATGCACTTCTTGAACTCCCGCTAAATAGTTTAAAAAACGTACACTTAAACGAGGGCCTTTAATATCACCAGGATAAACTAAGAAATTATCCCCAGCTTCAAACTCAGAGCTAACTTCTCCTAATTTATAATAATCATCACGATAAAAATCATATGCCCAACGAACATAACCATTTGCCCCTACTTTATAAGCCAGCAATGGGCCCCAGACTTGTTCACTATTATCAGACTGTAAATATGAAGCCGGGAAATTATTTCATGAACTATAAATCATTGTTGAATTTCCTAATGATTTGCGACGTAATATATTACTTCGTAATTTATAAATATTTAAATTATTAAATTTTTGAACAATTTCTCGCTGTTGTAAAATCATTTGGTTGTACTTGTTCAAAAAGATTTCCTGAATTTCTTTTTCGTTAAACGGATCATATTTAAATCTTCATCCGGCAAAAACATTTGACTTAATTAGACGATACTGATCATTGTCATTAACATTTTTCATTGTTAGTTCATTTGTCTTATCGGCCAACTCATCAAATGAATCATAAAGAGTTATTGTTTTACCATCAGGAGTTTTGTATTCTGGTTTTTGGGAAGCTTGGTGCCAATATTCCGATAAGGATTTAATTAGTTTACTATGTAAAAATTCCAGATAATTATTAAAATCACTCCCCAGCATCCCATTACCCGCATTAACTAGCGAAACTTTAAAATCACGTTGGGGTCCTTGCGTAGCACTTGCTCCTTTTAAATACCAAAAACTAAAATTTCCAGTATCCATTGTTGTAAAAAGAAATTGTCGATATCCTAATTTAGCTGCTAGTTTTAAATAGGCATCTAACCCTGTGAAATCAAATGTTCATGTCCAGTCCTTATCTTTAATAACATCACTAAAATTGTTATTTTTAATATAATCTTCATATTGCTGGTCACTTCAACCGCTTTTTGATAATTTTCCTGTTCATTGAATTAACTGGTGACTAAAACCAGTTCCATATAAATAAAAGTTATTGGTTCTTTTTAAGGTTTTTAAATGTTCAATTAAATATGGTTGGTAAGTATCAGTTAAATAATAGGGAATGTTCATAGGCCGGGGGCCAATTTGATCAGCTGTCAAACTCAAACTATTTGTCGTTAAATTATTATTAGTTGTTTTTTCAACATAATTCATTGCATTTGAGGGGTAAGAAGTTGCGCTAAAACCAAACCGTTCACTTGGCTCTTGTTGAGAATCATCCATTACTAACTGATAATTTTTAACATTCAATTGGAAAGGACGGGTTAAAGTAATATTTTGCCCATTAACATTGAATTTTAATTCTAATTTTAAATTATGAAAACCACTACGAGCATTATTCTTTGTATAAATACTAACTCAAATGGGCTGCACATCAAAACTTAAAGTAGACAACTTACTTGGACCAATGGCATCAGGCATATATTGGGTCCCTTGGTAAATATCCTTGTCACGGCCAGCAGCATTATTATGCGCTTTAATAAATGTTAAAAAATTTGCTTGAACCTCAATATTAGGATCATCGTTGTCAATTACTCTTACTGATAAATCATTAAATTTATCCAAACTAAGTTTATTTAAAATGATTAACTGTAAATTAGTATATTCATTTTTTCAAGTTGTTAAAGTTGGATTATCATTTTGACAGTTAAATAAATTATCACGAATTCCATAAAATTCCGGTTGTGATTCAGCTAAATAAACTGAATAAGTAAATTTAGCATCCCCAAAAAAAGTGTGAAAATACACATTATCATCTTGAACCGGTCCGCGATCTTCACAACCATACTGAAAATTATATTGGTTCTCATAACTATGGTTTCCACCACTAGCGTTCGTAAATGTTCGGGCACAAGCAACCGTTAAAGTAGTTAAAGAACCAACCAAAGTAGTTAGTAAAAAAGTTGTTGTTAAATTACGCAATGATAATGCCATATTTGCTCCCTCCCTTAAATCTTAAATGCTAAGTGAAACCCTGGGGTTGATGAAATATTTAACAAGGTATCAGTTGCATTAAACATTTCCATTCATACCCAGTGTTTTTTATCCCCCTCGGGACTAGTGAAAGTTCATAAATCTCTAATTGGAGTTGTTAAATCTAATAATGTGGGGTCTGCATAACTATTCTTTTTAAATTGCACACTAAAAGTATTAGGGTCAATTTCCTTGCGATAAATATTATTAATAATTGTTACTAAATAATTGCGCATTGGAACTAATAAGTCTTGTAAAGTTGAGTCTAGGGTAACCTCGTAATCTAAATAACTATAATCATAACCGTGATCTTTAATATCCTTACTTTTAACATTAATTTCTTGACCAACGGGTAGTAGAAAATTATTTGTTGGGATTTTAAATAAAGCTGCGCGAAGTTTATCCGGGAGATAACTAAATAAATTATCAGTTATTGTAATATGGCCATTATCTTCTTTAATTTCTTCGCCACTTAATTTTAAATAATTTTTTGTATCACCACTAATTAGCATTTGACCAGGTTGTAACCCCATCCCGAGCGAAATGTCGACTCCCATCGTTTGAAATTGTTGATTAAAATTATTAATAATAATTTGGTTTTGTAAAAGACTATTTCACGCTTTAACTAAACTATCAATACTATTAATGGGCGTACCATTATTATTTAAACTAACTTTGTCTTTTGCTGGAAAAGTTCAGGTTGGTCGAAAATCAAAATTAATAAATTGATGACCCTGATATTTTTTACCCGCTTTCGTAAAAATTCCCACGGTAAAATATAAAATTAAGCCATCATTTTTAAAATCGGAAAAATCAATTGGAGTTGCTTTATAAAAATTATTATCATTAATATTACCATAATAGACTTGAATATCTAAAGTATTGATATCAATTCATGGGGCATTTTGGCTAAGTGCTAATAGCACATTTGTTCTAATAGAAGGCATTAATCCATCATCATAACCCCGTAAACTTGTTAATGATCACAAATAATTACGAGTTAAAGTTTCTTTTGTAATTAAATATTTAATATCATTGGTATCTTTTCAACTAACAGCAATTACCGCATTGGTAACAGTTACACTGACAGGAAAAAATAACAAAAAGACGGCCATTAATTTTTTCACAATTATTAAACACTCCCCATAACATCAATTTATTTTATATGACTTTTATAATAACAAAAAAAAAAAAAAAATGCAATCAGGATTAGCGTTGATTGCTGATAAATAAAAAAACGGGCATACCCGTTTTTGCCAAGAGTAGATTTATATCTAACTCCATACTTCTATTATATCTTGAATTTAAAATATTTCAAGATAACAAAGTTATTATTTTAAAATTTTAGTTATTGTTTATCGGTATTGATAATATTGGTTGCTGTTAAAATATTAATTAATAAATCATGCAAGCATTGAACAATTTGAACTAGTGGTAAAACTTTATTACGGTAATTAATTGCCTTGTCAGCTACTTCTTTGCGAGTTTCCGGAGTCATTTCCGTTACAAAACTATGATATTTATTGACTTCTTCTACTAAGCGTTCTTTATTAAATTCTGGTAATTGAATTTTTCCATCTTTAAAGTCTTGTTCAATTTTATCAATATTTTTAAGTTGTTCATCAAATTTTTTGTCTTCTTCACTTTGGTTATATTCAGTTAGGGCCATATCACGTTGTAAGAATAACCCAAATTGATTAATGAAATTTCAAATTTCTAAAGCATCCTCTGATTTATTTAAATCAGCAACACAATTATCAATTACCGGGTCCATTCCTTTAATTTCTTCATCATAAATTTTTGTTAATTCATTAACTTCTAATTTCATCATATTAACAAATAATTTATTTAAATCAACCGGAGATGATTCCTTAGCACTAACCATAAAATCATTTAAAAATCGTGGCAACGGAATAATAGCATTGAATAGTTTACTTACTTCAATTAAAGTATTAATTTTATTTTGTTCAATTTCTTCTGGTTTTTTATCCGTTAAATAGCTTGTACGGATTTGGTCAAATAAGGGCTTAATTTCTACCCGTACATAATTAAAAACTTGTTCAAACCCTTCCTTACCTTCTAAACCTTTTAAAAAAGCATCCACTTTTTCATCTTTATATACTTCTGGTTTTTGGTAACTTTCTTTAAACAAACTTAAATATTTTGTTAAATAGTTATTCATTCCAGTTTCGACATTACTTCAAAAATTATTTTCTGACATATTGGTTTTCCCTTCTTTTTAGTATATTAACACTATTATTTTATCCTAAAAAACTAAAATATGATATTAATTAACCTAATTAGTTTTTCATTTCTAAATATTAATTATTATTCGCTGTTTTAATTAAAAATACCAAAATTATCCTCGCGAATAAATTTTGGTATTTTAAATACTCTAATTATATTCAGTTTTAATATTTCGCCTACACTTATTTATTATACTCTTTAATTACATAAATATTAAGAAAAAGTAAAATTATTCTTCTTTTAACAACTGGTTTTTTCTTCTATAATAACGAATATTATTAATTAAAATTAAAATTGTTAAAATCAAGAAAATAAGAATTACCAACACAATTAAATATAAAATATAATAAGCAGTCTGACGAAAATCTTGGAAAAAATATGGGGCATAATAATTGCCTACCCCGCTGGCATAATTAAATAATTTTTCATCAACTGGCAGGACTAATAAAACAACTTCCCGAACTCCAATATAAATTGTATAAACAATTGGGAAATAATAGAACTTGTGCAAGTCTTTTAAATAAAATCTTTTAAGATTAATTTCCTTAACTTCTGAAGTAACAAAAAAATAAACAATAATAGCGATGGGTAAAATTCAATGGCCAATGGCGGTTGATATTCAGTAAATTGCTTGTCCATCATTATTAGGAGTAAATTTAGTATTAGTTGCTAAACTGACAAAGATCCCAATGGTAAAAAAGATTGAAGTTACCACGGAGATAAAAACTAAGAATAATTTAAAATTATCATTATTAATAAATTGTAAATATTTTGGCCAAAAAATATTAATTACCCCACCTAGCGCAAACAGTAATAAAATTAAACTAGTTTGAACACTTCATCATGAAAAAGTGTAAAAAGCAAAGTTAATTCAATTTAATTTATAATGGAGTAACGTGTACCAAAAAGATAAGGATAATGAAAATAAAACTAGCCCAATAATTGCTAGATAAAATATTAATTTTGCAATCTTAATATTTTGTCTTTTCATAATCTACCCCTTTAATAATCTGCTAGTCTTTCTTATGATATTTATTATATAAAATATTTTTACTAATGTGGTATTTATTTGCCACAATATCAATTGCCTGCTTTGCTTTATAATTTTGTTCTTTAATTAAAGTACTAACTTCAGAAATTAATTGGTCATCACTAAGTGAAACCTCAGCTAAATTTTCAATATTCCCCGCAATTACAATCGTATATTCGCCAAATTGATAATTATCATCTTTCATAATTTCTTCTATAATATCACTAATTTTGCCACGATAAAACTGTTCATGAATTTTTGTTATTTCTTTGGCCACACAAACTTGCCGATCATTAAATATTGTTAGTAATAATTGTAATGTTTCAATTAACCGGTGAGGTGATTCATAAAAAATAATTGGGTATGGCACCTGTTGTAAACTTTCTAGTTCTCCCTGTTTTTTATTTTTCTGGTGACTTAAAAAACCATAAAATAAAAAATGACGAGGATCAAGACCGGAACTAATTAACGCACTTAAAAAAGCACTTGATCCATTAACTGGAACAATATCATAGTTTAGCTCGTACATTAAATGGTTAACAAAATAATACCCTGGATCACTAATCAATGGATATCCTGCGTCACTAACTAAAGCAATTGATTCTCGCTGATCAATACTATGAAGTAACTCTTGATATCTGGTTTTTTCATTATCCTTATTTAAGGATATTAGTTTCTTTTTAATATTAAAATGGTTAAGCAGTTTAATGGTATTACGGGTATCCTCACAATAAATTTTCCCGACTTCGTTTTGAAGGATTGCTATGGCGCGGGGACTAAATTCTTGTAAATTTCCAATTGGAGTGGCAATTAAATAAAGTTTGGGATTATTACTTTTAAAACTATATTGTTTCATTATTATTTTGCATTATATAAACTCATTATCTTATTAAAACTTTCTTGTTTTAATAAATAATGAATGAAGATTTCTTCAATTCGCACCAAAATATCATCATTAATAGTTGCTAGTTGCTGTTTAGTAAACTTTCCCAAAACCCAATCTTTTAAGTCAATTTGCTGGTCACGACCAATTCCGATCCGAATCCGTTTGAAATTTTCACTCCCTAATTTATTGATTAAGTCCTTAATTCCATTTTGACCAGCACTTGAACCACCCGTTTTTATTTTTAACGCCCCAAATTCAATATCCTTATCATCATGAATAATAATAATATCTTCTAAATTTATTTTATAAAATTGCTTAATAGCTAATACGGCACTCCCACTTAAATTCATATAAGTTTGGGGTTTCATAAAAATAACTTTTTCATCATTAATTTTTGTTTCTCAATAAAAAGCATTAAAATTCTTTTTCGGACCATCGGGGTTAAATTTTTCTACTAAACGGTCTAATGCTAAAAAACCAATATTATGGCGTGTGTATTTATATTCATCCCCTGGGTTTCCTAAACCAACAATTAATTTCATTTTATGACTCCTTCTGTAACACCCGATCGTAAATCTTATCCACATTCCGAATAAAATAATTTAAATTAAATAATTTTGTTAATTCTGCTTTTGGCAAATATTTTTCAACATTATTTTTAATTAACACTTGGAAAAAATCTTGGTTTGTTTGCTGTGTTTCTAAAGTACATTTTTGCACAAAATCATAAATTTCTTCACGACTATATGTTGTTTTTTTAATAATTTCCGTTAATACTACTTGGCTATAAAAAATATTATTTGCTTGGGTTAAATGTTGGTTAATATTATCAATATTAACAACTAGATTATCAATGACATTAATCATTCGTTTTAATAAAAAAACCACTAAATGATAAGTATCTGGTAAAATAATTCGTTCATTACTACTATGCGAAATATCGCGTTCATGTCATAATAAATTATTTTCAAAAGTAACTAACATATTACTGCGAACTAACCGCGCCAAACCTGAAATATTTTCTGAACTAATAGGGTTTTTCTTATGGGGCATTGACGAAGAACCTTTTTGGTTTGCACTAAAACCCTCGGCCATTTCGTTAACTTCACTTCGTTGGAAATGACGAAACTCAATTGCCATCTTTTCTAATAAACTAACAATCTGACTAAAACTAGTAAATAAATTAATATGGCGATCACGAGGAGTAACTTGGGTTGTAATTGGATCAATCCCTAATCCTAATTTTTTAGCAACATAAGTTTCCACTTCCGGTTCAATATGCGCAAAATTACCAACCGAACCGCTTAACTTCACTACTTCAATATTTTCTTTAGCAAAATTAAAACGTTTAATATTTCGTGCTAACTCCGCATACCACAGTAAAAATTTTAACCCTAATGAAGTTGGCTCACCGTACATTCCATGTGTTCGGCCCATAATTATTTGGGTTTTATATTGCAATGCTTTTGCTTTTAAACTTGCTAATAACAAGTTTAAATACTTATCAACAATCAAATTGGATTGTTTGATTAGATAATTTTGACTAGTATCAACAACATCTGTTGAAGTTAACCCTAAATGGACCCATCTTTTTTCTGGCCCCATATGTTCTGATAACATTCTCGTAAAGGCGACAACATCATGTTTGGTTTCTGTTTCAATTTCAAGCATGCGGGGAATATCAACTTTTAAATTTTGTTTTAAAGCGGCAATTTCTTGATTACTAATTAACCCTAACTGATTTCACCCTTCACAAGTTAATAACTCTACTAATCCTCATGTCGCATACTTATTATCATCACTTCAAATGTCAGCAATTTCTTTTACCAAATATCTTTCAATCATAACTATTAAAATATCTCCTTATCAATTAAAATTGTTTGAGCACGATCAGGACCAACCGAAAATAAACTAATAGGAACCCCAACTATTTCTGATAATTTAGCTAAATATTTTTTTGCATTAGTTGGTAATTCTTCATAAGTTTTAACTTGACTAATATCTTCTGTCCAACCATCAACTTCCATAAAAATTGGCTGGCATTGATTATATTCGGCAATTGTACTTGGGACATAATCAATTTCTTGGTCTTGGTAACGATACTTTGTACAAATTTTAATTTTATCAAGACTAGTTAAAACATCTAATAACATAATGGCCATACTTGTATAACCACTAACTCGTAATGAATGTTTCATTAATACCGCATCAAATCACCCAATGCGCCGAGCTCTTCCTGATACTGTTCCATATTCATGCCCAGTTTCTCGAATATAATCGGCAACTTCACCAGTAATTTCCGAAGGAAATGGTCCCGTTCCGACTCTGGTATTATATGCTTTCACAATTCCAATCACATTGCTAATATAACGAGGCGCAATTCCACACCCAGTTGGAATTGAAGCTGCCGAAGGATTAGAAGAAGTTACAAATGGATAAGTACCATGGTCTAAATCTAACATAACTCCTTGGGCGCCTTCAAATAGGACCTTCTTCCCAACTTTGATGGCATTATCAATTACTAACGAAGTATCAGTTACTAAATCTTTAATTTGGTTAAATAATTCCAAATATTCATCATAAATTTCTTGCACAGTAAATGGTTCAGCATTAAAGATTTTAGTTAATAATTCATTTTTAAATTTTAAATTAGCTGTCAATCTTTTCTTAAAGTTTTCTGGTTCAAATAAATCACCTACCCGAATTCCAATTCGTTCAGCTTTATCTTGATAACATGGTCCCACTCCTTTTTTAGTAGTTCCAATTAAATCATCTTGACGATATTCTTCTTGTAATTCATCAATTTTCAGATGATACGGTAATATTAAATGCGCACGGTTACTAATGCGAAGGTTTTTACAGTCATAACCATTTTCCGCTAAATAATTAATCTCACTAACTAACTTACGCAAGTTAACAACACAGCCATTTGCAATGACATTCATTGAGTTTGCATTAAAAACTCCTGAGGGAACAATACTTAATTTATATTTTTTCCCATCAATAACAATTGTATGGCCAGCATTATCCCCACCAGCTCATCGCACCACGTAATCTGCTGATTGGGCAAAATAATCGGTAATTTTGCCTTTTCCTTCATCACCTCATTGACTACCAACCACAGCCAAAGTTCTTATTTTATCTTCTTGCATTTTATTCTCTCCTTAAATTTTAGATTTTTTATTTACAAGGTAATAATAATATAAAATAAGATAAATATGTAGAATTTTAAAGTAATTAATAAAAAAACATAAATACTTATAATATTTATGTTAAAAATAATTTATTTTTTAGTTTTTTGATAAGCATCTCATAACCCGTTAATATAAGATAACCCTAAAGCCCGATCATATAATCCATATCCAGGAGTATGAGGTTGTTTTTCTTCACCTCAAATTAAACGGCCATGGTCTGGACGTGCATAACCTTGATAGTCATTATCAGCATAGGCTTTTACAATGGCTGATAAATCTAAAACTCCATCATGATCACCATGGGCAATTTCATAAAATGAATGCGGAGTATCATAGCGAATATTACGAATATGAGTAAAATGAATGCGATCAACAAAACGGCGTACAATTTGCTCCATATTATTTTTTAAATTAGTTGATAAGGAACCAACACATAAAGTTAAACCATGATTTGGTGAAGGATTAATTGCTAAAAATCTTGCCAAATTTTCTTCGTTAATAATTAACCGTGGAATCCCAAAGATTGGTCACGCGGGATCATCTGGATGAATTGCCATTTTAACCCCTACCTGGTCACAAACCGGAATTACTTTGTTAATAAAATAAGCAATGTTATCTCATAATTCTTCATCACTCATTTTTTGATATGCACCAATAATTTCTGCTGTTTGTTCATCTGGAAAACTTAAAGTTCAGGCTGGCAATTCTTTAAATTTCTTAATAGCACTAGTAGCATCTAACTGGTCAATTACATTCTGATCATATGCTTCGCATAATGAACCATCCCGCATTTTTTTATATAAATCAGTGCGCACCCAGTCAAAAGCCGGCATAAAATTATAACAAATAACCTTTATTCCTTCTTTTGCTAATCTTTCAATTGTTGTACAATAATTTTTAATATACTCATCACGAGTTGGTAGTCCCAATTTAATGTCTTCATGAACAGGAATTGACTCAACAACTTCTCAGTTTAAATGATGATCATTAATTAATTTTTTAATCCGAATAATTTCATCACTTTCTCATGCTACTCCTGGTTTGAATTTATAACATTGTGTAACAATCGATGCTACATTTGGTATTTGGCTAATATATTCTAACGATATGGGGTCCTTATCAGGACCATATCAACGAAACGATAATTTCATATTTCTCTTCCTCTTTCTATTTTTTAATTTATTAGCGGGCTAGTCATCCCCCATCCACGGAAATTAAACTACCATTTAGATAATCACTAGCAGGTGAAGCTAAGAAAACAGCAGTTAGTCCTAAATCCTGGGGTTGTCCTCACCGACCACTAGGAATCCGGTTTAAAATTTCGGCACTGCGAACAGGATCCTGACGAATTGGAGCGGTATTTGCGGTTTCAATATAACCTGGAGCAATAGCATTTACTTGAATATTGTAACTAGCTAGTTCGTTACAAAAAGCTTTGGTCAAACCAGCAACCCCATGTTTAGAAGCTGTATATGAAGGAACAAATTTCCCTCCTTGATAAGATAACATCGAAGCAATGTTAATGATTTTACCAGACTGCTGGTTAACCATAACCTGCGCAGCTTCGCGTGATAACTGATAAACCGCAGTTAAATTAATCGCAAGTACATGCTGTCATTCTTCATCAGTACCTGATAAAATTGGTGTTCGGGAAATAGCTCCCGCATTATTCACAACAATATCTAAGTGTTGAAAATTTTGCAAAACATGCGGAACAATTTGAACTAAGGTTTTTGAATTAGTTAAATCACCATATTCAAAAACTATTTTTCTTCCTAATTTTACTACTTCCTTTTCCATTTGTGCAGTATTCGTGTTGTCATAACAAAAAATATATAAATCAGCTCCTGCCTTGGCTAAGGCTAACGCAATCTCATAGCCAATTCCGGTATTACCCCCAGTTACAAGAGCAACCTTATTAACTAAACTAAATTTTTTGATTAAAAAATCACTTATATTAGTATCCAAAATATTCTTTGGCATTGTTAAAACAGATCCCTTCAATTAATCTTTTTAAGATAGTATCATCATTGACACACATTCCTCTTTCCACTCACTCTCCAACCAGATTACATAAAATTCTTCGATAATAATCATGACGAGCAAATGATGAGTAAGCACGAGAATCAGTTAGCATTCCAATGTTAACTCCTAAGGTTGATAACTCCGCAAATTTTTCAATTTGCATAATATTACCAGTATAAGTATCCGCAAATCACCAAGCGGTTCCTAACTGAATCATTCCTTTAATTCCATCATCATTATTTTGAAAATTTCCTGCTAAAGTAGCAATCGCATCTCAATTATTAGGATTTAATGAAAAAATACTTAATTTTCCCAAGTTACCTTCGGCTTTTAAAATTCCTAACATTTGATTCAATGGTTTTGCTAAAAATCCTTCGGCGGTACTATCAGTACCAATATCACTACCTAATTTTTTAAATAATTCTGGATTATTGTCGCGTAAACAATTAATATGTCACAACATTGCCCAGTCATATTTTTTATAAATTCTAGATAGATCTAATAATAATGCTGAAATAAATTTAAAGAATTCTTCTTCAGTTAGTTTTTGACCACTTAAACGTTTTTTAACAATTGTGTTTGCTTCAGCAATTGTAGTTGGAATAAATTGAAATTCGTTTAAACCATGGTCGGCTGATTTGCCACCCATTTGGTCATAAAAATTAATTCTTTTCTCTAAAGCAATCATCAATGAATCATAATCTTTAATATCAGTTCCACTAACATTACTTAGTTTTGCAATATAATCGCCAAAACCATCGGCATTAATTTTCATCACTTTATCCGGACGGAAATTACCAATTACTTTGACTGCTGGTCATGAGGTTTTTAATTCTTGGTGATATTCTAGATTATCAATGGGATCATCGGTTGTACAGATTGCATAAACATTAGATTTTTCTAGAAATGTTCGGCAAGTCATCGTTGCTAATTTTGTTTGAGCTTCATCTCAAATTGCTTTTGCATTTTTTAATATTAATGGTTTGGTAATTCCCAAGTAAATTCTTAATTCTAATTGACATCATTGAGTCAAGGGATTACCAATTAGCATTTCACAACATTCAACTCATTTTAAATACTTATCATAATCATCAGCATCACCAGTAATATATTTTTCTTGAATTCCACATGTTCGCATTTGTCGTCATTTATAATGGTCCCCTTTTAATCATAATTCCGTTAAATTACGAAAACCAATATTATCAGCTAATTCTTTGGCAACTAAATGATTATGATAATCTAAAATTGGCATTTTACTTGCTCAATCATATAATTTTTTTGCTGTTGGATTTTCTAATAAAAAATCTTCACCACAAAATTCTTTCATAAATAACACCTCTTGTTCTTCTTATAATAAATCTGTTGGTTTAACTATTTGCATATCATCTCAATTAAAATCTTCACCCGCCATTCCTCACACAAACGAATAACTAGTAGTACCAACACCACAATGAATTGATCACGGTGGTGATAAAACGACTTCATTATTTTTAACAATTAGCGATCGTGTTTCTTGGGATTGACCCATTAAGTGAACAACAATGTCAGTAACTGGTAAATCAAAATATAGGTATGCTTCCATTCTTCGTTCATGGGTATGGCAAGGCATTGTATTTCAATTACCATTTTCAATTAATTCAGTTATTCCCATACATACTTGATTAGTTTGAACATAATCTGGATGAATTAACTGGTTAATAATTCTTGTGTTACCCTGTTGGGGATTACCAACAAATTTTTGTTTAATATCTTGTTTAGTTATTTTTTTATTTGATAGCCTTGATGTGCCGGAGCACAATTGATATAAAATAATGCTGGATCATTTTGAGTAATTGAACTAAAACTAATTTGTTTTGCTCCCATCGGAATATATAACGCATTGGTTTTAGCTAACTCAAACTTTTGACCATCTACTTCAATCCGTCCGGTTCCACCAAGATTAATTATCCCCATTTCTCTGCGCGAAAGAAAATAAGGTTGGTTAAATACTTTTCCATCACTAATCACAATTTCTTTACTAACTGGTTTACAACCAATTATTACATTGCGATCATAATGCGTATAATAAATATTAAATTCATCATTAATAAATAAATTACTAATTAAAAAATTTTCTCGTAGTTCTTGACTATTCATCTGGGAATATTCTTTAATTCCAATAGCATAATAAGTTTTCATTTAAACTCCTGAGTATGCTTGGAAGCCCCCATCAATAGGGACTACTACACCAGTAACAAACCCAGATGCTTCATGATCCATTAATCATAAAATTGTTCCTAATAATTCTTTCGGTTCACCTAAACGGTTCATCGGGGTAGCAGCTAAAATTTTTTTAGTGCGCGGTGTTCATTGACCATCATTGGTTTGTAATAAAGATTTATTTTGAGCGGTCAAGAAAAAACCGGGCGCAATGGCATTAATACGGACATTACTTGGTGCAAAGTGAACTGCCAATCATTTTGTAAAATTATTGACAGCGGCATAAGCTGCTGCATAAGCTGGTACTTTTGTCATTGGGGCAAAAGATGCCATTGAAGAGGTATTAATAATTGTTGCTTCTTTATTTAACATATGTTTAATAAAAACTTTAATTGTATTAAATTTCCCAATGAAGTTTAAATCAAAAACAAATTTAAATCCTTCAACTTCCATATCAAAGAAACTTTGAATTTCTTTGTTAATTTCATCTCCAACTTCGTAGACTTCTTTTGAAGTTGTTCCCCGCGGGTTATTTCCACCAGCACCAGTAATCACTACTACTTTTCCTTCTAAATTAGGATTAATTGCTACAGCCATTTTAATTCCTTCTTTCTATAACCAGTCAGCAACAACATCAAAAGTTGCTGTTCCGGTAAACTTATCAGTATTTTTATTTACAATTACCACATTGCTATTACTATTACTAAAATTTCCAAATGGATCAAAAGTAATTACAAGGTGAATTTTATTATTTTTTTGAATTACAGTTGGACTTTTCGGATCAACTAACTTACCTTCAATACTTAATTGATAATTAAAATAAGCTAAAATATTTGAAATTTTAATTCCTCCACTAGTATTGATTGATTCATCAATACTATTTTCTGTAAATCAGTTTTTAGTATCGCCAACATCCTTGCCAAGTTTATTAGCAATAATATTAGCCACTAAATTAGTAAAACTATTTTTTGCCGTCGTTGCTACTAAAATATCTTGATATTTAAGATTAGTTGCTTTATCTGGATCTTTTTGGCCAATAAAAGAATAAGCGGTTGTTAAACTTTTATTAGCTACTGTTGATAATTCTTGTTGTAAGTTAATAGAGTTATCAACTTTTTGACTTGACCATGTTGTTAAATTAGTTGCTTCTAATAATTCTTTATCACAAGCAACCACAACTGTCGTGGCATTTCCTAAAATTGCCATACTGGTTAATAATGATAATATTTTTTTCACTTTATCCCTCCTTTGCCACATTACTATCAAACTCAAACTCTAATAACATTTTTTGTTTAAGAGCTTGGTAAGCAACTTCCAACTGAATTAAATTTAGAGTTAAAATCATTTGGTTGCCTTTTTCAGTATTAGTTAATTTTTTATTTTGTTCCAACAAACTAATTTTGGTTACTAAGTTAGTTGAATAAAGATGATATGTTGTTTCAAGATTTTCTAAACTAGTAATCGAATGATTTTTAAAAACATGATAATAGTAATTTTCTAATAACATTTGAGAATTAACAAATTCAATCTTATTTATTTTTAAGATATTATAAATATCTTGTAGTTCAAAATCGTGGTTACCAACCGGTCAGGTTACAAATGAATATTTTTTATTCATAAAATTAATATTAAATTTTATAAAAACCTGTTTTTTAATTTGATTTAATTGCTGAAAATATTGTGCAAGACTAATAAGTTCTAAAGTATCATCATTTAATTGATAGAATTCTAATTCTCAATTAGTAACTAAATTGGCGATACTATTTTTAAAACAACTATCATTTTTCTTTTCACTACCATAGTTAACATCTCGAAAGAGAAGATTACGTTTCGCTTCTTGTTGACTTGTATATTTTTCAACAATTTTTTCTAAAAAGATTCAAATAAAATTAACAAAACAAATTTTTAGTGCAGTCGAAATTACTTTAGCTAACTCTTCAGGTGCCTTAACTTTATTTTTAACTCGCACAAGATCATTAGTTAAATTTCCGGGAATTAAAATTCATTTTTTTCAATGACAAGCATTGCTAAAATATTTTTAGTAAATTCATTGGCAACATTTTTTAGTCGTTGGTTATTTTTATGATTAAAATATGTTCAAAAAACTATTACAATACTAAGAACAATTAATAAAATTAAAATAATTCACTGATAGCTCATTAGTTACCTTTTGGTAATATTTTGTGCACTGTAACTTAATAGTTTTAATGACATCATTCTTTTCTCTAACATTCCTCGTGAAACAATTTTGGTATGATAACGAACAGCATATTTAGCAATAATATCGCGATTATCAATTTCAGAAGTACAATGAATTTCTACCAAATACTTTTCAATTACACTTCAATAATTTCGCTTTTCAACATAATTAGTAAAAACTATTTTGGCATTTCGTAAATTTAAATCGAATTCATCAATTAAATTTTGCCGAATTTCTAACCTAATTAGTTTTTGCATTTTATCAACGGTTCATATTTTCATACTTTTTGCGCCAATCATTCCCTGTCAGATAAAAACAAAAATTAATAATAACCCAACTACAATAATTAAGACATACCATCAGTTCATAACAAAACTCCCTATTTTTAAACTTCAATTTTAAATTCTTTTGGTTTGATATTAAATTTTGCTAACATTTCTTCTTCCGTGTAAGCACCCGCTGGTCGATAAGTTCCTTTTTTCTTTTGAATTAAAGTGCGAATATTATCACCAGCAACAGTCCCGATCACTAATGCAATTCCTACAATTAATACCACTCATTTATTAATTAAAGCAAATGCTCCCGGAATTAATGCTCAAATAAAATCAGTGTCTGATCACCCCGCCCCAATTCGAATGGTATAATCTGGTCCCGCATACATATTAGCGGCATAGAAAGCACACGGAATGAAAGTAATAATAACTCCTGATAAAAATGGGGCAACAAGTGCTCCTCAAATTCCCCCCCGAGAATTTCCATATACTCCTGCTCCAGCGCCAATAAAGAAATGGCCAACAATTCCTGGCAAAACAACTGGAATTGCCGAAACAGCATGATACATATTGTCAGTTCCTAACAAAGTAACTTGGGGGGCAAATTTTGCAATTACAAATGTTAATGCAAAACCAACAATTCCCCCGGCAAATGATGTAATAAATCCAATTACAGTGGCATTTGGGGCCGTAACCCATGTTAAAGCCACATCAACTCCAGCTCGTCCTCGCTTAACAACTTTCTCTGCAAAGCCTTTAAAGGCGGGTACTAATTGTCCAACAAACATTTTTACCCCAAAAACCAAAATTTGGGTACCCGCCGCAAATTTAAAACCATCAATTAATGCTAACGCAAACCATGACATTGTCGGGTCTTTCGCATAAGCATTTAGCGAAGATGGCCCTGCTGAAGTTCCAATAAATGCATTAATTCCACGGACTCCATAAGCAATACAAAAAATTAAAATATAAAAGATTAACATTGATAATGCCGTAGTAATCATTCCTTCTTTTAAAAATCCAGCTGTTTTTGGAACATTCATATTTTCTGTTGATTTAACTTTGCCTTTGGCAAGTTTGTTAAATCCTAGTCCAATATAACCAGCCATTGTGAAACTCAATGATCCGGTATGAGCGACTGCAATACTATCACGCCCTAAAATATAACGTAAAAATCTTTGGTTAGCTGCACTTGACATCATTGCATAAAATGATAAAAAGGTTGCTCCCCCAATGATAATAATTACATAGTCTTCAGCTTTTAAAGCGCCACTGATACCAACTAAAATAGCAGCGGCAAACGCAATTGACATATAATATAAAACATGTCCCGTTAAATAAACATAGCGGAATCTTGTTAATGCTGCCATGGCAATGTTTAATAAAATTGCGATAACCATAATACCCGTTGCCACTGTCATAATTGATGGAATAATTCCCCCAATTGTGGCAAAAATTGCTTCATTGGATGCGAACTGCGCAGTAATTGAACTACCATCAGGACCGGTTACTAAGTTTTTAAAAACTGGGGTAAAATCTCCTAAAGTTGTTTTTAAAGCGGATGAACCAATCTCTAAAATAAAAAAACCAATAATACATTTAAAAGTACCAACTACAACATCAGAAAAACTTTTGCGCTGAATTAATTGTCCAATTAAACAAATTAATCCAACTAGTAACGCAGCTTCACCAAAAAATGAATTAAGGAATAACATAAACTCCGTTCCCCCACTGATACTATAACCATCAGTATTTAACATCATATTTTCACCTTCTTTCTCTGGTTATCTTGAATACTTGTATACAAGATAAAATATCTAAAAATAAAGAGAGAACAAGTTATACAAAGCTCTCATCTTCACTTTAACGGTACCACTTTTTTTTTTTTTTTTGCAATGGTTTTGTTAAAAAATATCTTTATATTATTTACATGATTTTAATGATTTTTATTAAAAGATTTTTGATAGAATAAAGTTATAGAAAGAATAGAAAGGTAGTAGATAACGGTAATGTTTATTAAGAAAGACAAAAATTTAAGCAGTTTAAATTCTCGTGATTATGCATACCAACTACTAAAGCAAAATATTCTTGAATTTGTAATTTTACCTGGCACTTTAATCTCTGAAAATGAATTAAGTAAACAATTAAATATTTCACGGACTCCAATTCGCGAAGCTTTAAAAGTTTTACAAACAGAAGGATTAATTGATATTTTACCCCAAAAAGGTTCCTTTGTTTCAAAAATTGATATTCAACAAGCAGAAGATGGCATCTTAGTTCGGAAAGCCGTTGAAATTGAAATTCTAAAACAAGCTTGTGTTAAATTTGATAAAAAAGTATGGAGCCACCTAGAAAAAATTATTCAAAAACAAGAAAAATTAATTAGTCAAGAAATTTTTGATGTAATGAAATTTTATGAATTAGATAATGAATTTCATCGTTTAATTTTTCTTGGTGTTAACCATGAACATATTTGAACCAAGTTACGAGAAATGGCGGCAAGTTATGATCGAATTCGGATTATTGAAGTAATTGATCAAATTAACCTCGATATTGTGTTAAACCAGCATAAAGAAGAACTGGAAATTATTAAAAATGGTTGGGTCGATAAAATTGATCAATTTATGCAAAATCATACACACAACTTTTTAAAAACAATTCCTTATATGCGTCAAAAATTTCCTAATATTTTTAAATAATCCTTGTTAATTAAAGGGTTATTTATTTTTTTGTTTTTTAACTTGTATACAAGTTAAAAAAGTAGTATAGTAGTTTTGTGAGGTGAAAGAAATGGAAAATGTTCTCTTAACATTAAAGAACGAAAAAATTGTGGCGGTAATTCGTACCACCACAGCACAAAAAGCAATTGCAGCAGTTAAAGCATGCATTGAAGGAAACATCAAAATTATTGAAATAACTTTTACAATTCCTAATATTGAAGAAGTTATTAAAACAATACAAACAACTTATCAAAAACAAACCGATATTATAATTGGGGCCGGGACTGTCATTAATGAGGAATTGGCACAGCAAGCAATTGCTTGGGGATGTCAATTTATTGTTGGACCTAATTTTAACTTGGCAATCAGTAAGTTATGCCAAGCAAAAAAAGTTTTATATATTCCGGGAGCTATGACGATTACGGAAATGACTAATATTTTAGCCAATGGTTGAAAACTAGTAAAACTATTTCCGGGCAGTTGTTTCAGTCCTGATTATATTAAAGCAATTAAAGCACCTTTACCAAATATTGAAATTATGCCAACTGGCGGTGTTGATGAGCATAATCTCCAAATATGGCTAAAAAATGGTTGTTTAGCATGCGGAATTGGTGGTAATTTAATTAATCCGATTGAAAAAGATGATTATCTTGCCGTTGTTAATAAAGCAAAGGAATATGTGCGATTAGCACAAAATATTTAAATGAAGAAAAAAGTCATTGGTATTTTAGGAGACCCATTGTTACGATTAACAACAAAAATGGGAACTAGTTTTGAAGATGGTAGTTTTGTTCGTTTTAATTATGGTGGTGCAGAAATGAATGTTGGTATCAATTTAGCTGGTTGGGATAATGAAGTTTATGCAATTAGCCAATTTCCCGAAAATCAAATTGGTAATAAATTTAAAAAACATTTAAATTCATTTGGTGTTAAAACCAATTTCATTACTTCAACTCACAATAGTCGGATTGGATTATATTATTTATCATCCCCCACTAGTATCAAAAATGGTGAAGTAACTTATGATCGGAACAACTCAGCATTTTGAAGTTGAAATCCTGATGAGGAGACAATTAACAAAATTGTCAAAACAATTGATCATCTCCATCTTTCAGGAATTACTTTAGCATTAAATCAAACAGTTCAAACAAATGCTTTGAAATTAATTCAAGCAATGCAAAAAAATAATAAAACTATAAGTTTTGACTTTAACTACCGAGCTAATTTGTGAACGATTCAAGAAGCTCAGCAAGCAATTCTAACAATCTTGCCCTATGTTGATTATGCTTTTTGCGGACACAAAGATTTACAATTCATCCTTAACCTAATTGTTAATAATAGCAGCGAAGATTATCAATTAGAATTACAAACCGGATGGCAAAACTTAATGGCTGAATTTCCTAATTTGAAACTTTTGGCATGTACCAAAAGAGAAGTTAAATCTCCACAAGATAACATTTTAACTGGTTTTTTATATGCTAATAACAAATTTTACCAAACTACCCCGGTTGTCCTTCACAACATTATTGATCGAATTGGTGGGGGTGATGCTTTTGCAAGCGGAATTTTGCAAGGAGTCCTTAATGGTTGAGAAGACAATGTTACATTAGACTTTGCCCTAGCTAATAGCGTTTTGAAACATACTATGTATGGTGATCATTATTCCTTTACAATTGATGAAATTAAAAAATTTATAACCCAACCTGCTCGTGATGTTACTAGATAACCTTTAGAAAGGAAGTAACTAAAATGCATACTATTCAGACAAAAGAAATCCAAATAACTATTAATGATAATCCCTTAGAATTAACATCTGTGCAATACAAAAAGAAAGAATATACCTACCAGTTAGATGGTGATTGGCAAAAACAAAATCCAATCTGTTTTCCAATAACTGGACGTCTTATTAATAACGAGTATTGATATAATGGGCAAAAATATTCAATGCCAATTCATGGTTTCTTCCGAGATATTAAAAATTGAAAAATTATTCAGAAAACAACAAATACAATTGTTTTTGAATTTATCCATCACCAGGAATTCAAAGACCAATACCCGTTTGCTTTTACTTTGCAAGTAAAATATGAAATTCACGATGATGAATTTATTAACCAAGTAACAATTATTAATAATGAAACTACCCAAGACTTACCGTATTGCTTTGGATGACACCCATCTTTTATTATTGACCCGCCCACAGCAAAAATTAGTTTTAATAAACCACAAGTTTTAACAACTATTCCTAGCGATAATTGGTTTAAAAAAAATATGGTTAGTACCACTATTAATGAATTTATTCCTAACCACATGGATTATAGTAAAGGACAAAGTTATGACTTATTAAATCATAATTTAACAGAAGTTATTTTAACAGATAACACCCGAGAAATTAAAATTACCGTTCAAAACTATCCTAATCTTGTTTTTTGAAAAATTAATGATCAAGCCAAATTTATTTGTATTGAACCATGGGATGGTCATCAAGATTATGAAGATAGTGGCCAGGTTGATATTTTTGCAAAACCATGGATTAACAAATTGCAACCTGGTCATCAAAAAGAATATATATTAAAAATTAAGTTTATTAAATAAAAATAGTAAGGATTAAAGAGTCATCTAAATCCTTACTATTTTTTTATTTACTGTTATTATAATCAATGACTGCTTTTACAAACCCATTAAACAACGGATTTGGTTTATTTGGTCGCGAAGTAAACTCAGGATGGTATTGCGAAGCAATAAAGAACCGATGACTAGGAATTTCAATAATTTCTACCAAGTCTTTCTCCTGATAAATACCACTAAAAATCATTCCGTAGTCTTGTAATAATTTACGATAGTCATTATTAAATTCATAACGGTGACGGTGGCGTTCTCAAACTTCCTCTTGTTGGTATAACTGCGCTGCTAGTGATCCTTTTAATAAAGTTGCTTTATAATTTCCTAAGCGCAGCGTCCCACCCCGGGCTTCATCTTTATTTTTTCCCCGGATTAAATCAATTACAGGATTAGGAGTTTCTCCAAATTCACTTGAATTTGCGCCTTGAATTTTACAAACATTACGGGCAAATTCAACAACAGCTGCTTGCATTCCAAAACAAATTCCTAAAAAAGGAATGTTATGTTCACGCGCATATTGAACCGCTAAAATCTTACCTTCAAACCCGCGTTCACCAAAACCACCAGGAACCAAGATTCCACTTGCCCCAGCTAATAATTCTGAACAATTATCTTCATAAACATCATCAGCTTTAATTCAGTCAATTTTAACTTTAACATTATTTTCATAACCAGCAATGTGCAATGATTCCATTACCGATAAATAAGCATCTGGTAATTCAACATATTTACCCACTAGTTTAATGACAATTTCTGCTTGCGAATTATGAATCTGATTCACAAAGCGGTTTCATTGACTAATATCTGTTCGAGGCAATTTTAAGTTCAATAATTTTGCTACTGATAACTGCGCATTTTGTTCATACATATGTAATGGAACTTCATAAATTGTTTTGGCATCATTAGCAACTAAGACATTTTGCAATTCAACATTACAGAATAACGCAATTTTGGCCAGCACACTTTCATCTAATGGTTGTTCTGTTCGGGCCACAATAATATCGGGTTGAATTCCAAATGATAATAATTCCCGGACAGAATGCTGGGTTGGTTTAGTTTTTGATTCTTTTGAAGCTGCAATATATGGAACTAGTGAAACATGCATAAAAATAACATTTTCGCGACCCTTTTCAATCCGAACCTGGCGAATTGCTTCAATAAAAGGTAATGATTCAATGTCCCCCACTGTGCCCCCAATTTCAGTAATAATAACATCTGCTTGTGAATTTTTTGCAGCTGAATAAACCTTATTTTTAATTTCATTAGTAATATGGGGAACAACTTGGACAGTTCGCCCGTCATATTCACCCCGGCGCTCTTTTTCAATAACATTTTTATAAATAAAACCAGATGTGATGTTTGATTCTTTTGTCAAATTTTCATCAATAAAGCGTTCATAATGCCCTAAATCTAAATCAGTTTCACCACCATCGGCAGTTACATAAACTTCGCCATGTTGATAAGGGCTCATTGTCCCAGGGTCAACATTTAAATATGGGTCAAATTTTTGCATAAAAATCTTCAGCCCACTTGCTTTTAATAAAACCCCAATTGAAGAAGCTGTAATTCCTTTTCCTAGTCCTGAAACAACCCCACCGGTTACAAAGATATACTTAGTCATAGTTTTTCCATCCTTTCTGCACTAAAAATAAAAATTAGAAACAATCGAAAATTAATATATAATTGTTTCTAATTACATATAAAATTTAATTATTCTCTTCCATTTCTTTTTCTAAAGCTTGTCAGTCAATTTCTTCAGTAATTCCTAATTTAGCAGCTACTGTTTGGTCATCATCATCAACCGAAAACTCGGTTTCTGCTAAATCATCATCTAAATCAATTTCAGTTAAATCTTCATCATCGTCATCATCATCAATGTCTTCATCAAGATCGTCATCAAAATCTAATTGATCAGAAAGATCATCTTTATCTTCTTCTTCATCTAAATCAATATCTTCAAACTCTTCAGTTGTTTCAAATTGATCAGTATAATCATATTGTTTTTTAATTTCATCATATTTTAAAAGTTCACGTAAACCTCACATACCTTCACTTGTTAAAACAAAACGATTATCTAATACTAAATCAGTATATAATTCAGCAATAACATCTTCTTTACTATGTCCTTGGACACTGATATCATTGACAGCGATGGCATTTCATATATTTTCAAAAGTATCACTGTGTTTAATTTTCTTTAAATATTCATATACTAATTCTAATAATTCAACATTATCATTCATCATCTGTTCTACCCCTTTTAAATTATTAATAATTTATTTCAAGACATCATTTACTGTGTAATATGATATTGAACCATGTAATTTTTTATCACTATTTGCTAAAAAGATTTCAGAAATTTCATTTAGATTTTTAATATCACTATTGACTTGAATAAATATTGGTTTTTTTTCACCATCATAAAGTTTTACTGGTTTTAACTCAAATTCAACCATAAAATAATTATAATAGTTTTTGTATTTTTTTGCCAAATTTTTTTTAATTTCTTCTAAATCACCTCGTTTGGCATCAATTTGACGTAAGAAATTACGGTTAGTTAACATTGTGATTAGTTTTTGTAAAATTTCATCATCTTCATTACTTAACATTTTAATGTAAGTAAAAAAAGTGTAATCATCAAGTTGGCAATAAGCACTTGCTGTCATTTGTTTCCCTTCCAATAATGGTTTTAATAAGTCTATTATATCATTATTTTTAAATTGAAATCCTGTGTGGTATAAATCATATAATCTTTGAAAAAACATCTTAAAAGTTAAATCAAAACCAATACTTAACGGGTGAAGATAAATTTGTTTATACATATGATAACGCCCAATTAAATAACTTTCAATGGCATACTGGGTTTTTTGTGGGAATACAATTTTATGATCTTTAATATCAATATGACGAATAATTCATTGAACATCTAAATGACTATATTCAACCCCACTGTTTTTCCCATCCCGTAATAAATAATCCATCCGGTCGGCATCAATTTGAGAAGATACTAAGGAAGATAATACTTTATCCGGGTGCTTTTCTTCAATCATTAAACATAATTCAGCAATTTCTTCATCAGTTAATTCCTGTTTTAAAATTTGGTTAACTTGCGTTGTTGATGATTTAATAATTAACGCTGAATATTCTTCATGGCTAATATTAGCTTTATTAACATCATTGACCATTTCAAAAGTATGCGAAAATGGTCCGTGCCCAATATCATGCAATAACCCTGCTAATTTAACTAGTAACTGCTGACGCGGATTGGGATAATTTTCTTGGAATGATTTTGTTTTTAAAATTTCACTAATTAAATGATAAACCCCAATGCAATGTGTAAACCGCGTATGCGAAGCACTCGGGAAAATAAACTGCCCACCACCAAGTTGGTTAATTCTACGTAAACGTTGAAATTCTTGACTATTGATAAGGTTAACAGCAATTTGTTCTCATAATTCAATGTCACCATGAACACTATCACGAATAATTAATGGTAATTTACTTTTCATTACTGTTTAATAAGTTATCAATGTTTTTAATAACTTGTTCCTTTCCTAATAAATAAATAACTTTGGCTAATTCTGGACCATGCTCTTGATGCGAAGCAAAAATCCGAATTGGCATAAACAAGTCTTTTCCCTTAACATTTAAAGTTTTACCCAACATACTAATAATTTCTTTAATACTAATTTCATTTCAGTTTGTTAACTGGTTAACTTGGTTGCGAAACTCGACAATTAATTCCTGATAATTATTTAAATTATTTAACATTCCAATTGTTTCTGAACTTAATTCAGTAACCGGAACAAAGAACGGTTTTGTTAAAGCAACAATTTCTTGACCATATTGCAGTTCTTTTTTATAAATTAATAAGAGCATTGTTAATCAATCATTCGCTTTATTTGTTAAATCATAAGCGCTTGCTAAAAAAGGTTTGGTAAAGGCTAAATATTCCTCATCACTCATTTTTTTAATATATAAATTATTCATTCAAGTTAATTTTTTAACATCAAACATACTTGGGGATTTACTTAGTCTTGTTTCATCAAAAATTTTAATTAGTTCTTCTTTAGTAAAAATTTCTTCTTCTCCTAATGGTGACCATCCTAATAACGCGATAAAATTAAAAATGGCATTTGGTAAGTACCCAATTTCACGATATTGGCTAATAAACTGCATTAAATGACCATCCCGTTTTGATAATTTTTTATGTTGTTCATTAACAATTAAAGTCAAGTGAGCAAAAATTGGGGGCTCTTTTTCAAAAGCTCGATAAATCATCAATTGTTTTGGCGTATTTGAAATATGTTCTTCGCCACGAACGACATGACTAATTTCCATTAAAATATCATCAATTACTACGGCAAAATTATAAGTTGGAATCCCGTTTGATTTCATAATTACTCAGTCACCAAGATCTTTTGATTCAAAATGAACTGGTCCACGCACTAAATCATTAAAATCATAACTTTCCTGATCAGGAACAAAAAAGCGAATACTTTTTGGAATATTATTTTTTAATTTTTCATTAACTTCCGCTTCCGAAAGACGGTAGCACCGACGAACATAACGGGGCGAAGCATAACCTTGGGCTAGTTGTTTTTCCCGTGAAGCTTCTAATTCCGCAGCCGTACAAAAACAATAATATGCTTTTTTAGTGGCTAACAACTTATTGGCATATTCAGCATATGTTTGTAATCTTTCTAACTGGGTGTATGGTCCATATTGACCAGGTTTATCAATAGTTTCATCTGGTTCAATCCCCAATCAGCGTAAATTATCTAGTTGAGAGGCAATCGCTCCTTCCACATTTCGTTCAACATCAGTGTCTTCAATTCTTAAAATAAAAGCACCCTGGTAGTGTTTTGCTAATAAATAATTAAATAATGCTGTTCTGGTGTTTCCAATATGTAAGAATCCCGTTGGGCTGGGAGCATATCGTAATCTAATTTTCTTTTCCATTATAACTCCTTCTCAATGTTGGTATTTTTCCTACCCTTAACATAATAATTATATAAGTATTTTCTTAAAAAAGACAAAAAAATTACGAATTAATCCTCGTAATTTCTATTCATCTAATAAGGCAACTTGCTCTTGAATGTGCATTTTTCGTAAACTGTGGGCGGATAATAGATAAGTTACTAAATAAATAATGGCAATTGTACATAAGACAATAATAATTAAATACCAAGTAAATGAATAAGGAAGCACAAGCAGATGGGCATTTTCAAAAATATTAATTCCCCCGACAATGGCAAACCACCCGGCAATAAAACCAAGGATAAGAGCAATCACCACAATTGGCGTAAATAACCCTAAGGTAAAGGAGTTAATTTCCCGGTTGGTATATCCTTGAATCCGTAATAAAGCCATCATCTTACTAAACTGGTTAACAAATAAATTGGTAATCATCGTAACAATCGCAATTGCGGCAAAAATAATAATTAAGATAAAGGCAATTCCTAACATTAAGGCAATTAGAGCAACCCGGTCTAAAATATCAATTTTTGTACTAATCATATTATTATCCTTGACCATTCAGTTAAAGTTGTCATTAAAATTATTAATATCATACCCCCCAGTTATGGAGGCTAATCCTAATCTTGTTGTCTGGTCAGTTGGTTCGGAGTTAAGGGTAAATTTCCCATTAAAATAAGTGGGAATCCCAAGATCCTGGTGATAAGTTGTGGCATAACCTAATAACTGGTTGGCAATATTTTGATTTAAATAAATTAATGGCTTTTCATAAGAATTTTGAACGCCGACCACCTGATAATTAACTTTCTTTTGATAAGGATTACTTGCTAAATCATTGGCATTCGCAATCTTTAATAATCCAGTTTTAAATGCTTCGGTATATCATTGGGTTGGAATCCCAGCGTCACCAAATACTTGTTGAACACTAGTAATTGCAATAACACTATAATTTCAATCAAATGGGCGAATAACATAACTATTATCGCGGGTACGAACAACCCCATATTTTCCATCAATTAAAGATGGAAACGGATTTCCCGACGGATTTTTATCATTCACAATAACTTTATTGAGGTCAATACCATTGACCCCTGTTGCTGGTAATTTTAATAAAATATTTTTCATTAAATAATATGGGCGAACATGGTTCCCACTACTATCAAGATAAGTAGGATCATAATAGCCATATTCTAATGCCGTATACCGACTAGGATTAGTTACCCCGTTATATTTAACTAAATCAGAATTTCCATAACTTAGGTGACTAAAATCAATTTGGTCCAAGGGAATATCCTTGCTCGGATCATATGAATCAAGGCCCTGGTCATTGTCTAAAGTATCATTATAAACCCACCAGGTCGGATCAATTGGAACTGCTTGGCCTAAGGTATTTGTATAAGTTAGAATATCAACATTTGGTTGGGCACTAATAATATCATTAACATGATAGTTATAGCGTTTTTCAAAAGCCTGATTGATTAAAATTGGAATTGTATTATTTTGATATTTATCTTGTTGTAGTAAATCCTTATTAAAAGTAATCATCCGACTATTCGGATTAATCCCATATGTTGCAATCCCAACTGCTTGATTGTTTAATTGCACAGTTGAAGTAAATTTTGTAAAGAACTCATCATTTGCTTGATCATAGGGCACGGTTTGCGCAGCAATTGTAAACTCATTTTGACGTTCAACTGATTTATTCCAATATTCCATTAAATAAGCGGGGGCTAAGGCACTCACCGTTTGTTGAATACATGATTTTCAATCGCCAACTAGACTATGGTTAATTCCGGCAATTTTCGGTAAAACTGTACAAGCAACATTATCAACCATAAACTGGATTTGGTCATCTGGTTTTCCGGTGGTTGGGTCACGATAATCATCTAAAATTTTTTGTAATGATCCAATTGAAATATTAGCGCCCCGAAAGGCTAGTAAGTTATACCCCAACATATTAATAAGTTCACTGGGGTAATTACCACCTTTATCAATGGTCGGATCATATTCATTGGTATTAATTTTGCTAGTTTCTCGTCATGTTGGATTGCCAATTGAATGATAATACTTAGGAATCACTCCATTGTTTGTTAAGGGATAATCAATACTATTGCCCTGCCCTACTCCTTGTCATTGGTAAACATCATAACGCGTAATTGGGGAATTGGGAATCGGAGCTTCATAATCGGTTTCGTTTTTAAAATTCCAATACTTATAATAATCATGGACAATTGAAGAACCAGTTACTGGTAAAGCAATTGCCATCGTGATTGCAAAAGTGGCAATTAACATTGTACCAAAAATCATCACAATTTTTTTAACCGAAACTGCCGCAATTGAAAATTTAAATTTCGTATTAAATCGTTTTAATGGTAAATTTGCTCTTAGTTTTAAAATTAACGAATTAGGGCGTAAGTTTTTATTAAAGTTAATTAAATCTAAGGTATTAATGGAAATCATTCGCAGTGAAATAAAGAAACATACTAGACTACATAGGACTAGAAAACCAAGTAAACTATAAAATAATGATGGATAATAAGCATTAAACTGGCTTGGTAAGGTAAAGAAGTTATTAAAAACCCCAATAATCGGAATTTGTAAGACTAACCCAATTACCCAACCAAAAATGACTCCGACAATAATTGGAATTAAGGGATAAAAAGAATACGCCAACGCAATTTGAACTTGGTTATAACCTAATGATTTTAAAATTCCAATTTTATTTTTTTCTTTTTCAATTTGTTTTTTAATAATTATTCATAAGGCAAATAAAACAATAACCCCAAAGAAAATAATAATGGCCGTTGTATAACAATGGTAAAAATATGAATTACATTTCCCAACATTTGATAACGATTATAAATTTTTGGTCCGTCATCTTTGCTTTGAATCTTTAGTTGACTTGCCACTGGAGTATTGTTTTTAATCCCTAGATAGTTTTTTAAAATATTATTATATTCATCAGTGAAATGCTGTTGAAACAGATTAATATTACTATTATTAGCAATCGCTTTTAAAAATACCCGGGAAGTTTCTGATGTTGTTGTTGGATTACCTAATTTGTCATTGGCAAAAACATCAGAAGTAACATAAATTGTCGCTTCACTATTAGCGTTTGGTAATACATCAACATCGTAAATTGTTGGATAACCATTTTGCGAGTCACTTCCAAACGCCCCAATTACTAAATCCTGGTCCTGTTGATAATTATTAACACTAATATGATCACCTAATTTTAAATGATGTTTTTTGGCATAACCCGGCGTAATTACCACATAGCGTCAAAAGTTTGGATTATAACTTGGTAATGCGCGAAAGATTTTTAAATTAACACTATTTTTATCAACTAATTTAAACTTGACATTATTTTTGGTATCCCAAGTAATGAACTCGCGCCGATCAAAAACATTAAAACCCGCATTTAATCCTAATAACTTATTGTAAAGTTGAAAAAATTCTAAATTAGTGTGCCCACGAAAACTACTATTAAAAAGATAATAACTACTATCATATAAACTGCCAATTGTTAACGAGCCATAATTTTCGGGTGCCGAGGGATCCTTAAATTGTGTGGAAGTTAAAATACTACCCCCATAAAAATAGCTAAAACCATTTTTTCAGTTCCCACTACCATTATCATAATATTTATATTGATAAACACTGCCCAAATTCCCATTTAAACCTTGTTCAAAAAAATCATTACTAATAATGGGATTTGCTTTTGTTTGGTCTTCTTTAATAACAGCAATATTAGTAGGATGATTAATATCAATGTGTTGATTTCATTGGGCACTAGTACCATTATAATTTACTCAATCTTTAAACTTGGCATTAGCATTATCTTTTGTTCATGGGTCAACGGCTTTATTTAAATTATAGTTAATTAAACCAGTTAACATCTGATTAATGTTATCCGTAATTTTAGTGTGCGTTAAAAATAAAAGATAGTTAGCAATGCTAGCGTTAACTTCCTGTTGATAAGCCACAGCAAAACTAGCTTTGGCTTTAGAATATAACTGACCAATTAGTGAATTTTTAAAATCAGCACCATTATAATTAAAATTATAAAATTGGTTTTTTGATGTTCATGTTAAGGTGGCGTGGTTAGTACTATCAACATTAATAAGATAATCGCTTGTTGTTAAAGCTCTTAGTGCACTATCCTTACCCCCAATTGTTAAAGTTGGAAACGAAAAAACATGATCTTGTAAATCATTATATGAGACATAGTTATCACTAAGGGCAAAAAGCGGTGTAAAAGATTGTAAGTTTGCTTTATTGGTATCACGCGATTCAAAAGCATACGAATAATTATACTCCGCACTCGTTGGGTCTAAAAAAGCATTTGCTTTATTTAGCCGGTCAATTGTAGAAGAAAATAAGGCAATAATTAAAGAAGATAAAAAAAGGAGCACGAAAAGAACAATAAATTGAATTTTACTTTTTAAAGCGCTTAGTAAATTTTGCTTAATTAACAAAAAATTCTTTTTCATATTATCTTCTTCCTACCTAAGAAAAACATTATCCTTTTTTATTCTTCATAAACTGAATAATGTTTTTCTACCCTATTAAATTACAAGTAATAATAATCAACACCATTTGGTTGGTATCATTTCATATCAGTTAACATCATATCATTAAGGACTGAAGTTCCAATATTTGTTCACTCAACATGGTATTTATTTTTTACTTGTCCGTATAGAACTTTGCTAGGATCAGCTGGATCAAAATATAATCCAGTTCCGTTTCAACTAGCACGATATTGTTCATCATTTTTTAATTTATCTAAATCAACAGCTTGTTTATGGGCATCAAGATTTGTTGATAAATCTCCTAACCCATGGTATTCAATATCAAATGAGACTACTGCTAGTTTTCCTGTTGTATCATATTGATGTTTGACGTTTTCATATGTTCAATATTTATTGTCATCTAACCATGGTCCATATAAATTATCATAGACAAAATCAGCCGATTTGTTAAAATCAATTAATCCTTTGGCAAAGGCACCCTCCGGACCATATAAAGCATTATACATATCACCATTGTTATCATGTCCTCATGAATATAAAACATCATATAATGAATTTTTAACAAATCCCGTTGGTGATGTTCCACTAGGATCATAACCCATTATTTTATTTACTTCATCACTATAATTAGTATTATTATTTGAAGCTCAAAATTTATCATAAGCTCCTGTTTCATCTTTTCCTAATGTTGCATGATGTAACTTATCAATTGTTGTTCATTTGTAATTACTATCATTGTCTAAAGCATCTCAACTTGTGTCATCACCTTCAAAATTAACTAGGGAAGTTAAAAATTGGTTTATTCCTGATAAAAATAATTTATAATTAACATCACTAAATTTTAAATTAATATGCAATTTTATTTGCATCCCTAATTCCATCGCTTTAATTCCGGGATCATTATCTGTTAAATGCATAAATTCATCAAACTGCGCAGGTTTAGCGTGTGCAGCCGCCATTGCAATTCCTAATAATGTTGTACTATCTTTTAAGATTTTTTTTACACCATCTTGCCAAACAGCATAGTCTGATCCAAAGAAATCATCATCGTGAGCAGTTGATGGATCAAGATTAGGTTTAACTAAGGCAATTTGATCTTTAATAGTTTGTCCAAATAATCCGGTGTCATCACCATTTTTTTTGTATCACTTTTATTTCAAAGGGCTTTATTTCCATCACCATCTACAATTGAATTATTATCTGGATTACCAAATAGCTTAGTATAAAGATCCTGACCATATAAAGCAGCGGCCTTTTGTATTCCTTCACCATTTGCAGCAACTTTATACACAGCATTCAAAAACATTCCTTGAACTCCATTGATGATAATTCCAAACGCATAATCTTTATAAATCATATTAAGGTTTCCTGAACCATATGGCCCTTGTCCTTCAGTTTTTGTTGTTGGTAAAAAAGTTGATAATAATTTAACCATACTATCCAGTGAATTTTTATCAAATAATTTTAATACTGTATCCATATTGCTTAAACCATTATTAACAGTGGTTGAGTTAGTATATAAATTAGAATCTAAACTATTGATTCCTCCCGTATTTAAATTGGACGAATCACCATTTAATCAATAAAATTGGTCCATTGTTTCGGGATCATCTTTCTGAATGAAATCTCCTAAATCCTTAAATTCATCTTGACTTGCAGTTGCAAATCAATTTTTTCATTGGTTATATAAAGTATCTAACTTAATAAAACCATGGTTATCCCCTAAATTAATTCCCCCGTTACTTAATGCATTATTAACACTATCATGACTAATAAATTAATTAGCCCCTGCTTGTGTTAAATTTAAATTTTCATGACGGCTCATAATCATTAATTTTGATAAACTTTTGGTACTTGTTAAGGCTTCTTCTAATAGAGCGTCTGTATCACTACCGCTAGTACCAGAACAAGCAACAACAGAAACCGCTGAAGTCCCAATTAAAGAAAGCGAGCCTAAAATACTTAATAATTTTTTCATTTTCTTCCCCTCACTTTTTCGCTAAACAACTTCATTATTCCAAAAAAAAAAAAAAAAGCAAGGTATCTCTTGCTAGTTTTTTAAGAAATTTTGAAATAATTGGTAAACTTTTAAAAAAAATTTAATATTATTTTTTAATTAATAACACTGTTGTATAAGCTTGAATAATACTAGGAAAATTTTGTTCAGAAGTTGTTGCTTTAATATTAACTTGACTTGAATTTACATTTAATAACTTCACTAAATTATCTTTGATATTTTTTTTATGGGGTTGCAGTTTGGGTCTATCAATAATAATGGTACTATCAACATTAGCAATTTCGTAGTTTTGGTTTTTTAATAATTGAAGTGCTTTGGTCAGAATAACTTGGGAAGATAACCCCACATTAGTTTCATCAAACCATTCTCCTAAATCACCAAACCCTAAGGCGCCAATAATAGCTTCACTAATGGTATGTAATAAAATATCCCCATCTGAAATTGCTTGAACTTGATATTGACAAGGAATTTTTATCCCTCCCAAGTAAATAAATTCCCCTGGGATTAAATTATGTAAATCATAACTATTACCAACTCGCATAAAAACTACTCCTAAACATTAAATTTGAAGAAACAAATATCGCCATCTTGCATAATGTAAGTCTTTCCTTCACTTCGCATTTTACAATTTTCTTTTACTGCTTTTTCACTACCATAAGTAATTAAATCTTGGTAAGCATAAATATCTGCTTTAATAAAACCTTTTTCAAAATCAGTATGGATAATTCCAGCACATTCAGGAGCTGTTGCCCCTTTTTTAAAAGTTCAAGCGCGGACTTCTTGTTTTCCAGCGGTAAAGAAAGTTTGTAAACCTAACAAGGCATAAGATTTTTTAATTAACTGGCTTAATCCGGACTCTTGAATCCCATATTCTGCCATAAAAATTGTTTTTTCTTCCTCATTTAAAGTTGATAATTCTTGTTCAACTTGGGCACAAATCGTCACAACTTCAATATTATTGTCCTTAGCATACTGTTGTACCTTTTCAACATATGGGTTAGTTTTTGTTTGTAAATCAGTTTCGGCAATGTTTGCTACATAAATAAAAGGTTTAATTGTTAGCAGATTAAAATTTTTAATTGCTTTGTGTTCTTCAGGAGTTAACACTAAATCTTTTAATAATTTATTTGCTGCTAACTGTTGGTCTAGTTTTTGTAAAAGTTCATATTCAAAAACATCATCTTTTTGCTTTAAAGTTTGGGCACGTTTAGCAATTTTATTAATCCGTTTTTCAATTTGTTCTTGGTCCGCAATAATTAATTCTAAATTAATAATTTCAATATCACGGAGCGGATCAATGCTTCCTTCAACATGGGTAATATCTTTGTTTTCAAAACAACGAACAACCATACAAATGGCATCGGTATCACGAATATTAGCTAAAAAAGTATTTCCTAACCCTTCGCCCTTGCTAGCGCCGGCAATTAACCCAGCAATATCATAAAATTCAAAGGTTGTATAAATTGCTTTGTGGGGCTGAAAGATTTCAATTAAATTGTGCATTCGTTCATCAGGCACTTCGACCACCCCAACATTTGGGTTAATTGTGGCAAACGGATAATTCGCTGCTTCAACTTGGGAATTAGTAATCGCATTAAATAATGTTGATTTGCCAACATTTGGTAAACCAACGATTCCTACTTTTAACGGCATAGTATGACTCGCTTTCTATTCATCTGTTAATCCTAAAATTTCAAGGATCCGGTTTAAATCTTTAACTCCTAAGTAATTAATAATAATTTTATCCTTATCAATAATTACTTTGGTTCCTAATTTCCGCATAATTTTATTTTCTAAAAATTCATTAATTGTTCGTTGTTCGGGTTTTTTAACAGGTTTTAATTTAATATTAATGTTATCCCCATTATTATAACGTTTAACTAATTCTTCAACTTGGCGGGCATTCATATTATCTTTAATAATTTGTTGAGCAATTTTTTTAACTTCACTCACATCTGCTTGCAAACTTACTAATGGTTTTACTTGCCCCATTGTTAATTTTCCTTCTAACACATCTGCTTGCAATTCTTTTGGTAAATTTAATAACCGCATTGTATTGGCAATATGACTGCGTGATTTACCAATTCGGTTTGCTAATTCTTCTTGGGTAATATCTAATAAATCTAACAATTCTTTATAGGCGTTGGCTTCTTCAATGGCATTTAAATCAACACGTTGAATGTTTTCTACTAACGCAACTTCTTTCATTTGCTGATCATCAAAATCAACAACAATTGCGGGAACTGTTGTTAAACCAGCTAGTTTTGCCGCACGGGTACGACGTTCTCCCGCGACTAAATAATAACCATTTGTTGTTTTTTTAACAATAACTGGTTGAATAATCCCGTGTTTTTTAATTGAAGTTGATAACTCTTGCAATTCTTCTTCTTTAAAAACCTTGCGGGGTTGGTGGGGATTCGGCAGAATTTCTGCTAATTTAATTTCGCTAGCTGTTTCTTTTAACTCTTCATTATTTTCAATTTCTTTAATTACATCATTAATGCCTTCACCAAAGATTTTATCTAAACCTTTTGAACTTAATCTGCTTTTAGTTGCCATTATTTGCTAAAACCTCCTTTGTTAATTCCCGATAAGCAATTGCGCCAGCGCCACCCTTATCATAATCAAAAATACTTAACCCGTGGGATGGTGATTCACTAATTTTAATATTACGGGGAATATAAGTCTTATATACCTTTTCATTAAAATATTTTTTAACTTCACTCATTACTTCAAATGATAGTTTGGTGCGTGAATCAAACATTGTTAAGACAATTCCTTCAATTGTTAAATTCTTATTAAACATTTTTTGGACAAACCGGATTGAACTTAATAATTGGGCTAATCCTTCTAATGCGTAGTATTCAGCTTGGATAGGAATCAAGACTGAATCAGCACATCCTAAGGCATTCCGGTTAATTAATCCTAATGATGGGGGACAATCAATTAAAATAAAATCATAGTTGTCGCGCACTGGTTTAATGCGGTCTAATAATAAGCTTTGACTATCTTCTGATTGTTCCATTAAATAAATATCTGCTCCGGCTAAGGAAATTGTCGCCGGTGCCAAATCAACATTAGGAATAATATTTGGAATAATAATATTTTTCAATGGTACTTGCCCAATTAAGACATCATACATACTTTCTGAAATATCATCTTTATTGGTTCCAATCCCCGTTGTCGCATTCCCCTGGGGATCAATATCAATTAATAGTATTTTTTTACCATATAACGCCAGTCCGGCCGCTAAATTAATCGAAGTTGTTGTTTTTCCAACTCCACCCTTTTGATTAGTAACCGCAATGATTTTTCCCATCTAATTCCTATCCTCTTTTCTATCTAATTTAATAATAAAATATTCAATTATATTATATAACACTTTAACCAATTGGTGATTTTTTTATTTGACTAAAATGGCGGGGGTATTTACTATTAGTTGGTTGACGTTTTTTAAAATAACAAATATTCCGTTCCCCTAAGTGATCAATATTTTCATATTGTAAATCAATTAGTTCTAATCCTAAAACCGCAATTGTTTTCTGACTAGCAGCTAATTCTGCTTTTATATTAGCACCTTTATAACAAATTAACAAACCGTCAACTTTTGCTAATCGGACGGTTAATTCTAATAACATTCCTAAATTAGCAACTGCTCGCGAAAGAATAATATCAAATGTTTCAGGATGATCATAACTATATTCTTCAGCTCGCGCATGAATAATAGTAACATTAGTTAAATTAAGTTTAGTAACTAAGTTAGTTAAAAACTTGCAGCGTTTTGCTAACGCTTCAATAATAGTTAACTTAAAATGAGGATTAATAATTTTTAGCACAATTCCCGGGAAACCAGCCCCACTACCAACATCACAAATATTACTATTTTCGCTAATTTGATAATGTTTTAACAATAATAATGAATCTAAAAAATGTTTGTAATATACTTCTTGTTCATCTGTAATGGCTGTTAAATTCATTACTTTATTTTGGGCAATTAAATATTCATAATAAATTTTTAACTGGTTTTGTTGATCCTCAGTAATTATTAAATTGGGAAGAACATTTGTAATTATTTCAATCATCATTCAGTTTCCTTACTATTTATTCCTTTATTATTTATTATATCAATTTCTAGTGTTATCATAATAATATTAATAAATAAAGGAGTAAATAAAAATGAAAAAGGCCTTAATAGTTGTTGATTACCAATATGATTTTGTTGATCCGAACGGTTCATTATATGTTAAAGATGGGGAAAAACTGCAAAAACCATTATTAGCATTAATTAACGAATATAAAAATAATAATGACTTAGTCATTGCCACGAAAGACTGACACCCGGCGCACCATTGCTCATTTGAAATCTGACCACCCCATTGTATTCAAAATACCAAAGGTAGTGAATTATATAATTTAGCAGAAAGTAGTTTTGACAAAATTATTTTAAAAGGAACAAAGTTAAATGCCGATAGTTATAGTGGTTTCTTTGATGATGATCATACTAGCAACGGATTAGATGAATATTTAAAAGCAAACGATGTCACAGAACTTTGTATTGTTGGAGTGGCCCTTGATGTTTGTGTCTCAGCAACTTTAGTTGATGCAATTAAATTAGGTTACCATGGTTATGTTGACTTAAATCTTTGTGTCGGAATTGATAACCACATAAAGTTTTAAAAAGAATAATAATAATTATTCTTTTTTTATTTTTAAAAGTACTAAATATAAAAACCACTAATATTTAAATTAGTGGCGATCATTAAAACTAAATTTTTTTGCGGAAATTACTCATCAAGTAATTCTTCCATTTCTTTAAATTTAACCCGCTTAATTACTTCGCCATTTGGCAAATAACCAATCCTTCCCTCTTTACTGCTTCTTCACCGAACTTGATAATAAATAATATTTTGTCGATAAAGAAGTTTTAATAAATCAATTCAATTATAAAGGGTATCTTTATATAACCATCTTTTTTCATTATGGGCTTGGATTAACTGACGGTCATAAAAACTGTGCGGATGAGACCACATTTTAATTTGCCGAACGGTGTTTTCTTTCCGTGAAACAACTTCCAAATTTTCCACCCGGTTATCACGGGGGTTTCCATTAATGTGATCAACAGTCATATTATGGGGAACTTCACCAATAAATAGTTCAACTAAAATGCGATGGAGTGGTTTTGTCTTTGTTTTATTATCAACCCGACGGCGAATTAAAAAATAGTTGGTATTTTTCGGTTTTTTTAATTCTTTAATTTGTTTCGTTTGACTGTTCCGAATTCGTCCTAAGTTACTAAATTCCAAATGGGGAAAATCAGGATGAACTTTTCATATTTCATTTTTCTCTGTACTCATTGTTTCACCTTTTTATTATTTATTTCTTTGATATTGCGGGATTATTTTTAATATAAAACCGATATAAATGATCTTTTGCCACAGTGGCATAATCAACATTAATCCGGGGCGTTGTTACAATTGCGCTTGGTGGCAATTCTTCATTATCTAGTAAAAATAATTCATCATTTGTTAATAAATCTAACCCATCATTAGTTTTATCAATCTTTAAATAGCGACAAACTTTTCCCGGACCATTAGCTAGTTTAAAGTTAGGTTGAAAAACTTCCTCGCGTTCATCACTAATAATTTCACAAGCGCGAATTAAAACCGCACTTGGGTAATTTTCCTGATCACAAACAAAATTTAAACAATAATACATCCCATAAATAATAAAAATATGAACAAACCCGCCTTTTCAAAATAACGTTTCGTTGCGTGCTGTCCTTTTATTATTAAAAGCATGATTGGCATCATCGGTTGGGCCATCATAGGCTTCAACTTCGACAATACGCGCAATAATTTTTTTTCCATCAATAATCCGCACCAAATACTTATTTAATAAACTTTGGGCAACAACAATGGCATTTTTAGCAAAAAACTGGGGGTCAGTAATTCTTTGTTGTAAATTTGTCATGTGGCTAAATACTATTTAATTGGTTCACATTGATCAAAAGGAATTTCAGTTGGTGTTAACCGTCCAAACATTTCTAAATTAACAGTTGCCATTCCCTTTGTGGTATCTAATTTTGTAACTTGTCCTTCCATATCAGTAAACGGACCAGCAATAATTTTTACATAATCATTAACTTCAAAATTAGCAACATAAACTTTTTTAACTTTTTTATTTGTTTGTGCTTCTTTAAATGAAGTTGCTTTGCTTAACATTGTACGTGCTTCCTGATCTGTTAGAGGAAATGGTTTTGTTCCCCGTCCTGATGACCCAATAAACCCAGTAACACCAGTGGTATTCCGAACAATATATCAGGCATCATCATTCATAATCATATTAATAAAGATATAACCTGGATAAAGGTTTTTTTCAACTGGTTTTTTGCCCTTTCCTTTTGGAGGAATCATTTCTTTGACCACGCGGATGTCAAAAATAACATCTTTCATATTCAAAGATTCTACCCGTTGGATTAAGTCATCGCGCACACGATCTTCATGTCCGGAATAACTATTAATAACATATCATTTCCCTTTATACTTATTAATATCATCAAGTTCTGGTTGGTTAGTTTGTGTTACATTTGAATTATTTTCACTCATTGTTTTACCCCTTTTTTAAATTATTTTATTCTCTTTAAATAATATGTGCGACTTTTAAAACATGTGATAGTATTTCATCTAAACAGAAGAAAAATACTGCAAATGCGATAATAAAAAGAATTGTAATTAAAAACTTTCTCCCGAGACTTCCTTTCCGTGCTCAGCGAATCCGGCTCACTTCTTTTGCCATTTTTACTGGAAATTCACGGAAAGCTAATTTTCAATTAATACGGTCTTTATCTTTTTTTTCACCTTTACGACTAAAAAAACTTTTTTTAGGTTTTTCTGCTGTTGGTGCTTCATTCACCGCAGTTGGTTCTTTAACACTACCAATTTTAATTGGGGGTTCTTTTGCTTTACGTTTTTGGAACATTGCGGCTGCACGTTCAACTTTTAATTGGGCACTTTGCTCCTTTCGTTCGGCTCTGGTTAATTTTTCTGCTTTTACTTTTGGTTCTTTGGGAGTTTTTGTTGGTTTTTTATCCTTATTATTACTCATCTTTTATCACCTACCGTGTTTCCTTATGAATTGTATGTTTATTACATGTTTTACAAAACTTTTTAATTTCAAAACGTTCCTTATGAGTTAACTTGTTTTTATAAGTAATATAGTTACGATTTAAACATTCTGAACATACTAATATGATTTTTTCGCGCATTTTATTTCACCATATTTAATTATAGTATATTAATACCAAAAATTATACCCAAGATGCATTATTTTTACTAAAATCTCGAATTTTTTTCATAATTCGTTGTTGGGCATTATCAACTTGGCGGTATGTTAACCCTAATTCGTGTGAGATTACTCTTATATTATATCCTCTTATTCAAAAAAGAAAAACCTTTTTCTCAAGGGGTGATAAGACTGTCAACAAATATTCTTTGATTAAAATAAGAGCTTCTGCTTCTAATAAATCTTGTTCAAGATTCACCGCATTATCTTGGTCAAAATTAGTGGTTCCCAACATTTTTAAATAACCATTCAGAACATAATTCTTGCTATTTAAATGCTTTCGCAAATAATTGTGGATATCTCAAATAAATCTTTGTTCAATAAAATCACTTAATTTTTTCTTTGAAGTTGGATTATAAATCTGGGCGCTTTTCATAATTGAAAAATATTTAATTGTTTCTAAATCTTCTAATTCCACGGGTAAACTAAAGTATTTATGGTAAGTTCGCCGTTTACTGGTTTCTAATTTTTGACAATAAATTTTATATAAATTTAAGAGGGCTTTTTCATTATGTTCATCTTGATATAAATATAATAATTCATATTCATTCATCTCTCATAATACCTCCTTACTATTTTATAGTTGCTGTTGGGAATTTTTAATTTGGTAAATCAAGATTCCGGCGGCAACTGATACATTTAAGGAATCCAAATGGCCATTTGTCGGAATAAAAATATTAAAATCAGCGTGTTGTAATAATTTTTGGCTAACTCCCTTCCCTTCATTCCCTAAGATTAAGGCAATCGGAGTATCATATTCTAAACTATTAACTCGTTGAGCCTTGTCATTTAAACTAGTAGCATAAATTCAATAACCTTGTTTTTTTAAGTATTCAACTGCATTTGTTAAATTATTAATTTTACAGATTGGAACATAGTTAAATCCTCCCGCTGATGTTTTTGCCACTGTCGCATTTAACTCAACTTGACGTTTATCCAAAATGATAACCCCATCAACTCCAAACATATCACAAGTTCGTAAAATTGCACCAAAATTATGTGGGTCAAAAATTTGATCAAGAATTAGCAAAAACGGATGCTGTTTTTGATGAGCTTTCATTGCTAATTCTTCCAACGAATAGTATTGTGGTTTATAAATTTCTAACACCACATTTTGGGTTTTTTCACTATTTGTTAATTTTAATAAAGTTTGTTTGCTAACTTGTTTAACTGGAAGATGTCCTTTTTGAGCGATTGTAATAATTTCTGTTATTAACTTACTATTTTCACTAACATATAAACATTTAATTTTAATATTCTTATTAAGTAAACTTTCTTTAACAGCATTAATTCCATAAATATACATATATTCTTGCATAATATTTACCCTTTCTTAACAAAAAATGCATAAATTACATATTAATAATACAACTAACACGAAGGATTTAAGATGTTATTATCAGAAATTAAAGTTGCTAATGCTTGCATTGCTCGGTCATAAATTGCGAGATTTTTCGCCTTCTTGCTATCATAAGATTGACCTAGTACTGGAATGATCCCAATATTTGCTTTCATTGGCTTTAAATTTTTTTGCCGAGGATTAGTAACATAATTCATTAATGAACCTAATACTGTTGTCGGGGGAAAGAGCAGCGGTTTTTGGTGATGATAATATTGATAAACATTCAGAGCACAATACAATCCACTCGCTGTTGATTCTAAATAACCTTCAACACCAGTAATTTGGCCAGCAAAGAAAATATTCGGATTTTGCTTTAATTGTAATGACTGGTTTAATAACTTTGGAGAATTAATATAATTATTTTTATGTAACACTCCATAACGAACAATGTCCACCTTCGCTAACCCCGGAATAAAATTATTAATAATCCTTTTTTGTTCGGGTCAGGTTAAATTTGTTTGTCATCCCACAATATTATATAAAGTATCAATTAAATTATCCTTTCGTAGTTGTACAACAGCATAAGGCAAATTACCATGGTCATCTTGTAAATAATTGGGACTCATTGGCCCGTTTAATAATAACTTCTTAGACTGTTTAGCTAGTACTTCAATTGGTTGACAACCCTTAAAATATTTCTCAAATTCTTTTAACGCCACTGTCGAGGCGTTAACCAACTCCTGGTGTAATAAATTAAATTCGTGTTCTGATAACGGGCAAACTAGATAATCTTTTGCCGCACTATGAAGAGCTTGATAATAAACTTTTGTAAAATCAATATTTTCTTTGGTAATAATTGGTGCTGAAGCATCATAAAAATATAATGCTTTTTTACCAATAATTTTAGTTAATTCTTGTTGTAACTTTTCAGTTGTTAACGGACCAGAAGCAATAATGGTAATGTCCCGCGGATTTATCGTTTCAAATTCCGTATGATGAATGGTAATATTGGGATTATTACCTAACTGTTGTGTCACATAGTTACTAAAAAGTTGGCGGTCAACTGCTAAAGCATCATCAGCTGAAATTGCACTTGCTAATGCTGCTTTAATAATTAAAGAATCTAACATTTTTAATTCTTCTTTTAAAATTCCGCTAGCATTCTCTACTGACTTACTACGAAAAGAATTAGAACAAACCAATTCAGCAAAGGAATCTAAATTCTGGACAGGATTCTTTTTAACTTGTTTTACTTCGTAAAGGTTTACAGACAATCCTCGCTTAGCTAATTGGTAAGCAATTTCACAACCTGCAAGACCAGCTCCCACAACATTAATTTTTTTATTTTTCATTTTAAATAATATCCTTTTGGATTAACTGACTTCTAATTTGATCGGCTTTATCATATTTTTTTTCTTTTTTATATGTTTCCCATTGGGCTAATAACTCAAGTACTTCCGGAGTTATTTTTGGCAACCCAAAATTAAAATTTAAGAGATTAAAAATAATGTTATAAAAATCACTTGTCATTATTAAATCCAAGCTGTTTTCTTTTAACTGGTGGTTAAGAGTTTTCATTAAATTATTAACGACAGTTAAAACATTAGGAGTATTTAAATTATTAGCTAAATGATCATTAGCTAATGTTAAATTTACCCCCCGTTCTTTTAAATTAAGATGTAAATTATGTTGTCCTAAATAACGGTTAAGATTTTTTAATAAATTAAAAATTTTGTTGGTTTCATTAATGGCATACTGGATTAAATCATCTGTGATATTTAAAGGTTGGGCGTAATTTGTCGAATACATTAAATACTTCAAACTATTTGCACCATACTCATCAAGATATTGGCGTAAAGGAATAATATTTCCTAATGACTTACTCATTTTTTCATTATCTAAGTTTAAATGACCATTATGTAGCCAAATATCAGCAATTTCTTTTTGGTTCTTTGCTAAATACTGAATCCGTTCATTTTCATGATGGGGAAAAATTAAATCAATCCCTCCCGTATGAATATTAATTGTCTGATGATTAAAATATAAATCAATTAAGAGCGCACATTCGGTGTGCCATCCAGGACGGCCCTTTCCTCATGGTGAATCAAATAAGATTCCGGTAGTTGTTTTTTTTCATAAAGTAAAATCAAGGGGATTTCTTTTTGCCGGATCAACTTCAATACGGGCTCCCGATGTTAATTCACTGATAACTTTGTTGGATAAGCGACCATATTCCGCTTCGTATTTATCAATCGCAAAATAAACATTCCCTGCCACAGCATAGGCAGCACCTTTTTTAACCAAAACAGCAATAAAATTAATAATATCTTCAATGTGCATACTAATTGGAACATAGCGATCAGCTTTGCGAACTTGCAAACGGGTAATGTCTTCTTGAAAAGCCGCAATAAAAAATTCACTAACTTCCTTTTCCGTTTTTTGATCACAAAGCGCTTGGTTAATAATTTTGTCATCAATATCAGTGTAGTTTTGCAAAAAGTTAACCTTTACATTATTAAATTCTAAATAATTTATTAATAAATCAACCGTAATTAGCGGGCGGGCATTCCCAATGTGAATATAATTATAAACAGTTGGTCCACAAGAATAGATGTTAACCACAGGTTGGTCTAAATTGCTTAAGGTGCGAGTTAAACTATTATATAATTTCATCATTAAGCATCACTTCCATCTCTATCCTTATTAATTTTTTTTAAATGAAATAATAACATCTGAATATCAGAAGGATTAATTCCTGAAATTCGGTTTGCTTGACCAATTGAAATTGGCTTAATTAATTTTAATTTTTCGCGTGCTTCAATGGCTAAATTATCAACCTCATCATAATTAAGATCGGTGGGGATTTTTTTATTTTCAAGTTTAATTGTTTTTAAAGCAATTTCTTGTTCTTTTTTAATATAACCTTCAAAACGAATATTAATTAGCAAGTTTTGTTTTAAGAATGATGGTAAATTTTTTAAAGCGCTAATCGCTGCTTCAAGATATTTAATATTAATATCGGGACGCTTTAATAAATTATAAGCACTAATTTTTTCATTAATAATAATCCCATCGTTTTTTAACTGTAAAATAATTGGTGACTGGTGATTGAAAATTGTTTCTTTTAATAATTGGTAAACGCAATTATAACTAGCGACATTCGCTTGGTAATCTGCTCATTCCTCATCACTAATTAAACCAAATTTTTTGGCATAATGTTTCAAACGCTCTTCAGCATTATCATTACGTAATAAGAGGCGATATTCAGCCCGTGATGTTAATAACCGATATGGTTCTTCAGTACCCTTAGTCACTAAATCATCAATTAACACCCCAATGTAAGCTTCATCCCGACGCAAAATAAAAGACTCTTGGTGATCAATTTTTAAACAAGCATTAATTCCGGCCATTAAACCTTGACAAGCTGCTTCTTCATAACCACTGGTTCCATTAATTTGTCCTGCAGTATATAAGTTAGCAATTAACTTACTTTCTAAGGTATGCGTCATTTGGGTGGGATCAATTGCATCATATTCAATTGCATAAGCTCATTTTACAACTTCACAGTTTTCTAACCCCGGAAGGGTTCTTAACATTTGGTCTTGAATATCAATTGGCATTGAAGTGGAAAAACCTTGTACATAAATTGTATCCAATTCTTTTGACTCGGGTTCTAAAAAAATCTGGTGACGAGATTTATCAGGAAAACGGGTAATCTTATCTTCAAAACTTGGACAATAACGTGGTCCTCTCCCCACAATATTACCCGAATACATTGCTGATTTTGTTAAATTTTCCGTAACTACCTGGTGGGTTTCATCGTTGGAATGAATTAACCAACATAATTCTTGTTTTGCAAAAGGTAAAAAATCTTTTGTTGAATATGAAAATGCCAAGAGCATATCGCTTCCCGGTTCCGGTTGGGTTTTGTTAAAATCAATTGAATCACGTTTAATCCGCGCTGGGGTTCCAGTTTTTAAGCGAATTAGGCGAAATCCTAAAGCAGCTAATTGTTGGGAAATCCCATTTGTCGTAATTTCACCATCTGGTCCTGATGATTTTTTTTCTTGTCCGCGTAAAACAACTGACGCCATATAAGTTCCCGTAGTTAAAATAACAGCTTTAGCAATAATTTGTTGGCCCCCAACAACAACCCCATAACATTGATGTTGGTTATTAACTAATAATTCATCAACAGGCAATGTTAAAAGTTCCAAGTTTTCTTGGTTACTAATAATATCTTGCATATATTTTCCATATTTAATTTTATCGGATTGGGCTCGTAAAGCTCAAACAGCAGGACCGCGCGATGAATTTAAAAGTTTCATCTGAAGGACTGTTTTATCAGCGGCTTTTGCCATTTCACCACCAATGGCATCAATTTCACGTACCACAATTCCCTTGGCTGGTCCGCCAATTGAAGGATTACATGGCATACTAGCAATTTTATCTTTACTTAGAGTTACCATTAAAGTTTTTTTACCCATTCGACTGGCAACAAGGGCTGCTTCCACCCCGGCATGACCACCACCAACGACAATCACATCATATTCTTTCATTTTCATTCCCCTATTCACTTTTTAATTCGGTTATAATTTGCTCTAATTCTTTTTTAATATCAAGACGGTTAAATAAAATATCTTTTTTACTGATTACTTTGTCATAAATAATGTTTTGGTTAGTTAAATCAGCAAATGATAAATCTTGTAAATTAATACTAAAATGATCAGCAATTTTTTGACTACTATCAATTAAAACTGGTTGTAATAAGACTGCTGCTACTACAATTGCATATGATAATCCCGCTAAAATTTCATGCAACTTATCCATTGCGTTATTTTTTGCTAATTCTCATGGTTTATTATCTTCAATATATTTATTGGCATACTGACATAATCCTAACACTTCGGTTAGTGCTTTCGAAATTTGATACTTATTCATTGCCAAATGATAATTATCAATTGTTTCTTTAACCTTAACTATTATATCATTGTGGAATTCACCCGTGACCTTTAGTTGACCATTAAAATATTTAGTTACCATATTAGTAACTCGCGAGACTAAGTTGCCAATATTATTAACTAAATTAGTATTATAAGATTCTAAATACATTTCATAAGAAAACTTTCCGTCGTGATCGGTTGGAATTTCATAACATAAATAAAAGCGTAAAGCATCACGGCCATATTTTTTAATTAAATATAACGGACTAACAACATTTCCGATTGATTTACTCATTTTTGTATCCTTAAATAAAATTCATCCGTGGGAAAGTAATTTATTGGGCTGACGCAATCCTAAACTTTCTAACATACTTGGTCAATAAATCATATGAAAACGAGCAATTTCTTTTCCTAATAATTGCACAATTTCAACTTCAGGATTATTTCAAAATTTTTGGAATAATGTTTCATCATCTGACAAATATCCTAACGCGGTAATATAGTTTGATAACGCATCAATTCAAACATAAATAATATGGCGGGGATTTTCTAATGTTTTAATTCCCCAGGTAAAACTAGTACGGGTTACTGATAAATCAGTTAACCCTGGTAAAATAAAATTATTTAACATTTCATTTTTACTACTTACTGGTTCAATAAAATCTGGATGGTTATTATAATAATCAATTAAAAATTTGCTATATTTTGAGACACGAAAGAAATAGGTTTCTTCTTTAACAATTTTTAAAACATTATCACAAATTAAACAGGTTAGGTTTTCCTTATCAATTTGTGATTCAGTCACAAATTCTTCACAGCTAACACAATATAATCCTTCATATTCACCAGCATAAATATCGCCATTATTATATAACTTACTAAAAATCTTCTGCACCGCAGCTTCGTGTTGCGGGTCAGTTGTGCGGATAAATTTATCATAGTCAATCCCTAATTCTTGTCATAACAATTTAAAATTATCAACGATTTTAGTAGTAAATTCTAGGGGGCTAATGTTTGCCTCCTTAGCTTTTTTTTCAATTTTTTCCCCATGTTCATCACTACCCGTTAAAAAAAATGTTTCGTAATTATCTAATTTTTTATAGCGTTTTAAAACATCTGCTAAAGTAGTTGTGTACGCATGCCCAATATGTAATTCCGCACTTGGGTAATAAATTGGGGTAGTAACATAAAATCGTTTATTGTGATCCGCACTCATTAAAACTCGCTCCTTTGTTTAATAAAACTTATTTACTTAAATTATATCGTAAACTAAATAAATCTGTTTTACTAATCTTATTCCTAGACATATTTTAAACTAAAATTATGAAAAATAAAAAAAGAATTTTAATCTAATCGATAAATTCTTTTTCCATATTGCCTTGTTTATTAAGTTTCTGTTAATAAGATAAGATCCTTTATTATATTAATAACCAAAAGTATTAATATCTAAACAAACTTAAACAAACCTTTTAAATATTCCATTTTTACGTAAATATGTTTCCTTTGATAGTTTTCTAATTTATTTTTTTCCACACAAACATTATTTCACTTTTCCAATAATTTTTTAAGAATAAATAAACCTTTTAAACTGCTTAAAAAATATTAATAAATTAATATTACTAAAATATTAAATTGTTATTAATTATTTTTTATCTGCTTTTTTTAATCAGTTTAATCATTCTCAGATATATTATACCCATAATTACCAAAATTAGGCAGAAAAGTGTTTCTCAATTTTAAACAAAAAAAATGGATAAGATTATTAATGTTAAATTATAATTTTCTAATTTATGAAAGTACTTTTTTTTCATAAAATATTAACATATTATATTACTAGGGAAAGTAAATCCGCCCAACATATTTTCTTTCCCATTGATTATCAACTTAATATAAATCTCCATTAATAATCTTTTACCAATGGAATTATATTAACTTCTCAACTCTCAAAATAAATAATAATAAAATAAGTTATGGTTTTATAACCATAACTTATTTTTTGTTTATTCTAGTCCATTTGGGAATTTTAAATATCCATAGGTTGTTAAACCAATAAATACTAATCCAAAGATTGGAGTTAATATAATTAGAAAAACAGCACCTATTCGTGTTTGATAAAATGCTTTAGTAAAATTAGGTTGATAATAGTCATTAACTGTTGCTGTTTCTTTACGAGTAACCTTATCAGTACTTTTATCATAAGTTCCTAAATTATTAGTAATTCATGTTTTAGAGTTTGCCGAAAAAGGCGATACTGCTGCATTATTTGCTTTAATAATGTTATCAATTTGGGTATTTAAAAACCATACTTTGTTGTTCACAATATAAGTTCCTAAAGATGCTGTGACAGGATTATTGGTTGGAATAAGTCCTGTAGCATCCGTTGTTCCTCCGATAATATTAGCATCATAGTTATTTTGGTCAAGAATTATTTGTTGGTGACTTGCATCTTGGTATGTGGCACTATCTTTATAATTAGTTTTCAATAAATCACCAAGAGCATGATGACTAAACCATTGAATTCCTGAGTGCGTATAACCATAATTATGAAATTTTTTAGCGACACTAATATCAAATTGTACTAGTTCATGTGAAAACTCATTTAAATCAATGTCTTTTTTATTCGTCCCAAAATATGCTCCTCATCGACTATCAAAAGAATCATCAGCATATTTTAAATATTCATCTTTAACACTACTATTAATTTCTTGGGTTGTTAAAGTTGAAATTGCATCACTTTCATAGGCACTTTTTAAGGTGTCTTTTGCTAACCCAAAAGCAAAACATTTTGAATCTAACACTACATTTCCTTTTGGTAAATAGTGATCAATTGATCGTTCAACACTATTAATAAACTTCTGTGATTCCATTCCCATTCCAAAAGCACTTAATCCGATTCCTAAACCTAACATTAGAATAAACATTAATAGGGTAATCCCCATTAAAAGGTGCTTAAATTTACTCTTTATAAATGTCATAAAGTACTCCTCTTAGTTCTATTTTTAGTTTTTTTTCATTAAATTAAAATGGTTTAATTAATTAGACAAGTAAAAGGAATTTCTGTCTTAATTAAAAGATAATTATATAACAATTATAATTATCTGCTTAATTTTACCAAAAAATTAATTAAATTAAATATCTTGTGGTAATTATTCATCATTAACTGTAGCTAATAATTGAACATTCATTGCTAAGATTTTTTTCGAAGAAATTATAAAAGTGATAGCAAACATAAACATTACGATTACAAACACAATTGGAATAATATAATAACTCATTGTGAAAGGAATTACTAAGCCCACGTTTAATAAAACAGCACTAACTGCTTCTTTAACAATAACTCACAATAGTCCAAATCCTAATGCCCAACCAATTAGTACGAATGGAATAAACATTCCTAAAATCATACTGTTAATTTCTCGCACCGCATAACCTTGAATCCGGAGGGTGGCAATAAATTTGGTATACTTAGCTAAAAAGGCATCGGTCATTAAGAAAATAATAATAATAGCGGTAATAATTGTTAAAACAATAAATAAGGTGGCAATTTCAATAGTAATTGAAGTTAATTTTATTAAAATTTGTTGTTTTATTCCGACATAATCAGCATTCGTGATTGCCGGAGCAAAATTATCTTTAAAATTTAGCATTGAATAATTACCATTAGTTGAATTTAAAATATAGCGTTCAGTTTGATCAACTGCTTTTTCATTTGATGAATATTTCCCATTAAACCAATACGGCTGATTATTCGCATTAACATCCGTTGGATAACCTAACACCTGATTAGCATATTGTTGGTCTAAAAAAATCCGGGGATGGTCATAAGTATTTTGAATCCCAATAACTTGATATTGATAATCTGATAAGTTATAGGTTGGGATTTTATCTAAACTAGTAGATTTTAACAATCCCAAAGTCATTGCACTGTTATACCATGTGGTTGGGAATCCCGAAGATACTAAATCCCCTAAATTATTTAAAGTGTGATCAAATCCTAAGTCATAAACCCTAATTAAATAAGAATCACCAACACTTGTTACAATCCCATTTTCAGCACAATCCCCGGTCTCATTACAAAAGAGATGTGTTTCTGTTTGACCAGTATTACTATTAATTTTAATTGAATTTTTATTTCAAAAACTAACATCAATTGAATCCTTTGGAATTTTTAACATAATATCTTTCATTTGTTGATAAGGAATAATATTTGGATGGTCTGTTGTTCCAATATTATAGCCCCATATTTGTTGACTATTATCATTTTGCGGTGAATAAGTAAATTTGCTTAAATCCATCTGATAAATTTGTTGGTTCCCCGTTACGTCATCGGTTTTAAAATATCACCACTCTGGTTTAATGTCATGCATTTTATTATCTTTCCCTAAATATTGCAGAGCATTACTTATCGTTCCAAAATTAATTTTATCCCCAACGCTAAGCCCATATGTTTTAACAGCAGCTTGATTAATTAAAATTGGAATTGTTTTATTATGAAGATCATATTTGAAAATATCATCATTATTAAGATTCATTTTATTATGATTACCTTTGGTATACCCATAACTATTAATTAAAATATTACGATCTTGGACATCTTTTCCATTAATATTCATTAGTTTTGCTTGATAACCAGTATATAACTCATCATGTTGGCGGTCAAATGGTAACGAACCAAAACCAAATGAAAAACGATTTTTAATGGTACTATTCCGTGACCACATTTCTTTAATTTCTGAAGGTAAAATTGTGTTAGTTGCTTTTTCAACACAATAGGTTCATTTTTGTAAGTAACTACCACTTGGTATATTATCAATTGCTTCTTGACCAAATACTTGAGGTAACATATTACATACAATTGTTTGTAATAAATTAGCAACATCATCTTGTTTAGCCACTGGTGCTTGTTTAACAATATAGTCAAGCATTGCTAACGAAATGTTAGTTCCCTTTAATTGGGCAATGTTATACAATAACATATTTGTCACATATTCACTATAATATTGTTGAAACTCAGGATCATTAACACCTTGTCAAGAATCCCCACTACTATTTTTGACATACTGGGCAAAAGCCATATCTTCACCAATTGGATCAGGGGTTGGGTTATTTTCATCAAAATCTGGTAAGGGTGAAGCCATATTATAAAGCGCATAACGAGATAGCGGATTATTATATTGAACATTATTTAGATTGTATTCTGTTTTATACTTAATATTTTTATAATATTCCCGGGAAATATTATTAATTGTCGTGGGAATTAATAGTGATAAGGTCAAAATAGCCGTTGCCACAATAAATGTTAACATAAATAGCATAATATTTTTTAAGGACACTGAAATTAAAATTAACCGGAATTTATTAGTAAACCGTTTAAATTTAATCCGACTAACTAATCTACTCAAATACAGGTTTGGTTTAATATTTTGGTTAGCATTTACCAATAAAAGCACACTTTTCCCTAACATTGTATAACAAGTCAAGAAAACAATTAAGCCAATTAATATAATAAATAATAAGAAAAAGTATAGAAGTGGAAATGCATTGGCACTAAATTTAATTGGAATAATAAAATAATTGTTAAAGATATCCATAATTGGTATTTGTAACGCTAAACCCAAGGCTCATCCAATTGGAACACTAATAATGATTGGAATTAGTAAATATAATAAATAGGCTGAAGAAATTTCAAAAGTAGTATACCCATTGGCTTTTAAAATTCCAATTTGTGTTTTTTGTTTTTCAATTATTTTTTTTAATAATACAAAACTAACAAAACTAATTACTAGTAAGAATAAGATAACACAGACAACAGCAATAACTAAGTATAACTTAATTGTTGAGTTTAATAAATTATAACGACGGTTAACATTCGTATTATCGGCATATGTTTTAAAAATTGAATTATTATTAATATTATTATCATTTTTATTATTAATTGCATTTGTAACATTTCTTAAATCATTAACATTATCGGCTAAATATTTTTTAAAATTAAGAAAATCAGTATCTTTATTTTTAAGATTTCCTGTATGTGTTAATAATCCTCGTGAGACATCTTGAAATTCACCATCCAGATAGCCAGTAGTATTATTTTCCCCAAATAATTCTTGAAACATTGGATGTGAAATATATAAAATTGCTTGGGAAGCGGTCGAAGGTATCACATCATCATCATAGATTGTTGGATAAATGTCTTGGGTATCTCCTCCATAAGCCCCAACATATAGTTCTTGACTTTGTCCAACACTAATTTTTGAATCAAACGACAGGCCATTAGCCGTGGCATATTGGGGTGACACAATTACTGTATCACGCATTCCTTTTAGACTATCCCAATAATTTGAATGTTGAATAATCTTCATCTGGTCAGGGTCATCATAAATTGGAATGAATTTTCCAGCACTATCAATAATTGATGACCATGCCGCAATAAAACGATACTTTTTCCCAGTTGCTGATCACACAACCGCTTGATTTCTTGTTGCAATTTCAAAATTTGTTAAAAATCCAATTAAGTTATAGTATAAGTTAAAGAAATCTTGGTTTTTATAACCACGAAATGGGGCAAAAGTATCAAAGAAATCATAAGTATCTAAATTGCGAACACGAAATGAACCTTTTTCTAAAATTGCTTGGTTTGATTTGATAATCTCTGGATTTTGACTATTGGCATAATAAAACTCAAAATTAGATGGCTTTTGCACTGTTTTATTAATGGTATGCACAACAACACCAATATTCCCTCGTAATCCTCATTTTTCTGAACTACTATTATAAGTTAAAACATCATTTCTTATCTCTTTATTTGTTGATTTATCATATTCTATTGTTGGAATATTTTGTGTATCACTTAAAATCCCTTTAACTTCTCAACTATCGGTTGGATTAACAAAGGTTGTTGGTTTTGTAGGGTCTCAAGTTGAACCATTAATAAATTTATTAGCAAACTCAACAGCTTGGTTAAGATTTCACCCAGCTGTTTTATAGTTTTGATTAATAAAATCAATAATTGTTAATTTTAAATTTGTTGTAATTTGAGAATTATTAATCATATCCATATAATTTGAAATTAAAGTAATTGCTTTGGTTTTTTGTGCACTAGTTGGTTTCCCCCAAATATCACGTTGGTAAATTTGACCAATTGTTGAATTTAAAAAACTTGGACTTTTAAAATTAAAACGATATAAACTACCAAAAATACCATTTTCAATATCTTTTTTATCCCACTGAAAATCTAAATCACTTACTAATGTAGTGGGAGTTTTCCCTGGTGTAAAATTAGTAGTTGCTAAGTTGATTGGTAATAAGGCAGAGTCAGCTTTTCCAATTGTTAAAGTTGGAAAATCAAGTTCCGCAACCCCATCACCTGTTGAAGCATAATCAGCATCAAATGTATATCATGGTGATATCGTTTGAACATTATTGGCATCATAACCTGAAGCAATATAATTAAAGGAGTAATCATAATGAAAATTACCATAACCCATATAATTATTACCATCAATTAGTCTACTAGAAGTTACATAAAATGTTGTTCCTAATAATGAAGATAATAAAATTAAAATTGTAAAAACAATCATTTGGGCCTTATTTTTAAAAGCAGATATAATACACTGTTTAATCAATAACATTTATAAAAACTCCTTTTTTTCATTTATTATAATTCATTGGCTAAAATACCAATAATAATTTAAAGTAATCTTATCATTACTTTAAATTATTACTGACATTTTAAATACTTAATATTTAAATTAGTCAGTAATTCTGAAAAATTCTAATATATATTAATACATATTATAGAATTGTTCTGGTTTACCACTCGCTAAATCAAAGTTATCAATAGCAACAATTACCCAGTAAGGATTATCAGGGCTGTTTGAAACATTTTTTCATGTTACATTATAACGGTGATGAACTTGTTGATAATCTTGAAAATTACCTAGGCCATCATAGTTCATATAATCTTCATCAGTACCAGCAACTAATGGTTTTGCATCTGTTCCTTGTTGATATGGATTAAAGTTTTGCTCAATTTTTTCTTGACCCTTTTTATATAATTTAGCAGTTGGATCTCCCATTCCGTTATATTCCATTGTATAACTCATTGTTGAGTCAATAGCCTTACTATCTCCTTTTATTTTTACATTAGAAATATCTTAATTATCATCTCCAATTGCATTAATTAAGAAATTATCATGCACTGGTTTCATATCATCAACAACCATAGTTTGAAATGGGGCATCAGGATTATAGAAAATTTTGGCCATTGTATCATATGCTTTAGATGAAGGATTAGTAAAAGAATCTGATAATACTTTAAAAACTGAACCCGGTCTAAATTTTCCATTCTCATTTCCCAATTGTTTTGCCATATATACCTTATCAACATTATTTAAATCACCATAATTTTTATTTTTATATTTTTCTCCTAATTCTAAAATTGTTGATTTGTTATTTTCAAAAGTTTCAGCTGTTGTTCCTAACGCTGATAATAAATCTAAAATATTTAATTTTGAAACAAAGTCTTTATTGAATAAATTATTAGTTAAACTTTTTGATAGACTATTAATTGAACCACCAAGTTTGTCAACTAAATATCCGTGAGTTTTTCCACCATCATTATAACCAACAAAATCCATTTTAAACATTTCTTTTTGTTTATCATTTCATTTTTTTGCAATATTTCCAAATTCAGAAATTAACTCACTCATTTTTCCAAAAATATCATATTCCCCTGACAAAAAGGCTGGTAAAGTAAGATTATCTTTAGGCATTACCATTTCTAATTCGAGACTTAAAAAACCAATAATTTTATCAACTGATTTTTTAAATAAATCTAAATAATCTTTTACTATTTTTTGAAAATTAACATCATCTAATCCTAAACCTTTATATTTTTCTTTATCTGTAGTCCCCATTTGTTGCAATGCATAACCAACTGCTTGGGCAAATAATAAAAATAAATTAAATCCTTTGTGATTATATAAATTATTTACAATTGGGAACATTTGACTCATTAATGCTGTTCCAACAGATGAACCCATTTGCGATTCTGTAAAATTTTTAACCAATGACACATACTGACTCACAGTAGAAGCAATGTTCAATTCTCCCCCCGTTCAGTTATAAATGATTGTAAAGAACCAAAATATTGTTTATTATTAGGTAGTTTATTTTCATCCCTTGTGGCATCTAATAGTTTCACTCCATAGTGTTCTTTATCCTGCACTAATTTTAAACCTGCAGGATTTAATTTACCATTAACATCATCTTTAATCTTACCATTTAAATTTGGTTGCGGATTAAATAAGTGGCTATCATAAAACAAATACCCATCATAATTTGTTGGAGCTTTTGCCGAAGAAGCAGGACCACGGCTAGCAGCAGTTCCACCTGGGTTTCCTCCTTGATATCCTTTTGTCAAGAAATAATTTGTTAACGCGCCAGTGTCTTGAATTCCTCATGCTAAATTACGACGAGTAATTTCATCACTTAATATTAAATTTTTTCCTGCATTATAACCTGCAGGATTAGAAGTATCATTGCTATCTTCTGCATCAGTAAAATCATTAAAACGTTTATTTTTAAAGAAATCTTGGTAAAACTTATCACCATACATACCCATGACATAACTAGCATAAGTTGCCCCATAGCCATTATAACCTGTTGAGACTGACCCGATTGGCGACATATTATTTAAAAATCCATTAACATATTTCCCTAAATCTACTGAATAATTTTGATCTTTTTTAGTCCCATGTTGACCGTTACCCTTAACACTATAAGAAAATGGAATCCATTCAGCAATTGAGACTGGTGAAAGATACATTGATAAAATTTCGTTGATATTATAGTTTAAATTTTCATGGCGACCTAATAAAATTAATTTTGTAATAAAATCAGTATTGGTAACCATTTTACGAATTTGATAAGGTAACTCATTTAGTTCTTTATCACCAAATGGTCCCTCTTCAAATACTTCAGGATCATAAAAATTATCTCCTGATGTTTTAGCTTTACAGCTAACAATTGATGTTATTGGAGCACTGACTAAAGTAGCAGCTCCTAGTACACTTAATAACTTTCTCATAATTAATATACATTCCCTTCAAAATTTTAATAATTTTTTATAAACATCATAAATTGTTTAAATTAGTAAATAAGTAAAAAAATAAGCACAATAAAATAAACCTCATATCTCAATCAGGATATACAAAAGATTATTTAATTGTTATTCATTGCATTCCTGTTTTCAACCATTAATTACAATAAACTTATCTTTAATAGTTTTGTTGTTTAAAATATTATGAACTAAGAAGAAATGACTAGGGAAAGTTGTTATTAAGTTATCATTATTTTCTAAGTTATTTTCTTCATCGCGCATACTAATAAAATTATTTAAAAAGAAAATAATTAAGTTATGCAAATTATTTAAAATCAGTTCAAAAACAACAACGATACTAATAATGTGTTTTAAAATAGCTCATGTTAAATAATTACTATCAATTTTTGGATGGTTAAAATAACTTAGTTGGTTAAATTTGTTTAATAGTGGTAAAATAAAAAATTTATTAAATAGTTTCTTTGAAGATTTTAAGCGATAATCAGAAACACCTACTACTACAACAAACCACAGACTTAAAATTAATAAGTTAGTTAAAACATATAAATTATCACCAATTTGACTATTAATTAATAAGATAAAGTTAAAAAATACATAGCCAATTCCTAAATACAAAATTATAAAATTGATATTATTAACAAGCTTTCAAATCTTTTTATTAACAAACAGCGAAATTACGTTTGAAATCAATTGGAGGAACAACACTCCTTCTAGAATTAAAGCAAACCGAATTGGTAAAACTCCAAAATTACTAAAATTAATTTTAATGGATAAAATTCCTCAGGCAATTAACTGAATCATTAAAATAAAAATTTGAATAATAATACTATTATAACGTTGTAAAAAAGTCATTTTAAAAACATAAGATACTAATTTAAAAGCAATAAACGATCCAATAATTCATAGGGCAAAAACTAAAATTAATTTTTCATGTTGAAAAAGACTATTTATTCTAAAAATGCCAGCATTTTGCGCTATTAAATCCATTTTTAACTTCCTCACTTTTAACAATATGTTTTTGTTCGCTTAAATACTTATTTCATTATTATTTTATATATTTTTTTTATTTATAGCAATTCTTTTTACAACAATTTTGTTCCTTAAAGATAATAAAAAAACTAATCTTTATTGTAATTAATAAAGATTAGTTAAAATTTAAGACATCTTTTAATATATATTATAGAATTGTTCTGGTTTACCACTCGCTAAATCAAAATTATTAATGCCAACAATTACTCAATAAGGATTATCTGGACTATCTGAAATATTTTTTCAAGTTACTTCATAGCGATGATGAACTTTTTGATAATCTTGGAAGTTCCCCAGTCCATCATATTTAATGTAATCTTCATTACCCCCGGCTACTAATGGTTTCGCAGTTGATCCTTGTTGATAAGGGTTAAAATCATCACCAATTTTAGGTTGTTCTTTTTTATATAATGATACTGTTGGATCACCTAAACCAGTGTAGTCCATTGTATAACTCATTGTTGAGCCAATCGCACTACTGTCACCCTTAACTTTGACGTTTGAAATATTTCAATTATCGTTAGCAATGGCATTTACTAAGAATTTATCATGGACATCTTTCATTTGATCCCCTACCATTGTTTGAAAGGGAGTATTAGAATTATAAAAGATTTTCGCCATTGCATCATAGGCATCTGCTTGGGGATTAGTAAATGAATCTGATAATACTTTAAAAAGTGATCCTGGTTTATATTTACCATTATCATTTCCAAGTTGACTAGCAATATACATACGGTCAGTATTACTTAATTGCCCATATTGTTGAACATCAAATTTTTTTCCTAAAGCTAAAATTTGGTCTTTACTATCACTAAGAGCTTTGGCTGTTGTCCCTAATCCAGAAAGTAATTTTAAAACATTCAAGGATGCTACAAAGTCTTTATTAAAGAATGAACTATCTAAGGTTGGTTGAACTAAAGAAATTAAATTATAAAATTTAGTAGCTAAAAAGCCTTTTGGTGTGCCATTTTCTTGATAGCCAATTAAATCTAAACTAAATTTATCTTGTTGTGTTTGGTTTCAACCTTGGGAAATTGTTTTTAATTGGTTAATAAGAAGATTTAATTTCCCAAAAACATCCGCATTATTATCCATAAACTTTGGAATTGTAATTCCAACTGATGGACTTAATAATTGGGTTACTCAACTTGTACTATCATTATAACTTCCCATCATTTTTGTCCCGGCTGTTTTCATTGCATCAAGATAATTTTGCACAGTTGTTTGAAAACTACTATCACTTAGGCCCAAATCTTTATATTGAGGATATTTATTAATATCGCCCATTTCTTTTAAGGCTTCACCAACAGCAGCGGCAAACATTCCAAATAGTAAGAACCCTTCATGAGATTGGGTATTTTCAACCATCGGAAACATTTGACTAATTAAAGTAGTACCATAAGTAGCTCCAGTTACAGACTCCGTAAAGTTTTTAACTAATGAAAGGTATTGGTTAATTTTTGAAGCACGATTTAATGAACCACCTTGCTGAGTAATAAATGATTGCATAGAACCAAAATATGGTTGGTTTTCTGGCAGAACATAATTCCCGCTGAGATCAGTTAAAGTGACACCATAGTTTTTACTATCTTGGGCAACTTTTAAATTATGCAGTTTTAAAATAGCATTAATTTTTTGACCATCTCCAATTGTTGCTGAATTTTTATCTGGATTAAAGAGATGACTATTGTAAAATAAATAACCATCATAATTGGTAGTTCCTTTTGGTGCAGAACTTGGTCCAGGTGATGCCCCAATTCCCTGGGGATTTCCTCCGTGAAAACCATTATTTAATAAATAGTTTGTTAAAGCACCAGTATCTTGAATTCCTCAAGCCAAGTTCCGACGATTAATGTCATCACTTAATTGTAAACCAGCTCCAGCATTATAACCAAGTGGTTTTGTAACATCACCATTCTTATCAGAAAAATCACTAAACATTTTATTTTTAATAAAATTACGGTAAAAATCATCACCATACATTCCCATGACATAACTAGCATAGGTTCCCTCATAGCCATTGTAACTAGCATCAATTGCTCGTAAGTTAGTCATGTTATCTAAAAATCCATTAATATATTTTCCTAAATCAATAGCATACTGTTTCCCTTTAACCGTACCATGGGTTCCATCACCAGTAACACTATAAGAAAATGGTAATCATTGGGCTGTTGAGACGGGGGTAATATACATTGATAAAATTTCGTTGATATTATAATTTAAATTTTCATGGCGGCCTAATAATATCAGTTTGGTAATAAAATCAGTATTGGTAACCATTCTTCTAATTTGGACTGGTAAGTTATTTAATTCATTATCCTCAAAAGGATCATTATTATTTGTTGAATTTGCTTTTGGCTTACAACTAATAATTGTTGTTACCGGAGTACTTGCTAAGCTTAATACTCCTAATGCACTTAATAATTTTCGCATTTTATCGACTCCTATCTTTTTGAATTATGTTGTCAAAATAGTTAATAATAACTACACCTAATTATTCTAAAAATTCCTGTTTTCAACCATTAATAATTACAAACTGTTCTTTAATTGTTTTATTATTTAAGATATTTTTTAATAATAAAAATTGGCGTAAAAATCATTGTTCAAAATTTATTGTAGCTTTGTTATGGTGTTCGCCATTTTTTTGATAGTGCGCATTAAAGTGAGCAATTAAAAAATTAATAAACTGGTAAAGATTATTTAAAATTATTTTAAAAACTACAAATAACTTAATAATTTGAATTAAAACAAGTCAAGAAATATACTGAAAATTAAATTTATGATGATGATACGAAGTAATCATTTTTGCATTTTTAACTAATGGTAAGATTAAAAATTTAATTAATAATCCTTTGGAATATTGAAAACGATAATCAATAATTTGGATAATTATAAATGCCCAGATTAAGAACACCATTAAGTTTAGTCCCGTTACTAATGGACGGTCTAATTGTCCGCCGACTAAAATAATAAATTTAAAGAACAGGTAAATAACGCCTAATAATAAAATTACGAAATTAATAATTCGAATTGTTTTTCATAGATTATTATTAGTAACCATCAAACTAAGCATTAAAATTAGTTCACAAAAAGTTATTCCTGTTAAAAGAATAAAGATATTAATTGGTAACGTATTTGCTGGTGAATAGTCAAAGCTAATTGCTAAAAACCCATAGATAAATAACTGTCCTAAAATGGCACTACTACGGGGTAATAATTTATACTGTTGTTTAATATTTTTTAAATTAAAACTATAAAAGATTAACTTTCCACTAATAATAAAAGTTAGTATTCAAATGGTCGATAATAAAAGAACTTGTTCAGAATAAAAAAGATGCTTTAAATCATTTGTAAAAAAAATATAGCCAAGATTATTACTCATTTAATGAGCCCCCTTAGTAAAACACCTTCATAGATTTTTTCATAAGTATATTGTTATTATATCAAAGATTAATTATTTAGTTTTTGCTGGTCAATAATATTTTTAATTTTTAAACTAATATTTCCAAAGGGCAAAACAATAGTATTCTTAATAATTTCCGGATTTTTTAGTTTAAACTTTGTTTTTATCAATGTTAAATCAACATCATCTAAATTTTTAACGGTTACTTTTAATCTGGTTAAGGTTGCTCTCACTTCTTCAATATTATTAATTGAACCTAAGATATTAATTAAATCATTTACAGAAAACGGAATTTTTGTACTGGGGGTAAATGCCTTATGATAATTAAAAATTTTTTTTCAAAAAATCATCATTAAAATAAATAAAATCATAATTATCATTGCAACAACAATTAAAATAATTTTTAACGGATCCATTAATTTCCTCTTTTCTTATATTACGCAATGCGCAAATAATGATTTCATTTTTTCTGTCATTGATAAATCATTATCTTCATCATAAACAATATTTAAAGTCTTTTCACTAATTTTAATTTCTAATTCATTGGCACTTAGTTCAAATTCAAAAGTGTCAATAATTAACCGTTTGTCAATTAATTCACCTTCTAACACAATAACTTGGCTATCATCTAAAATTAATGAGGCATTAATAGTAATAAAACGAACATTTGCCACCGGAGCAATTTCTTTCAATTGTCACAGTTTATATTTGTTAGTCGCAATAATTGAACCATTAATAGCACGCATATAACCAGTTGAACCAGTACTTGTGGCAAAAACTAACCCACTACCGCGAAAATATTCGAGTAACTCATCGTTAATAAATATTTTTGTGCGCAAAGTTTTAACATGGTCAACAACTTTAACTTCATTTAAGGCATAGTTAATCTGATTTTTATTATAAGTAACTTCTAGTAATGGTAATTGTTTTAGATGGCAGCGATCATTGACAATATCGGCAATTACTTTGGGGTAGGTTTCTTTGGTATAGTTTGCATAAAAACCTAATGAACCAGATTTAATAATAACAAAACAAACTTCATCAATAATATCTTGAAATTCATTAACTGCTTTTAGTAAAGTACCATCCCCACCAATCACAAAGACATAATTTGGGTTAATCACATTTTCAATTAAACCATGACTTGTTAATTGTTGGTTAATTTCGTACGCTAAGGCTTGTGATTCTTCATACTCATTAACAATAATTGAAAATTTAAACATTTTAACAACTCCCAGTCTTTATATGTGATTATTATATAACAAAAGTTAAAATAAAAAATATTAGTTATTCACTAATATTTTTAACATCTTTTGGTCGCGCTAATTGTTGCTAATTCTTTGTTTCTAAGACATTTGAGACATAATAACGCTCAAATTCATACTGGCGGATTGCTTCTTGAATTTTATTATTTGGTAAGAAAATAAATTTAAAAGTTAGGGTAATAAATTTAAACCCATGTTTTGATTTAAATAATTTTTTCTCGGCTTTTGAAACTTCCTGAAAAGTTTTTGTTTTGCGATCATAATGGTATGATTGGGCAAAATAGAACAACATAATATGTGTCAATGAAATAATTGACAACCCCAAGAAGAACATTGGGATTCATGAGAATGGTCATAAATATTTACCACCCAAATAATTAGTATTTCAAGGTCCGACATTAAAACCACCCTTATTTCATTCTTCACTACCATTTGGACCAACATATAACATGTTAGTTTGGAAAACACCATCTCAAATTACCGCCACAAATGAAAACATTGTTATCCATAATAATTGTCAACGTAACATTAACCCACTGTAGCGGTGTTCTACTAGACCATATTTATAAACAGAAATATATTGAGCAAAAATAATTAATGAATGTAAAATAAAATAATTATAAAAGAAGAAATTATCTGGTGTTCAATAACCATTAACCGGGGTAATAATTGCTAAGATTGGTAAGATTAATGCTGAAGGTGCACAAATTTCAAAAAAACGCGCCGAAGGGAAAATTAAAATTAAACCTGATAAAATTTGGTGAATGCTACATAAATGTAATGGCATCATTTCACTTAAACTACGGACTTGGGAAGGATCCATCGGACCAGTTAACCAATTGGTATGCAGCACTGTTGCCAAATAAATTGCCATCATAATATAATAAGCAAAATATGAAGCGATTTGATATATTCCAATTGAAATTCGAAACCATTTAAAATTGACAGTCTTTTGATAATATCTTTTAAAAATAAATAAGGAACAAATTAGCAATAGAAAAATTGCAATCCCAATTAACTGGTAAACATAGCTATGACCTTTTACAAATCACTGTTCACCTCAGGGAGCATTTGGCATATAATTACCCGCGGGGTCAAAAAAACCTCATGGTCCTTTACTTGACGGTATAAAGCGCATTTACATCTCTCCTTATTTATTACTTTTAGTTAATAAGTAATCTTATTTTACTAAAAAATAACATTTATGTAAATATCAAAAAAATCACTTTTTTAAGTGATTTTTTATTTAACAACCAAGTTAACAATTTTATTTTTAACGACAATTTCTTTAATAATCTGACGATTTTCTAAATATGGTTGAACATTAGGGTGTTGTTTTGCAAGGATTAGTAGTTCATCTTCACCAGTATCTTTTTTCACTTCTAATTTTGCTCGTAATTTTCCATTAACTTGAGCAGCAACTACTATTGTATCTAAAACTAAAAATTTTTCTTCATAATCTGGTCATTCACTTAAACTAACACTGTGTGGATGTCCTAACATAAACCATAATTCTTCTGCTAAGTGGGGAGCAAAACAACTTAATAATTTAAGGAACCCTTCTCAATATGGTTGGTAAATTTGTTCTTCATTTTTATAACAAGCATTAATAAAAACCATTAATTGTGAAATTGCTGTATTAAAGTTTAAATTTTCTAACATCTCAGTAACTTTTTTGACCATTGTATGGTAAGAATAGTCTGAAGTTCCATCATTGACCGAGGTAAAATTAGTATTTTTTGCTAAGCGATAAACACGATCTAATCATTTTCGAGCGGAATCTAACCCTTTGGTGCTTCATGGTAGTGATGCTTCTAATGGCCCCATAAACATTTCATATAGTCGGAGTGCATCAGCACCATGTGATTGAATAATATTATCCGGATTAATAATATTCCCTTTTGATTTACTCATTTTTGTACCATCTTCACCAAGAATCATCCCCTGGTTAACCAGTTTATAAAAAGGCTCAGAAGTGGGGACTACTTTAATATCATATAAAAACTTATGTCAAAAGCGTGCATACAATAAATGTAAAACGGCATGTTCTTGACCACCAATATATAAATCAACTGGTAATCATTTTTTAAATAACGCGTGAGCTTCCGGGCTTTGAATGTCTAACATTGTCCCATCCGCTTGTTTTAGAAGGTATCCTAAATAATATCAACAACTCCCTGCTCACTGTGGCATCGTATTAGTTTCCCGACGTCCTTTTTTCCCGGTGCTATCAACAACTGTTAACCATTCTGAAACATTTGCTAGGGGTGATTCACCAGTTTGTGATGGTTTAATATTGTCGACTTTTGGCAATGTTAATGGTAAATCTTTTTCATCCACTAAACTAATTGAGCCATCTTCCCAATGGGTCACAGGAAATGGTTCTCCCCAGTAGCGTTGGCGAGAAAATAGTCAATCACGTAATTTATAACTAACCTTTGGGCTAGCAACATTTTCTTTTTCTAATACTTCCAGCGCTTTCGTAATAGCAGCCTTCGTGTCAAGTCCATTAAGGAATTCCGAATTAATATGTTCACCATCCTTGACATAAACATTATTATGATGTTCTCCGACAATTACATAGCTAATTGGTAAATGATATTTTACTGCAAAAGCAAAATCACGTTCATCATGTCCAGGAACCGCCATAACAGCACCTGTCCCGTAAAATGGGAGCACATAATCTGCAATTCAAATTGGGAGCTTTTTATTATTAACAGGATTTATCGCATAAGTACCAAGAAAGACCCCACTTTTTTCTTTGCTAGTATCTTGGCGATCAAGCTCGGTTTTATTTTTAACATTTTTAATAAATTCACTAACCATTGGTTTATTATCAGCAGTTGTTAAAATAGCAACTAACGGGTGCTCAGGAGCTAATACAATATATTCAACCCCAAAGATTGTATCTATTCTTGTTGTGAAAACATTAATAATTTCTGGGCGATTTTCAACTGCAAATTTAATTTCAGCTCCCACTGATTTTCCAATTCAATTGCGTTGTAATTCTTTAACTGAATCTGGCCAATCTAGTTCATCTAAACCGGCTAATAATTTTTCAGCATAGTTAGTAATTTTCAACACTCATTGTTTCATTGGTTTTTTAACCACTGGAAAATGACCGCGTTCAGAAACCATCTTGCCATCAATTACAAGGACCTCTTCATTTGCTAGGACAGTCCCTAAGTCAGCTGATCAGTTAACATCAACTTCCCGCATCTCTGCTAAATCATGTTTATATAATTGTTCAAAAATTCATTGGGTTGTTTTAAAATAACTTGGATCAGAAGTATTAACTTCTTTCGCATAATCATAAGAAAATCCCAATGCTTTTAGTTGACTGCGAAAATGATCAATATTTTTTAGAGTAAAAATTGCGGGATCATTTCCCGTTTGAATAGCATATTGTTCAGCTGGTAATCCAAAAGCATCCCACCCAATTGGATGTAAAACATCATAACCTTGCATACGGCGCATACGACTAACAATATCAGTTGCCGTATAACCTTTGGGGTGACCAACATGTAGCCCCGCTCCCGACGGATAAGGAAACATATCTAAAATATATGCTTTTTTACTACTATTATTTGTTGTCTTGAATACTTCATTCTCTTCTCAATATTTTTGCCATTTTTGTTCAATTGCTTTGTGTGAAAATTCCATTAATTCTAGTCCTCTCTAATCATTGTTTCACTAATCTTATTTAAGATTATAACATTTAAACCTTGAATTTCGGTGGGAAAAATAATTTAATCCGATTTTTCCGATTAATTTTATCTTTCGCTTCTTTCACCAATAATCAAATTACAATATCTTAATAATTCTAAGATTCCTAAATTTTATTTAATTTGATAATGCTATAATAAAAACAGTACTGAAAAGTTATAAGGAGGAACATAGGTAAAATGAGTGTAAAAAGTACAATTGAATTTCGAAAATCAGTGCGGGTATATAATCCCAATAAAGAAATTAGTGCTACTGATTTTCAAATGATTATTGAGGCGGGGAGATTAGCCCCAACTTCAAATGGTTTAGAACCCGTAAAAGTTTTTTTCTTAAAAGATAAAACATTAAAAGCAAAAGCAGCTGAGCAATGTTTTATGGGACCAAATATTAACCGAGTGAATGAAGCCCCCATTGCGGCTCTAATTTTAGTTGCCAATGGCAATTATTTAGCATCCCCAGAGTTTTTAACCAGCCGTTTAGGGAGAATTTTTCAAGGGGATGCTTTAAAACAACGCGTGGAAGGGATGAGTAAATATGTGAAAGGGCAAAAAAATATGGATATGTATAGTGAAGAACAAGCCCATATTATTGCTAGTTTCATGAGTTTACAAGCCGCTGACTTACAAATTGGAACTTCAATTATGGGGGGAGTAATTGAAAGTAGTACCGCCCAGTTCTTAGCGGAAAATAATCTTGTTGATCCCCAAAAATATCACATTGCCTTAGGAATGGTATTTGGATATTTTGATGAAACAAAACCCGGGACTTGTTATCCTCGCGTTCGAATTCCCCAAGAAGAATTTGCAATTATTAAATAAAAATGATAAAAATTATGTAAATCTACATAATTTTTTTTCATAAAATTAAAAATTTTTATTAAGTTAATTTACTAATCTAAAAATTATTTTATGTTAAAATCAAAAAGTATAATTTTAAAAAAGAAAGAGGTGTTTGATAAGTGAAACAAGGAGCATATATTATGTTAATTTTATCATGTTGTACCATTGGATTATTATTAATTCCATTGGCCTGACTAATTCCAATGACCTTGGCAGCAAAAAGAAGAATTGGAAACTCAGAGTCAGCAGTTGGGTTGGGAGTTTGTTCAATTTTATTTGCTGGATTTTTTGGTCTTGTGGAAGGAATTTTACTATTAATTCCCGGTGAATAAATGTTTACACCAAAAAAAGAATTTACCGACCGTGTAAATTCTTTTTTTGATTATTAATATAATTAATAATAATATGTTAGAATTAATTTATGAAAAAAGAAATGCGTAAATACTTAACAATTTATTGAATTGCCAATGGTATTTTCTTATTATTACAAGTTATTTTAACAATTATCTTGTTAACACTGCAAGATAAGATTAAATTAGCCCACGATACTATTTCAAACATTTTTTTTGGAATCCTTGTCTTTGTTGTTTTATGTGTTGTTTTATACAATTACTTTGGAATCAACCGTCCGAATAAGAAGATTTCCAAAAAAGAAGTTTTGTCAGATTATGAAGAAGAAATCGGATTTGAGGTGATGAAACTACATCCGAAAATATTAGATGAAAAAAGTGGTTATATTAACTTTAATAACCGTCGGGGTTATCTTTTCCTCCTAATTAGTAGTCTTAATATTTTTTACAGTTTAATCCTAGCAATTATTTTACAAGTAATATAAAAAATGGTAATTAAGATAATTACCATTTTTTGTTATTTTAATTTAATTGTTGTTCCTGATTTACCATTTAAAGCATCTTTTGCTAATGAAAGTTCAGCAATTACCGCTGATTTTTTGGCATCAAGTTGGGCAAATTTCATTGCGGCTTGCACTTTTGGTAGCATACTTCCTGGGGCAAATTGGTTTTCACCAATGTATTTTTCAGCTTCTGAAATTGTTAAAGTATCTAATGTTGTTTGGTTTGGTTTTCCGTAGTTAATGGCTACTTTGGGCACCGCTGTTAAAATCATTAATTGATCAGCATTCACTAACTCGGCTAATTTTGCACTAGCAAAGTCTTTATCAATAACAGCAGCAACACCTTGATAACCGTCTTTGCCTTTCACAACAGGAATTCCTCCCCCACCCACTGTAATTACAACATGACCTTGTTTAATTAGATCTTTAATAATATCTTTTTCAACAATATCAACTGGTTGGGGTGAAGCAATAACTCGACGTCATCCCCGTCCGGCATCTTCTTTAACAGTAAAGCCGTTTTTACTTGCTAAATCTTTTGCTTCTTGTTCAGTATAGAATGAACCAATTGGTTTAGTTGGATTTTCAAATGCTTTATCGTTAGCAGCAACTTCAACTTGGGTTACAATTGTTACCACATTTTTTTTGATATTTCTGCTGTTTAACTCATTTAAAATTGCATTTTGTAGATGGTATCCAATGTAAGCTTGTGACATGGCCCCACATTCAGGGAATGGCATCATTGGAATTTTACTATTAACTTTTGATGCTTCCGCAAAAGCATTATTTATCATTCCCACTTGTGGACCATTTCCATGGGCAATCACAAGTTCTTTGCCATCCGCAATAATATCAACCATTGCTTTGGCTGTTACTTTCACTATTTCATGTTGCTCAGCAGGAGAATTTCCTAAGGCATTTCCTCCGAGAGCGACAACAATTCTTGACATATAATCGTTCCTTTCTGATATTAATTAACATCATTTGATTTGCTATTAATTTAATCTTTTAAAATTAGGAAAAGAAAAGATATGGTAATATCTTTTCTTTCAATTTTATTAAATATTAATCTGTTGTCCAAATTAGAATCACATTCCACCTTGTTCAATTGGTAATTGTGCTCCAATTACCAGCAAGATAATTGCTAAGGCAGTTAATCCGATTAAGTATGGCCACGCTACTTTTAGATATTTATCTAATGAGACTTTACTAATACTTAACGCTGCCATTAAAATAAAGCTGGTTGGACTGACGAGGTTAATAATTCCGTTTGCAAACGAGAACGCCGTAATTGAACCCGACCATAATCCTGGTTGAATTCCTTCCGCAACCGGCCCAATAATTGGGAATACTGCGGCGGCAAATCCCGAAGTTGATGGAATAATAATTGAAATAATTAAGAAGAAGAAGAATCCAACAATAATGAATCCTGTTGTTCCTAATTTTTTCATTGGCGTAGCAAGCGCATTAACTAAGTTTTTTTGCATTCCAGTTTTGTCTAGAATTCATCCAATTCCAGCAGCAGTTGCAATAACTAAACACACTGATAGGATATCACTTGCCCCCGCGATAAATGTTTTAACATATTCTTCTTCTCCTTTTCAGTCAATTGCCGCAATAACAATTGAAGAAATTAAGAAGATAACCGCCACTTGTAATAACGAGAAGTCCCCAAATGGACTAAAGAATCTCGCAATATAAGGAGCATGTTCTTTAATTCAATCATTAGCATTGGTTGTCGCATTATAACCAAATGAACTCCATGATACTAATGAGAAGATCATGACGATAAACGTCAACATAAAGACAACCATAATTGCTTTACGTTTTTTAGTGAATTCTGGAATACTATCTGGCATCCCAAATTCTTTTAAGTAAAATTCACGTTCTGCGTACACCGGTGATTTTTCAGGATTTTTTCTAACACGCATCGCATATCACATTACAAATGCAATTGTGCCAGCTGTTAGTACTAATCAAGCAATAATCCGTCATACAATCCCCGCTGAGTTAGTAATTCCATAATGTAAAGTATCGGCTGGTGTAAATGAAACCCCAATTACGAATGGGTTTAAAAATGAACCAACACACCCTACTCCAGCTCCTAGTAAGATTGTCATAACTGATGTTACAACATCAAATCTAGCTGCTAGCATTACGGGAATTAAAACAGGATATAACGCAATTGTTTCTTCTCCCATTCCGTAAGTTGTTCCCCCAATTGAGAATAAGAACATTAAAGCGGGAATAATTCAAATTTCTTTCCCTTTCATTCTTATAATTAAACGACCAATCCCCGCGTCTAACGCTTCGGATTTAATAATAACGTTTAAGAATCCCCCTAGGACAAGAACAAATAAGATGGTGTCTAATTTACCCCCAAAACCTTCTAAGGGTGCTAAGAATAGGTCAAAAATCCCGGCCTTCCCATATTCACCAGTTGCTGGATCATATGGTTTAGCTGTCCCTGGAATTCATGACACAATAATTACAATAGCAATAATGAAGAATAAGATGGTAATTGCGGCAGGCAATTTAAATTTTCTTCGTTTGCCACTTTTAAGAGCAGGCATTTAATCCCCCTCCTTTCATTAAATTAATTTTTCAAATCAAGATAATAACAATAAGCAAATATTTAAAAATTCACCATTAACCTCTTAAAGTTGCTAACATAATTGCTTTAATAGTGTGTAGTCTATTTTCCGCTTCTTCAAATACTTTTGAATATTTTGAGGTAAATACTTCGTTAGTTACTTCTAATTCACCATTTCCCCCAAATTCTTTAATAATATCTTGGGCAGTATCAGTATTTTCATCATGGAAACTTGGTAAACAGTGTAAGAAAATCACATCTTCTTTCGCTTGTTTAATTTTTTCCATATTAACTTGGTAAGGTGTTAAATCAGCAATTCTTTGTTTTCAAACTGATTTATCTTCTCCCATTGATACTCAAACATCAGTTGCAATAACATCAGCGTCTTTGGCAGCTGTTTTGTGATCTTCTGTTAAAGTAATTGATCCCCCATTTTCTTTCGCAATGTCTTGACATTGTTTTAATAGTTTTGCATCTGGTCATAAATCTTTTGGGGCACATGCAGTAAAATGCATTCCTAATTTTGCACTAATAATCATGTAACTGTTTGCCATGTTGAATCTTGAATCACCAAAGTAAACGAATTTAATTCCTTTAACATTTGGTCCTTTAACTTCTTGGATTGTTAAAACATCAGCTAACATTTGTGTTGGGTGATATAAGTCTGTTAACCCATTTCACACTGGTACTCCTGAATATTTTGCTAAATCTTCAACATCACTTTGTTTATAACCTCTAAATTCAATTCCGTCAAACATTCTTCCTAAAACTTTTGCAGTATCTTCAATTGATTCTTTTTTTCCCATTTGGCTTCCTGAAGGTCCTAGGTACACTGCGTTCATTCCTAAATCAGCAGCGGCTACTTCAAAAGCACAACGAGTTCTTGTTGAATCTTTTTGGAATAATAACACAACATTTTTTCCTTTTAAAGGTTGTTGTTCAGTTCCTGCATATTTAGCTTCTTTTAGCATTCTTGATAAATCTAATAAATAGTTGATTTCTCTTGGTGTGAAATCTAATAATGTTAAAAAACTTCTTCCTTTTAAATTTACGGCCATATTTTTATGACTTCCTTCCTTTTCTTCGTTATTAATTAAATATCTTCTCTTCAAATTGGCATTGTCATACAACGTGGTCCTCCACGACCTCTTGATAATTCAGCACTATGAATTACGTGTACTTTAACACCTAATTTTTTTAATTCCGCGATTGTAATGTGGTTACGGTTGTAAGCAATAACTTCCCCTGGTTTAATTGTAATCACATTAGTTCCATCGTTTCATTGTTCTCTGGCTTGGGCAATTGGATCTTCCCCCCCACATTTTACAATGTGAATTTTTTTACCAACAACATCTGATAAGTATTCATCTAGTTGTTTGTTAATTTCTGTCATCCCATCTTTTGAAATTTCATAAAGTTTAAATTCACTCATATTATCAAAGATTAATGGGTGTGCAATAAATTTATCGTAGTCAATATTTGTAAAGACTGTATCTAAATGCATAAATGCTCTATTTTTAGTTTTTAAGTCAAAAACAATAACTTTTTCATAAGAAATTTCAGGACTTTCGATAACTCTTTTAGCAACTTTTTTAATTGCATCAATACTTGTTCTTTGTGAAGCCCCAATAATTAATGTTTTGTGGTTTAATACTAAAACGTCTCCCCCTTCGATACTTCCTTCTTCATTACGGTCATATCAGAAGTTTACTTTGTCTTTAAATCTTGGGTGGTGGTGTAGTACTAAGTCCGCAAAAATCGTTTCACGTCTTCTTGTTACTGTGAACATTTGGTGCACAGTTGCTCCGTTTCCAACTGAGGCAAATGGGTCACGTTGGAATAATAGGTTTGGTAATGGGTCCATTGCTAATGGGTAACCATCAGTATTTTCAACACCTAATTCATATTTTGTTACTCCTGCGATCATTTTATTTACCATATCTTGGTCTGAAAGTTTATCTAAATATTTTCTTAATGGTTCAATGTGTTCTGGTTTTGCTCCTGATTCTTTTAGGAACCTATCTAACAAGTCAGTTCTTAAATTTTTATCTTGTGCAATTGTTTCAGCAACCATTTTTTCAATGTATAATACTTCCACACCATTATCTCTCAACACTTTTGCTAGTTCATCGTGTTCTTGTTGTGCGATAGGCAAATCTGGTGTATCATCAAATAACAATCTTTCTAATAAATCTAGTGTTAAATTTGATAATTCGTCTCCGGGACGGTGTAACATAACACTTTTTAATGTCCCAATTTCAGAATAGACATTAATTGCATACTTATCTTTCATTTTAATTACCTCCTAAATAGAAAATCTAAGTATTAGATTTTGAATAATCTAAATCTCCCTGAAGGTTAATAAAAACATACGCGAAAAATCATCTAGAAAAATAATAATTTCCTACAAAATGTTTTCTATAATTTGATGATTCCCTAAAAGTTTTTATCATTAAGTTTTTGTCACTACCTTGTAACATATGTTTTGATTTCCTTCTATTTGTATTTAACCACTTTTAGATTTATTTGCAATCATTTTACCGAAAAGTATCTTTATTTTATAATATTTTTATTGATAAAAAGAAAAATTTTGGTAAATTGCCAAGAAAATAAGGGCGAAAATTAACGAAATAAAAAAAGTTAGCCGCGTGCTAACTTGTTTTATTTACTAACTTGTGATTGTGAATTTTTCTTTGCTGCTTCCTTACGGGCTTTTGCCTTCGCTGCTTTTTTTGCTTCCATTAGTTTCACTCTTTTTTTCATTGACATTGCCATAATTTAATATTCACCTACCTACTTATTTAAATTTTAATTGTAATTTATTTTAATAATTCTTTAATTTGATCTTTGGTTGCAAATCCAACATGACGATTCATTTCTTTTCCACCTTGGAAAATTAATAATGTTGGGATTGATGCGATACCATATTCTTGAGCAATATCTTGTAAATTATCAACATCAACTTTTGCAAAATGAACATTAGAAACTTCACCAGCTAGTTCTTCATAAATTGGCGCAAGCATTTTACATGGGCCACATCAATCAGCATAAAAGTCAATAATAGTTTTTTCATTTTTATTTATTAAATCATTAAATTCTTGCATATTTTCTAAATGCTTAATTGCCATAAATTTCTCTCCTTTGCATTATATTTATAATATAGTATCATTATATCTCATTTTTTAAAATTTTATCCCTTAAATATAGTGCCGGTCCGTTTTCTTTATTTGATAATGAAATCTCTTGAGCCAAAGCTTTAATTTCATCAATTGCATTATTAACCGCCACTCCGGTACCTGCTTGTTTAATTAACTCAATATCATTGTACGAATCCCCAAATGAAAAGGTATTTTCAATCGGAATTCCTAAATGGTGCGATAAAAATCTTAAGGCGCTGCCTTTTGAAATTCCTTTTGCTGAAATTTCAAAAACACGATTATTATACTGGGTAACATCTAATAATGGTAATAATGCTTTTAACTCATCTACTAGTTGCGCTGCAGCACTATCACTTAATGGTTCATGGGCAATAACACTAGCATGGGTAATGTCTTCTGCGATCTGGTCAGGCGCATCAATAATTTTATACCTTGTTTTCATAACCTTTGATCAGTAAAATGAATTTTCGCCTTTTTCATAAACATAAGTTCCGTTGTTGCTAAAAAAATGAACTTTACATTTATTGTAAGTAAATTCAAATAATTTTTTAATTTCTTCATCCGTAAAAATCATCATTCATAAAAATGAGTTAGTAGCAAATGAATAAGCAGCAGAACCATTATTTGCTAAAACATACCCATTATATTTATGAACTTTTAGTTTTTTTGCTTGACGAATGGCATCACTCGCAAGACGGCCCGTTGTAACTACAAAGGGAATTCCTTTGTCCTGGATTTGTTTAATTGTTTTCTTAGTAATCTTGCTAAACTTATGATTGTCTTGTAATAAAGTCCCATCCAAGTCAGCAAAAATGGCATGTTTCATATGATTCCTCCTTAATTAATTATAAAGGCTCCTATCTTTATTCCTATATTTTAATTTTACTATAATTGTTATTAGAAATGATAAAGTTATGGTGGTTTTCTACACTAATTTTGCGATAAAAAAAATCACTCCACAGTGATTAAACATTGATTAATTTTAAATAATGGTCCGGGTTAAGGGACTTGAACCCCCACGAGTTGCCTCGCCAGATCCTAAGTCTGGTGCGTCTGCCAATTCCGCCAAACCCGGATTTTTTCTGTTATTAATATTTTATTAAAAAATTGGTCTCCTGTAAAGGACTTGAACCTTTGACCCACTGGTTAAAAGCCAGTTGCTCTACCAACTGAGCTAACAGGAGAGAACAATGGTGCTGGCTAGAAGAATCGAACTCCCAACCTACTGATTACAAGTCAGTTGCTCTACCAGATTGAGCTAAGCCAGCGTATTTAAAAAAATGGTCGAGTGTAACGGACTTGAACCGCTGACCACCTGCTTGTAAGGCAGGCGCTCTCCCAACTGAGCTAACACTCGACAATGGTGACCTGTACGGGAATTGAACCCGTGAATGCATGCGTGAAAGGCATGTGTGTTAACCGCTTCACCAACAGGCCAAATATGATTTTTTAAATATACTTCCTTAAAATAAAATGGCGCCTAGTGCAGGGCTCGAACCTGCGACCTGTCGGTTAACAGCCGAATGCTCTACCAACTGAGCTAACTAGGCATTGTTGAATAATCAACCTTATTTATTATATATAAATTAATAAAATCGTGCAACTATTTTTCTTGTTTTTTTAATCTTTTATAGTTTATTTAAAAAGAAAACTAATTTTATGTAAAGAAAATGACATTTTCTGAAAAAGGAAAAAAAGCTTTAAAAGCTGTTAATAATTTTATTTTTTTAACAGTTTGGTCATCTAAATATTCACCCGCTAAATCAATTAAATCTTTACGGTATTTTTCAACAATATTAGTTCATGAAAACCAACTAATAATTAATAAAATCAAGCCCACAATCGCAAGAACTTGAATCGCCATCGAGATGTTATCAATATCTAAGTTATTATTGTTAATAACATTACATAAAATTATTAAAATTGTTGTTGTAATAAAAATTACAAATACAAAACATAATAAATACGAAACAAATTTTAATCAAAAAAATGAACGGTTTTTTTTAGTTTTAATTTGAAATAAATAATAAAAATGAAATAACATATCATAAATTTTCAAAACACTTGGATCATTTAAATCACGCGTTCTAATTTTAATAGTGTTACTAATGTAATTGAAATTCTGGGCCTTTCCAATAAATTTAAAAATTCCAATATTTACATCTTTGAAATCATTATCATCTAACATCTTTCGCAAAATTTCTTTAGGATAATATTTTGTACTTTGGCGTTTGTAAGAAATATCAACTAAACCAATAATTATCATTCCTAATATTAAAAGACCTAAAATTATTAAAAAAACAAAATAACCTAAACCTGCCATATTATTTTCTAGTCCAAACATATTATTCTCCTTTTATTTATCATTCAATTATTCTCGTATTAATTATATACATTTATCAAAGGAAGTGGACAAGAAATCACGAAAATAAAAACATTATTTTATTAAATAATGTTTATTTTGAATTAGAAGTAATAACTTCTTCCGTAGTAATTAATTTGCCATCTTTATCAAATGATTTGGCACAAAATCCAATGCCATCAATCATATTTGGTGTACAAGCAAAATTCTCTTGAATTTCTTGCATTTTTTTTAAAATTTCTTCTTCAGTTAGGTTTGAACCTTTTAATGCTTCCCCCATGGTCGTCATCTCCTTATTCATAAATATTATATCACTATTCTTGAACAATGAAACTAGCACTTGTTAACTAATAATTTATTAAAAAAATCAATGAGGGCTTTGGCAGTAAAAAAATATAAAATAAAAAGTTTAAAAACTTCATTACTCGTTTGATAATCTAGCACCTGTGTTCGTAATGTTGTTCAAAATCTTTCTTGAATTGTCAAAAATTGATGAAGGGTTTCACAACTTAAAATTTCATTAAAAATATTAGTTAAGATTTTTACCGCGAAATCTTGGTATTTTGTTAATTCTAAAATAATTCCTACATTTAATTCTTTAACAGTGTCAATAAAGGCTTGAATAATTTCCTGTTGTTTAAGTAATACCTGGTCTAATTTTTCACAAAACAAGGTGATCCCATGACAATAAGACATCACCATTCCAATTTGAATCATCATTTCATCTGATAAAGCCTGATTATCTTCTTCCACAATTAACACTAATAAATTAATAAAGTGCTGACTATATTCTTCAATGGTAACACTATGTTCAAGCGTTTCATTTAATAATTTTGTTAATTTAGCATTCCGATAACTTTGTTGTTGATAAAATTCATTAAACTGATGGTGTTTTTCTTTTAACAAAGTTAACCCATTAAAATTAACCTTACTAATTGTTCTTACCCACATTATGTTCCCTCCTTTATCAACTAAAATATAGCATAATGTTATTTTGATCATTAAAAAATATCCCTAGCATGCATAAAAAAACATAAACAAAATTTGTTTATGTTCTAATTTCAGTTCATTGTTTTTAACATTGGATATCGCCGGTCCATAAAAACTTTATTTAAGACAAACGCGGTGATAAACATTGCGACTAAGCCAAAGAAACTAATTAAGTAGTCCCCCACATTAACAGTCGCGGAAACATATGCAAGCATATTTCAGATAATTTGCTGGCGAATCATATCAATGACATATGTCCCAATTGGAATCGAAATAACTCAACTAATAATAATGATTGGTAAATAAACCAAGAACATCCGGTTAAAAATTCAAAAGTTTGAATATCCTAATGCTTTAAAACTGTTTAGCAATTTTAAGTTATCTTTTACAATAATATTAGTAATAATAAAGATTTGGAAAATACATGCAACAATTGATGCGACTAAGATTAACAAATAAATTAAGAATAAAAGAATTTGTAAATTAACTGTTTTTTCAAACATGTTCGTTAAATTTTGCGTTCCATTATAAATAGGAGCCGCATCATATGTTTTTGGGTTAGACGGATCGATTGCATAATTATTATTCCGCTCATAAAAACCAATATAGCGGTAAGTCTCATTTTGCTCAAGGGATGAATAAAGTTGGTTTAAATCTTTTTGGGCCAATCCCTTTGTAGCATAGTTATTAATTAAAATCATATTTTTCATTCCGTTGTTAAATTCATCCATCACAATATAGAACGTAACTGATTTCTCGTTAAAATTGCTTGTTAAAACATCACCAATATTAACTCCCTTTAAAAATTGAAAACCTTTATTGACAATAATCGGATAAACATTGACTTTAAAATCGGATGGTTTTCACCCGGGGGTATGGGCATAAAACCAATCCCCATTCTGAATTAATGATTTAATTTCATTAGTTAATAAAATTGCTTCTTTAACATGACTATTGATTGTATACTGGTTTGGATGAAGCGCATAATATAATAAACTTTTTTGGGAATCACGATCATCAAAACTAGTAATCTCATTAAAGAATCATTCCATATTAGTTTTATTTTCTAAGCGGGGAACAAACAATAAATTATTATTTTCATATTGATAAAATTGAGTCGCATTACCCCCAATCCAACTGAAGTTTCATGGTTGAATATAATTTTGATAAAAACTACGAATTGAAATATCAATTGGTGATTTTAAATTGGCTTCACGATAATTGCTTAAGGAGTTTTCGGTATCACCATAATTTAAAGCAAAATTAGTTGATAAATAACTATTTAGGGCAAATAATTCTTGTTGTTGTTTACCATAGATAATTGGTTGATAACCCAAAGTAAGAATTCCATTATTACGGCTTAATTCTTCAATAAAATAATAATAGGCACTCGAATTAATAAAAGAAGTAATTTGATCATAATGGCTCGTTCCCTTACAATTATTAACATATCATCCATAACTATTAGCATTTAACCATAAATATTTTAAACTTTTTAAATCCGTACTACCATCAACAAATGGCCCACAAACAGCCTTCCCATTTAGTTGATATTTTTTCAAAACTAATTCAGAAGTAGTTATTTTTTGTGCGGGGTCTAGGATATTATACCCAGCAACATTGCTACTAATAACATCTTGGGGACTATCATAGACTAAATAATCATAGGGGGCTTTGTTGTTTAAATCATAATGATAACTATTATCATACTGATAAGCATATTTTCAATTCATATTGTAACGCAAATTAAGATTAACTTGCGAAAAGTTAATAATTGTTGTTAAACCAGTAAAAAGCATTGCCCCAGTTAAGGTCGTTACGATAATTGTTAATAATAATTTTCATTTTGCATCATAGGCAAATTTTAAACTGATTTTTTGTTTAAAGTTCAGCTTAATGAATCCTAAAAACTTCGTTGAATAACCTTTTTTAGGAATTGGCGCTTTCACCACTTTTGGTTTCATTAAAATCAGTGGTTTTTTCTGAACTTCTAAGAAAATAAAGATAAAAGCGTACCCACAAACAATGGCTGTTGGAATGGCAAAATCATATAGCACAATTCTTCAGTTTGGAACCGAAAAGTAAGTTGTTAGTTCTAAAAAGCCACTATATGTAATATTAAGAATAAAGGAAAAGACCCAACTTGTGCCCATCGCAATTGTGGAAATAATGAGCATTAAAACAAAGAAACATAATAATAAAAGTGTTGTAATAACCGTTGTTGAATAACCCTGAGCTTTTAAGTTTCCAATAATTTCACGATTAACTAGTAATAATTTATTAACAATCATACTAATCATAATAAAAGAGGAGACAATTAACAGAATTGAAATCGCCATTAAAATTGATCAAATAATTTCTTCTTTATTAATAATTAATAGTAACATTGAATTTATTTCATTATCAGGTTCACTACTTAAATTAATATTTCCATTCTGATAAATATTAGCAAAGTTATTCCAACTTCCTTGCTTATTGTCCTTAAAACCAGGGTTTAACTGGTCATCAGCAAAAGCACCTTTAATTGTTCACTGGTCTTCCACTAACCGTGTAATATTTGGTAAATACGATTTTAATTTAAGAAAATCTTGGTTCCGCATCCATAAGTAGGGATTATAAACAAAATTACCATTGTTTACATCTTGGTTTACAAATAAACTAGTTCCAAACCCTAAAATCCGATAATAATTATTATAAATATTAATAACATCACCAATTTTTAAATTATTTTTACGCGCATAACTCGGATTAATAATAATAGGAGCAATCCCATCTGGCGCATTATAATTTAAAAATTCTTGATAATTTCCCTTAACCATAATTGGGGTTGACCAATAACCCGTTTTAATATTTTGAATATAGTAATACTGTGCTTTAAAAATATCATAAACATCTAAGGTTTCATAAATAAAATCCTTATTAATGACAGAACCTAAAATAACAGTATTCATTAATTTTATTTCTAACTCATGAATGTAATCCTGGTTAGCTTTAAAATCTTTATACTGGTTGGTAAAAATTGTATAACCTGATAAATCTTTTGTTTTAGCGTCAACACTAACAAAAGGCATTCAATCCCCATTTGTTTTACTATAACTAATTAATTTGTTATATTCGTCATCGGTTAAGATAAAATCACTATTTGGTAAAATATCATTACGAAAATTAATAGCTAACGTATCATTGTTTTTTAATTGCTGTTGAAAATATTCATTATTACTATTTGATGCTAACCATTGTCCCACATGGGTTGTTTTAGAATCTAAAATAATTTGGTAATAATCATTGATTTTTTTTAGACTAAAATTAGCTTTTTCCATTTGATTAAGATTAGGATTATGCTTATCATCTAAATAATTAATATTAACTAAACTGTATGATAAGTTATTGGCGCGGGATTTAATTTTTAATTCATCACTAATTCTAAAAGTTACATTAGTATCATATGACCCTTGCCCAATTTTATCTAGTTGGCTATAAGCTAAATTATGCGATAAAATTAAACCACAAAAAATTGTGATAATAACAATCAACATCATAAATAGTCCTAATACTTGCAAAGTATTTTTGGTAAAACTTTTTCAAAAATTTTTAAATAAGTGTCTAATCAAAATCATAGTTTACTCCATTTATTTTTATTAAATTAATATTTTTTTATTTGCAAAGGTGTAAAACTTCACCATAGTTTATTTTTAATAAACTATCACAAAGTTTTACTCAATTGTATTTTTTGCTAATTTATTTAGTGCATTGCGTGCAGCAATTTGTTCAGCTTCTTTATGAGTATAACCTTGCCCTTCACCATAGCGCACCCCATCAATTTCAGCTACAATCCGGTAAAGAATTTTGTTTCCTTCCGGCGGCATAATTTCATCAATTAATTTATATTCTAATTCCCGTGAATCACTGGCTTGTAAGAATTCTTGTAATTCGGTTTTGTAATCACGAATTTTATCCAAAAAGGCTGGTGAACCCGCAAAGTCAATTAAAGTATCGGAAATAAAATGACGAGTTGTTTCTTCACCGGTATCTAAATACAAGGCAGCAATCATTGATTCGTAAATATCAGCTAAAATCCGGTCTTTTTCATACCCTTTTGTTTTAATTTCTCCCTTTCCTAACAAAATAAATTGTGCTAAATTCATTTTTCGTACTAATTCAGCTAATGTTGATTCTCGCACAACTTTACTTCTTAAATTAGTAATTTCGCCTTCATTTTTATTAGGATATTTCCGAAATAAATATAACGAGATTTCTTTAGCAAGAATAGCATCCCCTAAAAATTCTAACCGTTGATATGTGTATGATAAATTGTTTTCGTTTGCATAAGAATTATGAGTTAAGGCTTCTAAATAGTATTTTCCATTTTTAATTTCAATGTTATATTTCTGAAAAAAATCTTTTAATTCACGCACCAAATTTTCTGGTGTTTTATTTTCAAATGACATCTAATCACTCCTTTTAAACTAGTTTGTTTCCTTAATTGCTTCTCTAATTTTATTGGCAACATCATTATTAATAGCAGTTCTAGTCATTTCTAAGGTACTAATCCATGATTTTTGATCACTACTACCATGGGTTTTAATTGCAATTTGGTTAAGACCTAGCATTAAAGCTGAAGCATTATTTCGATAATCAAAGGTTTCTTTAACGCCTTTAAATGCTTTTTTTAACATGAGTGCTTTAATTTTCCGAATAATATTTTTTGTTAATTCTTTTTTTAAAACTGTCATTAAATTTTTGGCCATTCCTTCAATTGCTTTTAAAGCAATATTGCCGGTAAAACCATCAGTTACTATAATATCAACAAGATCACTCGTAATGTGACGAGATTCAATATTTCCATAAAAATTTAATTTATTATTAGATTTTAACATTTGGTAAGCTTCCTTATGGTATTCTTTACCCTTGCTTGCTTCTTCCCCAATATTTAATAAACCAATTTTAGGATTCGACAAATTTAAAATTACCCGGGCATAAACATCGGCCATAATTGCAAAGTTTACTAAATCTTGGGCATCATTTTCTAAATTAGCGCCCACATCGAGCATCATAACATACTTGCCCTTCGTAACGGTTGGAATAAAAGGCATAAAAGCAGGGCGAGAAATTCCTTCAATTTCTCCAATAATAAAATGACACGCTGCTAAATAAGCAGCAGTTGAACCACCCGAAACAAAAGCGTTAACTTTTTGTTCCTTTAGTAATTCTGCACTCCGCACCATTGAACTATCTTTTTTCCGCCTAATTTCTAGGGGTCCTTCAGTCATCGCAATCACTTCTGAAGCATGGAAAATTTCATAACGTGCTGGATCTAATTTGTAATTTTTTAATTCATGTTTAATTTCTTCTTCGTTTCCTACAAAGATAAAATTAATATCATGATATTTTTTAAGAAAAATTTTAACCGCCCCAAGGATTGGTCTGATCCCCAAATCAGTCCCCATCATATCAATTGCAATTTTATTCATGATATTATCTACTCCTTATTTCTTTTTAATTATAACAAAAGAAGTATCACATTGGTAATTTATCAAAGAAAAATGATTATTCTCTTATTTGCTAATAATTTTCACTAAACCCAATTTAATTTTTCCTTTAGCATCAATTTCTAGCACTTTTACCCGTACTAAATCATTTAAATTAACAATATCTTCTGTTTTGCCCACATGTTTATCAGAAAGTTTTGAAATATGGATTAAACCATCAACGCCTTCCTTCAAGTTAACAAAAGCACCAAATTTTTCAATTTTAACAACTTTTCCTTCGTATTCTTCACCAACCGCTGCGGGTCACACAATATCTTTAATAAATTGATATGCTTTTTCAATTGATTCATAATTTTTATGATAAATTGTAACTTGCCCATCATCTTCAATATCAATTTTAACATCATCAGATTTTTCAATTAAGGCACTAATAACTTTTCCCCCGGTTCCAATAACTTCTCTAATTTTATCAATCGGAATCATAAAGGTTTTCATTTTCGGAGCCGTTGGCGCTAACTGGTTACGAGGTGTGGCAATTGTTGCTAACATATTAGCTAACACTACTTTCCGTGCTTTTTTCGCCGCTAATAACGCTTCTTGCAAAATTTCTGCACTAATCCCCGTAATTTTAATATCCATTTGTAAAGCACAAATTCCCTTTTCACTCCCAGCAACTTTAAAATCCATGTCACCTAAGTGATCTTCCATCCCTTGAATATCAGTTAAAATAGTATACTGATTATTTTCCATTACTAAGCCCATAGCAATTCCAGCAATTGGGGCACTGATTGGCACTCCAGCTGCCATCAACGCTAAAGTTGATGCACATATTGATGCTTGCGAAGTACTTCCATTTGACTCTAGAACTTCGGAAACTAACCTAATTGTATAAGGAAAGACTTTTTCACTAGGAATAATTTGTGCCAAGGCTTTTTCTCCTAAGGCACCATGCCCAATTTCTCGACGCGAAGGTGGCCCCATTCTTCTTGTTTCACCGACTGAAAATGGTGGAAAGTTATAATGGTGCATAAAGCGTTTTCCCTCTTCATCGGTAATTCCATCAATAATTTGGTTTTCTCCTAATGCTCCCAAGGTTACAATTGTCATGACCTGTGTTTCACCACGTGTAAATAAAGCGCTCCCATGAACAACAGGTAATAAATCAATTTCACTTGCTAAGCGACGAATTTCATCAGCTTTTCGACCATCCAAGCGTTTTTTATCTATTGTAATTTGACGGCGGACTTCATCACGAACAACATTATGTAAGCAAGTGCTTAATTCTAACATTACCCGTTTTTTTTCTTTTTCATTTTTATATTGTTTTTCTTCATATACCATTAATGCGGCATTATTAATATTTTCAATTTGATGATAACGTTCTTGTTTACTTGCAATATTTGCAGCGGTAATTAAAGCCTGTTGATAATTAGCTGTCACAAAATTTTGAATTTCCTGACGAATATTAAATAATTCAACTTGCATTTTTTCTTTACCAACTGCTTTAACAATTTGGTCTTGAAATGATATTAATTCTTTTACAACATTGTGACCTTTTAAAATAGCTGCTAATACTAAATCTTCGCTAATTTCTTGGCAACCTGCTTCAACCATATTAATGGCATCCCTCGTTCCCGCAACAATTAATTCCATTTTGCCGTTGTTTAATTCATCTAAAGTAGGATTAATTATTATTTGGTCATTATTATCAATTGTTACTAATGTTCCTGCAATTGGACCATTAAATGGAATTGGAGAAATTGAAATTGCTAAGGAAGCAGCAAATAGCGCTGCAATCCGCACATCATTATCATTATCAACGGCTAAAACATTAATAACAACTTGGACTTCGTTCCGAAAATCTTCAGAAAATAATGGGCGTAACGCACGATCTATTACCCGTGCTGATAAAGTTGCATATTCACTTGGTTTTCCTTCCCGTTTTAAAAAACCGCCAGGAATTTTTCCTACCGAATATAGTTTCTCTTGAAAAACAACTGTTAACGGAAAAAAATCGCTTTCACTAGCCTGGTCGCTCACAGTAACCGCTACTAAGACAACTGTATTACCATATCTTACTAAAACACTACCTGCTGCTTGTTTTGCTAATTGTCCATATTCAACGATTAATTTCCGACCGTTTAAAATTGTTTCATAAACTTTTTTATCCATACAAAAATATTATTCCCTCTCTGTTACTGCACACAATTCAATCTTAAATATTTAAAAATATTAAAACCATATTTATTTTAACATACAATTATTTTATTATTTGGTTATTTCATCAAATATTATATTAAAATATAAGAGAGATAGATTGAGGCGGTGAACAAAATGAACAATCAAAATAGTATTTATATGGATAACCCAACTTTCGAAGAACTAAAAGATAAGGCACTGTTAGTAGATGTACGAACAGAAGTTGAGTTTAAATCATTGCAAGGAATTCCAGGAGCACAAAATATTTATATTTATGACTTATTGCAAGATCCAAGTTTATATTTAAAAGATAAAGAGCAATTAATTATAACCCTTTGTAACGGTGGAAATCGCAGTAGCGATGCCGCAGCACAATTGCGAGAACTTGGTTATAAAAATGCGTTTGTTTTAACCCATGGTATTTATGGATATTATCGATGAAAAAATAAACAAGAAAAATAATAAAATCCAAATAAAAATGCAAAAATTCTTGCATTTTTTTTTTTTTTTTAGAATAAGAGTAGTGATTTTTGAAAAATTTCAGAAATACATCAAGCAAAGGAGAAACACAATGGATTTACAAGATAATCAGTACAAAGCATACCAACTTTTAGTGGCCATTTGTTGAATTACTGGAATTCTAACATTTTTAACAAGTTTATTTATTTGAGTCCCAATTACAGTCTCAGTGAAAAGAAAACTTCAGCAAAATGAAAAAACTAATAGCGAAGGAATTATGGTCTTAGTATTTACTTTATCATTTTTCTGACTATTGTTTATTTTTACACCAATGGGAATTTTTGCCGCTATTTGATTAATGGATAACCATAAATAAAAGATAAATAAAAAATGGTTGTAAAACCATTTTTTATTATAAGTCTTTCATAAAATCAATATCCATTTTATAAGTACTAATTTCTTTTAATTCATTTAGTTTTTGACGTTCTTCAGTTGATAATTTAGTTGGCACCGAAACAATAACATTAACAATTAGGTCTCCTCTTTTATTTGAACTTGGTGATTTAAAGAAACCATAGTTAGGAATGTTAAAGACACTATTTGTTTTGGTATTACTTGATAGTTTTAACCGCACTTCCCCATCAAAAGTAGGAACAATGATTTCACCACCTAATAAGGCATCTAAATAATTAACTGGTAAATCTAAAAATAAGTCATATTCATTAACTCGTTTAAAGTATTTGTTTGGTTTAACTGAGACATCTAAGTAAATATCCCCACGCGGTCCACCATTATAACCATAGTTTCCTTTTTCCCGAACTCGTAATTGTTGGCCTGGCATAATTGATTTTGGGATTTCCAAGTCAATTTTTTCTTTGGCTTGGTTTCTTCCTTTCCCCCGACATTTTGGACATTTATTAGTAATTACTTTCCCGGTTCCTTTACAATCTGGACAAGTTTGTTGAGTTTGAATAATTCCAAATAAACTACGTTGTTCAACATTAACATAACCATAACCATCACAAGTTGTACATGTGTGAATATCTGTTTTAGGATTTTTAGCCCCTGTTCCGTTACATACTTCACAAGTTTTGTCTAATGTCAGATCTAAATTAACAGTTGTTCCAAACATCATTTCTTTTAAAGAAATGGTTACATGCGCACCAATATCTTGGCCTTTCATGGAACGCGTATCTTGTTTTTGTTGTTTACGATGAGAACTACCACCACCAAAGAAATTTTCAAAAATATCGCCAAAACCACCAAAACTACTAAATCCACCCGAAAAAATATCTTCAAATCCACTCGCATCAAATCCTTGTCCAAAACCTTGTTGTTGGGCCCCCGCATGGCCAAACTGATCATACATTTTACGCTTATTAGGGTCTGATAAAACTTCGTAAGCTTCATTAACTTCTTTAAATTTCGCTTCCGCATCTTTTTCTTTTGAAACATCAGGGTGATATTTTTTCGCTAATGTTCGAAAAGCTTTTTTAATCTCATCATCACTAGCATTCTTGCTAACTCCTAACACCTCATAATAGTCTCTTTTATTATTCATTGTTATTGTAACCTCCTATAATTATTAACTGCAAAATGAATTAAAAGATAACTAATAGCTAGTTATCTTAATTAGTAATTAGTCTTTGTTATCTTCATCTTTGTTATCATCGTTATCTGGTTTATCTTCAATTTCATCATTACCACTTTGACCTTGTTGCTCTTGCATAAATTGAGCCGCTTGGGCCATTGCTTGTTCTAATTCATTCATTTTATTTTGTAATGTGGCATAATCTTCTTTTTCAACTAATTCTTTGATTTCATTTACCATTGTTTCCATTTGTGTTTTTTGTTCATCACTCATTTTATCTTTGCTTTCATTTAAAGCATTTTGAATTGTGGTAATATATGCTTCAGCTTTATTACGTAATTCAATATTTTTTAATCTTTCTTCATCACGAGCTTTGTTTTCTTCAGCTTCGTTAATCATTTTTTGGATTTCTTCTTCACTTAATCCTTCATTATTAGTAATGGTAATTGTTTGTTCTTTATTAGTTTTTAAGTCTTTCGCTGAAACAGACACAATTCCGTTGGCGTCAATTGAGAATTTAACTTCAATTTGGGGAATTCCTTTTGGCGCTGGTTCAATTCCTGATAATTGGAAACGACCTAAAGTTTTATTATCAGCCGCCATTGAACGTTCACCTTGTAAAACATGGATGTCCACAGCAGGTTGATTGTCGGCTGCTGTTGAGAAAATTTGTGATTTACTTGTTGGAATTGTTGTATTTCTTGGAATTAATACCGTGCTTACTCCACCTAAAGTTTCAATTCCTAATGATAATGGAGTAACGTCTAATAATAGAACATCTTTAACATCTCCAGCTAAGACTCCCCCTTGAATTGCGGCCCCAATAGCGACTACCTCATCTGGGTTAATAGTACGGTTGGGTTCTTTTCCTAATTCTTTTTTGATGGCTTCTTGCACCGCAGGAATACGAGTACTTCCTCCAACTAATAATACTTGGTCAAGATCACTTGGTTTCATTTTAGCATCAGCTAATGCTTTTTTAACTGGTTCAATTGTTCTGGCAACTAAGTGTTTTGTCATATCATCAAATTTAGCTCTTGTTAATGATAAGTTTAAGTGTAATGGGTTACCATCACGAGCGGTAATAAATGGCGCGGCAATTTCAACTTGTAATTGTGAAGATAGATTTTTTTTGGCTTTTTCTGCTTCTTCTTTTAATCTTTGCATTGCCATTTTATCTGTTTTTAAATCAATTCCATTTTCTTTTTTAAATTCTTCAACCATTCATTCAATAATAACTTGGTCAAAGTCATCTCCGCCTAAATGGTTATCTCCGTTAGTTGATAGAACTTCAAATGTTCCATCCGCTAAGTCTAAGATTGAAACGTCAAATGTTCCTCCTCCTAGGTCATAAACTAATACTTTTTGTTCTTTATCAGTTTTATCAATTCCATAAGCTAACGCAGCAGCGGTCGGTTCATTAATAATTCTTTCAACTTCTAAACCTGCAATTTTCCCAGCATTTTTAGTTGCTTGACGTTGAGCGTCATTAAAGTATGCAGGTACTGTAATAACTGCTTTCGTAATTTTTTCACCTAGTTTTTTTTCAGCATAAGTTTTTAAATATCTTAAAATTTCTGCTGAAATTGTTTCGGGTGTTCATTCTTTCCCGTTAATTTCAATTTTTTCGCTAGTTCCCATTTTTCTTTTAATTGAACTAACTGTATTAGGATTAGTTACTGCTTGTCTTTTTGCCGAATCCCCAACAATAATTTCATCATTTTTAAATGAAACTACGGAAGGTGTTGTTCTTTCCCCTTCTGGGTTTTCTAAAACTTTAACATCTTTTCCGTCCATCACAGCGACACAAGAGTTTGTAGTTCCTAAATCAATTCCGATAATTTTTGCCATAATATCAATCTCCTTTGTTATGTTTCTATCTTATGTATACCTATTTTTTTTAATTCTTTTTTCTATATTATTTTTCCACGTTAACAGCGGCATGTCGTAAAACCCGATCATGAATTAAATATCCTTTTTGTAGGGCTTTTGCAATTTGGCCTGACTTAACTTCGCCAGTTTCAACAATTTCAATTGCATGGTGAATTTTTGAATCAAATTCATCGCCAACGTTAACTTCAATTTCTGTAATACCTTCTTCACCAAAACTTAGTTTTATTAATTTGTAAATCATTTCAAATCCCATTAAGAAATTTTTAACTTCGGGAGTTACATTTTCAACTTGTAGCGCTCGTTCAAAATTGTCTAGGGCTGGTAATAATTTTTCAACAATTCCGGCTGCTCGATACTTACGAATATTTGCCTGTTCTTCTTGAACTCTACGTTTTAAGTTTTCACTATCCGCTAATACTACTAATTTTTCTTCACGAAGTCGGGCGTTATCTTTCAATAATAAATCAATTTCTCGTTCTAATTCTTCAATCACAATCATCGGGCTAACTTTTTCTTCTTTAACTGATGGTTGTTGCTCTGTTGATGGTTCTTGTTCAGAACTAACATCTTGTGATTGTTGTTTTAGTTGCTCTTGAAAAGTTTCATTAACTTTTGTTAATTCCTCTTTCAAATGGGCAATCTTTTCTTTTAATTGACTTGGTGATGAGTTTTCTCTCTTCTCATTTGACATTTCACTTCTCACCTTTCTTTTCTATTTGTTATAAACCTCTTTTATTTTATCCGATAATCATTCTAAAATTTCATAAACCTTGTCATATTCTAATCTTTTGGGTCCGACCAAAGCAATCCCCCCTTCTTGGATATTATCAACACTATAAGTAGTTGATAATAAAGCGACATCATCATTGTTAAATCCTGTTTCTTTCCCAATTTGTACACTTACTTTGTTTTCTTTTTCCTTTGATTGTTGTTTTTGGAAATAATCAAAGGGGGAAATATTCTCAATAAATTTAACAATTTGTTTAATCCGCTCGGGATTATTGTATTCAGGATTTTGCAACATATATTGCATGCCGTGGGTTGTATAGGTTGGTTTAACAATACTTGTTAAGGCATTTGCAAATTGTTTTAAAATCATTTCATAATGCTTAACTTGTTGTTCTAAGATTGGACGAATAAGATCAAATTTCTTTTCAATTTCATTAATCTTGGTATTTTCCAAGCGATCATTAAATAATTCAATCGATATTTTAAGATCACTAATTGAAAAATCTTCGTTGGTAACAAACATTTTGTTTTCAACATGACCGTTGGATAACACAAAGACCACAACAGCGCGATCATTACTAATTGGTAATAATTCAATTTTTTTAAGTGATTCTTGTTCAATGTTAGGACCAACCACAACTGTTGTTAAGTTTGTCATTTCACTTAGAATTTTACCAGTTTGATCTAATACATCATTAATTGACATATTACGGTTAGCAAATAATCCTTCAATCCGATTTTTAATATCATCAATATTTTTGCTATCCATTAAGTTATCAACATAATAGCGATAACCCATTGTTGAAGGAATCCTTCCTGAGGAAGTGTGTTCTTTTTCTAAATAGCCCTCTTTTTCTAAGATAACACATTCATTTCTAATTGTTGCTGATGAGGCATCAATTAATGGTGATTCCATAATAAATTTACTTCCTACAGGCTGTGCTGTTTTAGTGTATTCTTCAACAATACATTTTAAAATATTTTCTTGTCTTGTTGTTAACATGCTAACACCTCCTATAGTTCAATAAAATTAATTTTGGCAATTAGCACAGTTTAGTGCTAACAATTAATATTATAAATTATCATTCTAATATTACAAGTGCTAATTTAATTTTGAACTATTTTTAATGACAATTTCTTTGTTTTCAACAGCCATTGTGTACGATTTTCCTTCTTGGATTTCTTCACTAATAATTGCTTTCGCAATTACTGTCTCAATATTTTTTTGAATATAGCGTTTAATTGGACGGGCTCCAAATTCCCGATCATAACCTTCATCAATAATTTTTTGATAAATATCATCAGAAAAACTAATTCGAATATTTTTTGTATTTTCAATTCGGGTTGTTAATTCAGTTAATTCTTTATCAACAATTTCTTTGATAACCTCTTTTGATAAGGCATTAAAGATAATAACATTATCAATCCGGTTCAATAATTCTGGTTTAAATTTACGAGCTAATTCTTTCTGAATTAATTGACCAACTCCCTCATTGTTTTCTGACAATAAGTATTCAGAACCAATATTTGAGGTCATAATAATAATTGTGTTTCGGAAGTCCACAGTTTTACCAAGACTATCCGTAATTCGTCCTTCATCTAAAATTTGCAACAAAATATTAAAGATATCAGGATGAGCTTTTTCAATTTCATCAAATAGGACAATTGAATATGGACTACGACGAACAGCTTCTGTTAATTGACCACCTTGTTCATAACCCACATAACCTGGTGGGGCCCCAATTAATTTACTTACTGAATGTTTTTCCATATATTCTGACATATCTAAGCGAACCATTTGTTTTTCTGAGTTAAATAAAACATATGCTAAACTTCTAGCAACTTCGGTTTTCCCAACTCCAGTTGGTCCTAAAAATAAGAAACTACCAATTGGTTTATTAGGATCTTTAATTCCACTACGACTTCTTAAAATCGCATCGCTAACCGCATCAATCGCTTCATTTTGCCCTTTAACTCTTCTTCGTAAAATTTTATTTAAACTTAATAATTTTGTTTTTTCAGATTCAACTAGGCGGTCAACCGGAATTCCAGTTCATTTTGCAACAATTGAAGCAATTTCACGTTCAGTGACATCTTCTTTTAAAAGATGGGATTCAGATGCTTTTTTCTCTTGCTCTTCTAGTTGTTTTTCTAAAGCTGGTAATAATGAATAGCGAATTTCCCCCGCACGGTTAAAATCACCGCGTAATTGGGCTTGTTCTAATTCTGTTTTTAACTGCTCAACCGTTGATTTCACTTGTTTTAATTGCGTAATGCTTTCTTTTTCTTTTGTTCATTGTTTATGTAAAACTTCTTGTTTTGATTGCAAAATTTTTAATTCATTATTAACATCTACTAATCTTTCATTCGAAGCCTTATCTGTTTCTTTTTTTAAAGCTGCATTTTCAATTTGTAATTGTAAAATTTTCCGGTTTAAATTATCTAGTTCTGTAGGAACTGAAGCGATTTCCGTTTTAATAGTTGCTGATGCTTCATCAATTAAGTCAATTGCTTTATCTGGTAAAAAACGATCAGTAATATAACGTGATGATAAGTTTACGGCAGCAACTAAGGCATTATCATGGATTTTAACCCCGTGGTATGACTCAAAACGTTCTTTTAATCCCCGCAAAATTGAAATACTTTCTTCAATTGTTGGCTCATTAACCATTACTTTTTGAAAACGACGTTCTAAGGCAGCATCTTTTTCAATGTACTGGCGGTGTTCATCTAAAGTTGTGGCCCCAATACAGTGGAGTTCTCCGCGGGCTAGTAACGGTTTTAGTAAATTACCAGCATCCATACTTCCTTGCGTTTTTCCAGCCCCAACTATTAAATGCAATTCATCAATAAATAAAATAATGTCACCATTTGATTCTTTTACTTTATTCATTACTGCTTTTAATCTTTCTTCAAACTCTCCTTGATATTTAGCTCCCGCGATTAGGGCTCCCATGTCCAGTTCATAAATAATTTTGTTTTTTAAGTTACTTGGAATATCACCTTTGACAATTCTCTGGGCTAGTCCTTCAACAATGGCAGTTTTCCCAACACCTGGTTCACCAATTAACACAGGGTTATTTTTTGTTTTTCTTGATAAAATTCTAATTACCCGGTTAATTTCATCATCACGACCAATAATAGGGTCCATTTTTCCTTCGTGGGCTAATTTATTTAAATTTTTAGCATACTTATCAAGGACCTTAGGATCTTTCCCCGGCTCATATTGTTGTGTAAATTCCATAATAAATACCTCCTTTATCAATAATAAACATGACAATTGTCAATTAGCAATTAACTATGATAAGTGCTAATAACACTTATATCATACCAATCCTCATTAGCATTGTCAATTATTAAGTGCTAAATTTTTATCTTTTTTTAGCAAAAATATTCCCTTATTATATAATAAGTATTGTAGCAAGCGAATAACAGAGGAGGTAACAATGAAATTACAACACTTAAATAAAAAACGCTTAATTTTAATTGATTTAGACTGAACTACCTTAATGGATGATGGGACATCAATTCACCCCAAAACAATTGAAGTATTAAAAAAGGCAACTAATGATGGGCACCATATTTGTATTATTACTGGACGACCACACCGCGCTAGTATCCGATTTTATCGAGAATTAGGTCTAACAACCTTATTGACTAATTTTGATGGGGGGCATATTCACGATCCACTAAAACGGGAATTTAAACGAATTGTTTTTTCAATTTCATATGATGTAATTATGGACATTATTAATAATCCCCAAATTAAAAACTCATTAGATAACATTTTGATTGAACATTATGATAAAGCAATTTGTTGAAAAAAAGATGAAGCAGTTGAAAACTACTTCCATTTAGATGATGTGGCTGATGATGAATACTTCATCACGGACCCCTTTGATAATTGAAAAGGACCAGCTAGTAATATGGCCTTATATCTAAAAAATGATAATGATAAAGACCAAGTTTTAAGAATGTTTGATACTTATAAAAACTCAGTTCGAATTAATATTGGGAAAAAACTAAACAGTAATACTATTATGTTAAATATTAATAATAAATTAGTTTCCAAGGGGTTTACGGCTAATATCTTAGCTCAATATTATAATGTTGACATCCGCGATGTCATTGCTTTTGGAGACGAAATGAATGACCGTGAAATGATACAAACAGTCGGCTATGGAATTGCAATGAAAAATGGTAATGATAACTTAAAAGCACTTGCCCGTGGAATTACGCATTTAACAAATAATGAGGGTGGCGTTGGTGATTATCTTGAAAAACTATTAAATGGTGAAGAAGTATAAAAAAGTTTGAATCTTAGATTCAAACTTTTTTATTACAAAGCATATTCTTGTTTTAACCCATTGGTATAAAAATCATTTAATACTTGCCAATTTAATCCTTTTTGGTTATCTGGTGTTAAAAGTCATTGGGCAAAAGCTTCGGCAAATAATTCACCATTCCCACCAGTATCACTACCTTCACGACCATAACCAGATTGTACAAACGACCAAGCCGCCAATTTTTGTTGCAAAGGATAACCATTCCCAATCCCCGCACGTTGTCCTAAATAACGAACTAAATAATCATTGGGGCTTTCGTTATAAATTCTTACTCTTGTTGGATTACCATCATTAAGACTTTGACAAGTAGGAATGCCCCCAAGGTTTTTATTAAAATACTGACGATCAGATGCATAAGTTAATGAATAATTTGATACTGCATGACCCATTTCATGCACTAAGGTATTAATATCCATTTTTGTTGACCAATAGCCAATATCATATTGTTGCCTTGCTAAATTAACATCAGCTGCGCGGGGTCCTAACACCATGCACTGATAAACCCCATATGAACTTCAGCCCCCAAACTTTGTTACCGCAACAACTTGGGGATCAACCATGGAACCTGTTTCAAGATTATATAAAATTGATTTTAACATCTTGTTTCCATATAAGTTATTAAGTTTATTAAAAAAATCAAGGGTATTGTTGGCAAAAGCAATTTTATCACCAGTTGTTGAATTAACTAAACTAGTAAAATCTAAATCATAATTATTTTTCAATTCGCTTTCTAAATCAGCGACACTATTGAAAACAATTGGAGTTGATAAACCTTGGAAACTATTAATTGCGGTTTGATTAGCTTTATAGACCATATTACTTTCACAAGCCCTAATTAAATTAAAATCATCTGTTGTAAAATCATTATAATTTAACTTTTGTTTTTGTAAGATTTTAAAATTAGGATCTTGTAACTGGCGAATTAATTCCGCTTTTCCACCACGATCAGAACTAACTTTATCAGGAGAATGCTCTTCGTATAAAAGGCAAGCACTATACTTATTTCCGGTATCTTCCGCTTTAACTTTTAAAACATATCAAACCACAACTCCTAATACTACTACAAGGACAATTCCGATTATTAAGGTAATTATCATTGATCAATTAACTGCTTTTTTGGCCATAACATTCCTCCTCTTAATTAGCTTTTTCTTTTAATTTACTTAATTATAACATTTGTCGAAGTTAAGGCAATATTGGCAATTCAGCCAATTGCATAAACTAACATAATAACCACACTAATTGTTATTAACATTATTTTATTATTACTAATTTTTTTCCGCGTATTTAAAATTAGTAATCCTGTTAACAACGCTTCAATACATATTATTAAGAAATATTCATAGCGAAGATTAGTTGTGGCAATAGTTTTATACTCTCCTTCGTTAAAATAAGCAATATCTGAAAAGAAATTAAAGAAATAATGAAATAAATTTGCGCCCACTGTCGCACTAATGGCCATTGTTCCTTGTCCTAATTTTGCTAAAAAGAATAAGGGTGTTAACTCTGGTAAGCCTGTAACATATCCTAATAATACATCCCCCGCCGAAGTCGAGGGAATATTATAAACACTGGGTGCTTGCATTATTTTAACTGTAAAAGTTAATAAAAAGGCAGAGATAATAATTAATCCTGTTCCCAAACCAAAAATAGTATAAATCCGTTTTAACTTTAGATGACTCATGGCTACTTTTTCAGTATCTAAATCAATTTCGGCAGTTTGTTCTTTACTAGCATGTTTAGTAAATAAAACAAAAAAGATGATATAACCAATAAAAATTACTAAGTTAACTCACGACAAGCGGATACCTGAAATTGTAACTCGCATAAAAGCAAATTCCTTAATTGGAATTAAGGTAATTACTAATAATAAATCAAATCCTAGTAATAACCACATCATAATGTTATTTCATTTGGTTGTATTAGCAAATAATTTTTTTCTTAAAAAAATAATATTTGCTAATGCTAAGCAAAAAGTAATTACTGAATTTGAGCCAATTACATCAGATACCGATAACTCTGGATGTCCAATAATTCCGGAAACTAAGGCAGCTGTTAATTCCGGACTTGCACTAATAAAAGACAAAATAATCCCTCCGGCTACGGCAGTTCCTAACCGTGTTCGTTGGGTAAGGGCCGATAAATATGTTGAGGACAATTTTGCTCCAAAAAAGGTTCCTGTTGCTACTAATAAAAAAATAAATCAAATAAAATACTTAATTGGATGCCAATTTTCTATTTGATTTAAAATGCTTAAACTATCATTTGCTAAAAATACTATATGATTAACCATAATAATACCTCTAATAAATTTCTCTCTTAATTTTAATTAAAACTAATTCTCATCTCCTGAGTTTTAGTTTCACTAATTATAGACCTTTATCTTAAAATAGCAATTTAATTTTAATTAAAAATGAATAAGATCATTCTTACTCATTTTTGTCATCTTCTGATAAATTTTTGATATCTTTTTTATCAATTTTTTGTCAATTTCCCGTTTTTTCTCTACTTAGTTGTAATCAAATTTGATAATTTGGATCAGCAGGATTATTTGCTGCCTTTCGTAATTTTAATTTTTGTTCTAAGGTTAAATTTGCCAAATCAAAAGTTTCACCATCAACAATTTCAATTTTTTCACTATCCACTGCTGTTTTAGCTTTTTTGGCGGCGGCTAAAATTTCTGCCATTGTTTTTTCGGCCATCTGACTCTCACCTCATTATTCAATTACATATTATAATTATATCTAAGAATTAAAATTAAAACAATTTTAAAATAGCAGTCAGAAAATAATATTATAGAAGATTACTTAAATAATTATTTGCAAAAACTATATTCAGTTAATAAATATTTAATATCCCTAACAATTGGATATTTTGACACAATCTGATGATAAATATTATTATACCCAATAAATGAATTAACAATAAATTCATTGTTTTCAACTGTTAATGGTTTTAATAATGCGCCGCCGGTTAAGCTAGCTGCAAAGAACATTGTATTATCATCTTTTACTAAATCATTTTCTCGTAAAATTAAGTCATAATTTAATTTTTTTAGTTGCATTCCCTTGGCTTCAATTTTCATTCTTTCAGTAGTTTCCTTCTCTGATGGCCAAATTTGTTGATATGGTACTAACCGATTAAACATAATATGATTAGTAGCAATTGCCAAAGAAGCCATTAAGACTCCTTCGGGAGCACCACCAATCCCATATAATAAATCTGCCCGCCCTAAAACAACATCAATAGCTCCTAAGACATCTCCTTCTTTAATACGAATAACTTTTATTTTATTTGCTTCCATATATTGAATAATTTCTTGATGACGAGGTTTATCTAAAATGATAACTTTTAAAGATTTCTTAATTTTTAATAAATTATCTAAATTTCACTTAATATCTTTTGTAAAATCAATATGCCCCTCATCTTTTTTAGCAATAAATAATTTTTCCATATACATTTCCGGAATTTGTAACATTGAATCGTTTTTAGCGATAGCAATACAAGAAATTGAACCCTCTTCATTTTTACTAGCCGGAGCAGTTCCTTCAATGGGATCAACTGCAATATCAATTGTAATGGGATGATTATTAGTAAAAGTTTGCCCTTGATAAAGCATGGGTGCTTCGTCTAATTCCCCCTCCCCAATTGCAATTTTAGCTTTGGCATTATGGTTAGTTAATAATAAATTAATAATATCAACAGCTTTTTTATCCAGGTTATTTTTATCTTGTTTTCCAACTAATTCATAAGAAGCAATCACTGCTAATTCAACGGCTCTTAAAAAAAGTAAACTATTGGTTTCCATGTTTTTTCAATCCTTACTATCTTTTTTTATCTATACTCTTTTTAATTAAAACATTTTTTTAGATAAATATTAATAAATTATGAAAATTTTTAAGAACAAAAATAATAAAAAGGGATATAATAACTTTGTTATTGTATTAATAAAAGAGTGAGTGTGATTAAATTGAAAGAAACGAAAAAGCAAAAACTAGCAGATGAAGAACTCTACGAAAATATTAAGAAAAATATTCGGCAAACAGAACGAATGATGAAAGAATATATTAATGAAACAACCGAATATAAAAATCAACTAGAGCAAAAATTATTAAAATTAAGTAAGAACCCTGATCAGTCAAAAGAATTTAAATTAAAGTTACAATTAGAACAATTTGACTACAAAGAAAAGCAAATTATTAATAAATTTGTTAATAAAATAGTTGCTTATGAAAAACAACTTGTTGAACTTGAAAATAAATTAGGTGTCAAAGAAAAAATCAGCGCTCTTCGGAGCGAATATAATGAAGAACAAATCAAAAAAGATGAATTATCACTCGAAGCAAAAAACTATCTTAAAAAAACACAAAATAAAGGTTATATCTATCTTGTTTTAGCTGGTTTAATTTGTACTATTGCTTTTGATTATTTCTTAACTCCTTCAAAAGTTCTTCCACCGGGGTTGGGAGCAGTCGGGAAAATCTTTGCCCAATATATTTTCCCTCCATTAAATGATTCAAATATTAATAATGCTAACTTAATGTATTACGTTTTTTACATTGTTAATAATATCCCTTTAATTATTTTCAGTTGAATAATGGTTGGTCGGAGATTTACCATAAATACATTAATTTTTATGGTCTGTCAAACGGCTTTCCATATTATTATTAACGGGATTGGAGATTACCATGGTATTCCTGTTATTAATTCAACAGACTTCCATTTTTTACAAAATCTAAATGATATTGATAAGTCTAGTGTTCGAGATTTATGAATTTTCTTCTTTGGATTAATTGGAGCGATTCTAAACGGAATTGGATATTGTTTCTTATACATTGGTGATGCCTGTCCAGGGGGAACAGACTTTGTAAATAACTATATTTCAAGAACAAAGAAAAAACCAGTTGGGAATGTTTCAATCCTAGTTAATACCTTAGTAATGTTAATAACATGGGCAATGAGTTATGCAGTTAAAACACCAACGCCTAACCCTGATTTTATTACCTTCTATTTCTCAGCACCGTTCTTTGCGGCCTTTATGGTTATTATTGTCTGTGGGATTGTCTCAAATAAAATTTTCCCCAAATACCGCAACACAACTTTGATGGTGATTACAAGCAATCCCCAAGTGATCATTGACCGTTTACGAGAAAATGGTTATCGTAATAATACCATCTGAAAAGTTTCTAAAAATCTTAATAACGAATTTTCAGATAATAATTACATTGTAATGATTACTATTTCGTTAATTAGTTTTAAACGAGTGCGAGAAACTATTTTATTAGCTGATCCTGATGCTATTATCCGTGCTCAAACAACTTATAAAACTTATCAAATGCCCCACAAAATAAAAGATTAAATAATCCTTCCTGGATTATTTTTTTATTCTATAATATAACTAAGAAAGGTGGTTTAGTAAAATGCAAAAAAAAGGTTATACTCATATATATTATGGCGATGGTAAAGGAAAAACTTCTATTTTAAACGGAATGACAATTCGTGCACTTGGTTATAATTGAAATGTTAAATATTTACGATTTTTAAAAAATCGTCAATCAGGAGAAATGTTATTTTTTGAACAAATTAATCATCCCCACTTGGAAATTTACGATTTTTATTCTTCTAGTCAAAAATTCTTTTGGGAAATGAATGACCAAGAAAAAGCAATCTTAAAAGAAGAGATGCGCACTGGGTTTGCTACTTTGCAAAAATTAGTTCAGAGTGATAATGTTGATTTAATTATTGTGGATGAATTATTAGGATGCATTGTTAATGGTTTGATAACTGAAGAAGAATTAATTACGGTTATCAAAACAAAAAAGCCAAATATTGAATTGGCTTTTTCCGGGCATCATATTACCCAAAACTTAATTGATAATGTTGATCTAGTAAGTAATGTTAAATTAATCAAACACTACTTTTATGAAAAAATCCCTGCCCGAAAAGGCATTGAATTTTAATTTCCTTTTTTATTTAATAGTGTTTCTAAGTCATCAATTAAGGAAGTTAATTTATTAATTAAACCATCGTAAACTTTTTCATCAGTATAATCAATTCCAATATCTTTTAAAATTAATAATGGTTCCTTGCGACCCCCTTGTTTTAAGAAGTTAATTAATGTCGCAGAATTATTATTTAAAACATCATTATATAGTTTGAATGAGGCAACAATACATGTTGCATATTTATAAACATAATATGGTGAATTAAAGAAATGCAAGATTCTTGTTCACCCATACGGTTTTGAATTTTCTTCATACTTATCAAAGACTGAACTTCCAAAATCATTACTAATTTTTTCAAATAAATCTGCTAACTTATCAGCATCTAGCGGCTCATTATTTTCGACCATTTTATGGGCAGTTCATTCAAAATCAGCAAATTGAATTTGTCGGAAGAAAGTCCCCGTAATTTCTTCAATGCGATTTTGCAATAAATAAATTTTTTCATCATCACTTTGCGCATTTTTATATAAATAATCAAATAATAAGTGTTCATTAACAGTTGAAGCTACTTCCGCTAAAATAATTGGATAGTTTGATAATGGGCGCGGATTATTTGCATCTGCTAGTAAGGTATGTACCGAGTGACCAGCTTCGTGTGCTAATGTATTAACCGATGAGATTGTATTATCTCAGTTCATCAAAATAATTGGCTCAACACCATTACCTCCTGATGAATATGCACCGGCTCTTTTATTAGTATCCTCAAAATAATCAATCCGATAATCACTTCACGCAATCTCTAATTGGCTCAAATATTCTGGCCCTAACATTTTTAATGACTCACGAATAATGTTTTTTGCTTCTTCAACTGAATATTTTTTATTAACACTAGGTACATTTTTTACTAATTTTATGCGGCTGTCTGATGCATAATATTTATTAAATTTAAAATATTTTTTCAAAATTTCATTATAGCGAACATTTAAATGACTTGTTTGTCGACCAAACTTAATTAAACTTTCATAAATATCTTCGGTAACATCATCACTTGATAATGCTGCTTGTAAAGTATTTTTATAGCCTCTTAACTTTACTGATTCGACACTTCCTTGTAAAATTGCTTCATAAACTCTCGCAAAGGAATGTTTTTTATCCGTTAAATGTTGCACAAATAATTTTGCTGTTTCTGCTCTTAATTTTTGTTCGTTCAGTGGGTCAGTCTCTTCAGTAATTTCACTATATAAAGCTTGAGTTAATTCTTGTTCTTTCCCTTGATAATTTACATAAGCTGGTTTTTTGTCAGCATATGCTAATAAATCATAAATATCATAAGCTGCCCCACGACTACGTGATACTAATGATAAAATTTCTTCGTCCCGTTCAGATAATATATGCTGCGCTTCACGGAAGAATTTACGATATCCATATTCATATTTTTGTAAATCAGAATCTGCCTTAATTCATCCCATAATAGTTTGTTCACCAATTGCTTTTAATTCGGGAGAAATAAAAGCTAATTGACTTGAAAGTTCATTAATAGTATTAGCAAAGATTCCTGATAATTCCTGATAAACTAAATTAGTTGTATCAATATCACCCATATGTAAATATTGCCCTAATTTGCTAGCAATTAAATCAATTTCATCATCTAACTGTAGATATTTTTTAAAAATGTTTTTATTATTTAATTTTCCTTTAAATGCTATAATTTCTTTTAACTTTTCAACAATAATTTTTAAATCTTTTTTTCAATCATCAATTGTGGGGTATAAATTTGTAAAATCTCATTTATACTGGGCTGGTGCTTCACTTCTTTTCATTTTCTATTTTCTCCTTTATTTGCATAAAATATTATTCTAAGTCTTATTATATCTCAAATAATTTGATTATATAGTAAATAGTGCTTTGTTTTAATGCTATAATTTTATATATTAGATTATTTAGAAAGAAGGATGAGTAAATAATGATTGTATTAAACGATAAGAAACAAGATCTAACATTAAAAGCTATTTTTGAAAATGATCAAGTAAACGATTTAGTAATTAAAGAAAATGAAAGAGCAACTTTAATTTCTGAAGATAAAACTATTTATGTTTATTTTGAAAAACCATTAACATTCAAAACAGCATATAAGTTTATTACTAATTTTACTAAAACTAATAAATACAATATTAATATTGATGTTGATAGTTTTAAAAAAAATGCTGAACCCAATGGTCACTTATTTAAAGCATTAGCAGAAGGTTTATATTATAGTTTAAATAAAAACTATAGTTTAAAAACAACAAATAAAAAAGAAGACCAAGATGTAATTTATAATTTAGTTCATAATTGCCCTAACGCAAATGATAAATTTATGGAAATTACAACAAAAATGGAATATGTTAATTTTGCAAGAATCTTACAAGATACTCCCCCAAATTTAATGTATCCTGAAATCTTTGCAAAAAAAGTTGAAGAAGAGGCTAAAAAAATCCCAAATTTAAAAATTACAATTTTAGATAAAAAAGAAATTGAAAAAGAAAAAATGGGATTATTATTGGCTGTTAACGCTGGGAGTTATTTAGAACCTCGAGTTGTAGTTCTTGAATACCATGGTAATCCAGATAGTAAAGAAAAAGTAGGTCTAGTAGGAAAAGGAATTACTTTTGACAGTGGAGGATATAACCTAAAACCATCAAATGCGCTAGTTGGGATGAAGTTTGATATGTCAGGAGCTGCTATTATGTGTGCGACAGTTTTAGCTTTAGCAAAAGCAAAAGCAAAAGTGAATATTTCAGCTGTTGCTTGTTTAACAGAAAACCGCATTGGGGGCAAAGCTACTTTAACAGAATCAGTAATAACTTCAATGAACGGTAAAACAGTTCAAATTGATAACACCGATGCTGAAGGAAGGCTGGTTTTAGCCGATGGAATTACTTATTCAATTCGTAAATTAAATGTTAATAAATTAATTGAAGCATCAACTTTAACTGGAGCAATGTTAGTTGCTTTGGGAAGATTTATGACCGGAGTTTTTGCTAATAATGATGAATGATATGAAGAATTTAAAAAAGCTAGTGAAAATTCACACGAAGAAATTTGAAGAATGCCAATTCATGAAGACAATATTGCAGTAATGCGTCAAACTCCTATTGCTGACTTAACAAATGCTGAACCATCAAGAATGGGAGGAAGTTCAACAGCAGCTGCCTTTCTATGTGAATTTGTAGAAGATAAACCATATATTCATTTAGATATTGCCGGAACAGCTGATACCGGAAACGGCCATGGTACCGGGGTAATGATTAAAACAATCTTTGAAATGTTTAAATAAATAAAAAAAACTAAGTTTTAAACTTAGTTTTTTTTATTTATTTTAATCTTTATTTAGTGGTTTACGAGCATGATAAGTTCGTTCTTCCTCAAAAGTACCATTTTTGCGCATAATTCATAGCCCCACATCCACATGTTTAGCCATTTTTCTAGCTTTTCCATAAATTTCACCTCTATTTATTATATTAAATAAATACCTAATTTACTAGTTATTAACGAAATATTTTATACATAATATTTGTACTTCATTTTTGTGGGGCAATTTTAATTAAAAATCATAATATTTTATTTACAAAACCAATAATAATGTAGTTTTTTCTTTTTGTTTTTAAACTTTGTTTTAAAGATTTGTGGGCAAATTTATCAACACTCATTTCACCAATCATTTTTTTGGTTAATTTTTTAAAATTAGCACGTTTCCAAAAATTAGTTGTTAAGACTCCTGGGCAAATGCAAATTATCCTATTTAGTGATTTTTGTTTTTTTAATTCGGTATTTACAGCAACTGAATAATTTAAAACATAGGCTTTTGAAGCAGCATAAGAAGACAAAAACGGACTCGGAGTAAAACTTACTAATGAGCCCACATTTAAAACTCGACCAATAATATTTTCTTTTGTAAATTTTTCTAAAAATAACTTTGTTAAAAGAAGTACCGTCTTTATATTTAAATCAATTAAATTAAGATCAACATCAATATTAACTTTGTTAGAACTTCCATAGTTAGCAAACCCTGCATTATTAATTAATAAACTAATTCGGTATTTATTAACAAAACGAAATAAGTCATAAACATTATCTTGAATTGATAAATCATAACTAAAAATTATGACTTGGGAAGGATATTTTTCCTTCAGTTTTTCCAAGGGAGCAACATTTCTTGCCACACCAATAATAGTCCACCCTAATAAAAGAAGCTCTTGACAATATTGATAGCCAATCCCAGAAGATGCACCAGTTATTAACGCATATTTTTCTCTCATAATTTTACCTCACTAATATTATTATATTATTTTTTTCCATTTTTAATGTGTTTTTTTAGTTTATGAATTAAAACATAAGAACTAAAAATTAACATTAAAACTCCCAAGGCAATTAGTGGCATTAATCATTTCATATTTTTTTGGAAATATGTTAAATCTTCTTTTGCTAAATTTTGTTTAACTAAATTAGCATTATTAATAATCCTAATTAATTTTGTCCCCCTAATTCAATTTGAATTATTTATTGCAGTTAACCTAATTTCAAGAGGTTTATCTTTACCATATTTTAATCAATCATTAATTTTAATATTATTTCAATTAATGTTATAGTCAATTCCTGCTTCTATGCTCAAATTATTTACTTTATAAAAATAGTTGTTAATATAATTAATTACATATTTTTTAAAATCTTCTACACTATAATTTTTAAAATTATCTTCAAAAGAATTTAAACTACTATTAGTAATATTAATCAAATTATTAAGGTTACGATGATTTATAAAATTGACAACTGTTTGTCCTTGCAAATTAAGTGATGTTGGCATAGCTTGAATTCTAATTAATAAATTAGCACTATCTTGAGCATTAAAGTCTAATAATGGGAGAATTTCATGCTGGCAATCTTCAATATTTTTATTACCAATAAAAATTTGATAATCACTCAAATATTTTAAATTATATTTATTTAATTTAATAATTAATAAATTTATAATTTGTTTCTTTAATTCTAATAAGTCATCGCCTCTAATAAGAAATTCTTTTTTTAGTTCTTCGATATTAGATAAATCTAAAATATTATTTTTCGGATTTAAATGATAAATATTATTTTTAATATCATAAACATAATTTCGTCAATAAATAGCAACTTTATCAAAGGCTAATTTTTTGATATCCTCAGATTTCAAATGATGGATATCTGATAAATATTGCTTTAAATGACTACCATGAATGGTTGACCAAAAATTTTTAACTTTTGGATTTCTTATTTCTTCACTAAAATTTTGAAAGTAATTATTTTTTGTTAAAAAAACATAACGATTAGTAAATAAACCAAATTTGTTTTTCTCTATATAATAGTAAATTCCGGGGTCTACTATCTTATTTTTATTATTAACATTAATAATATCAGTGTTATTATCCAAAGTTAAACTTTTATTTAATTTATAACGAATAATAGTATCTTTATATAAAGAATTTACATCTTCAACAAAAAAATCTTTTGCGACTATTCCTTGTGCTAGCATACCATTATTAGTTGAATTATTTTTTACTAAATTATTATTTGCATCTAATGGGTCATAAAAATCGTTGTTTCTGTAATTATCATCAACCCACAAAATTTCAGAATTTCTATTTAATGAATTTAATTCCAGTGCTTTATCTATTTGATCAATTAAAATATTAATACAATAAGTAGCAATTTGTTTATGATACTCATCATATTTAATTATTTTAATTTCGTAATTTTTTTTAATTAAATCTGGATTAACTTTATAGGTAATTTCTTTACTTTTGTCTTCAATCAATTTTCCATTAATATAAAAAAATTCATTTTGGTTAAGTTTATTGAATTTAATAATTATGGGTTCATTATAAATTAGTCCTTTATTTGTTTCTAAATACTGAGATTCTTTTTTTTCTGCATTTTTAGAAATATCACCATAATTTGTTGGGATAATAATAAGACGTTTTTTCATTGAATTAACTCAATATTCTTCAGATGCTACTCAATTTATTTTAAAACTAATTTTTCATAATTCTTTTGTTTTATTTTCAATATTATGCTGTGAAAAAACTACGGATACTTTTTCATTTAATTCATCATAGATAATATTTTCAATAAAATCTTCTAAAACTTCATAATCATTGCCAATAATATTTTGCAACAATATTATTAATTTATTTTTTATTTTACTTTTAAATTCATCATTTGTAATTGTTTCATCTCTTTTATCAAAATCAACTATACGAGGAAATTTTGGCATTATTATTTTATTCAATTTCTTAAAATAAAATTTAGATGGTACTAATTGGATATATCTAAATTTTAAATTAAATGTTACATTACTTTCTTCCACATTTTCAACTGATTTAATTTTATCAAAACTAAATAATAATTTAATTTTATTATTTTCTCAATATAAAGAAAACCAAGCAAAATAATATGCTTTCTTATATAAATTGTTTGTAACCGAATAGCCTGATATAAGTGGTGAGCGTTTTGCACTCATATTATAAATTCCAATATTTAAATTTCTATATAAAACATTTTCTCTACCTTTAAACTTATGATCATCAATAACAATTTCATTTTTGACAAGGGAAAAATTGACTGTTGGTGCTAAATCAAGAAACTGTTTTTTTGTTAATCCATAGCTATCCAAGTCTAAAATAGTTATCGCTGAACTAGCATCAAAATAGGTTTTTTGTTTACTATTCAATTCCGTTTGATTTAAAGTTTTAGTGTAGGCTACACCTGATAAATCTATTTTTAAATTATTTTTATTTTGTAGATTATTAGTTTCATTATTCAGGATGTTTGAAACTTGACCAATAACTGTCTGTTCAAGAGTGAAAGAAAGTGGGGTTGAAATTAAAAAAATGCTAGCTGCAATAATTGTTAGTAGTTTATTCATTAAGAATCCTCCTTTTTTATTAATTTCTCATAAATAATTTAACTAATAAAAAAAAGAATTCCTTTAAAAATAAAAAAACTTGATTTAATAATTTCTAACTAATTATCAATAAAATCAAGTTTACCATTTTTTAAATAAATTGTTCGTTGATTACTGCTACCTTTAAAAGGAAGTGAGACATCTCTTAATTCCAAAACGAAACGCCCATCAATTAAGACATCAATATATTTTAAACACGCATTTAACTCTGGTTTGTTTATAATTTGTTCATATGTATAACCTGTATAACATCAAATATTTTTGTTAGTATATTTTTTCAAATATTCTAACAGTTGTTTTAAAAATAATGGATCATAGAATGGATCACCACCTGATAACGTCACACCATCCAATAACGGATTCGCATTAATTTGGTCAATAATTTCAGCAAGATATTTATCATCTAGAAGTTTGCCATTATTAGGATTTCAACTTCTAACATTATGACAACCAAAACAGGCATGCCGACAACCCGCTAAATAAATACTATAACGTAACCCAAGACCGTCACTAGTTGTTTCCGGGTAAATTTTTAAAACTTTAATGTTAAAGTTATTTATCTTCGTTAATTCCATGTTTTACCCGGTCATGTTCTTCTGATCTTTTTGCTGAATTTCAACTATTTAAATCGCCAGTTAAATAACCAGTAATCCGACGAATCCGACGAATATTATTGCTTTGACATTTATCACATGCGTGAGGAATAATCCCTGAAAATTGACATTCTAAGCAAACATCAACTGGGTGATTAATTGATCCATAACCAATATTATTATCAAACATACATTTAACTATTTTTAAAATAACAGGAATGTTATATTTCATCGCGCCATCCAATTCAACATAACTAATATGTCCACCTAATGTGATTGCATGGAATGGTGCTTCTTTTTTTATTTTTTCAAAAATACTAATATCTTGTTTAACATCAACATGGAATGAATTAACATAATAATTACTGTCATTAACACCCGGGATAACTCCATATTTTTTAACATCCATTCTAGTAAAACGCCCCGATAATCCTTCGGCTGGAGTGGCAATAACTGAATAGTTCAAATTATATTTTTGTTTATATTGATTAGCAATCTCATTCATTGTTAATACTGCTTGGTATAATAAATCATATGCTGCATCTGATTCACCGTGGCCTTTTCCAAAGATCATTTTCATGGCATTATGCCCTCCAATAAAGCCAATTGTTAAACTACCCTGGTTAATCATATTTCCGACATATTCATCTTTTGAAATGTCCTTATGATGTTTTCATACATTATTTTTTACCATAAAAGGAAATTGTTTTAATAATGCTGTTTTTTGATAATCAAAACGTTCTTTTAACTGTTTAGCAATTAAAATACTCATTGTTCTTACTTTTTCTAAAAATAAGGCACTTACTTTTTTTAAAAAATCATCATATGATAAATTTTCTTCTTTAACTTCTTTTACCGCTTCAATGGCTAAACGCGGTAAGTTCATAGTTGTAAAAGAAATATTACCACGGCCAACTGGTGTTTTATATCCATTAACATTTTCAAAAGTTCTTGTCCGACAACCCATCGTCGCAACTTCATTTAAATAATTATTTGGATCAGCAGGATTTCAATTTTCATGCTTATTAAATGGTGTATCTAAAAAAACAAAATTAGGAAATAACCGAGTTGAATTTGTTTGGCAAGCAAGAATCAATAAATCAAAGTTTTTAGTTTTATAATTTAGTAACCCCTTTTCAGCTTGTTTTCAATTATTAATTGCTAAATTAAAATCTTCTTCCGAGTAAGAAATTCCTGCTTTAACTTTAAAGATCTGAATAGGAAAAATTGGGGTTTCGTTTTTTCCAAGTCCTTTTTGAGTTGCTAATAATATTTGGCGCATCACCATTCTTCCTTCGGGAGAAGTATCAGTTCCATAATTTATTGATGAAAAAACAACTTGGTTTCCTCCTCGCGAATGCATTGTATTTAAATTATGAATAAACCCTTCCATCGCTTGGAAAGTTTCTTTTTCTGTTGTAAGATATGCCTCCTCAAAAGCAATTTTAACTTGGTTTATATTTAAATTTAATAATTTACTAATTTCAAGTTGTGCTTCTTTATTAAGTTGCAAATCAATAGTGTTAATTTTTGTTTGAATTAGTGCTTGTCAATTTGTTTGGCTTTTTAAATTATTTAATTTTAAAATAAATTCTAATTGTTTGACTAAATTTTTGCGAAATGATTTCAAAACACCCGGCGCTAAAAAATAATCAAAAGCTGGAATTGCTTGACCACCATGTTGTTCATTTTGGTGTGATTGAAAAACGATTGCTGCTAGTGTGGCATAAGACTGAATAGTTTGTGGTTCGCGAACCATTCCATTCTTTGTTCAAAAACCATTAGCAAAAATATCTTTTAAATCATACTGCACACATGTCGTTGTTTTTGATGGATAATAGTCTAAATCATGAATATGAATATCCCCATTTTGATGAGCATCACGATATTCCTTACTTAATAAAAAGCGTAAAGCATATTCTTTGGCAGTTGTTGCAGCCATATTCATCATTTGACCAGCTGGTGTATCTGCTGACATATTAGCATTTTCATAAGTTGAATCATTTTTTTCAACATTAACAATTTTCATTATTTCTTCTTTTAAGGCATCAATATCATATGATTTTAAAGGATTTTCTTTAGTAAAAATAGCAAACGAATTACTAATAATACTACTTATTGTTGAATTAGTTCCCCCGTCAGTTTCTTTGTTGTATAAAAACTTTTTGTCATTTAATTTCATTCCCGCTTTTCCCCGTTTCTGTTTTAATTATTATTTAAGTACTTTAAATAAACAAAAATAATATTTAGTTATCTTTGTTGTCTTTGTTAATAAAATTCAATAATTTATTATTTTTCATTTTTGTAAAAATACAAAAATTAAATAAATTACAGGATTACTTTATTCCAGAAGTAATCAAAGTTCAAAAACATGGTAGGTCTACTGGCTTTACTTCAGCCTACTTACTGCCCTTCCCAAGAAATTTTCTCAGTGGTTATTACAGTGTTCGTCAGTTTTACAGTTGCTGGTACAGCTTGTGCTTCTAACACAATTCCCTAATTAAAAACCATATTTATTTTATTTAATTTTTGAAAGATCGACATCTTTCATACTTAAACTATATCATAAATAAACCAAAATTTTTCATTTTTAAATTAAAAAAATAAACTCCTAACCGTCGTTTATATTTTCATTTAAAATTTCATTTAATTTAGATAAATCAATATTTCCTCCAGAAATAATGATTGTTACATTAGTATTTTGAATTAATTTAATTTTTTCAGATAATACTCCTGCATAAGCTGCAGCGCCAGCACCTTCTGCTAAAATTTTGTCTTTTGCTAATAAGAACAAAATTGCCTCCTTAACCTCTTTCTCTGAAACAGTAACAATTTCATCAACATACTGTTTACATATCTCAAAAGTAATTAAACCAATTTTTTGAACATTAATACCATCAGCAATTGTTTTACTAGGTTCAACTTCAATTGATTTACCAAATTCAAAGGCTTTTGTTAAAGATGGCACATTTTCAACTTCAACACCAATAATTTTAACTTCTGGATTTAATGTTTTTGCGGCAATAGCAATACCTGAAATTAAACCGCCACCACCAACGGGAACAATTATTGTATCTAAACCTTTAACTTGTTCAATTAATTCTAATCCAATAGTACCTTGCCCACTAATTACCTCTTCATCATCAAAAGCATGTACAAATGTTAATTGCTGTAATTTTTGAACTTCTAATGCAGTTTTTAACGCCCCATCAAAATTAGAACCAGATAAAATAATATCTGCACCATATAATTTAGTTGCCTCAATTTTTGATTTTGGTGCATTTTCTGGCATTACTATAGTACATCTAGTATTTGTTAATAAACATGCCAATGCAACACCTTGAGCATGATTGCCAGCAGATGCAGCAATAATTCCTTTAGCACGTTCGGCTTCATTCAAAGAAAGAATCTTATTTAAACTTCCTCTAATTTTGAAACTTCCTGTTCGTTGTAAATTTTCTAATTTTAAATATATTTCCGCATTAAGCATTTTTGATAGTGTCAAATCATGAATTATATTATCAGAATTAATATAATCACTAATTCTATCTCGTGCTTCCTTAATTTTATCAATAGTAATCATCAGGGAAAACCTCTCTTGTATATGTGTCTTTGTTTTCATATATATTCTATTCCTTTAAATTTAAAAAACAATGAAATCCTAAAAATAATATATAATTTAAAAAACTAAGAAATTATATTCTTAGTTTTTTTCAAATTCTAAACTACCTGAATTAGTAAAGTTTATTGTTTTATCGCCACTAGTTAGGTCAACATTAACATTTCAATTGGCTGTAAACTTTGTATCATCACCAGTTTTAACAAATGTGCTTGTTCCTTTCTCTCCAATAGTAATTTGGGATAAATCATAATTACCCATTGGGTCCAAACTTTCGGAATTAAACCCTAAACTAGTAATAAAATTACCCAAGTATACTATACCTGTAGCAGATAAGATGCTCATTGGTATGTCAACACCATTAATTTTGGCCGAATTCATATCCATTATATTGTCAGGTATTAATGATAATGTCCCTTGACCTTTCTGAGCTAATGAATAACTACCATCACTATTTTTAGTAAATAAATGACTAACAAAAGTAAAAGTAATATAACTATTAATAGCTTTTTGTGCTTCTTCTGTAATCCCCGTTGTTGTCGTTTCTTCTTTATGGCAAGCAACAATGTTAATTGCTCCGGTTGCTGTTAAACCAACAGCGCCAAAAATTGCTAATAACTTTTTCATTTCTTTATTTTCCTTTCTTTTAAAAATTTTAGGGAAATAAAATAATATAGTTATTACAATTGCTATAAATGAAGTTAATAAGTTTTTAACTTTCCCTGCTAATATCTTAATTAACTAAACACTAAAAAACAATAAGTTTCATAATTTAGAAAAATAATTATCAATCTAAAAACTATAAATTCTCTAAAAAACTAAGTTTTTATATTTACACACATATATCTATTTGCTATAATTCCTTTGTGTCTAAGTAAATGAAAGGAATGAATATTAATGGCAAATATCAAATCACAAGTTAAAAGAATCAAAACAAATGAAAAAGCTAATTTAGCTAATAAATCATTTAAATCTTCAATTAAAACAGCAATTAAAAAAGCTAATTTAGCAATTGCAGAAAAACAAGAAAATGCTAACGATTTAGTAAACAATGCTGTTTCATTAATTGACAAAGCTGTAACTAAAGGGATTTATCATGCTAATAAAGCAGCAAGAATGAAAAGTAAATTAATGATCCGTGTAAATTAATTTTAGGAAATAATTAGACTGGTATTAATAAAAAATAGTAACTATCAAAGTAGTTACTATTTTTTATTTTAATTTAAAAAGATAATTAGAATTCTAATTATCTTCATCATCTTGGTCATTATTCTTATTTTCATCCTTATTTCCAAAAGGATTAAACGGGTTATCTTCTCTAAATTCTTCATCAAATAAAGAAGGGTCCATTGTATATTTTTCACCACGCATTGCGGCATTAACTGCTTTCTGGTATTCTTCATTAGCTCGAACTAATTTATTACGATCAAGTTTAGGAACAACAACCATTAAAGCAATGGCAGCAAGGGAAGCAACTAATCCGGCAATCATAAAGATTACACTAAATGCATAAATTAATTTATACGAAGAACTATTGTTAATTTCATTGATAATATTATTTAAAGTTTGCTGTAAATCAGAATCGGGTGTTAGAATTCCACCAAATAAACTTGAATCACCAACATTAATACCACTTTTAGGAACACCTAGACCGTTAACAATGTTGCTAACATAATTAGGTAACAAAATGCTAATTAATGAAAGAGAAGAATATAATAAAATAATAACACTAATCCCGACTGTTAGCATTTTAACAGTATAATTATCTCTTTTAAAACGTTTTGTTCCTAATAATTCATAACCCATAAAAATTGCGGGAATGATCGGTAATAACCCACTAAATAAACTCATTGAACCAGCGCCAGCTAACGCTAGTTTTAACTTGGAAGAAAATGGAAATGGTCCCACAAAATTATCATTCCCAGCATGAATGCCCGCATCAGCGCCACCACCAACAATAATGACAGACCCGTTTCATTTATAAACAATTACATTCGTATCAATAGTAATTCCGAGAAATGACCCTAATAATCATAAAATAATTAAACCAACCGCCGCCAGAATCACTAATCCGGCCACAATCTTTTTAAATAATGGCATAAATTTAGGTTTAGTACGGTAAGGATAAAAACGCGGGTCTAAACGGGGATGGATTGGCATATTAGCCATCTGTTGCATCATTTGACCCATGTCTAGTTTGCTTGGATCAAAAGCATTCATTCCCATTCCAGCTCCCATAATCGGTCCGGTATTTTGGGTAGAATCTTGGTGCTGTTCTTTTTCCAATTCCTTAGCCGCTTTTTTATTCATCTGATCACGAGCATTATCAATTGCTTTTTCGTCAACAAAATCAGCAATTTGGTCAATGCCATCAATGGTAACAACATTTTCCTGCGTAATGTAGTCTTTTTCAACTTTAAAATTATCACAAATATATTTAATATATTCAACATAGTCTTCATCTAATTGATTGAAAGTTGCCCCATCAATTTTTTCAATGGTGGCTGATTCATTTGTCACATTGGCTAACGCTTGCGCAAAGGCCATGGTATATTTTTCATCGTTAAATGATGCATCAAATTCTTTTTCTAAAGTTAATAAAGAACAAATTTGTTTGATTACTAACGCTTTAAATTCAGAATTAACAATAATTTGTGCTTTAATGTTATCGTCTTTAAATGTATTATATAAAGCATAAACAATGTGGGCATATAATTTATTTTCTTTCATTTTTTTGAACCATCTCCATAACATCTATTCATTATAGTCTATTCATTTAAATCAAATAAATTAATTAAAAATAAATCACTACTAATGTCTTTATTTATTATACCTTTTTTTATTTTATAATCAATTTCAAACAATTTTATAATAATTTTATTTGCTTTTTCAATATTAAATTTATTTAAACGCTCAGAAATTTTTTTAATTCGATACGGATGAATTTTTAAAGTACTAGCAATATCAGAGTGTGTTTTTTTAGTGGCCGATAAAATAATAATATCACGCGTTAAAATAACACTATTAGCCATTAAAGCCAATAATGCAATATTGTTTAACCCCCGCTCTTGTAAATAATGGTAATTAATTAAAAAATTATTTAAATCATTATCTAATAAATAATCAACTAATTTAAAAATATCTGTATCTAGATATTTAGTAATATTATTTTCAATAATCTCTTCTGTAATATGGGAGTTGACCAGGATTAATTTTTGCAATTCATTTTGAATAATGTATAAATTATTTGGTAAATATTCAATAATTTTTTCAACTCCGTGTTGAGAAATCGTCGCCTGGTGTTTGGCAATAAAATCATTAATAAATTTTAACAATTCCGGATATGATAAATTAATTGCCTTTAAAACACTAGTTAAAGCCAACATTTTTTTCGTGATTTTTAAGCGATTACTAATATTATTAACTGGGCAGATAAATATTAGATAAGTATTGGGATTGGGGTTTTCTAAATATTCTAATAAATTAGGCAAATATTCCTTATTATCTACTTTTGCCTTAATTTTTTCTTCCGTTAAGAAAAAACAATCATTAACAACGATAATTCTTTTATCGGAAAACATGGCAACAGTATTAGCATCATTAATAATATCTAATAATGGTGTTTCCAAATAACTATATTCTTCAACTTCATATTCATCATTAAGATTAATTTTAGCTAAAATCTTATTTTTTTGAGTTTTTATTAAAAAACTATCTTCACCATAGATTAAAAACATGTCGCTTTCCTTTCATTAATATCTTAAAAAGTTGTGAGATAACTTTTTGCACGTTCATTTATATTATAAACTAAATTATGGGAAATATTAGTTTGATAAATTTGACAATGATATTGCTTTAATGTGTTCAATGTTTGGAGCGCTGGAAATTTATGATGGTTGTCAGTGGTAGCTGAAATAAAACACGTTTTCGGTTTAATTTTACTAATAAATTCTTCACTTGAAGCACTCTTTGAACCATGGTGACTAACTTGTAACAGATCAATTGGTGGCCACAAAAAATTTAATATTTTATTTTCCACCGTTTTACTAGCATCACCCATTAATAAAAAATGGTGCTTATTAATTGTTCCTAAAATAACTAAACTATTATTATTTTCATCGCCGGCATTTTCAAAATGGTGTAAGACTTGCAAGGTAAAATCACCAATGTGATATTTTTCTGTTACCGAATCATTATTTAACAGTTTAAAAATCCAGATTTTCTTTTGGACATCGCTAAGATTATTATTGTGGTCCTCGTGGTGATGGGAAATAAAAACCATATTAATTCAATTAATTCCTTTTCACCGTAAATAATCGCTGACCAAAGTTGATGATGCTCCATAGCCCACTCCTAAGTCAAAGGCAATAACTTTGCTTTGTCATTTATCTTCCATAATAATTGTCTGACCATTGCCAACATTTAGCATCGTTATTGAATAAGCTGGTTTAACTAAAAAATTAAAAGAAAACATCACACCAATTAAAATAACAAATAAGCTAATAAAGACTTTTTTTAAATGTTTAATGTAGTAACATGCTAAAAGAAGCAAAAGATAATAGCAACAGATCACGGCAAAATTAAGGGCACCAACATTTCAGGCAAAATTAATTTTTAAAAGTCCTCATGAATAATTATACAAAATAAAATAAAACCAAGTGTAGCAAAGATGTAGCGGTTTAATAAACACAATAATAAAATTAATTATATAAATAATCGCAATTAGCGGGGTTAAGATAATGTTAAATAAGATACTAGTAAAATTAACACTAAAATTAAAATAAATATTTCAACCACTGGCAACTAAAAAAATAAAGCCATTTAAAATAAGAAGTTGCTGCCAATATGCTAAGGGGCGGATCTTGCTTCATAGGTTAGCAAATAATAATGTCATTGAAAAACCATAAATAAAGCCCACCGTTAAAAAACCATAGGGGTAAGCCATTAATGTTAATAAAAAACTCGCACATCAGCGTTGATTATGGTTAAATTTCTTTTTGCAAAAATTGGTATTAAACAAACTTACAAATAAAATAATAACTGCTTTTAATGTTGTTAAATCAAAATTTAATAAGTATAAATAAAAAAGCAAAATTCCACAAGTCAAAATTCAACTGCCTTGTCCCGGAATTATTCGTTTTAATAATTTATTTAAGAGTAAAAATAATACATTAATATGATATCCTGAAACAACCAACAAATGAAGAACTCCTAAACAAACAAAATTATTATATAAAGTATTAACCGCTGCTGTTCGCTGGCCATATAAAAGTAAACTTATCATGCCATTAATAATGACATCATGATCTTTTAAATAATTGCTAACAGTCTCTCGTAAATCATTACTAGCTTGAATATTAATAATTTTTTGAATTTTAATTGCTTGTTCAATGCCATTGCTATGTAACCAATACTTAAAATTAAACTGATAAATATTTCCAGAGGTGGGAAGATTAGTAAGATAACCTTAAAAATTGATCTTATCCCCCAGATGGAGGGTAATGTTCGCCGAATAATAATATTCTTTTAAATCAATTTTTATAAAATAATAATGATTACCAACATAACTGATCTTTCCGGTTAGGATTCCTGATTGGTGAAAAGGTGGTTGCCAACTAAATTTGGTGATTACTAAATGTAAGATTACTCCCAGCCCGACCAAAAAAATATATCAAAATTGTCTTTGCCAATAGAGCAAAAAAATTAATAAACTCAGGGGTAAAAATAACATATAATATAATTTATTAATAATAAATAACTCGCTAATAACAAAACTAATGACAATTAAAAACCATTGCTGATAAAACTTTTGTAATTGGAAGCGCATTACATTACCACAAACAAAATTAAAATTTGATAGTATTTTTTATAACTACCTGTCAAATAATGTTGCAAATTATTTTTTACTTGCATCGTGGTTAAAAAATTACTATGTAAAATTTTTAACACGGGGGTAATGATCGAATGGGGAAAGTTTAATTCTTCTAATAGTTTTTCCGTTATTAATTTTCGCGAGTATCACTTAATAAATTGTGGTTTTGGCAATAAGGCAATTGTCAAACTTTGATAAACTTTACGGTTGAGAAGTCGCTGGTCTAACGAATGAAAGTTATTGAAAATAAAATGATTCCGCACTAAAATTTGTTCAACGCTAGTTCCTAACAAAACAAAGGGAATTTTATATGCCTTAGGGAGAACTTGATTATTAACTAAGGGCAGTTGATATTTAGTTATAAAATTAAGTGCTACTTCGGAAGCATCTGAATTATTGCTAATCTCGGGAGAATTATTGTCGGAAGTTATTTTAACGCCATTTAGAAAAAATACTAAAAAAGCAATAATCACCGCGATTGTTGTTGCTAATAAAAAATATCATTTCTTTTTAATATGAATCACCTCGCTCATTTAATATTTATCAAAATTACCGGTGATTTCCTTTTTTTAAATTAAAAATAAAAAAGATAAGAAGTTCTTATCTTTTAATTTTTGCTCGCAATTAAAATATTATATTTATTAACTAGATAGTCATCCAGACTACCATTATAGAATGGTCCATCGGCGGCAATTGGATCAGAGACATAGTTATTCAGCGTACTATCTCATTTGGAAACCGGGACATATTCACGGTTATAGTCTAGCATTGGGCCGGGCTCTGTCCCCGGTGTAACGACGGGGTTAATTTCATAGTCCATCACTTGTTGATATGGCGAAGTATATCCCGAATTTTCAGTTAATTCTGCTTGGTGTTGAATTACATAATTAATAAATTTATAAGCTAAATCCTGATGACTTGAATTTTTGGCAATCACAAAGTTATCACTCCAAATATTAGTTCCTTCAATATTGGTAAATTTCTCTTGGGTTGGGTCGTATTTAGCAAAACGCGGATGTGTTATTAATAATTTATGGTCACTACCCCCTTGCCCACTATTTGCAAAGCCACCTTCACCATTATCACCGGCATCCGCGGCAATAGCATCCCCATTATACATAAAGGCAAAGTCAAAACGGCCATCCCCAACATCATTAATAATTTCATCATTTTTTAAAGCAACATTATTATATTTTAATAAAGTTTTTAAATCATTAAAATCTTGGTCAACTTCTTGCTGGGTTGTTGGTAAGACCTGCTGGCGATTTTTTTCACTAGCCATCATAAAGAGATTTTTATAATCGTTATTTAACAATACTCTTTTGCCCGCTTGGGCTGCTTTTCATAAAATATCCCATGAAATTCCGTTTGAATATGTAACATTTTTAGGATCATACACATCATTAATAATATATTGTTGGCGGTCTGCTGTTCATGCTTGCTCACTAACTCCAAATTTAGCAACTGTTCCGGGCAGGTGTTTATTTTCTTCATTTAAAATATTTCGAACAAAAGCAATATTATCAGCGGATGGGCGGATAACTAACGACATATCGCCCCAAAATAACGGAATATTATAATCAGTAATTGAAGCATTAATTGCCGGACTAGCAATTTTATTTTTGTTTTGAATGCCTAATAACCCATTATTAATCATCGCAGTTTTATTTTTATCAAAACAGCTAGCTGGTGGTTTTTTATCATTGGTGTTAAGACAAGTATTATAGAACTGGATATTATTATTTTGATAATAATTAACATCAACATTTTTATCATTGAACCATTGGTTAAACTTCACATCATAGCCCGCAATGTTACCATCAAAAGTTGGGTTAGGTTTTACCAGGTGAAAATTAGGATCAACTGCATTTAATTTAGTATAATCAATTTTTGCTAAATCCCCCTGCCCCCCTAATTTGGCAACCATATAATCACTCGGAACCATCACATCATATTTAGTCGTGTATAACTTGTTGTATAGAGTTTCATTACTATCATACACAACATATTTAACTTTAACATGGTATTTTTGTTGAAATCCATTTAAGACACTATCGGTAATATAACCACTTCAATTAGCAACAACAAGGTCATAAATATTATTTGTAATATAAACTCCTGTTAGTAAACCAATCGAACCAGTACAAATTACTACTAAAGTAATCGGTTTTCAAGTTTTGGTAAACCAACGGAACTTATTGCGCGAAATTTCACTAATTGTCTCACGACGCTCTTCTTTGAGAATAAAATTATTTTTTTTATTTTTAGCCCAGGCTAATCCTTTGGCATATTTATCTTCTCAATAAATAATTTTTGTGCGCAAACGTTCTTTAACTTTTTCATCTGTCAAAGCTTGGTTGTTTAAACTATGATATAACATCGCTAATCGCATTTCATAACGCAACATTGTTTTATCTTTATAAGTACCTTTTAACATTTCTTTCCGAAATTTTTCATGGCTGGCCTTATAAATATTTCATCCGTTTCAGCCAATAATCACAAAACCAATGATTGCAATACAAATTGTTCCAAAAGCATTCACAAAGGGTTTAATTCTTTTCATTGTATAAATGAAAGTTGCCACATTGACATCATCACCCCCCGTAAAATAAGAAATAATGAAGTCGTCAAAACTCATCGCAAAAGCGATTGCCGCAGCTGAAATAATTGCTGGTTTTAAAATTGGTAAAATAATTTTTCATAGTGTTTGTGACGGCTTCGCCCCTAAGTCTAAAGATGCTTCAATTAACCGCGGATCAATTTTTCGTAACCGTGGTAACACCGTGATAATGACATACGGAACATCAAATGAAATATGGGCAAGTACTAAAGTTAAAAACCCAAATTTTGCTCCGAGGGCAATAAATAACATCATCAATGAAACAGCAGTGATAATATCAGCATTAATTAAGGGAATATTAGTAATTGACAATGTCATTTTTTGAGTAACTTTGCGCGCACGACTTAAACCAATTGCAGCTAAGGTTCCCAAAATAGTTGACACTAATGTCGCAATTACCGCGGTAAAGACCGAAATAATGATACTTTGTAAAAATGATTGTTGCTGAGATAATTCATGGTATCAACGATCAGAAAAACCAGTGAAAATCCCCATACTATCACTATTATTAAAAGAAAATAAAATTAAAATCACAATGGGAACATAAATAAATAGTAAGATAATTCCCATGTAAGAAGATTTAAGAAAGTTTCTCATTTCGTTTCCCCCTTTTAGTTTCAAATACTTTTGACATTCAGTTTGAAACAATAATAATGATAAAGACAATCACCGCTAATACTACCGAAATAGCAGCCCCTAATCCAAAGTTACCTCCTTTAAAGAAGTAAGTCTCGATAACTTCAACAATCATACTAATTTGGCCATTTCCCATAAATTTTACAATCAGGAGGGAAGTTGCTGCTTGCACTAATAGTAATGTTCCCCCGGCAATAACTCCTGGGATTGACTGACGAAAAATTACTTTTCAAAAGGTTGTGAACCCATTTGCTCCCAAATCACGAGATGCTTCAATCAAAGAATGATCAATTTTATCCAAACTATTATAAATTGGTAAGATCACAAACGGAATAAAAGCATAAACCATCCCAATGACAATAGAAACCGGAGTTCCTAATAGTCCGGGGGCAATCATGTGGAATAATGTTTGTAACCCAATAATTTTTAGTAACATGTTAATTCAAATTGGTAAGGTTACTAAAATTCAAATATTTTTTGATAATAATTTTGATTTACAAAAAGCCATAACATAAGCAACCGGATAAGCAATAATAATTGCAATAATTGCGGCAATTAAAGCATAACCTAATGATAAAAATAAAGATACCACAAAAGCTTGTTGGGAAAAGAAGGCCGCAAAGTTAGCAAAATTAAATTCAAAAACTAAACTGTTTCCGGTTGGTTGAATAAACGAATACAATAAAATAATTAACAACGAAACAACAATTAATAAAATCATTAAAATAATATATGGTCAAATTAACGGATTAATTCCTCGTTGGAATCACTTACTTTTTTGGGTATTATAAATAATGTTATGATAGCGAGTTTTGCATCATGCGGATAATGTTTGAAAGAACGAGCGAAGTTTTGATTTAGTTTTTTTAAATCATTTTTTAGTTTTAATTCAAAATTTGAATTCTTTTTTATCTGGGTTTTTTTTCATTACGAAACCTAATCGTCAATTTCTTTCCACATAACGTGAATATCTTCGGGATTTCACTTTACCGCAACTTCGCTCTCTTCTTCAACATGGTCGGTAGTATGAATCAAATATTTTCGATGTTTAGTTGCCACCACAATTTCTCAATGGACACCCTTAAAATTTAATGACTCCACCGTTCCATTAAAATAACCTTCACCCTTTGCGACAATATCAATATCTTCCGGGCGAATAATAATATCAATCCGATCTTCATTTTCCCCAAATCCCCGGTCTAAACACGGGAATTTTTTGCCATCAATTTTAACTAAATAATCCTTGACAAAAATGGCATCGGAAATAATATTGGAATCACCAATAAATTGTGCTGTTCACAAGTTTTCTGGTTCATTATAAATTTCACTAGGAGTTCCTACTTGTTGGATTGCTCCTTTATTCATCACAATAACCCGGTCAGATAATGTTAAGGCTTCTTCTTGGTCATGGGTTACTAAAATAAAAGTAATCCCAATTTCTTCTTGCAAAGCTTTTAATTCACTTTGCATTTTTTTGCGAAGTTTAACATCTAATGCTGACATTGGTTCATCTAATAATAAAATGCGGGGACGATTAATTAAAGCCCGTGCGAGCGCTACTCGTTGTTTTTGACCCCCGGACAATGATTCAATCCGAGCATCTGCAAAACCATCTAAACCAACTAAACGTAAAAAACGTCGAACTTCTCGTTTAATAAAATCAAATTTTTTCTTTTTAATTTTTAAACCATACGCAATATTATCAAAAACATTCATATGGGGAAATAACGCATAATTTTGAAAAACAGTATTAACTTCTCGCTTATTGGCAGCAACTTTTAATCAGTTTTTCCCTTCAAAGAGCATTTCACCACTATCTGGTTTTTCAAAACCACCAATTAAACGTAAAGTTGTTGTTTTACCACACCCAGAAGGTCCTAATAAAGTTACAAACTCACCTTCTTTAATATTGACACTAATTCCTTTTAAAATAACCTTTCCATCATATTGTTTAGAAATATTACGTAATTCTAAAATATTTTTTTCCAATGTTGTTTTTTCCTTTCTCTCATTTGCTAATTAAAATACAGGCGGAGTTGAAATTCAGAGTACTTCCGCAATTTTATTACTATTATTTTTTAAATAATGTTGATTATTACCATATAAATAAAAACTATCTTTTTCATAAGCTTTTTGAAATTTTGTTCCACTATAGACACTGACTTCCCCGTACAGGACATAACCAAAGATCTCCCCTTCAAAAGGTAACAACTTTTGAGATTCACTATACGGTTTAATTTGAATTAAAATTGGCTCTAATTCATTTGCTTGCGCATTTGGAATTAACCATTCAATGCGATAATTATCTTGCTCAACTTCATAATGATCTTCAACACCATACACAAACTTTCGGTTTTTTTCCTGCTTAAAAAAATCGCCTAAATTGGTGCCTAAAACCTCTAAAATACTTTCTAAAGTTTCAATACTTGGGGAGGAAATATCGCGTTCAATTTGGCTAATAAATCCTTTTGTTAACTCACAGCGATTAGCTAACTCTTCAATGGTTAAATTACTTTTTTGACGTAATAATTTAATTTTTTCACCAATTTTCATTAATTTCCCTCCTTATCTTGTTTAGTTATACTAAACTTTTTGTTTTTTAATTTTCATTTAAGTTAATTATAGGGAAAAATGTAAAAATATCAATAATTAAGCCATCTTTTTTATAAAAAATATTTTAAAATTTCATATTATTTTAATGTCAAATTTATATATGGTATAATTATTCCATTAATAATATAATAATTATGATTATATTTAGCAGAAAGAAACATAATATGCAGAAAAAAATCCTTTATTGAAGTTTATTAAGCATTCCAATTATTTTAATTATTTTTTTAATCACGCTATATTTTACAAATATTTGGCAGCCAACATTAACATCTACTATAATAAGTTTAGTATTATTATGCTTTGTCGGAATTTTTGTATATTATTTAATTACGAAAAGTTATCCGTCCTATGATCAGACAGAAAAAAGCGTTGGCGAATTTGATAATAACATTAGACAACGAATATGAAAATTAGGAATTATTGGATTCATTGCTGATTTTTTTGATACTATTGGGATTGGTTCATTTGCAATTAGTATTGTTTTATTAAAATTAACTAAACAAATAAAAAATAATAAAAAAATCTTAGGGACTTTAAATATTGGGCATGCAGTGCCAACCTGTTTAGAAGCAATTATTTTTATTTCGTTGGTAAAAGTTGAGTGACTAACCCTTGTTGTTTTAATTGCGGCGGCTTCAATTGGATCATACTTAGGAGCAATGTTTGCTAATAAAATAAAATTAGGTTGGGCTCAAATTTTTATTAGTATTGTATTAATTATTATCTCAATTATTATTTTATTAGGTCAAAAGCAAGTTGGTGTCATGCCCAGTCCTGGGAATGCTGATTCCTTACAAATATGATGGAAATATCTGGTGGGAGCAATTGTGTTCTTTATCTTAGGAGCCCTAATGTCCTTAGGAGTAGGAATTTATGCTCCCGCGATGGCTGTTACTTACTTATTAGGGTTAAGTGCGATTTGTGCCTTTCCTATTATGATGGGTTCCGCTGCCTTTTTAATGCCCATTGGTGCCTTACGATTTATTAAAGACCAAAATTATGAAATTAAACCATCATTAGCTTTTACAATTGGCGGTTCATTTGGGGTTATTTGCGCCTATTTAATTGTTTTTATTGGAATTCAAAAAGGATTAGGCCTTAATAAAGATGAATTTGTTAACATTTTAACTTGGTTAATCATTGTGGTAATTTGATACACCGCCGGAATGATGATTTATGAATATGTTAAAAATAAAAAACGAACGCGCAAACAAACACAACCATAAAAAAATCACTTGCATAGTGATTTTTTTATTTATTATTAAGATGTTTTTTAATTGCTCGTGCTACTCCTGATTTTTTATGATGATGAGTGACTTCATTGGCAATATTTTTAATATCTTGTTTAGCATTACCCATCGCGATTCCTAAACCTGCTCATTTTAACATTTCGCGATCATTTGAACCATCTCCCATCGCAATGACTTCTTCTTGCTTAATATCATACATCTTTGCAATATATTCAACGGCATCTTTTTTATCAGTATTTAAAGGAGAAACTTCAAGATTTAATTTTGATTTAGAAACATAGGACCAGTCAAAAATATTAAATTGATACTTCGCTAAAATTTCTTCTTTAAAAGCAAGAACATTTGGTTTGTTACCACTTACAACAAATTTAAAGACTTCATCATTGAAATTAACTACTTTGTTATATAACACGCGTTTACGTTTTGTATGTCAACTCATTCATTTAACCATTAATCCCCGGTTAGTATTGACATATGCTAAATCATCATCTTTAACTGAATATGCTCATAGTTGCACTTTATTTTTATTAGCAATAGTAAAAACATCTTGAGCTTCGACCGTTGAAAAAGAGTTTTGTTTTATTATTCGATTGTTTAAAAAATCATAAATAACGCCACCATTAAAACCAATTACGGGCAAGTCATAATTGATCACCCCTAATTTATCAGCTACTGTTTTAATTGCTTTAATACTTCGACCAGTTGCAATAATAATTTTAATATCATTTTGTAATGCTCATTTAATTGTTTTAACATTTTGCTTTGAAATTTTATTTTTTCGTTTGACAGTTGTGCCATCCAAATCTAATGCAATTAATTTATATGCCATAATATTTCTCCCATTAATTGTTAATTCTATGCTAATTATATCAATAAACTAGGGCAAAATAATATATTTTGTTAACAAATGAATTTTATCTAATCTTTCCCATGGTAGCTCGTGACTAGGGCGACCAAAATGACCATAAGTGGCTGTTTGCTGAAAAATTGGCTTTTGTAATTCAAGATTTTTAATCATTGCGGTTGGGGAAAAGTCAAATACTTCTTCAACGGCTTTTAAAATAACATTATTTGGAATGTAATTAGTACCAAATGTATCAATATAAATTGAGATTGGTTCTGCAATACCAATTGCATAAGATAACTGAATTTCACAACGGTCTGCTAACCCAGCTCCAACCACATTCTTAGCAACATAACGGGCCATATAAGCCCCACTACGATCAACTTTAGTACCATCTTTCCCAGAAAAAGCACCCCCCCCATGGCGGGCATAACCCCCATAAGTATCAACAATAATTTTACGTCCGGTTAATCCTGTATCACCCTTGGGACCGCCAATTACAAAACGACCAGTTGGATTAATTAAAACTTTAAAATCCTCATTTAAGCGATATTTTTTAATAACCGGAATCATAATTTCATTTTTAATATATTCTTTAAACGCATTTTCATCAATATCAGGATGATGTTGAATTGACATTAGAATTGTATCAACCAAAATATTTTTTTGATTAGTAAGATCTAAGGTCACTTGTGACTTCATATCCGGGCGGGCTTGGAAAAATAAACCTTGTTTACGTAATGCGCTGGCTCTTTTGACCAAGTCATGCGCAATTGAAATTGCTAAAGGCATGTAATTATCTGATTCATTTGTAGCATAGCCAAACATAATTCCTTGGTCACCAGCTCCTTTTTTGTTAACACCCATAGCAATGTCTGGTGATTGTATATTAATTAAGATTTCAATTTGACAAGTTTCTCAATTAATTCCCCATTCTTCATCATCATAACCAATTGCTTTTAAAACATTCCGCGCAATTTGTTCATAATCAACACGTGCTTCAGTTGTAATTTCTCCTCCAATAATTAAACGATTTGTTGTAATAAAACACTCACAAGCTACCCGTGAATTTGGGTCTTGTGTTAAACATGCATCCAAAATTGCATCCGAAATTTGATCACAAATTTTATCCGGATGACCTTCGGAAACCGACTCTGATGTAAATAATATCTTTTCTTGTAATACCATAATAAATCCTCTCCCAAATAAGTTAACTAAAAAAATAATTAGTTAATGGCTAATTAGTTTACTTTATCAGAAATATGATTATCAAAAAAATTAATAAGTTTAAGATTTTTAAATAACTAATAAACCTTATTGATAGCTATCATATGCCCTGCTAAAAGCACCTTCTATAATTTCTATATAGGGTTGCTAGTGGATTACTGCTTAGCGTGCTAACCACTTCTGAATAAGTTTTAGTTGCTATTAACAACAAAAAAATTATACCGTAAAATCTGATATTTTTTAAATAAAAATAAATTTATTTTTTAAAATTCTTTTAAAAATTAGTTGACATGTTAACTAATAATGCTAAAATGATAATGGTTAACACATCAACCAATTAAGGAAAGGAAAATTACAATGTCAGTAAAAGATGCAATAAATTGAAGAAAAGCAGTTAAATCATATATTAACAAACCAATTTCAGAGGAAGATTTAAATGCTATTATTGAGGCAGGAAGATTAGCACCAAGTGCCTATGGTGTTGAACCTGTTAAAGTCGTAGCTATTAAAAGTGATGATGCTAAAAAGGCAATTTTACCAGCAGTATTAGAAGGAAATCATAAAAAAATTAATACTGCCCCTGTTACTTTAGTATTATTAGCAGCAAATGGGGAGTATGCTAGTGATACTGAGTTCTTAACAGAACGTTTTAGCCGTTGATTACCATCAGAAATGGTAAATGGTTATGTTCAAGCCGTGCAAGGTGTTATTAATGGTGCAGTTGATGCGAACTCATTTTCTGACCACCAAACATACATTGCAGCAGGATTTATTACTTTACAAGCAGCTGATTTACAAATTGGGTCAAATGTAATGACCGGGTTTGATCCACAAGCCTTAGAAAAAATCCTAGCTAAATATGATGTTCTCGATAAAAATCGCTATCATCCAACTCTTTTAATTAGTTTAGGATATTATGATACAAACGAACCAATGGTAGCATTCCCAAGAACTAGAATTTCACATGATGACTTTGCCCAAGAAATCTAAGTTCAAAGTTGTTATTCCCTTTTTCCAATAATTTTTGGTAGAATTTAAGTAGGTGATAATAATGTTATTTAATGAATTAATGTTTGTTCTGCGAAAAATTAATAAGGATATTGATTCGCTAGTTAGTGAGTTTTTAACCCAGGCAAACTATTTTGATATTGAACCAACAGATGGACCAATCTTGTTATATATGCAAAATAATCTAACCACTAAAATGACAGAATTATCAAAAATTTCTAACCAAACAAAAGCTGGAATGAGTCGAAAAATTAATCGTTTAAAAAAATTAGGTTATATTAGCCATCAACGTTGTCAAAAAGATAAAAGAATTAGTTGGTTAGAATTAACACCAAAGGGGAGAATGGTTGCTGAAAAATTTATCGAAATTTCATCAGTACTTAATAAGCAATTATTAGCGTTAATTCCCGATCACCAACAAAATGATTTATTAGAAACCTTAACCTTTTTATCAAACGAATTAAGTAAAAAATAAAAGTTTGGAAGTTAACTTCCAAACTTTTTAATTTTGTACAAAGTCATTTATTGTATTAATTACTTTTTCATCAAGATTATCAATAAAAATAAAATGATTATCATTATCAAAACTACTTATTGTAACATCGGAATTAGTTATTTTTGCCAACCGTTTGGGGGCATAAAACTTATCACCATTACTTTGCAATAATAAGGTTTTAACCGATAAGTTATTTAATTTCTTGATAATTTTTTTATTAATTTGCTTAACTTGTAAAATTTGGTTTAAAAAATATTGTTGGGGATTGGCTTTCATCTTTGCAATATACTCTTGGTTATTAGTAAAATAATGATAATCAATATTAATATTTAAAGTTTTATTTAAATAAAATAAAAAGCTAAAGAAAATACTAATTTTACTAAAAAAAGAAAAGCGCATTGTTTTTTTATTGGTGATTGGATTAACTAAAATTATTTTGGTAATATGTCTTGTTTTTCGTAACAAGTAATTAACTAAACCACAACTATAGCCTTCTAATAATAAAGTAATTGTTTGGTTTTCATATTTATTTTTAATAACTTCAATTGCCATTAAAACATCATTTATTAAAATTCCAATATTCTTTGTTTGGTAGTAATCATTATCTCCAATATTTCGTTGATTAAAACTAAGAAATGAAATTTCAGCATTTAAATTCTGATTATTAACTAAACTAGCAAAATCATTTTTGTTCCCATAAATATCATGGATTCCTAAGATAATTTCCTGCCCCTTCTTATTAATTTCTCCTAACACAGAGAATTGGTATTGATCAGCACTAATAAAATACTTATTATCAATTAGTTCTGGCAACTGTACTTCGGTTACCTTTACTCGTTTGGAAAATAATTTATAAAAGCGACTAATAAAATAACATAATAAAGCAAAACCTAAAATTCCAAACACAATTCCAATTGTCATTTTAATCGTAATTAATTGACTCATTAACTTTACTCCTATCTATATTCATCTTGATTATCAGGGGTAATTAAAATTCGGTCAATTTTAACCACAGAATTATCAATATCATTAGTTTCCAAAATAATTCCTGAAAAAATTAGATTATCTAAATCTTCTGCGGGTTGAAAGCGACTTGGTAAACCAGTTTTTTCTTTTAAAATAACTTCTTCGGGATTAGCCCCAATAATTGAGTTATAACTACCACACATTCCTAAATCAGTAATATATGCAGTTCCGCTTGGTAAAATACGATTATCTGTTGTTTGCACATGCGTATGGGTTCCTACCAAACAAGTAATTTTGCCATCAAAATTTCAAGCTAAAGCTAATTTTTCAGCGCTTGCTTCCGCGTGGAAATCAACTAAATGCAAATCACTATTATCCTCAGCCACAATTTTCTCTAATGCATAATACGGGTTATCCGCAGGATCCATAAAACTACGACCAATCAAATTAGTGACACGAACGGTTTTATTGCCAACTTTTTTCACCACAGTTCCTGGGCCAGGAGTATACGGATTCATATTTAGTGGTTTTAATAAATCATCAACCTCTTCAATATATTTTGGAACTTCGGGATTTTTAAAAATATGGTTTCCGGAAGTAATAACATCAACCTGCAGGGCTTTCAATTCTTCATAGTGCTTTCGTAAAATTGATTTACCATGACTAGTATTTTCACCATTTGCAACCACAAATTGAATTTGATATTTTTTCATAATGAAAGGCAAATACTCTTCAAGTGCTTTTCTTCCTGCCTTTGCATAAATATCACCAATCATTAAAATTTTCATCCTTATTCTCCTAATCTTCTTCAATTTTTTTTAATTTGTCAATTAGTTCCCGGCATTCTTTCGTATCATAATATTTTTGGTATAAATTTTCGCGTTGTGTCTGTTTATAACATATTTTTAAACTATTTTCAAATTTTGTTAATGCCTTGCTAATCTTTAGCAGCGAATCATAAACAGCATTCCGTGAGACAACTTGCATTTCGGCAATTTCACTTAATGAATAATCTTCAAAGAAATATAATTTAAAGTAGGTAATTTGCTTTGGAGTTAATAATGAACTATATATATCATATAAATCAATTAGATAATTTGTTCGTTCAAGGTCTTTCATTATTCTTCGGGAGTGGTTTCACTTTCAAATAAATCTTTTGTTAAATTATAAATGTATTGTTCAATATCAAACTCTTGTAAATCATCTGGTTGCTCACCAAGGCCAATTAATTTTACAGGAATATTTAGTTGGTCCTTAATTGCTAAGACTACTCCTCCTTTAGCGGTACCATCCATTTTTGTTAATACAATCCCGCTAACATCTGTTACCTCAGAAAAGTTTTTGGCTTGGGAAATTCCATTTTGGCCAGTTACACCATCAATAACTAATAAGGTTTCGTGGGGGGCACTTGGGATTTCTCTTTTAATAATTCGGTTAATTTTATTTAATTCATTCATTAAGTTAACTTTATTTTGGAGTCTTCCGGCGGTATCAATTATTAAAAAGTCATACTTCCCTGCTTTGGCTTTGGCAATTCCATCATAAATAACACTAGCTGGATCTTGCCATTCTTTGGCTGGTTTCACAATTTCAGTATGTAAGCGAACTGCTCATTGGTTTAACTGTTCAACAGCCCCTGCCCGGAAGGTATCACCCGCAACTAATAAAACTTTTTTGCCTTGGTCCAAAAAATTTTTAGTTAATTTGGCGATTGTAGTTGTTTTACCACTGCCATTAACACCAACCATTAAAATTACATTTAATCTTCCCTCTTCAATATTTAGTTTGTTTTGGCGCGACTTTGGGTCGTTGTATAAATCCATAATTACTTCTACTAAATAATCATTGGTTTCTTCAATTGATCATCCTTTTTTAACTTTTTTACGAATTTCATCTGTAATTAGTAAAACCATGTTCATTCCCATGTCACTAGCAATTAAAATATTCTCTAATTCTTCTAAATAATCATCATCATATTCTTTATATTTACTAGCTAGTTTTTTAATGTCTGTTGAAAATGAAAGGCGCGTTTTTTTTAAAGCTTTTTCTAACTTAATTTGTTTTTTTTCTTCCCGCTTTGCTTTTATTTTTTGAAAAAAACCCATCTTAATTATTACTCCTTCTATTCTACAATTATAATTTGACAACTATTTTAAAATAGTCTTTGTTTTCAAATTGGTTGAAAGCTTCCATTACTTCATTTTTATTATACACCTGGGAAACTAAAACATTTGGATCTAGTTTTTTTGCTAAAATTTCATTAATTACTTCCAACGTCGCGCCATTATTTAAAATTCCAGTTTTGATGGTAATATTTTTATATCATAGTTCATTAAGATTAAAAATAACTGGTTTTTTAAAGACCCCAATTGAAATAATAGTACCATTAAAGCCAACTAATTGCTGAGCTAAACTAAATGTATCACGATCATTTCCAACACATTCAACTACTAAATCATATTGTTCGTCTCCAAACTCATTATCTTTACTATTAATGATTTGTTCAGCACCATTATCTTTAAAAACTTCTAACTTAGCACGGTGATGACCAAAAACCGTTACTTTTTTACGATAAGAATTTAAAAATAATAAGATTGCTAAGGCAATTGGACCATCCCCAATTAATGCGACATTATTAATTTTATTAAAATCAACTTTTAAAATAACATTTTCATAAGCTGTTAATAAAACATCTGATAGCATCAATCCTTGTTCAGTACTAATTTCAGATGGTAATTTATAAACACTAGATTCGCCATAGGGAACTCTAACATATTCAGCATGGGTTCCGTTAATCTTAGTTCCCAAAATAAAACCAGCGTTTAGACAATTAGCATATAAACCTTGTTGGCAAAACTTGCATTGGTTACAATGGGTAATACAACTAATAACAACCCGGTCACCAACTTTTAAAGTTGTTACTTTTTTCCCAATTGCACTAACAATGCCAACTCCTTCATGGCCCATAATTGTATTTTTAGCAACCGTGTCATCCATTCCTAAATAAGGACGGTAATCAGCGTGTGAAAAAGTAAACTCCTCAATTTTTACAATAATATCTTCATCATTAATAATTTTTGGCGTGGGTACCTCACTTCAGTCAATTAAACCCTTATCTTTAAAAACTAAACCTTTCATCAAGTTCCCTCTTTCTATATATATTAAATTATACTCTAATAAAACCTTAAAATAAAAAAATTACTAATCTTAGAACTTAGTAATCTATTCATCATCAATTTTTAAATTTCCTTGATCAATTTGTTTTTTAATATCATTATCAATTAAATTAGTAAATAACCTTTGATGAACCATTCGCGAATTAAAATATTGACGCATATTTTTGCGGATTAATTCTTGACTTTCTTCACTCAGATTATAATATACTCAAGCATCAGTACAAACTGGTAAATTATTAAACATTACTGTTTCGGCGGCATAATACTCCGCAGTTGCCACACAATCTCTAGTTACTTCTTCAATGGGGACAGTAAAATACTCATCCTCATCAACTTCTTCAATTCGGCTTTTCTTCGGATCATTTGCAATCCCGACTCCAATTTTAACTTCTTTTACTGAGGTAAAATCTTCATATAAATTAAAATTCATAATCCGCACTGTGGTATTGATATAATTAACAATATCAATCAAATAATCCAAAGAACCATCATCTTCATAAACTGCTAAATATAAATCATCATGTTTATGAATTCCAAAAATTTTATCTGATTTTTGCAGGGCAGCCATAATAGTATCATTTAAAGTAGCCAATAACCAGTCCGCAGTTTTTTTATCATATGATTTAATAATTTGCTTTCTATTAACAATGCGAACAGCAATTGCTGAAACTGATTGTTCTTCATCATCTTTAACATAAAAAGGAGGCAATTCAATATTTGACAATGCCACACGATTACGATATTCATCTAATTTATTTTTACTATATACATACTCTTTTAAGATACTAATAGTTTGTTCTGGTTCTCACTTCATCATTAACCCTCTTAAATTAAATAAACTAACCCTACTTTATTATTTATATAATTATACTATAAAATAATGCCTTTTTAAATAGTTGTTAATGCAATTGGCAGAATTAATTATCAAAGTATTATTTTAATAAAAAATCTAGTGTTTTTTATAAAAAAGTTAGTATAAATTTAATTATATATATTCTACAAAAAAATGACAGCGGACTAAAACCTCAAATTTATTATACCAAATTTGTATTAAATATTAATTAAATAACCAATAACATTTATCAAAAAAAGATTTTGTTCTATCATCAACAATAATATTAATTCTTAAGCTTTTTAAAAATAAATAAGAAAAAATAAAGTCATCAATGGTTTGTTCTAAATAAATATTATTATTATTATTATTATCTATTCAAATAGTGTTATTTCTTGAAATTTTCATATTTAATTTTTCTCATTCCACAACATGTAATAATAAAAGAATTGTGCTTTTTAAATATTTATTTTTTTCATAAATAATATCTTCTTCTAAAATTACATAACTCAATTCTTTAATGAAAACTTCATAATCATTACTGTCGGAATCTAAAAAGGCATAAATTGCAATTGTTTGCATAATTATTTTGTCAATATTATCAACTGAAATTAGTTTATTGTTTCTTAAAAAATAAACTTGTGAAATATCATCAACAATAAAATTATAAACTATCGGTGCATTTGTAGCCAATATAATAATACTTTTATCATTCAATAATAATTTTAAATTATTAAGAAAATCCCATAATGATTTTGTTGAACTATACATTTCCGGTTGATCAATTATAAAAACTAATGGCCGTAATTTATCATTCATATCAGTATATTTTATTAAAATATTTAAAAGAAGAATTCTTAACTGATATGAACTATACTTGGTAGGGTCAATAACTGTATTTTCAAAATCATAAATGTCAAATTTCAATAATTTATCAATAATTCCTTCTAAAGAAAGATTCGAAAAATTTGATTTTAAAAATAACTGTGATTTTATAGATACTTGATTAGATAAAATATCTGTTTCCAACAGCATTTCATTAAAAACATTGTTTAGATTAGTTAATAAAGTTGTTAATTCTTCATATTTATTATTACTAAGAATTAATTCATTCATTGATTTAATTAGTTTATTACGAAATATTGAAGTCTTTGTTAACTTAATTTCTTCCACTAAATCTGTTTTTTCTTTTAAATAAATAATTTGATAATCTCCATAACCAATTGAATTATCATTAAAACGAAATGAACTATCTTTTCCCAAAAAACCATTACTTAAAGTATTTAACAATTTCGTTTTTCCACTATTATTATTACCAAAAATTACTAGTTTGTTTTGATATAACTTGATTGTTTCTAACTCTTTATTACTATTTTTAAAAGTTATTGTATTATATTCCATACTTATAATTCAACTACTGTCCTTGTTGTCATATATTTTTCCTGATTACTTTTATTTCCAACTAGAATTTTAATTGATTCATATTGTTTTTCCGTAACTATTAAAATTCTTACATTACCTTTTGGTGGTTTATGTAAATCAATCCTATTATTATTTTTATTAACTTCATCATAATTTATGCATAACTTACAATAAATAGAATACTGAATCATATAATAAACATTTTTAATTAAAAATTTATGAAATTTAGTATAATTTTTAGTATCCATTTTTGTCGTATTAGGCAAATCATAAAATACAAACATTCGCATTTGTCGATATCTACTCTCCCTCTTCATCAACTTCATATTCCTCTTCATCTTCTTCATAATCATTTAATAATAATGTTGGCAATTTAAGTAACTCTGGATTTGATTCTTTTAAACAAGTAATAAAACTTTTGATCATATAATTAATTGCATTATTAACACTCATTATTTTATTATCAATTTCAACTCTTTCATCCAATAATTTAACTAATGAAATTCTTTGATTATAGGTTAATTTACCATCTAATTTATATAAATTTCTTGTAACCCAAAAATCTACTAATGGTCGGAAGGGTTCAATAAAATCATAAGATAAATTATAAGGATTAGTTTTTCCAATATGGTGGACACCAATATGCAATATTAATCCATATCTAACCAAAGTTCTTGAGATACATGAAACAATAATTTTATAACCATAATTAAGCGCAGAATTTATTAAATCATCTGATAGTCTAATAAAAGCACTACCATATAAAGTGCGGAAAAACATCTTAGCTGCTAAACCCTCACGATTAGTACTGTCCCCATCTACTACTTCTTCTGACCATTTTTTAAATTCTCACTAATTTCAAAAAAATCAGTTGAGTTTTCAATTACTATTGAAGAATTTCAAATCTTCTTTTTTATAATTAATTTTCATATTTTATCTTTAAAACTTTGATCCATACTAGATTCCATATTAAATACAACATATGGTTGAAAATGATTAGATAGTGAAAGTAATAAACCTCGTGGTTCATAAATTTCATCACAAAATATTGCAAATATATTATACTGACATATTTTAGCTAAAAGATTACAGGAAACCAAAGTATAATTATTTTCAAAAATAATTGAATTAATTTCTGAAAAAGCAAACATTACTTCTTTTCCTTCTTCATCTGTTACACAAATATTATTGTTTTTAACATTAATCTTTTTTGATTTATTAATTATTAATGTTCTTCAAGACATTATTTTTTAATCCATATATAAATAAAATCACCTAGAAAGGTGATTTAAATGGTCTTTGTAAGGATGACCCTCCTACACGACTAAGCGTTTATCTTAGCCGCTGTCATTTTTTTGTAGAATATGAATTATTTTCATAACTCAATAAAATAATACCACAATTTTAAATTTTTAAAAGTATTTTAAGAAACTTTAACAATTTTTGTGTTACCTAAAATGTCAACTTGAACTAGTTCTAAATTATTGAATCATTTTGAAATTGAACCATAATAATTTTGAACGCCAAAAATGTTTTTACTTTCTTTATCATCTTTAGTACTTTTATAAACAGTATTTAGCATATTTCGATAAATTTTATCATCTGTCTTTTTCGCTTGGTAATATTCATAGCAAAATTTGCCGTTAAGCAGAAACCTAACTAGACTTCACTTTCTTAATTTAATTTTATTTTCATATTTATTTGTAGAATTTAAATATTCATAGTATTTAATAAATTGATAGTTATATCCCTTACGACATTTTTCATCTTTTCATATACATAAAAATACATACGAAGAATTATTTCAAATATTTCCTTTAGAGTCTAATAAGTACTTTTTATCATTAAATTTATTATCTATATATACATCATTTATTTTTTTGGTATTTTTATTTTTAATGGGGTTTTCATCAGTAATTTTTCCATTCATTTTCTTTTCAATTTTGTATGATACAAAAGGATATCGAATATTACCTTCCAAATGTTTATTTTCAATAATATATTCATCTGGGTCCTTCACTTTTACAAATTTTGGAATTGGAAAATTATCAAAAATATATTCTTTATTATTTTTATCTTTAATTTCTTTTTTGATTTTTTCTGTTTTTAAAACTAAGGGCATTCTTTGATCTATAATATCTTGCAAATTATCTATTAATGAATAATGAATTTGTTTAGGGTTATTATTTTTAATTTCTAATAGTCTCTTTTCAACATTTGGAATAAATATTTTTGAATTATTTTGTCATTTTCTTAATAATTCTTGTAATAGTTCATCTCATTCTTTGTCATTTAACTTTTTGCGATAATTCATTAGTGTAACTATATCATTTGCAAATTGAACTTCTGAAAAATTATTAAAATTAGAAATAATAATTGCATCAACGGCGTGATGTCACGGTGTAATTTCTCTCACTTTTTGATCTAATCCTCATGGAGAATTACGCAACCAAATTCTTCGAAATCTTGATGTTACTGCACCATTCATAGCTAAAACATTTGGAATTGCTAATCCTAATCTTTTTTGAATTTCAAACTCTGACTTTAATCAGTTCATTACATATCTTGTAATATATCGAGTATCATTTAAATTTCTTGATAAAAAGTCATTTAAATATTCTTCGTTTTCTGTTTCACATAATAAATAATCTGCTTTTTTAGAACTAATCTTGTTTTGAGATGAGAGGTAATTTATTCTATTACGATAATTTTTATAAATCTCAGAACCCAAAGTTTTTACATAATCATTAGCTATTCGATTTCCTTTATCTTGGTTTTCTTTAGCAAATACTAAAACTTTGTTATTTAATGAATCATCTGGTAATTTTGAATACGGAATAATATGATCAATTTGTAAGATTTTATCATTACCTAAATCTGATAAATTGATATTCTCTCCTGAATACATTGACTTATGAAGTTGTTGTTCTCAAAGACGATATTTTAAAATATTTGTATCATTTACTAAAACTCCATTAGCTAATAACGCTTTTCTCGCATCTTCTCTTTCTTTATAATTTCTAAATTGTTCATCCAATAATTTTTTTCGGTCTTTAAAAGCCATTCCCATTTCTCTGGTTAATTCTATATTAATTTGATTAATATAACCATATTTTTCAAATAAGGCTTTAATCACTTTTCGAGTTTGATTAATAGCGCGAAAAACAATTGGATTTCTTCATAGGTCTGGATCAATAATAGCTGCAAACATTTCAAACTCTTTTTCTCCAGTAAGATATTTTTTATAGCGCTTTTCGAATGCATCTGTCAATTTAAATTCATTATTTTTATTAAAATCAGCTTGAAATTTTCCATAAGGAACCCCTGATAAAAATTTATCTACTGCTTCTTGCATTCATTTAAAAGAAGTTTTTGCTGTTGTTGATAAACTCGAATTAGGTTTTAATAAAATATGAAGTTTTTCTTCCGATAAAACAAGATTATTTTTAGATAACCATTCTACAATTTTTTCTTCTTTTCTTTTTGGTGTTATATTAGTGTGAATAATTTCTCCTAATTCATAATAGATGTTCTTATTTAAATTATTAATATCAACATCCTTTAACACATAATAACCAAAAACTTCTTTTAAAAGATTTAAATAATTAGTTTTAAATTCTATATTTTTATAAGCAGGACTATCAAAAATATTTTCATCAATATGTTGTTTTAGAATTTCTTTTAAAAGCGTTTTACCTTTTTTATTTTGGTCATTATATAAAAAATTATCAATAATTTTTTTAGCTAAGACATGATCCCCTTCAATATATTTACTAATCTTTGAAATTTCAGATACCACATGAAAAATATCAAATAAAATTGATGATTTAAAACCAACTTTTTCATTACGATAAAATGAACATCGCCCTTCTAATTGCGTAAAATTTTTAGAAAACTGTTTATTTTTTTCTTTATACAACTTTCTTAATTTTTCATTTTTAGGTCCTGGACCATCTTCAAAATCTCGTTGGCGAAAAATTATATCAATAATATTTTTAATATTGGCTTCTGTTAAAATAGGATAATATTTAGATTGATTTTCTAATAACTTTTGAACTTCATTTATATAATCAGTTCGTGAAAAAAGATATTGAAAATTTTCTTTTCCTTCCTTGCCACCCTTATTTCTAACAAGAATTGCTTTTGAATTATTAGGATCACGATATTTTTCATTTTTAATAATTTCTTCTGATAATGTACGATATTTTTCATTAAGAGTAGCACTTTTAATTGCTTCCTCTAATCCTTTGGGTAATTTATCACCAAAAGAAAATTTATTACTATACCCTCTTCTATTTGCAATATGAATCAAAGATCAAACTAATTCTTCTTTTGTTAGTTGATTATTCAAACCAATGTATCGCAAATAGTAAGGATTATATAACTCATTACGATTAAAATCATCAACTAAGTTAGTTGCACTATGGCTATTAATATAGTTTTTTAAATCTTCTTTATTAAGAAAATTAATGCGTTCAAATAATTTTATTAAATCTTCCTTACGATTTTTTCTTCGTCTAATTAATCTTCTAGCACTACGTTTCAATCTTCTCGCTTCAGCATTTGTAGTACCATCTTTTGAATTTTCAGGAACCTGAAATAGCCTTACTCCAAAGTCCTCTAAAATTCATTTGCCTTCTTGTGTTTGAGCTGTAATTGCTCAACCACATGATGAAATTCCTAAATCTAAACCTAAAATTAATTTTTTATGTTCCATTTTTGTTTTTCCTCTCATTTATTACAAATAAAATAAATCATTGCGTTCAAAACTTTTAATAATTAAAAATAAAATACAATATTTTATTAAACGGCCTTTAATGTTATAAAGTATTAGATAAACACAGCAATAATCAAATTCATTATATATCATTTTCAGATAAATAATAAAAATTTTTCATAAAAAATAGAATAATATTACTTAATATTTAGCAAAATAAAAATCTGTTTAATTAAACAGATTTTTAGATGGGCCATTATACTATCATAGATAAATCATATCGGTAACAACATAGTTAATTAAGAATAAATTAAGGATATTAAGTAATTAAGGAAAAAATAGATATTGTTTATTAAAATATTATTATAAAATTATTAATTTGGGTATTATAAATTGTTTTCTTAATTGAAAGGTTAAGTTTTTTCATAGGCTCTAATTCTGAAGGACTAAGGGCGGGAAATGTTCTTTTTTAAATTGGTTCAATAGTTTTGTTTTTCGAATTTGATAAATTAATGCTAATTGGCGAAATTTTGAAATGCGCGCCACTAGGATTGCTAAAATATGTAAAATAATAAGTTTAATGCGGATAATCAAAGCAATTATTTTGCATATTTTTTTGTGCAAATGGTGGATAGCTACTTTGTTACTTGCTTTAACAAAACGATGTAAATTTTTTAAATAAGAATAGAAAATTCATATTAAAGTTATATAAAAAATTAGGGCTGCACAGAAAATAATATAAGAAAAATATAATTTTCCAAAAAATATTCAGTGAAAATCTAACAAATAAAACTGATTTATTAAAGCCATACTGTGAGCATTTGCATTTAAAACTAGCACACATGGATAAATCACAAGATTACAACATCATAAAAATAAAATTCCTCAATACTGGTTTTTATTAAAACTAGGATTTTTTACAAATCATTTATAACGTACTTTAATATTACTGATCAATGATTGGAAAATATAAATAAAAACAAAAACAATTAAAAGAAGATAAAAAATATTCACCAATAAGCTAATTAAAATAAAATCAATTCCTAAAATAGTATTGTTCAGATTTAAAAAATTAAAATGATAAATCATAAATAAGATGAAAAATACTATTAAAATTTTGCAATAAATCTTTACACATCTTCCGCTCATAATTATTTATCCCACTAGTTTCTAATCTTTGCTAATATTTTAACATAAAAAAAGAAATATTCTAAAATTTTTTTCTAAAAAATGAAATACTTTTAAAAAAAGAAACCTCATAAAGTGGTTTCTTGTAAAATGTTACTGGACAAATGCATAAGCAATAAAATAGCCAATAAAGAGAATGTCAAGAATATAGGTAACAATATGAATATCCCGGTATTTTTTGTTAATTAAACCAACAATTGTATAACTAATAAACCCAACGGCAATTCCGTTAGTAATTGAGAACGTTACAATCATCATAATAATTGTAAAGAATGCCCCAATTCCTAACTCTGGTTGTAATCATTCAATATCTTTAATTTGAACAATCATCAGAGTTCCCACAAAAATTGTGGCTGCTCCCGCAATGGCCGGTGTAATTAGCCGGAAAATTGGAAACAATACAATTGAAATTAAAAATAATGTTCCAATTACTAATGATGAAAATCCTGTCCGCGCTCCTTGGGAAACTCCGGTTGTGGATTCCACATAAGTTGTAACAGGAGAAGTTCCTAAGACTCCTCCCACAATCGCCCCTACAGAATCAGCAATTAATGAGCGGGGTCGTAATTCATACTTGATACCACTTTGATCAGAAATTTGCTTTGTGACAGAATATAATGTTCCGGTTGAATCAAAAAACTCAACAAATAGAAAGACAAAAATTGAAACATATAATACAGGGGAAGTTCAAATTTTACTATTACCAAAAGCAGTAAAAGTCGATTTAATATTATTACTAAAGCCATCAAAATCATGGTAACTTCACCATGTTCAGTGCGAAAAGTTTGCTTTAATAAAATCATTATTAACAACATTTCCCACTATTAGGGAAACACCTAACCCAACAATAATGGCAATCGCAATCGCTCCCGGAATTTTTTTAAAATGTAAAATAAAGATTAAAATTAAAACACCTAATCCCATTAAAATAACGGGTCAATTTGTTTTTAGATTTCCTAATTCAGCAACTGGGATGCCCCCGTTATAAATAACACCACCCTTACTAACAGCATTATCACCAACTAAACCAATATTATGCAAACCTAGGTAAGCAATAAAAAAGCCAATTCCAGAACCAATCGCCAACTTAATTGAATGTGGAATTGCCCCAATAATTAAAGTTCGTAGTTTAGTTGAAGAGATAACACAAAAAATCAATGATGAAATCATAACAGCAATCAAAGCTCCTTGATAACCAATACCATTTTTAGCGACATTAAAAGTAAAAATAGCATTTAATCCCATTCCGGGCGCTAATCCCACTGGGGTATTTGCTGATAATCCCATAATAAAGGTTGCCACAAAAGCAGCAATTGCGGTTGAAATAAAAATTCCCCCGAATGACATGTTATAACTAGCATCATTAAGATGATTAACATCCGGGGCAGAAGACAACATTTGCGGTTGGACAGATAAAATATATAACATTGCTAAAAATGTTGAAACTCCACCAATAATTTCTTTGCGAAATGTTGTTTGAAAAGTATCAAATTGAAAAAAATGACTAATCTTTCGTGTGATAAACATTAACTTCGGTTTCTCCTTCTAATAAAAATAAAAAAACATTAACCTGTGAAATTTAAAAAGTTAATGCTTAAAAGGAAAAACATTAACCTATAGTACCTAATTACAATGGGTAGGTGTAGAGACGTTAGACCATATTACTAACATATACAGGTTGCTAATTTATTTTTATGCTTTAAATATATCAAATTAATAATAAATTGCTAGATTATTTTAATAATTTTTTAAAAATATCTTAAAAATTTTGCAAATTAACGATTTCTTAAACGCTCACTATCTCTTTTCTTAATTGCTTCTCTTTTATCATGGAGTTTTTTCCCTTTTCCTAAGCCAATTTCTAATTTGGCATAGTTTCCTTTTAAATAAACGCGTAAAGCAACCACTGTTAATTTTTCTAACTTAATTCGTTGCAAGATTTTTTTAATTTCTCGTTTATGCAGTAATAATTTACGCGTGCGGTCCGGATCAGGTTTATAAGATGCGGTAAATTTATAGTTGGCAATGTGCATATTAATAACAAAAGCTTCGTTTTTACGAATTACAACAAAGGCCTCATTAATTGAAACATCATTATTGCGAATTGATTTAATTTCACTACCAGTTAAACTAAGACCAGCTTCATAGGTATCTAAAATTTCATAATTAAACTGGGCTTTTTTATTTACACTAATAACTTTCATCCGAACTCCTCCTTTAATTTATTAAAGTAAAATCAATTTGGCGAAGTTGTTTACTTGCTTTCTTTACTTTAATTTTAACTCTTTTTCCTAATGTTAAACGTTGTTTTTTGCGTTCACCAATTAACGTTAATGTTTTTTCATCAAAAATATAAAAATCGTCGCGTAAATCACTAATATGAACCAAACCTTCAATGGTGTTTTCTAATTGGACAAAAATTCCAAAGGCAGTAACCCCCGAAATAATCCCGGGAAAAGTCATTCCCACTTTGTCCTCCATATACTCCGCTTCTTTCATTTGGTCCACTTCACGTTCACACTCCATTGCTTTAACTTCGCAATTAGAAGATTGCTCGCTCGCTAATAATGTAAATTCTCGATTTTCTTCAATAACTTTTGCATTAATTTTATTATTAATTAAATATTCTTTTAATAGACGGTGCACAATTAAATCAGGGTAGCGGCGGATTGGTGATGTAAAATGAGTATAGCATTTTGAGGCTAATCCAAAATGGCCATCATTCACGGCACTATACTTTGCTTTTTCCATACTTCTTAAAAATAAGGCTGAAATAACCTTAAAGTTTTCTTGGTCTCGTAATTTATCTAAAACTTGTTGAATATCTTTGGAGTGAATATTTTCTAGTTTTCCTTTAATATTTAACCCCATTAGAGATAATTGAGTGTATAGTTCCCGCAATTTCTTTTCTTTTGGTTGGTCATGTACCCGGTAAATAAAAGGCAAGTCCATTCAAAAAACAGTTTCCGCCACTGTTTCATTGGCTCTAATCATGAATTGTTCAATTAACTTCTCTGCTTCATCACGAGGGCGGTTAACAATATCAATAATTTTGCCCTCTTTATTAGTAATAAATTTTGGTTCATCTAAATCAAAATCAACTACCCCATCATGGTTTTTTTTGGCTAACAAAACTTTATATAATCTTCTGGCTTGGTATAACATGTTACTAATTTCGGGGGCAATTGTAGTTGGTTCACCCTTAAATAACTTATTTACATTTTCATATGTTAACCGCGCTTTTGATTCCATTACTCCTTCAAAAATACTCGAACCGATAACTTCCCCTTTTTTATCGATAATCATTTCACAACACATTACTAGCCGAATTTCATGGGGATTTAATGAACAGATCCCATTACTTAATCGTTCTGGTAACATTGGAACTACCCGGTCAATTAAATAGACCGAACACTCACGGGCAAAAGCCTCTTTATCTAAAAAAGAGTTTGCGGTGACATAATGCGCCACATCCGCAATTGCCACTAATAAACGGTAAGTTCCATCCTGATTTTCCGTAACACAAATAGCATCATCAAAATCTTTTGAATCATTACCATCAATCGTTACTAATAATTCATCTCGTAAATCCTTACGTGTCGTAAAAAGCAGGGGATCATGCAAAGAAACACTAGGAGCAATTTGGTTAGCTTCTTGTAAAGTTTCATTATCAAATTTTACTTTAATATTAAATTCATGCAGAACTGTTAAAATATCAACTCCTGGTTGGTTAACGTTTCCAATTACTTCCAAGATTTTAACTTGCATTGTATTACTATTACTATTAGCTTTAATAATGGCAGCTTTAACAACTGTATTTTCTAGGGCAGCTTTTAAATTTAAAATTTCGGCTTTGTATTGTTGAAGTTTGTTATTTAAAACTTCTAAATATTTTTTGTTATTTTTATTTTTTTTAACAACACCCATAATATATTCTAAATTTCGTTTAATAATTTTTACAATCCGGGCTTCTACTTTTTTACCATTATTGGGAGACTTACTTTTCAGGACAAAAATAACCTGGTCACCATCTAAGGCATTATTTAAATCCTTCTGGTGAACATAATACTCTTCTTGACTATTATTGATTTTAACAAATCCAAATCCTTTTTTATTAATACTAATCACGCCTTGCAAATAAATTTTAGGATTTAAATAGTAAAACTTATGATTGCTATTAACGGCAATAATATTTTGATTTTCTAACTCCACTAATATTTTTAACATTTGTTTATTATCTTCTAAATTATCAATTTTTAACAAAGTTGTTAATTCGATTGTATCTAATGGCTTATTTTTTGCTCTTAAAATTTCAATGATTTTATTTTGCATACGATTCCTCAAATTCTAAATAAAAAAGAGATATTAATAAACCTCCCCATAATTATGCTATCTTTTATAGTAAAACATTAGTTAATAAACAAATGATTAAAGTAATAATTAGAAGTCCACTTCCAAAACTCAACATAGCAATTGACAAGGTGCGATCTAAACCACGCTCTTTACTATTAGCAAAAAGTTCATCGTTTCCCCCATTTAAAGCACTTAAACCAGTCTGGGCTTTTTTGTTTTGCAATAGGCCAATAATAATCATAATAATTGATAAAATTAAAGCAACTATTTCAAAGGCATATATAATTGTATTGCTTGTCTCGCGATCAAGGGCTAACAGCACCATGGTAGGTACACTCATTTAAATCGACTCCTTTATTACTTTTGTATCATATTAATAATACTATATTTTTTAAAAATCTTATACTATAAATTAATAATTTTGTTGTGTCAACTTATTTAAATACCAGCTAACTCCGGCTTGATTGTTACTAATTGTGGTGTCATAAGCAACTGCTAGGACACTACTTGGAGCATGACTCATTGCAATGCCATATTTAACATATTTTAACGCAGCAATATCATTATTATTATCACCAAAATATAACACATTTTGTGGTTTGATTGCTAAATGATGGTGAACATTTAATAATTTAATTAAGTGGGCAATTCCAGTTCCCTTATTACAATCAGCATTCACAATATCACAAGTTGTCGGTGATAATCGTTCAATATTAATTGCTGTTATTGTTTGTAATTCTTGATAAGCTTGTTCAAATTCTGCAACACTATTTGCTCTCACTACAATTTTATTAGTTTCTTGTAAATTGTTAAAATCAAATTCTGCTACCATTTCCATTCCATCTAAAAAGGCACCAGGAGTTAATTTTTCAGCTAATAAGTGTTTACCAGCAACATGCAGAACCTTATCTTGAGCATATGACAACGCAAAGGCACAATTATTATTTAATAAAATTGAGGTAACCTGTTGCACCACTGGAACTTTCATTTGGTTAGAATATTCATTTTTTCTTGTTGTCAAATTCATGACCACAGCCCCATTGGCACCAATTACATAGTTGCCATAATCTTTAATTTTTAACTCCTCAGCATATTCAATAAAACCAAGGGGCATCCGTCCTGAAGCAATTGAAACAAACACTCCTGTTGCTTGCAGATCAAGTAATGTTGCTTTAACTTCAGGTAATAACTCTTTATTATCTGTAATTAAAGTTCCATCAATATCACAAACTATTAATTTAATTTCATCTTTATTAATTTTCAGCATTTTTAACCCTCTTTTCTAGTTAATAAATGATCATATAAATAATCGGCAACCCCAGCATGATTATTATCTTTTTTCGTAACATCCTTCGCAACTGCTTTTAACTCACTTGTCGCATTTGCTAATGCAATACCATATTTAGCATTTTTAATCATTTCATAATCATTCATTTGGTCCCCAAAACACATAATTTCATCTTTATTAATTTTAATACCTTCATTAGTTTTTAAAGCAACAATTAGTTTTAAAATTCCATTTCATTTATTAACATTCTTGGGCATAATCTCAATATAACCATATCCAGTTACTTCTACACGAAGGTTATGGTTTTTAGCAACCTTGCGGCGCAATCATTGTTGGCCTGCTTGATCACTACATGAAATTACAACTTTGCGCATTTGGGGAATCGCGTTTCAATCTAAAATTACTGGAATGTTTTTAGTATGGCGAAATAAAAAAATATCTTCTGCAATAACACGCTCACTTGAAACATATGCCATTTTTTCATCTAATGGCGCCAAATAAAAATCGTTCCCCATTTCTTTCACAATTGCCATTGCTCATAATGTATCTTCATAAGAGACCATTTCATCATAAACATACTCTCCAGTTTGTAAATTCATTACTGCGCCCCCATTACCGCCAATAACATACTTACAGTTTTTTGTGATTTCTAATTCCTGGGCAAATTCCGCTAACCCACTCGGAACTCTTCCTGAAGCAATTGTTACCAAAATTCCTTGGTCTTGGGCTGCTAATAAGGCGGTTTTATTTTCCGGAGGAATTGTTTTTGTTTTATCAGTTACTAAGGTCCCATCAATATCACAAACTATCAATTTAACTGCCATTTTATACCCCTCACTTTATTCTCAATATGTTTATTATCTCTCAATAAATCTAAAAAATAAAGAAAAAGTAAGAGAAATCTTACCTTTATTTATAAGAATTAAATTTTAAACAATCATTTAAAAAATTATTTTCAAATTGTTGGACCTTGTAAAATATTACTTTAAATTTTTCCATTTCTTCGGCAGTGGTGTCTGTTAATTCTTGATTTAAATATTCTACTCATTTTTGTTGTAATTCTACATCCTGATTATTATTAATGTATAATAGTAATCATCAATAATAAGGGTGCAGTTCATTTAAATCAGGATAAGTGTCTAAAATCAATTGTCGAAAATTATAATGACCAAAACTACAAATGCCAAAGGCCACAATTAAATCTTGGTAGGTTCCTTCCAAGGATAGTTCTCACAAATAATTAATAAAATCAATTGTAATTTGGCTTGGTTTAATATTTTTTAATTCCTGACATTGATAATTTTGGTTAATTTGCGTTATATATTTAATCATAATATTTAGCCCTCTAATTAAAAAAACCATTTGCTTTTCATTATTAGCTTTAACTAGTAAACTACCCCAAATTCTAATTACTTCCACTAGAATATAATAATTTTGGTTAATAAAATAATCAAACCCTCGGCGAGTAACTTCATTCTTAACAATGCCAATGATAAAAGGATGATTTAAAAAATTATGATATTCTTTTTTAATCGAACTTAATAATTCATCAAATTTTGTCATTACGCCTCCTATTAACTTCTTAAATTAGAAAGAAAAATTCTTAATTTATAAAATTAAGAATTTCTTCTTTATAATAAGGGATCTGTTGTAAGATCAAGATTAATTTCGGTTGCTAAATCTTTTTTTGTAAGAAATGAAATTGTGGGATCCACTTGCGAAGTAACTTTAAATTGTAAATTATCAAGTTTTACCCGCAGTTCTTGAACATTAACTTTTAAAATATCATCCAAGTCATTGGCTGCTAATCAAGTTTCTCCATCTGTTGATGATTCAAATTTGATGGTCCCTGATAAAATACTAATGTTATTATTATTAACTTCATTTTCATCATAGCCTTGTTGTAATAAAAATGTTGGCAATGCTTTTTCAATTAGTGGTTTTAGTTGTAGATGAATATCTTCTTTTAAAACTGAAACGCTAAAATCAACTGTGATATCTTTATTAACATCATGATTAAATAATTGGTTTAAAGTATTTTTAAAGACATTAGTAATTCCCACTTTTGCTAATTCAATATCAGTCAATTCTCATTTGTCTCAGTATACTGGCATTGTAACATATTTAACGACATCAATCGCAATTGGGCGATTAACACTGAATTTTTCTCCCTGCGCAGTTTTTCATGGTTGTAATAAGTCACATACTAAATGATCAAGATTTGAAGTAATTTTGGTAGTTCCACTGTCAACTTTTGCAAAGCCATCATTATTAGTATCTTGGGGAGTTGCAAATAAATATTGAATTAATAACAATAATAAATTGCTATGTTTATCAGCTTTTTGTTGAATTAAAAAATTATGGAAATGAATTAAATCAGGAGCGATCGCATTAATGATATTACCAACATTTCCACTAATGTTAATTTTGACCCCTGAACTATCAAATGTTTGGTTAAAGTTAATTTTTAAAATATTACCAACCATTGGTAAATTAGCAAATTGTTGGACAAATGCTGTTCATTGTTTTTAAACAGGGTCATTCTGATTAAAGGTTGTTGGAATTTTTGTTGGTAAATTATTAAATTTAACTAAACTAGGCAATAAATTCATAATTAATTTTAATGGTAAACTTGTTCCCCCAAAATTAATTTGAAAATCAGAAATATTCTCAACTGAACCAGGAGTTTTTTGGTTTAAATCATTTACTAATTTTTCGGTATCACTAATTTCCTGGGTTGCAAATTTAATATTAAATTCTGATAGTTGTTTTTGTTTATCAACTAGAATTTTATTATTATGTAAAATTGAAATAGTAACTGTTCCATCTGTTAATTGGTTATTATCAACTTTAACATCATGAAAACTACCATCTTTAATTTTTATTTGGTAAGTTTGATCAATTGGTAATTGATTACTAATTGTTTTTTCAACATCCTGGGCTGTTAAATTACGAAAGTTTTTTGAATTTACTAATAATGGGCTAGCTTGTGACCAAGATTCTATTTTATTAATAATTTTGTCATCCTTTGTTGCCGGAGCGGGATCTGGTTGCGGTGCAACCTTGTGCGGATGGCATCCTACAACTGAAGAAACACCGGTTGTTGTTAAACCAAGGGCTCCTAAAATTGATAAAAGTTTTTTCATGCACATGGCCTTCTTTCTTTTATGTTTTTTCATTTTTATAGTTTTAATAATTATAGTTGCTAACAGAAAGTCATAGGTTTACTATGTTGTTTAAAATTAATTCCATATTTTTTCTAAGTCTTACTTCCTTATTATATCTTAAATTTAATAAATATAAAAAAATTCTTAATGGTAAATTAAGAATTTTATGGTTTTATACCAAATTTGCTGATGATAAGTCAATATCAAATTCAGTATCTAGATTAGAATCGGTAGTAAAATTAGCATTGGCATCATCTTTGGCAATTACTTTAAATTGCATTCCCGTCACTTTCATTCTAATATTTTTAACATCACTACTTAAAATATCATCAATTGATGATGTAGTAGTTCATGTGTCACTACCATCTTTTTGAATTTCAAAATTAAGAGTTCCAGCTAACATTTGCAAATTATTACTATCAACTATTGAACTATCATAACCACTATTTTTTAACATTGGAGACATAATACTATCACCAATTATACTATTAAGGTTCAAATCAAAAGTAATCTCTCCTTTAATTGGAACATTGATAGTAACTTTAATAGGTTGTGTAACATCATGATTCATTAAATCAGTAATTAACGTTCTTAAAATATTATCAACATTTAAATCTTTTAATTTAACTACTCCCGTATCTCATTTAATGCTTAGGAAACCTAGAATTTTTAATTGTAAGGGACTTGCGACACTATATTTTTCATTATTAGCATTTTGTCAAGGTTGTAAAAGATCACATAGTAAATTATCTAAATTAGATTTAATATCTATTTTATCTTTATTTATGCCCGAAAAACCATCACCATTAATGTCTCCTGGGGTTTCAAATAAGTATTGAACTAATAATAATGCCAAATTATCATGTTTTTTTGCATCTTGTTCAACTAAAAAGTTGTGGAAATGAATTAAATCAGGAGCAATAGCATTTACAATTTCGCCAAGTTTACCAGCAACCGTAAGGTTAATTCCATCTGTTAATTCAAAACTCTCATTAAAAGGTTTTTCTCAAATTTCTCCAGCTAATGCTTTAATTTTATCAACAAAATCATTTCATTTCTTTTGGTCAGGATCGGTAGCATCAAACGAAGTTGGAATTTTAGTTGGCAAATCCGATAACTTAACAAAACTCGGAATTAAGTTAAGAATCATTCCTAATGGTAATTGGGTTCCGTTAAAATTAATTTTAACTTCGGATAATTTTGTCAATGAATTGGGTGCTTTTTGGTTAATTTCAGTTGCTAATTCTCTTGCATTTTTAACTTGGTTAGTTTGGAAATAAACTTTAAATTCACTTTTTCCAGAAGTAGAATCTACAATTGGTTTATCATTTCGTAAAACTGATACTGTGACAGTACCATTGGTTACTTTTCCATCGGTAATGTTAATATTAGTAAAAGTACCATCTTTCACAACTACTTTGTTAGTTTCATCTAATGGCAATTGGTTAGCAATGGTGTTCACTAAATTATCAGCGGTTAAACTTTGATAATCTTTTGAATCAAATAATAATGGTCTTAAATTTGTTCATGAACTTAGTTTTGTAATAATACGTTTGTCTTTTGAAGGTTCGGGATTAGGGGTATTACTTTTATGCGTATTACAAGCAATCACGCTTGATGCTCCTGATACTGTTAATCCTACTGCTCCTAAAATTGATAAAAATTTTTTCATAATAATATGACCTCCTTAATTAATAGTCAGTACTTTTTCTCTATTCTTTTGTTGTTTTTTTATAGTTTAGTTTCTTAATTATAACTCAATTAAAATAAAAGACAACTTTTAATTACTTTAAAAAGGCTTGAAAAATATCGGTTAAATAAAAAAATCTTATTTTTCATAAGATCTTTTTTATGAACCTTGTTTATCAAGAAAGTTAACTTCATCAGCTAAGATTTTAACAAATTCCTGATCAACTTGTAAAATTCCACCGTTAATACTTAGTTTATATTGTTTATTATAAACACGATAATACATTTCCGAAGGAACAATTGTTGATACTAAGGGAATATGACCATGGAGAACTCCCATATAACCAGTAATTGTTTTCACGGTTACTATGTCAACGGGTTGTTCAACCATGACTCCCTTGGGAGTAATAATTTTTAAGTTTGTTTTATTAATCATAACAACTAGCTTTTCATTTGATCGGCTGCTTTCACAGCTTCGTCAATTGTTCCAACATATAAGAATGCTTGTTCTGGTAAGTTATCGTGTTTTCCACTTAAAATTTCTTTAAAAGCACGAATTGTTTCACTAACCGGTACATACTTTCCTTCTTTTCCTGAGAATTTTTCAGCCACAAAGAATGGTTGTGATAAAAAGTTACGAATTTTACGTGCTCGCGAAACAGCTAATTTATCTTCATCAGATAATTCATCCATCCCTAAAATTGCAATAATTGATTGTAATTCTTTAAATTTTTGAAGGGTTTCCTGAACTCCCCGCGCGGTGTCATAATGTTCATCACCAACAACTTGGGGATCTAATAGCCGTGAAGAACTTCCTAACGGATCCACCGCGGGGTAAATTCCTAACGCCGCAATTTCCCGGTCTAGGACAACTTTCGCATCCAAGTGGGTAAAAGTTGTGGCGGGAGCAGGGTCCGTTAAGTCATCGGCTGGCACATAAACAGCTTGCACGGAAGTAATACTTCCTTTTTTAGTAGAAGTAATTCGTTCTTGTAAAGCTCCCATTTCTGTTGCTAAAGTTGGTTGGTATCCAACAGCTGATGGCATCCTTCCTAATAGCGCTGATACCTCAGATCCTGCTTGGGTAAAACGAAAGATATTATCAATAAATAATAAAACATCTTGGTTTTTATCATCGCGGAAATATTCAGCAATTGTTAATCCCGTCAACGCCACACGCATACGAGCACCGGGAGTTTCATTCATCTGTCCGAACACTAAAGCGGTTTTATCAATAACACCAGCTTCAATCATTTCGTAGTAAAGGTCATTTCCTTCCCGAGTTCGTTCCCCAACTCCGGCAAAAACTGAAATCCCCCCATGGGCTTTGGCCACGTTATTAATTAACTCTTGAACTAGCACGGTTTTCCCAACCCCGGCTCCTCCAAATAAACCAATTTTTCCTCCCTTGGCAAAGGGTACTAATAAATCAACAACTTTAATTCCAGTTTCTAAAATTTCGGCTGTTGTTTGTTGTTCTTCATAACTTGGGGCTTGGCGATGGATTGGTCGTTTAACTTTTGTTTTAGGCGCTGGTTTTTCATCAATTGGATCGCCCAGCACATTAAACATTCTTCCTAATACTTCTTCTCCAACAGGGACTGAGATTGGCGCTCCACTATCGTCAGCTTCCATCCCACGGACCATTCCTTCGGTTGGTCCCAAGGCAATTGTTCGAACAATATCATCACCAATATGTTGAACAACTTCTAACACTAATTTTGTACCATTATTATCAACATTAATGGCATTATATAATTTTGGTAAATATTCTTCGGGAAAGCGAATATCTACAACAGGTCCTAAAACCTGTACTACTTTTCCATTTTTATCCATGTATCTATTCAACTCCTTAACTTTCTTGGGCACTTGCTCCGGCAACAATTTCTGAAATTTCTTGGGTAATTGCTGCTTGGCGTTTACGGTTATATTCTAATGATAGTTTTTCTAACATATCACTAGCATTATCAGTTGCATTTTCCATTGCTGTTCGGCGCGAAGCTTGTTCCGACACTTGTGATTCGACAATTGCCGAAAAAATAATTGCGTTTAAATACATTGGGACGGCACTTGCTAAAATTGTGGCCGGATCCGGTTCAAATTCAGTAATAACATTATCATTTTTTTCAACTTCCTGTTGACTATTTTTAGCAATCGGTAACAACTGCAAAATAGTTGGTTCAAAAGTAACATTATTAATAAATTTTGTATAAGCAATTTTAATTTCATCATACTGGCCATTATTAAACCCCGATAATAATTCGGACGCTAATTCACGAGCATCATCATAAGAAAAATTAATGTCAACTTCTTTATGAACAGAAGCTAGACTAAAATTTTTATTTTTATAAAATGATTCTGCTTTCGAACCAATCGCAATAATGTGATCAGTATGTTTGATTTCTTTCATTACTAGTTTATTAACATTGATATTATATCCCCCCGCTAATCCTAAGTTAGAATTAACAATTAACCAACAAGTTTTTTTGTTTGGTTTGGGATTAGCTGGTGCTTGATAAATTGAATTATCTGCTTTCCCAATAATATCGTTAAAAACAGTATAAACTTCAGCAAAGTAAGGTTTGGAATCACTAATGCGTTTCCCAACTTTTTTTAATTTTGCCGTAGCCACTAATTCCATCGCCTTGGTAATTTTTGAGATTGAGTTAATTGAAGTTATTTGTTTTTTTAAATCACTACCAACAGCCATTTTTAAGCCCTCATTACTTTCCTAGCTTTTCTCATTCCGAAGCTAATCCATAAGTTTCTGGTTTGTAATCAGCAATTTTGTCAACAACTTTTTTGACAACTTTAATAATTTCGTGGTCAATTTTTTGCATTAACTCATCATCAAATGCTTTTTTAGTTTCTAATTCATCACGCAAGGCTTTTGCTGATGTATGGAAATGTTCAATAATTTCATCTTTAAATTCTTTAATTTGTTCAATTGGAATTCATTTTGTTCGTTTTTTATTAACTGATAACAACACGATTGCTTGGTCAATTTGTGATAATGGTGAATATTGTTTTTGTTTTAAAATTTCCACAACACGTTTCCCATGTTCTAAGACTGATTTTGTTGCATCATCTAAGTCTGATCCAAATTGAGCAAAAGCTTGTAATTCACGGTATTGTGCTAGCTCTAGTTTTAATGAACCTGAAACTTGTTTCATCGCTTTAATTTGCGCAGATGATCCTACCCGTGACACAGATAATCCAGCATCAACCGCGGGACGAACCCCAGCGTTAAATTGGTCAGAATTTAAGAAAATTTGTCCATCAGTAATTGAAATAACATTAGTTGGAATATAAGCAGAAATATCACCCGCTTGTGTTTCAATAATAGGTAAGGCAGTAATACTTCCTCCTCCATACTCTTTATTTAACCGACAAGCACGTTCTAATAATCTACTGTGTAAGTAGAAAACATCCCCGGGGTAAGCTTCCCGACCAGGTGGGCGGTGTAATAACAACGCCATTGTTCGATAGGCAACCGCATGTTTTGATAAATCATCATAGATAATTAAAACATCTTCTCCGGATTCCATTCATTCTTCACCGATGGTAACCCCAGTATATGGTGCTAAATACTGCAATGGTGCTAGTTCACTTGCTGTCGCAGAGACAATTGTTGTATAATCCATTGCTCCAGCCGCACGTAATTTTTCCACAATTTGGGCCACTGTTGATGCTTTTTGCCCAATTGCTACATAAATACATTTAACATTTTTACCCTTTTGGTTAAGAATGGTATCAATGGCAATCGCTGTTTTCCCCGTTTGACGATCACCAATAATTAATTCCCGTTGTCCTTTTCCAATCGGAATCATTGAGTCGATTGTCATAATTCCGGTTTCCATTGGTTGGTCAACTGATTTTCTGGTCATAACTCCGGGGGCAATTCTTTCAACTGGTCTTGTTTTCGTTGTTTTTAACGGTCCTTTCCCATCAATTGGTTGTCCTAACGCGTTAACAACTCTTCCTAAAAGGGGATCACCCACTGGTGTTTCAACAATCCGGTTCGAACGACGAACTTGGTCTCCTTCTTTAATTAAAGAATCATCTCCCATTAAAACCGCTCCGACAGCGCCTTCTTCTAAGTTTAAAACCATTCCGTAAATGTCATGGGGAAAAATTAATAACTCACCCATCATTGCATTATCTAAACCATCAATTAATGAAATTCCATCTCCAACTGTGACAACAGTTCCTTCTTCGTGGATTTCAATTTTTTTACCATAGTCTTTTATTTGCTTTTTAATAACTTCTGAAATCTCATTTATATTTAAAGCCACTTTATTCACCTCACATCTTATTTATTTCCTAATGCTTTTTCTTTCATTGTTTTTAATTGACCAGCTAATGTTCCATCAATAATTTCATGTTTAATTTTAACTTTTACACCACCAATTAAATTGGGAACAATCTTATTAACCAATTCAATGTTATAACCAAATTTTTTAATTAATTTATCTTGAATTCTTTTAATTTGCTCTTGCGTTAATGGTTCTACTGAATAAACATTTCCATATTGAACATCGTTCCGCTCATTAATAAGTTTTCGTAAATGCTTAAAAATTAATCTAACAGCATAAAAAGATTCTCTGTCGATTAATAAATATAAGGCATGCAAAATATCTGCTTCAATTTTACCTTTAAAAACCTTGCTCAATAATACTTTCCGTTCTTCTTTTGATTCATAAGTATTAGAAAGCATTTTAATATAATCGGGATATTCTTTGAACAAATCAATAATGACATTTGCTGTTTTTAAATATTCATCAATTTTTTTATTTTCAACAGCAAGTTCTAATAAAGCAACAGCATAGTTTTCAATAAATTTTTGACTAACTATCATATTATTCTAAATTATCAATAAAGTTTTCCACAATTTTTTTGTGCTCATCTTTACTGATCTCTTTATTTAATAGTTGACCTGCTGCATCAAACGCAACTTCAATAATTGATTTTCGAATATCATCTTTGTATTGTTCTTTTTCTTTTTCAATTTCTTTTTTCATTTGTTCGTTTAAATGAACCGCTTCTTTTTTTGCCGCATCGATAATTTGATGCTTTTTATTTTCCGCTTCACTACGCGCAGTTGCCACAATTGTATTTGCTTCAACTTTCGCTGTTGTTAACAAGCTGGTTGCTTCCTTTTGATCATAGTTAGCTTTTGCTTGTTTATCAGCAGCATCTTGTAGAATTTCTCTTATTTTGTTTCGACGAGCACGCATTGCTTTTCGAAATGGGTTATAAACTCATTTTGTTAACAATGTTAATAACACAATTGTCGCAATTACGTGCGCGATGAAGACTCATAAGTTAGGGAATAACTGATTAATAATTTCCGCTGGTTCAATTGGTCTTGACATTAACCACATAATTATTGTGTCCCCCACCTTTCTGATATATAAATTCTTGTGATGTTCTCAAATTTTCCGTAATTTAGTCTGTTATTCAAATTATTAGCTGGCAGTAACAAATGCCAAAATAATCGCAATAACTAATGCGTAAATTGATCCTGATTCAGTAATCGCTGCGGCAATAATATATTGCGTACGAACTTTTCCTTCAACTTCGGGGTTACGTCCAATCGCTTCAACTGCTTTCCCTCCAGTATAACCTTGTCCAACTCCTGAACCACAACATCCAATCGCTGCTAAACCAGCACCAACTAGACTCATCCCTTTTGAGAATGACCCATCAATTGACATTAATCAAACTCCTACAAAATTCGATAATAGATCTAACATAATTTCAATCTCCTACTTTCTTTTTTTAACAATATAAATCTATATAATTAATATTTTAACTCTTTTTTAAACATTTAAATGAACTTTTTGTTCATTTTTAACTTTTTTTACCTTGATACTTTTTTCCTTGTGTTTTTCGCCACCGCCATGCTGCATTTCCATCGCTCAGTAGGCAATGGTTAATATCGCAAAAATATATGCTTGAATTAATCCATCAAATAGGTCAAAGTAGATACTTAACCATGGTAAGATAATTCCTGCTAATAAGTCCACTGGTCCAATATAAGGAATATGTCCTCATATGAAGGCCAATAAGGTTGTCAATAATGTAACAATAACAGTTCCTCCTAAGATATTCCCGAATAAACGGAATGAAATCGAAATTAAAGGAACAAACTGTGTTAATAATTCTAAGGGGTTAATTAAGAATTTTTTGAAATAAGCTAGTTTTTGATATTTAATCCCAAAATAGTAAATTCCAAAGAACGTTACTAATCCCATTGATAAAGGCACTGTATAAGCGGTTACTGTTGACTCAAAACCAACAACACTTAATAAGTTCCCAATCCCAATATATAATAATAAATAAATTACATATACTGTTAAGAATTTATATTTTGGACCCATTAAATCAATTACTTGCCGTTCAACTCACTTAATTGCCATTTCGGCAAAAAGTACTAACCCGCTAGGATCATCCATTGGCCCTAGTTTTTTAAGTCGTTTATAATAACCAATACATAACATCATAATAATAAAAGTAGTAATTACTAACGTTAGTAACTGCGGAAGCAAAATGGTAGCACTTCAGGCATCCATCCCACTTTTATCAGGATCTGGAATAATATTGATTGTTAGAAGACTCAAGTTGTTCTTTAACACTTATCCATCACTTCCTCTCTTTTTTCTTTTTGGGAGTTTGATATTTAAAAACAATGCAGAAAATGAGAAAATGCTAAGACCAATAATAATGGTAAATATATTAAAATATTCATCTCAATAAGCATAAATAATTATTGGAATAGCATAAATCATCAAGCGAACAAGATACATTAAGACAAAAAAATACTTATTTAAACTTATACTTAACAATCACCCGGAAAATAAAATGATTAAGAAACCTATAAGAGAAAACAAATACCCTAGCATTAATCCTGAGTATAAAGTTCAACTTCACTTTAGTGTCAAATATAAAATTGTTACGATAATCAATATCCCAAAAAGTGCGATGACACTTATCATTGACATTTTATATTCTACACCTTTAAACTTATTTTTTCAAATTAATTTATTTTTTTTATTTGGTTCCAAAAATCCGATCTCCTGCATCACCAAGTCCCGGAACAATATATCCTTTTTCGTTTAATTTTTCATCTAATGCCGCAACATAAATTGCCACATCGGGATGTTCTTTGACCACAAAATCACGCCCTTCAGGTGCGGCTACTAAACAAACTAATTTGATTCCCTGTGCTCCCCATTCTTTTACCTTTTCAATTGCTAAACAAGCACTGCCCCCGGTTGCTAGCATCGGGTCTAAAATTAGGACATTCGCATTTTCAATACTACTTGGTTTTTTGGCAAAATATTCATGCGGTTGCATTGTTTTTTCATCACGATACATCCCAATATGACCAATTTTAGCATTGGGCACTAATTTAATAATGCCATCAACCATTCCTAATCCAGCTCGTAAAATTGGAAATAGCACAATATCACGGGCAATTTTATATCCTTGAGTTTTAGCAACTGGCGTTTCAATTTCAAATTCATTTAACTCTAAATCACGAAAAATTTCATACGCCATTAACTGGGCAATCTCATCAAGATTTTCTTTAAAAACTTTGGAATTACTGTCTTTTTTTCGCATTCTTGTTAACTTATCTAAAATTAATGGATGTTTAATTACGGTAAAACTCATGTTATTAATTTCTCCCTTCTTGTAATTGGTTAGTGTAATATTATTAAAATAATATTATTAATATTATTATAAAGGAGTTTTAAATATTATTATGGAATAATTAAATTTATTTCAAACTAAAAAAGATAGTCCTTCTATCTTTTCTGATTAAACACAAACTCGGTGTTTGGTTGCAAATATTTAACAATTTCTTGTTCATTTACATCTAAATGACCAACCAAATTACGGATTCCATCATTGGGCATTGGTTTTAAAATAATATGTAATTCTCCGGCATAATTTTTTGCCTTATTATTAAGAATAACAACATCCCCCGGTTGGAATTCTTTTACTGCCCCCCGCACCGGAATATCTTGTTCGTGGTATTTTATTCGTGACCAAGTACTACGAATAAGATATTCCGCAAGATCTTGGCGGACAAAATGAACCTCTTGGTCAAATAAAATTGCTTGCTCAACTGGTGATAATTCCGGATCAATAGCAATTGCTAAACTAATCTTATTTAAATTAATATCCTTAATAATGGCAAATTCTGCTTCATTAATAAACTGGGTTGATATCGCAATATCTTCAACCCCCATTGCCATTAAATGGCGGATCTGAAAATCTAATGGTAAATCACGGTGAAATTCTAAACTAGGTAACTTATCATTATAGGCTCAAGGCCCAACAGTATCTGTTCGTTGGAGAGCAACAAAAGCTTGCATTTTAATCCCACACTGATGGACATAAGCCAACCGTTCCGCAAAAAAAGCAATTGAACTAGCTGTATAGCGTTGTGGATAAAAATTTCAACAACTAATTAAATTTTCCTTGTTGGCATTTGCAGAAATAATATATTCGAGTTCTCGACTCGGATCAGTACCATTTAAAATTACTTTAATATTTTGGTTATTATTAGATAATTTTGCAATCCCCGGACCAGTTACTCCATCATCAAACCGTACGCCACTTAGACCCAATTCTTGAACAAAAAAGGTCATCATTTAATCGCGGTTATTTTTGTTAATATTAAACTCATCAAATAGATGCTGGTCTAAATCACCATAGACCGCAATTTTTAATTCCCGCGCTTTTTTGGTAAATGCTTTCATTTTAGTTAATAACTTTTGGTTATTTTTTTGAAAACCAATTAAAGTTGTAAAAATAAAACTAATCTGATGCGCTGCACAAGTTGTTAGGTATTTTTCAAGATCAAAATCATCTGCTACCAAATGAATAAAAATACTGGTTCCAATTCGGACATTCATTGTTGTAATCCCCTTTTATTTAATCAATAACTTTTTTTGCTAATAATTTTTCGTATAAGTCAATAAATTCTTTGGCCAATTCAACAACCATTTGACTAGTCATCATTTGGTCTTCGGCATGCATAAATAAGACTGGGATTTGGTGTTTAACCCCTTGTGCTTCTTGTTGGATAACATCCATATGAGTTTTTTCAGCTTCCACAAGATTTTGTTCAGCTTCGGTAATTAAATTACGGGCTTCCCTAATTTTTCCTTCTTTTGCTGACTTGATGGCCATAATTCCATTTGATTTGGCCATTCCCGCAAAAGTAATAATTCCAAATGAGATTTCTTCAAAATTTATTTGTTTCATTTTATTGTTCTCCTTTATCTATATTTATATTTATAGTAATCCACTATTTTTAAAAGCATAATAAGCAGTTCCGTACATCCCTGCCTTGGCTTGTAATTTGGAAATTTCAATTTTAAAGGTTGGGAGGACAAAATCCCCAACTCGTTCTTTTACTAACTCATTAATAATTTCTGCTAAATTACCCCCTAAGTTAGTAACCCCACCCGCTAAAATAATCGCCTGGGGATTAAGAATATATAACATAATAGCAATATGATTAGCTAACGGGATTAATCCTTCGGTAATGGTAGTTATGGTCAACGGATCTTTTTGGTCAAATAATTCTTTGATGTTTAATAATTTTAAATGGTGACCTAACTTTGCTTTTAATTTGCCTAAACTACTCTCTGGGTTTTGATTAGCTTGCTCATTTAATAATTTAGTTAATCCCGTTGCGGAAGACACTGGTTCAATACAATGTCGGAGTCCACAAGTACACGGATATTTATCTTGAAAATGACCCCCGTGACCAAATTCCCCCGCATATCCAGTTGTTCCTGTTCAAAGATTACCATTCAGGATTAACCCCCCACCAATTCCGGTTCCTAATGTATATAAAGCAAGGGTTGCTTTATCACCATGATCCCCACATCAATATTCTCCTAATGCTGCCGCATTGGCATCATTAATAATATAAATTTCTTTATTAAAAATTGCTGCAGCTTCGGAACGAATATTAAAATTTTTTCATCCTAAGTTTCCTGCTAAAGTAATCACCCAGCTTTATCATCTAAAAACCCTGGGATTGCAAAACCAATGGCCTTAATTGAAGTTCAGTCAATTTGATGCTTTATAAATTGTTTATCAATTCCATGCTTAATATTATGTAAAATATTATTTAAATTAGTTGGAATTAAAAATTCTAAGATAATGTCTTTTTGTTGGGAAAAAACTGCACATTTAGCACTTGTTCCCCCTAAATCAATCGCTAAGATATTTTCCATACTGTCCCCTTTATATTAATTTAATAACTTTGGTATCATTAACATTATTTGTTAATTCTAAAATTTTAATAATTGCCAATGAAGTTGCTGGTGTCATAATTGGCGAAGTTATTTCGTTAGCTTGTAATAATTCATAAACATGTTCTATTTCTAAACATAAACCTTCTCCAGCGGTTAGAATTGGCAAGTCCACTGTTTTAATTAAATGGTTTTGGTTATTATAAACTTCGTAAGTATACGCCATATGGCAAGAATCCTTATGATAATCCTCATTATATTTGGCTAAATTTCCCCCTAATTTAATATAACCTTTCGTACCTAGTAACATTGCTGATAAATCATTCGTTAAGGTATCACTACCAAGTACTGTTGAAATCCCATTATTTTCATGGCGCAAATTTAAAACTGATGTCGCAATCGCGGGGTGAACATTATTATAGTAGTTGTTTAAATAATTTACTACTTTGGCGGGCCCTAAAACATCAAGACTAATAAATAAAGCATACATTCCTCCTGCTAAGTGAAAACCAACAAAATTCTTATCATCAGCTTGAGGGTTAGCAATTTTACCAGATGTTGAAACTTTGGCATGACTAGCCTGGACATATTGAACTTCCCCAATTATTCCATTGGCAAGGTCTTTTTTCATTGCTTGGTAAGCTTTTGAAAAGCCAGTCTTAATCCCATCAAATAATAAAACATTATTTTGGTGTGCAAGTTCATATAATTCTTTGGCCTGATGATAAGTTAATGCTAATGGTTTTTCACAATAAACATTAATTTTATGGGCTAGTAATGGTTTCGCAATTTCATAGTGAGTACCATCACTAGTCCCAATGTAATCTAAATCATAATTTGCATAATCATCAATTAACTCTTCCAAACTATGATAGACCTTTGCCATTTGATATTTTGCCTGATACTCTTTTGCTTGCTCAATTGTTAAATTATAAATTCCATAGGGAACAATATTATCATGATATTTAGTATTTTTAATATCATCTAAAAATCATCTGGTAATTCTCCCCGCTCCAATAAATACAACTTTCATCTTTATCCTCCTATTGATACCAAATATCTCATGTTGATAATTCTGTGGTTAATAATTTTTTAAGATTGTCCAAATCATTGTAAACTAGATTTTCCCCGCCACTAGTAATCACGCGTTGATATCACACATAAGATAATTTGGGTTTACGAGTTTTGGTTTTACTATTAAAATCAACCGCTACTAAACCATAATCTTTGCGATAACCACCACTTGGTGAATAAATGTCACAATAAGTTCATAATGAGTAACCAATAAAATTAATCCCCTGAGCAACTGCTTTTTTAACTTCATTAATATGCAAGGCTAAATATTCAATCCGTTCTTCATCAATAATTAATTCGTGAGTTTTATCATCAAAAGCTCCCATTCCATTTTCAATAATCATTAATGGTTTGTGGTATTCCTCAGCTAAAACTTTCGCCCCGGTTACTAACATTGAGGGATCAATGATTCAGTTTCATTTTGTATAACGAACATTTTTTTTGGGAAAAACTTGTTTAAAGTCTTTAACAAAAAAAGTTGCACTTTCATTTTGCATTTCACCAGGTTGTTCTTGGTAATCACCTTTGGTAATGTAACAAGGTCGATAGTAATTTCACCCAATTAAATCTAACGGATGTTTTTTTAAAAATTCTAAATCAGCTGATAAAATTTGATAATCAATGTTATTTTCATTTATTCATGTCAAGAATTCTGGGGGATATGTTCCTTTTAAGTTAGGATCTAAGAAAAGATTCTTAAATCATTTATCATATTTCTTAACTACCGATTCATCATCTTTCTGATAAGGAATTGCTGGTGATCAGTCATGGTCAATTCCTAGCATTGCATCGGGAGAAACATAGCCCGCTTTTTTTGCTAATTCAAACTCTTCTTTAGCAATTGCTCCGGTTAAATGCAAATGATGGAGAGCTTTTACAAAACTAGTCTTATTTTTTTTCGCGGGTGGTAAATAATCATCAAGATAGCCTAATAAGGTAAAAGTTGAATTTTCATCATTAACAAATCAAATTTTGCTATATTTACCTAAGTATTTAAAAACTGTTTGCACATATTTACAAAACCATTCTAAGACTTCACGATTTTCAAATCCCCCTTGGATTTCTGCTCATAATGGTGTGTCTCAATGATATAAGATTGGAATTGGTTGCACATTATTTTCGGTTAAAGTTTTAAAAACATCATCATAAAACTTAACTCCCTCTGGGTTAACTTCAGTGCTATTTTTAGGAAAAATTCTTGTTCAATCCATATTATAAACAAACCCTTGCAAACCTAAGCGTTTCATAATTCGCGCATCGGTCTTATATTTCGTATAAAAATCAGCAGCTTCTTTAATTGAATTAATTTCCCGCCCAGGTCTGCCAGCCGGGGGAATATAATAATTCCGCTCAGTAAACTCATCTCAAATTGAGGAAGTTCGCCCACCTAAATTACGCCCCCCTTCAATTTGAAAGGCACAGGTGGAAGCGGCAAAAATAAAATTTTTTGGTAATTTCATCTTTTTTTCTCCTTACTATTCTTTAAATAAGTTATAATAAATAAAAAGGTGGGATTAGGATGTCAGGAGTTCAACAAGCATTAATAATTGTCGCAATTGTCTTTTTTTTCATTCCGTTTATTGTTTGAACAATAACCAGATTTCGCACCCGTGTGTTACAAAGATATGCTCCATGACATCGCTTAAGTGTAATAATTGCTTTTGGTACTTGCATCCCAATTTTCCTAATCTTACTATTAGTAGCAATCTTGGCACTTTAAATAAAAGTAATAAAACAAAGAGGTATCTCTTTGTTTTATTTTTTATTTTTTTCGGCTTTTTCTTTTTCTCGTAAAGCTTTTAACTCTGCTTTAGCAGCATCTTTTTCAGCTTTGGCTTCTGCTTTTACTTTATTACGATATTCTTTATCGTGTAAGTATTTCATTTCTTCTTCATAAGCAGTTGGATCAGTTTTTTTCAATTTACGGTAGTATAATTTATTATCTAGTAAAATGAATGGTAACCAAATAGCCGTTGTAACCACAAAGGAGATTATCGCTACCAAAATTGCAATTGGCGAAGTTGTTGCTAAAATCGCGGCAATAAACCATGGTGTGGTTCAAGGGACAGCAACATAAACGACATTAATAATATGCATTGGTCCAGTTGCTACCCATCCAATTAATAACCCCACAATTGGCGCAATAATAAATGGTGTAATAAAGGTTGGGTTTAATACTAATGGATAACCAAAGATTGCTGGCTCATTAACATTAAAACATCCGGTTGGTAAAGCATATTTAGCAACTTCTTTTAATTCTCGGCGGCGAGATAAGAAAACCGTCATAATTAATAGTCCTAAAGTTGCCCCACTTCCTCCAATATTCATAAAAACATCGAAGAATGGTTTCGCAAAAATTCCTAAACCCGAATTTTCATTTACAGTTTTTGGCATCCCTGCTGATACTAACGCGGTATTAATTCCTAAAATCATCCACCAAATTGGTTCAAAGATAGCGGCCATAATATTTGACCCGTGAACTCCAAAGAACCAAAAGAATGAAATCATAAAGGCATATAAGATTGCCAATCCTAATCCACCATCACCAGTTGCAAAACCAATGAATCATGAAGTAAAGAATTTATAAATTGCTGCTCCAAACCCAAAGGCATCTTTTGCAATTTGTACTTGGTTTCAACGTTCCGCTAAAATTACAACTATGCCATTTGTTCCCATCGAAGCTTTAATATCAATGACACTATCTTGTCAACTAGTAATTCCTTTAATTTCACCGCCAAACCGCGAAACTAAATTTGACCAAACAAGTTATAACCATCTTTTGTCATTCCGTTTCGGATTGTGTCAAAATAATTATTAATTCCTGCAACATCGCTGGCAGTTCCATAACCATTAATAATATTCGCAGTAGCACCGTTGATAAATAATGAATTGGGATCAATATGGGCATCTTTATATGGCCCAGTTTTAGTAACCCATTCTAAAAAGTCATTGCCACTAATTGTAAAGTTGCCAAAACTTGGTTGTCAAATTGAACCACCTTGGTAACTACTAATAACAAGATTTTGCCAAGTGTCAACACTTCAACCAGTTGTAGCAATTGCTGGTGCTAAAAAACAAATGTTAACCAATGCCACACTTGCTAAAGTAAAGGTCATTGGTAAAAAGACCGCAAAGGACTTCCCAACAGCGGGAGGTACTCCCGAGGGAAGTTTAACCTCTAACTTTTTCATATTTCCAAACCATATAAATAATTCAGATGTAAATAATCCCACAATTAATGCCGTAATCAATCCTTGGGCACTCATAAAGAAAGCAACTTGCCCCATACATGCCACAATAAAAGCGGCAAATGAAGCCAAACCAGCCATTACCGGTTGCTTAAAGTTTCTAGATAAGGCAATAAAGTACCCTAGTAAAAATGAAAAGTATAATGACATTGCACCAATTGTGGCAATATTAATGTATCCAAATGCTAACCCGCCAATTTGAGAAGCATCTGCTCAAGCTTTGGTTGGTCATTCAAATGCACTAGCATTTCAATCCCAATTAGGATTACCCGCTTTGGCGAATAAGGCTAATAAAGAAATCTTATTTGATCCCGCCCCCCCAAAAATAATGGCATTAATTAAAATCCCAATTGATCCAGCAATAATCAAAGGGATCATTGTTCCAAATGAATCCCGAATTGCTGAAAAATGACGTTGATTCCCAATTTTTGAAATAGTTGGTAGGGCTTTACTATTTCATCAATTCTTAAAATTTTGAACCTGAAAGTTTATTTTCTTATCGGGTCTAAATTTTTGTGTATCACTATTATTTTCACCCATAAATAGAAATCCTCCTCTTCTATTTTAAATAGGGAGTTATCCTAAGTTATCCTAACATTTTTAATGCTAAGTCTAATGCTTCAGGTCCTTTTCCTAAGGCATATATATTAGAAGGAATCACTGATACTGGTTTTGTAGTCATTGATTTAATGTTTCCTTCCATAAACTTTACTTGTGGGCCAAGTAAAATGACATCTCAGTCATTTAATACTGATTGTGCTTCCGCCATTGCTTTTGCTTCAACATGAACATCAATTCCTTTTAAAGCAGCTGCATCTTCCATTTTTTTAACTAAAATTGAAGTACTCATTCCGGCTGAACACACCAATAAAATATTTTTCATAATATTCATCCTTTCTCCCCGTAGAAGTTTTAACTTACTTCTGTATAAATTTTATAATATAAGCGTCGAAAATGGAATAGGTTTTTGAAAAAAATTCTATTATATCATAAAATGGATAAAATTTCTTTTATTATAATATAATTTTCCTGTGTTATAATACTTATTGATTAAGGAGAATGATATGACACCATCGATTTATATTTATTTTGCTTTTGTCCCAGCAGTAATCTTTTTTCTAATTTGAATGACAATTAAGGTCATGGAGGCTAGTTTTCATCGTTATTTATACCATAAGTTTTTAATTCTAATTATTGCCGGAGCGATCTGTTTTACTGCTGTTATCATCATTGTAATTGTGTCATTCTTCATAGGACCACCGCTTTCCTAATAAAAAAGGATTTCTAAATAAATCCTTTTATTTTGTGAAAATTCGTATTTTTGATAACCGTTCTTTATACTTACTCATTTTTAAATCATAAAATTTAGTTTCTTTATGTGTTAATAATCCCAGGTTCTTTTTTAATTCATACATTTGCATATCAAAGCGAATAATTTCTGCTTTAATATAATTATTACGTAACACTTGCTCATAAGGACTTGTTTTTGCCTTGTTACCCTTCACTAATTCTAAATAAGTAATTTTTGTTTTATTACTGTTTGGTTTTTGGTAAAACTTAAAATTTTTACTAATTCACGCTTCATAAGTAAACCATTCTAAAGTAACTTCTTCATTCTCCTTAAAATATGCTAAATGCATTGAATGCTTTTTATTTTTCGTACCAGCGCGGTAAAAAGCATCATGTTCGAGATCTTCATAAGTTAAATTAGCATTCATATCTTTGGCAAGCATTGATAATAGAGTTTTAAAAACCTCATTAACAGGTTTGGCAAGTTTAATAACTCTAATCATTTTAATAATTCGTGAAGATTCACTATAGCGGGAATTATATAACGGTTTATTAATTGCCACGTGTCTTTCAGCATATTCTTGTTTTAACTCAGCTAATTGTTTTTCATCAGTAATTTTCATAATGATAAAATTACTTAAATTAGTTCGTGGTCAAATTCAACTTCATTAGTTGAAGCTACTTGTTTAATAAAATCAGCTGATTTTTTTAAGATTCGTTTACTATTATTATTTAGATCCAATTGCACAAACCCATAACGATTTTTGTACGTATTCATTCATGACCAGTTATCTATATAGGCTCACGAATGATAGCCAAAACAATTAGAACCTTCCTGGATTGCTTTGTTTAATCACGCTAAGTGTTCTTTTACAAACTCAACCCGATAGTCATCTTGAATAACACCATTTTTAATAAAACGTTCTTCATTTTCAACACCCATCCCATTTTCCGAAATATAAACTGGAATATTGCCATAATTATTCTTTAAATTCATTAATGCTAAGTAAATTGCCTTTGGAAAAATTTCTCATCCCCGATATTGGTTCATTCGACGTCCTGGCATTGCGTAATCTTCGTAAAAATAATGGGGGGTAATGGCCCCATTTTTAAAATTAGGAACAAAATCAACACATTTAACCCGGGCTGGTTGATAATAGTTCATTCCTAAAAAATCAATTTTTAAATTTGGATCTTTAATTAGTGCTTCATCTTCGGGAAGAATTTCTCACATAAAATTGTATTGTTGCGCTAAATCTTTTAATTCGTAGGGGTAACTTTGGTTAACCATCGGATCTAAAAAACATTTGGTTGCAAACAAATCATGTCATTTAGCGGCAGCTAAATCTGCGGGGTGTTGACTACGAGGAATTGATGGCAAAATGTTTAAAATACAGCCAATTTGACCTGATAATTTTAGTTTGCGATATTCGCGGACTGCTTTTAAATGAGCAATAACTGTATTTCATTGGGCTTGCATTCCTTTTTGCATATTAATCTCATTCGGATAATGTCAGTCATGCCAATAGCCACCTTCAATAACAACAATTGGTTCGTTAAAAGTAGTAAACATTTCTACGCGATCACCAAATAATTCAAAACATGTTTTAGCATAAAACACAAAAGCATCTACAACTTCGCGCGAAACCCAGCCACCTTTTAATTGGGCTCAAAAGGGCATGTCAAAATGAAATAAATTAATAATTGGTTTAATCTTATTTTTTAGCATTTCATTAATAACATTATTATAAAATTCAACACCTTTCGGGTTGATATTTTTGCCATCGGGAATTAATCTTGTTCATTGAATTGATGTTCGTAGGGAATTAAAGTTTAAATCCCGAGCAATTTTAATATCCTCTGGATAACGATGATAAAAATCATTTAAGCACGGAGTTTGGTTAAAAAACCGGTATTTTTCAATTTGAAATCAATGATCTCAATTTGATGGTGCTTTACCATCTTCTAAACTAGCTCCTTCGGTTTGTGGTTCTGAGAAAGCACTTCCTCATAAAAATTGGTCTGGAAACTTATATTTTGCCATAATACTACCTCTTTCATTAAAAAATCATATATTTTTATTATATATCGGAAATAATTTTTAATAACTTTTTTTATCAAAAACAATAAAAAAACGCTAAGATTAGCGTTATTTAGCTTTGAAATCAACATATTTATGTCATAATCTACGCGCTTCTTCATGAGCAAAAACAAATTCACGGTTTTTAATTTGCTTTTTTAAGTTATCAATTTCTGCTCAAACAATGTTAACAATTTCCCGAGGATATTTTCAAGCAATACGATTACGATTAAATTCTTTTAAATCTAAAATTTTATAACTACCATCGGTAAAAACTTTAATATCTAAATCATAGTCAACATACTTAATTGTTTTATCATCCAAAATAAATGGTGAGGCAATATTACAATAATAATTTAAACCACTATCTTTAAACATACAAATAATATTGCTCCAATTTTTTTTATTAAATATTCAAATTGCTGGTTCATTTGTTCGTCATTTCCGCCCATTAACTTCCGTTACTGTTACATCTTCATTAACTAATACAATATAATCCGCTTCAATCGCTAACACAATTGCTTCTTCTCATGAGCGATAAATTGATCCGTTATGTTTATAGGCATGAACAACAAGACTATCCCCAACTTTTAAGGTATCGATCATTATTGCACCTCCACTTCATCAATAGTTAATACTTAATTATTTAATTTTATTAAATACACTAAAATATCTTAATTTTAATAACTGTGTTGTTTTAAAATTAAATTATTCGGTAAAAATTAAAAAATAAATATCACATATATTACATTAAATTAATAATAAGAAATCTTATTATTAATACGCCAACATATACATTATAACAAGCAAATGGAGGTTAGTAAACATATAAGAACACTTTTATTATTTAAATAAGTCAATTAATCGGCGTGCTACTTCAGTAATTGTTTTTTTATCTAAGGCAAAATCAACCCGGATAAATAGGTCAGAAATTGGTGAAAAAACACTACCATTAATGGCATGGATATGAGCACTATCTAATTTTTGCTCTAACTCGGTGCGTGTTTTAACAACCTTACTCATATTTAACCACCCTAAATAAGTTCCTTCAATTCTAGTGACTTTAATATTAGTTGCCTTTTCAAGTTCACTTACCAAATAATGGTAGTTTTCTTCTAACGTTGTTTTATATGCTGCTAGCCAATCATAATTATCACGGTTCAAATAACCACTAATAATCATTTTAGCTGATAAATAATTAGTTGAAGCATAATGAATTGATCTGGTTAATTCATGGTGCATTTTTACAATAAAATCACGATTATAAGATAACCCATAACCAATTTGGGCTCCACCCAGGTTATAAGTTTTTGCTTGGGAAGATAATACTAATACTTGGTTAATTGCGGGTGAATTAAAACTAAAAAGTGGATGATGGTGAGCATTACTAAAAACAATATCTTGTCAAATTTCATCACTAATAATGAAAACATTATATTTTGCAGCTAAGGATAATAACTGCGCTATTTCTGCTTCTTTTCAAATTCTTCCCACCGGATTATGAGGACTACATAAAATCATCACTTTATGCTGTTGCATTAATTCTTCTAATTCTAAAAAGTTCATTGTATAGTATTGTTGCTCTTCATCATATAATAAATGGTTCATAATTATTTTGCGGTCTTTATTTTCAATAATTTCATAAAAAGGGTCATAAACTGGTGGTTGAACAATAACACCGTCGCCCGGTTTTGTTAAAACTTCCAAGGCAATTTGCATTAAATGAATAACCCCGCTCCCAATAATTAACTCTTCACGAGCAAACGATAAATTATATTGTTTAGTATACCAAGTATTAATTGCTTCTAATAATTGATTATCTAAAAATGAATAACTAACATCTCCTTCTTTGATAACTTTAATTAAATCTTCTTGCATTGCCAACGGAATTTTAAAATCACTGTCCGCACAAGTTAACATTAAATCATAAGAATGTTTCATTCCTTCATAACGACGACTAGTATGATGCTCACATAAAAACTCATGATTTGAAACTAATTTTTTCATGCTAAACTTCCTTTCTAATGTAATGGCGAACTTTTTTTGGTATTAATAACCTTCATCCTAATAATTATACTTGTTATTATAATACAAACAAGGTTTGGAATAATCACAGTTAAATCAGACAGCATATTATTTGGTTCGCTATCTCAATCAATGATTGCTCAAATTATTCAAGCAAAATTAGCCAGGTTATATATTAAATACATCCCTAATGAGAGTCCGGCGGTTTGTTTTGTTTTAATTGTTTTAATAGCTTGGAGAATAAAAGCTAACATTGATATTAACGCAGCTAATCATCCAATAATATGGACCGTTAAAAAGAGCGGATCATCGCTAAAACTATTTAAGAACATGATTGTTCCTTGCTTTCATTAATTTTTTCAACCATCAGTTTTTTATGGGCGGCCACTAATAATTCCCCATGTTTTTTAATATTGTAAATTTTAATGCCTAAAATGATACTAATTCCGGTAAAAGTTACAAAATATGGTACGATTAAAGTTAAACTCCACATAATTTTTGTAACTTCTGATTGGGTAGGATTTAGTTGGGGGCAACTAATTGATAGTACGCCAAAAATAAGTCATAATAAATTAGCCAAATTAAATAGGCAATATGTTGCTAAGGAAATATTAGTTGTATTTCTTGTTTTTAATGTTTTGATGAGTTGTGGTAAGCACGTAATAATTCCTAATAATGCAGCAAAATAACCAATTGCTTGCCCCACAATTAAAGATAGTGGAACATTGTTAACACTAAAAAAGCAGAACATCTTGTTTCCCTCGCTTCCCTGGTTTTTAAATATTATTATCTTTTTAAACCTTTAATTAATAAGGCGGTATTAGTATAAATTGTGATTAACCAAAAAAAACCTAACAATTTTATTTTGCTAGGTACTTTAAGTACTCAAGTAATCCAATTTACACTTTTAATATAGCACAATTAATTTTAAGATTGCGGGGTTTTTAATTAACAATTTTAAATTATTTCTTTAACTAAAAATATTAACTATAAAAATAAAAAAATCACACCAACTGGAATGATCAATACTTTCTGGTTATTTAAAATTAATGGGGCGGCTGATGGGACTTGAACCCACGAGTACCGGAGCCACAATCCGGGGCGTTAACCTCTTCGCCACAACCGCCATAATATATTGGCATAACCTTAATTATTATATCTAATCTAAAATATTTGTAAATACAAAATAATTAAATTTCTGAAATCATTAGCAATTACTACCTTCCTTTTATATAATATTTTATGTGAAACTATTTTGGGGAGCGTAGGGAGATATTAAGGATTTATTAAAAATGTATATTATCAACAAAAATGAAGTATTTACTAGTGAACTAGTTTTTAAGAACTCTAAATTTATTTGTTTTATGAGTTATGTTGAAACTCAACAAGATATTATTAATTTCTTAGCAAAGTATAAAGATAAATCAGCAACTTGCAATTGCTATGCTTATGTTATTGGTAAACGTCGAGAAAATATTTATAAAACTGATAATGGTGAAATTAGAAACAGCGCTGGGCGAGCAATTTTAAATAATATTCTTAACAAAGAGTTGACTAATATTATTGTCTTAGTTATTAAGTATGCTGGTCCCGTTCTTCTGGGCTTTGATTCTTTACAAACTATTTATGGAGCAATTACACGCAAAGTTATTGATTTAGCACCATTAACTAAAATTAGTGAATATATCAAAGTAGGGATTTTATTTCGACCGTTAAATGAGATTTTTGTAAAAGAACTATTATCTAAATACAATATTAAAATTACGCGGCGCGATTTTTATCGCAAGAATTTACTATATACCATTATCGTTAATAAAACTAGTAATTGAACTCATGAACTAGATGCATTAATTGTGAAGGGTACAATATATAGTTATAAAATTTTACGTTAAAAAACATTATCGGCAAGATAATGTTTTTTTTATGATAACGTAATTAATTCTGGTTGTTCAAGAATTTCTTTTAATCTAGTCATAAAAATTCCTGCTTCCGCGGCATCAATAATTCTTTGATCAATGGTTAGTGAAATACTCATCATTGAACGAATTACCAACTTGTCGCCTTTAATTACAATTGGTTTACGAACAATTCTGCCGATTCCAATCACAGCAGAGTTCGGATAGAAAATTGTTGGGGTTGCTTGGGTTGCACCAACTGTTCCATAGTTAGCAATCGTAATTGTACTTCCTTGCAATTCATAATCATATAATTCACCTTGACGTAAACGATCAAGAGTTTCTTGAATATTAATAGCAATTTGTTTTAAACTTAGCCGTTCTGCAAACTTAATCACTGGAATAACTAGTCCCTCACTTGTTTCCGTTGCTAATCCAATATGGTGAGAATTTTTAATTACAATTTGGTTAGTTGATTGGTCATAGTATGAATTTAGTTTTGGATATTCACTTAATGCTAACGAAACAGCTTTTAAGATAAAACTCATTGTTGAAAATTTTACTCCCGTTTCAGCATTGGCATTTTTTAATTTTCGTTGTTGCTCAATGACCGCTGACATATCGATTTCTGTACTAATTGTTAACGGTGGTACTTGACTTTGGGATAAAATAACTGACCGAATCACTGGATATTTAGTTCGTTTAATTTCTTCTCTCGTTTCTAATCCCTGTGGTTCAACAGGATTAGTATTTGTATGTAAAATATTAAGATTATTATTTAATGGTTGAATGAAATTTCCTGCGTTGCTATTAGATTGTTCATCAAATTTTTTAACCATAATTCCTTCGTTATTATGGACAACTGGTTGGTTCTGTGGTTCTGGAGACAATTGATTAAAATTAGTTGCCTGCTGATTAGACATTGATTCTCGTAATAACTGGGTTAAAAAAGGATCAGGTGGTTGGTTCATACTTTTAATCATTTGTTGCATTAACATGTATTGCATCATTTTATCAAAATTATTGTGATCATTATTGTTAACATTGTTACGAAGATTATTTTCTTTTAATGTTTTAATTTCTTGTAATAATTCATGGTGTTTATTTTGTTGCTCTTGTTGTGCTAATTTTTCTTTTAAAATTGCTAGTTCAACCAATACTTCCTGGTTACTATTATTAATAACTGGTGGTTGGTTTACAATTACTGGCTGGGTTTGGGGCGCAGGGTTAGTCACAAATGGTTGGCTATTAGCAACTGGTTGGGGAGCTAAAGATGATGGTGGTTGGCTAGGACTCTTGCGACTATCAGGAATGATTCCCCGGTAAGGGTCAATAACTTCCTCATTATTATTTATTGCTTGGGTTGATGATGATAATTTTTGCTTATTATAATTATCATTTAAAAGATCATATTGAGCTTCAATTTCTTCATAAGAAGGTCGCTTGTAATTATTAATTGCCCCTAAAACGTTATCGGTAACTTCAATATCACCGCGCGCTAATTGTTCCATTCTTTTTTTAATTAATTCTCGTTGGTTTCGTGTTTTAAGAATTTTTTCACGTTGATCATTATTATTTAATTTTTCATATAAACGATCACGATAGGTTTTTAATGGCGAATAATAACCTAAATCTTTGGGAGGCGTATTTTGATCCTCACCAACTTTAATTTCATAACCATCCGCTGTAATATAGTCCACTGGCTCTTCTTCAACCGAAATTTTAGGTTGTTTTGCTACACTATGATCACTACTACTTGCCCCTGTTGAGTTAACTCCATCAATTGACTCTAATTGACCATTATTTTTCATTAAATTATTCATTCGTCCTTGAATAATGTTCCGCATAATTTTAGGACGCCCATATTCATCTAAGAAATCCATTGCGTTTTTATTATTTTCAGGTTCATTAATAATTTCATGAAAATTATTTTGTTGGTGTAATTGATTACGACGCGCTTTTACTAAATCACGAAAAGAAGAATTTCCTTCTTCATTAGCAGCAAAAAGATTAGTTGTTGAGTTATTTTGGGGTGCTTGATCTTGCACTTTTGTTTCTTCAACAAGATATTTCGCATAAGTTTTTGCATTAGTTTCGTCTTTTAACATATTATCACTTTCCTTAACTGCATTAGCAATATCACTATGCATTTGCATAAATGAATTATTTAGTGAATGATTGTTTTTAACATTATCGTTGCGATCTTTTACACCATAATTTTCCACATTAACATCTTTAATTGTATCAATTGAAGGAATCTGCGCACGTTCTTGGGGTCCAACATTGTAATGTAAATTTTTAAATGATAGTCGGCGTGACTTTTGGGGACCAAATGTTAAATGTTTTTCACTTATTTTTTCTGAATTTGAATTAGCCACTGGTTCTTCTTTTTTAATTAAATTATCCGTCTGTTCTTTAATAGGGTGATGAAGATTAATAATCGGCTGATTATTTTCAACCGGAATAACTGATGGCTCAGTTAAATCATCTGATTCAAGGAGAACAGCTTTTGGTTCCTCAGTGATTGGTGCTTCTGGTGATTCAACAATAGTTTTTAAATTAGCAATTCGGTTTGCATACTGGTTATTTTCGCTAGGAGTTTCAGTAATATTAAGTGGTTGCGGGGGAGTTTTAGTATCAACATCACTAACAAAAGCAGCCCCTGAATAATCTTCTTCCTCAATATCTTTTCATTTTGTTCCAAATTGTCCATTTTTACCAGGATTAAATCGTACGCCATCTTTATCTAAATAACTAAATTCATCTTGATAACCATGTTTATTATTATATTTAGCAATTTCTTTCTCATCGGTTAATAAGTATGCAATGGTTGAACCTTTCTTAACAGTTGTACCTGTTTTTAGTGGCTTAATGATTTTACCATTATAAGGGGCTTTAATAATTATTTCATCATTATTTATTTTAACTACCGCAATATTATCACCAGCATTAACAACATCACTGCTATATAAAAAACGCTCAAGTATACCTTTTGTCTTTAAATTCGATATTTTGATTTTTTCCATTAATATGTGCCCCCACAAATTCTAAATATTAAAATTTTGATAACCATACTATTACTAACCATGTTCACCCATTTGTTATATGTTAATTATATCATAAAAGTTTAAATTTTAAAAAAATAAAACGAGATAATATTATACACAAAAAAATAAAAAATATCAAAAAAAATAATAATTAATTATCATTTTCATTATTATTTTTATTTTTTAATTCTTCTAATTCCGCTTCTAATTTTTTAATTTTTTCTTGATCAGTAATTGTTTTTTCGGGGATGGAAGTTGTTTTCTTCTTATTTTTTTGTTTTCGTCGTAATTCGCGCATTCTTGTTCATAAACTTTTTAATTCAACTTCTTCAGCTTTATTTTTAATATTATCGGTTTTCTTTTTAAAATATCAGACTAAAATAGCAACTATTATAATAATTGCAATACAAATTAATAAAGCTGCTCATCAAGGTAAAACCTCAAATAAATTAAAAGTAACATTTAAATTAAGCATAATTTTATTAACTCCTTACAAATATCATAAACAAAAAAATGGGTAATTACTACCCATTTTATAAGTTATCTACTATCCTTTGATATTATTTTTTGCTACTTTATTAGGTTTCACTTGTTTATTTGCTTTTTTAGCAGCTACTTTGTCGGCTCTTGTTTTTAAAACAAATTCTTTCATTGAAATTGTTTCACCTGTTCGTTTTTTATCAATAATCATTCATGTTCCATACATAAAGGCATTAATTGTTGCCCCACCAAACATAATAACTAATGATAATAATGTTCAACCTCACGCAGTTCCTCACCCTAATAATTGGCCATCGTTTCCACGACCAATTGCTCCCACTAAGGCAACAATTGGACCACCATGTGCAGCGGCATCAGCAATTCCTAATAGTCCAGCTACAGCACCAGCAATTGCTGAAGAAACAACATTACATACAATCGCTCTTTTTGGGTCATTAATAGCAAACGGAATTGCCCCTTCCGAAATTCCGATACATCCCATAAAGAAGGCTGATGATCCCATTGCTTTTTGTTCATCATTATATAATGGACGGAAAATTCATGTCGCCATTCCCATTCCTAATGGTGCAACTGGGATGGCACAAGCCATTGCCCCCATTGGGGTATAGACTTTTGATCCAATTAATCCTGTACAAGCTAAGAACGCTACTTTATTAATTGGTCCACCCATATCAAATCCAGCCATCGCTCCAATTAGTAACCCGAATCCAAATCCGATTCCTAGTCCAGCAGCATTGTTTGGATTTCCTCATGTTGATGAAATTCATCATTTGAATTGGTGCATTACATAACCAACTACTAATCCAACTACAAACATCATAATCATTCCGTACACAAATCCAACTAGAACCGGAATTACAAAAATTGGCATTACCGAACGTAAGGATTTTGGTACTTTTCAAGTATTAATCCACTTAACTGTATAACCAACAGCCAACCCCGCTAAGATAGCTCCCACAAATCCGGTTGGTGTATCAACAGCACCAATTCCAGCAATTGGGAAGAAAGCACTCGCATCATTTCCAATAAATGACACTACTAACGCTGGGGCAATTGCCGCTCTTCCGGCAATTGAATTAGCAATGAAGGCCCCTAAAATTGGAATCATTAGGGTGAAGGCTGCACTCCCTAGTTTTAATAAATAATAGAAAAAATTTTGGGGATCAGCAGTGGGATCAGTATAATAAACCGCTTGTCAGGTTGGAATTGTTTGGCCTGGATTTAAAACTCATTCCATATCCTTAAATGATCCATGGTAGTGTTGATAACTAGCGCCATAAATAGCTTTTGATAATCCCAAGGCAAGAGCAATAAAAATACCCCCCAAAATAACAATTGGAACCATATAAGAAACCCCGGACATTAAGTGTTTCATAATTCCTGTTCTTTGGCCACTATTTTTATCACCGCTAGTATTAAACTCACCTACTGCTTGAACTTTGGCTTCTTTTAAAGCAGTATTAATAACCCCTTCAGGATCTTTAATTGCTTTTGATGTACTTGTAGTGTAAACTCTTTTACCACCAAATCTTGACATATCAACCGCAATATCAACAGCTGCAACAATTACTTCAGCTCGTTGAATCTCATCATCAGTAAAGTTATTTCGAATTCCTTCTGATCCATGGGTCTCAACTTTAACTGTATACCCTAATTTTGGTCCAGCCTGGGTTAACTTATCAGCTGCTAAGAATGTATGTGCAATTCCAGTTGGACACGCTGAAATTCCTAAAATTAATTTTGAACCACTAGTTGTTGTAACTGATTCTTCTTTCTTACTTTTACCCATTAATGCTTCTTGAATTTTGGCTTTATCAGTTTCAGTTTTCATTGCTTGTTTAAAATCAGCATCCATTAATTTTCTGGCAATATCACTTAACAGTCCCAAGTGAATGTCAGCTGATTTGTCTTCTGGAATGACTAACGCAATCGCAATATTAGTTGGTTTCCCATCCATGGCATTTCAATCCAATGGATTTTGATATCTAACAAATAATACTGCTGGTTTTTTAACTGCTTTGATTCTCGCATGGGGAATGGCAAAACCATCTTCAAAACCAGTTGATGATTCTGCTTCACGAGCTTTAAAGCCAGCCACTAAGTCACTTGCTTCATCAACACAACCTAGTTTTTTGGCTAATTCTGCTAATTCAACAAACGCTTCTTGTTGTGTTTTCGCTTGTGAATCGAGAATTATATGTTCTTGATCGAACAAATCATTAGATTTCATTTGAATATATACCTCCTGTCCTTATTATAGTTTTTTTTTTTTTTTTGTAAATAGTTTTTTCCAAACAAAAAAAATATTCAGAAAAAAATAAAAAATAAGTTTACACTTATTTTTTATAACTTAATAACAACTCACCCGAAGTTTTAATTGTTAAATTGTTACTGAAACCTACTAGAATTGCTGATTCACCAGGAAGCAATTCTTCACCATTAATCACTGCTGTACCTTTTAATAAAGTAACTTGAGCTCAATTAATATTTGGCAATTCTAAATGTTGATTAGACTTAATTAAATATAATGTGAAATATTCATTATCAATTAAGAGCCCCTGCTCTTTATGAATAACTGGTAATTGAGGGTCAGGAACAGTGGTAACATCTAAACATTCTTGAATATGCAACGGACGTAAATTTCCGTCCTTATCTTTCCGATCAAAATCATAAAATCGATAGGTGACATCTGATGATCTTTGCAGTTCAAAAACAGTTACTCCGGGGGTAATGGCATGAATCTTTCCCGGCGGAACATATAAGAAATCCCCTTTTTTAATTTTTACTTTGACAAACAATTCATTTCACTGCTTATTCTTAACAAAATCACTTAATTCTGCTTTTGTTTTTGCATGGTGTCCATAAATTAATTCCGCCTCTTCTGGACAGTCAATGACATACCAACATTCTGGTTTTCCTAGAATCCCGTTGTGTGCTAAACTGTATTTATCATCAGGATGAACTTGAACTGATAAATAATCATTAGCAGTAATAATTTTAGATAATAAAGGAAATTGCGAATTATTATCGTTAAAAAGATCATGATGTTTTTCATATAATTCTTTTAGTGATAATCCCTGGTATTCTCCGCTTTGGACATATCCCATGCCATTCTCAATCGCACTAACTACTCATGCTTCCCCAATAAGTTGATTAGCTGGTAACTTAAACCCATATTCTTCTAATTTTCTTCCCCCTCATAAACGCTCTGAGAAAAAGGGCGTTATTTTTATCATTTTATACATATTTATTTCATCCTTTCCTTTTTACATACATATCTTAAATCATATTTTTTAATTAAGCAATGAAAATTCTATTTTTTTTATAAACTCGGAAAAAAGTATTGATTTATTATTTTAATAATATTTTATAATGAGCATAAATTTGTTATGATTTACTTAATAAAAAAAGTTAGGTGTAATATGAAAGTTGCGGACATTAAATTAATTATTAAAAAAATAAAATTTAATCTATTATGATTATTTATTTTTTTAGCTCTTAGTTTAATTATTGTGTTATTATCTTTTATTTTTAGTAAAATTAGTCCCACTGATAAACTAACGTATTCAATAATATTCATTATTTTAAATCTTATTTTATTGTTCATTAATTTCTTATTAATTAAAAATCCTTTTATTTTTGTTAAAACATATGCTTATGATGAAAAAAAAGAACATTTTAAAATTAAAGCTTTTATTTATATTTTTACTTGCTTTATTGCCTTAGTAATTTTCTTTATTTCATTAGTATCTGTTAGTATGGCGACTAAACAACCATATTCGCAAGTTCTTCATAACCAATGGTATGTTGGTGTTAGTTATATGCTTTGAACAATTGCAATTATTTTTGGCTTTAGTTATTTTAACTTAAGAATTTTAAATAAAAAAATAAAATACGATTAGTATTTTATTCTTATAAATCTTCCCCAATTAAATCGTAAGCAACTACTCATTCAAATACCCGACGGAAATACTGAAGATCAGCAATAATTTTGTTACAAATATCACTAGGGATATCTTCTCAATTACCTTTTAAATCAATCCCGGCTAAAACTCCAGTTGGGTCTTGTCAGCCCCCCACACTAAATTTTTCAAAACCATAGGTTAAGTAATTTTCGGCAAAATTCATCTGCGGAATATTATTTACAGTCTTACCCAAATCGATTAAATTAGCAATAACTTTGGGGACTAATAGCTTTCGGATCATAATTTGATCATCAGCATCAACCGCATACATTTTTTCAAATTCACTTGATTCTAAATCAGTATTATCCTTAGTTTTAAAAATTTTTAAAAATGACTTTGCTGGTTTAATAATAGCATTGACTTCAATATTTTTATTTAAAATAATACTATTTAAAAAAGGGAATCGGTTTCAATAATATGTCGTACGACGACCCTGGCTATCAACATAACTACGACGGATTTCCTGGGTTAGAGTTCCAAATGAACAGCGAAAACTACGATGTTGTAAATTAAGAACGCGGTCCACTCTAATTTTGCCTTCATGGGGAACAAAAGCATTAGGAGCAATTTTAAAATTCGTCGAAATATCATCTAACTGGATTTTCCCCGCGAATTCATCTAAAAAGGCAAGTTGATAATATTTTTGGAAATCTAAAACTTTTAAAATCTTTTGTTCATAATTATGGGATGTATATCATTTGACATAAAAAATAATCCCAATTAAAAATAGCAACGCCCCAATCACTAAGAAAACAATGTCAACAATCAAAAAAACACCGCGCAAGGATTTACTAGCCGCAAGAAAATAAATTGTAAAGACAAGGAAGAGTAATCCCGCACTCAACATAATTGCGGCAAATGCCCGCCAATTTTTTGAAGAATACTTAAAACTTATTTTATGGTTACTAAATTGTTGTAATTTATCATTAACATCATTTGTAACCGTGGCAATTCAGCGTTGTGACTGCGGAGTTATCGTTGAATTTAAATTATTTGTCATTAGCTGTTAATTATTGTCCTAAATCAATTTTAACATCTTGACGATCAGCAGGAGCTGCTTCAAAATATAAATATGTTTGCGCGTGAATAGTTCCGGCTGATACATTTGTTGGTCAGGTCTTAATTCTTCCGTTAAAATCACGAACTTCTGAATTATAAAATCTACGAGCAGCAGCAATGTTGTCTTCACAATCTTTAATTCCTGTTTGTAATTCAATTACACTATTATTAGCTTTCAAATCAGGGTAATTTTCCATTAACATGTTAATGCGCCCCATTTGATCACTAATAGCTTTGTTAATCCGATCAACATCTTTCATTTTAAAAGGACTTGTTTGACTTCTCAATTCAATAATTGTTGATAATGTTGATTTTTCATATTGCATATATTGCTTTGTAGCATCAACTAATTTTGTTAGCATATCCATTCTTCGTTTTAATTGCACATCAATATCCGATGCTGTTTCTTCAATTCGTTGTTTTTGACGAATTAAACTATTTCTTGTTCCAATAAAAATAAAAATTGGAATAATTAAAATAAATGAAATATATACAAAAAACTTCCCAAAAGCACTTGCTTTTGCTGGTTCTTCAACATTATTGACTGTTGGGTTATATGCCATCTTATTAACCTCCTTTAAATGACTTAATTAGAATTATAACTAAAAATCCACTAAAAACAAGCGTTTTTAAGTAAATCTTCTTGTTATGAAGATAAATTAGAATAAATAATCATAAAAAATACCTAACAAATAATCGTTGATTGTTAGGTCCTTTGCGCACTCTGTTAACATTAATATCTAATTTACATTTATAATATAACATATTTTAGAGGTGACAATTAATACTAATTTTAGACAATTTAAATATTTAAAATAAAAAAATAATAACTTACGAATAAGTTATTATTTGATTGTGTCTTTACAATTATTTAATAATTTCCACAACTGATCCAGCGCCGATTGTTCTTCCACCTTCACGAATTGAGAATTTAGTTCCTTGTTCAACAGCAATTGGACTAATTAATTTAACTGTTAACTCAACATTGTCTCCTGGCATTACCATTTCTGTTCCTGCTGGTAATTCAATGCTTCCCGTAACATCAGTTGTTCGGAAGTAGAATTGTGGACGGTAGTGACCAAAGAATGGTGTATGACGTCCTCCTTCTTCTTTTGTTAACGCATAAACTTGAGCTTTAAATTCTTGGTGTGGTTTAACAGTTCCTGGTTTTGCTAAAACTTGTCCCCGTTGAATATCATCACGGTCAACACCACGTAATAATGCTCCAATGTTGTCTCCCGCTTCCGCGTAGTCTAATAATTTTCTGAACATTTCGATTCCTGTAACAACTGTTTTATGAGTTGGTTTAATTCCAACAATTTCAACTTCATCGTTTAATTTTAATTCTCCACGTTCAACACGTCCAGTTGCAACTGTTCCACGACCTGTAATTGTGAAAACGTCTTCAACTGGCATTAAGAATGGTTTATCTTTATCTCTTTCTGGAGTTGGGATATAATTATCAACTGCATCCATTAATTCCATTACTTTTTCTTCTCATTGTGGTTCACCGTTTAATGCTCCTAATGCTGATCCTTTAATAACAGGGGCATTATCACCATCAAAGTCGTATTGGCTTAATAAGTCTCTAACTTCCATATCAACTAAGTCTAATAAGTCTGCGTCATCAACCATATCACATTTGTTCAAGAAAACAACGATTTTTGGAACTCCAACTTGTTTTGATAATAAGATATGTTCTCTTGTTTGAGGCATTGGTCCATCAGTTGCAGCAACAACTAAGATTGCACCGTCCATTTGGGCAGCTCCAGTAATCATGTTTTTAACGTAGTCCGCGTGACCTGGACAGTCAACGTGAGCGTAGTGTCTTTTCTCTGTACGGTATTCAACGTGTGATGTGTTAATTGTAATTCCACGTTCTTTTTCTTCTGGGGCGTTGTCAATTCCATCATAACCTTTAGCTTCGGCGAATCCTTTTTTAGCTAATACTGTAGTAATCGCAGCTGTTAAAGTTGTTTTACCATGGTCAACGTGTCCAATTGTACCTACATTTACGTGTGGTAAACTTCTGTCAAATTTTTGTTTTGCCATTTTATTTTTTCCTCCCTAATTAATTGACAAATGTCATAACTATTTTAATAGAATTTATTTATATTTTCAATCCTTTTTTTAAAATGGTAGACTAACCATGTATTTTTTAAGCAGCCGGTGCGGCTTTTCCTGATTTTTTAACAATTTCTTCAGTAACTGATTTTGGTGCTTCTTGGTAGTGTGAGAAGATCATTGTGTAGGTCCCTCTCCCTTGGGTAAAACTACGAAGGTCAGTTGCATAACCAAACATTTCTGATAATGGTACTTTTGCTTTAACAACTTGGGCATTTCCCCGTTGTTCATTTCCTTCAATTTGTCCCCGACGTGAAGATAAGTTACCCATTACATCCCCGTAATATTCTTCGGGAACAATAACTTCCACCGCCATAATTGGTTCTAAGATAACTGGTTTTGCTTTTTTAGAAGCTTCCCGTAACGCTAAACTAGCGGCAAATTCGTAAGCCATTTGTGATGAATCGACATCATGGTATGATCCATCAAATAAAGTTGCTTTAATATCAATCATTGGATAACCCGCTAGTTTCCCAGTCTGCATTGAATCTTCAAGTCCTTTTTTAACAGACCCAATAAATTCACGGGGAATTTTTCCTCCAACAATTGCATCCACAAATTCAAATCCTTTGTCATGGTTTGGTTCAAATTTAATTCAAACATGCCCATATTGTCCCCGACCTCCAGATTGTTTGATGTATTTTCCTTCAACTTCGGCGGTTTCTTTGAAAGTTTCACGATATGAAACCTGGGGTGCTCCAATATTTGCTTCAACTTTAAACTCACGTTTTAAACGGTCAACAATAATGTCAAGGTGTAACTCACCCATTCCCGCAATAATAGTTTGTCCAGTTTCTTCATCGGTTCATGTTCTAAAAGTTGGGTCTTCTTCCGCTAATTTTGCTAAAGCTAAACTCATTTTTTCTTGGTCAGCTTTTGTTTTTGGTTCTAATGCCAAGTTAATAACTGGTTCTGGAAAGACCATTGATTCTAAGATTACTTCATTTTTTTCATCACATAAAGTATCTCCAGTTGTTGTTAATTTTAATCCAACCGCTGCCGCAATATCTCCCGCATAAACTTCTTCAATTTCATTACGGTTATTAGCATGCATCTGTAAAATCCGCCCAATTCGTTCTGACTTATCTTTTGTTGAGTTTAAAACACTACTTCCTTTTTTTAAGACTCCGGAATAAACCCGGAAGAAAGTTAGTTTTCCAACAAACGGGTCAGTCATAATTTTGAAAGCTAATGCTGAGAATGGTTCATCATCTGAAGCATGTCTTTCCACTTCACTTCCATCTGGTAATACTCCCTTAATTGCGGGAATATCCACTGGGGAAGGTAAGTAGTCAATTACGCCATCTAACATTGCTTTAACCCCTTTATTTTTAAAGGCACTTCCACAAAAGACTGGGAAAAATTCACTAGTTAAAGTTGCTTTACGCACCGCTGCTTTAATATCTGCCACACTCACATCTTGACCATCTAAATATTTCATCATTAGGTCTTCATCAAAGTTAGCAGCTGCCTCAATTAATTTGGTGCGGTATTCTTCAACTAAATCTTTCATATCATCTGGAATTGCAATTTCTTGCGCTTCTTCATTTGGTTGACCATCATAATGGTATGCTTTTCTTTCAATAATATCAATAATACCACTAAACTGGTCTTCAGCACCAATTGGCAATTGTACTGGGTGAGCATTACCTTGTAAACGTTCATGAATTGTTTTTACTGAATATAGGAAATCAGCACCAATTTTATCCATTTTGTTAACAAACACAATACGTGGTACTTTATATGTCGTCGCTTGACGTCAAACAGTTTCTGTTTGGGGTTCAACTCCTGACTGTGCATCTAATACCGCAACAGCCCCATCTAATACCCGTAGTGACCTTTCAACTTCAACTGTAAAGTCAACGTGGCCAGGGGTATCAATGATGTTAATCCGCATATGCTTTCAAAAAGCAGTTGTGGCGGCTGAAGTAATTGTAATACCTCTTTCTTGTTCTTGGGCCATTCAGTCCATTTGGCTGGCCCCATCATGGGTTTCACCAATTTTATGAATTTTTCCCGTATGGAATAAAATCCGCTCTGTTGTTGTTGTTTTACCAGCATCAATATGCGCCATAATTCCAATATTTCTCGTATTTTCTAGAGAATATTCTCTTGCCATTTCTCATTTTCCTTTCTACCTATATCTTTTTTATCAACGATAATGAGCAAATGCTTTATTAGCTTCTGCCATTTTATGGGTATCATCTTTTTTCTTAACTGCTCCCCCAACTCCGTTTGCAGCATCTAAAATTTCATTTGCTAATTTATCAGTCATACTTTTTTCATTTCTTAATCTTGCATAACTAATTAATCATCTTAACCCTAAGGTAATTTTACGATCTTCATTAACTTCAATTGGGACTTGGTAGTTAGCCCCCCCAATTCTACGCACTTTTAATTCTAAATGTGGAGTAATATTTTCCAGGGCTTTGTTAAATGTTTCTAACGGATCCGCATTTGTTCTTTCTTTAATTTTTTCAAAAGCTCCATATAAGATTGTTTGAGCAACTCCTCTTTTACCATCAATCATAATTTTATTAATGGCACGTGTTACTAATTTTGAATTATAAATTGGATCTGGTAAAACATCTCTCTTTTCAGCTCTACGTTTACGCATTTTTTCTTCCTCCTTCCACTAATAATCATTCCTTGCTATTAAATTCTAAGATTTTGCTTTAGGTTTTTTTGCTCCATAAAGTGATCTTCCTTGCTGACGGTTATTAACACCAGCAGTATCCAATGTTCCCCGAATGATATGGTATCTTACCCCAGGTAAGTCTTTGACCCTACCACCACGAATTAACACAACGCTGTGTTCTTGTAAGTTATGTCCTTCACCAGGAATGTAAGCAGTAACTTCCATTCCATTTGTTAAACGAACACGAGCATATTTTCTTAACGCTGAGTTAGGTTTTTTCGGTGTCATTGTTGCAACACGAGTACAAACCCCTCTTTTTTGAGGAGATGTCGTATTAGTTACCTTTTTTTGTAAAGAGTTCAACCCACGGTTTAAAGCCGGCGCTTTTGTTTTTCAAACTTTATCTTTACGTGGTTTTCTAACTAATTGGTTAATTGTTGGCATCCTCTTGTTCTCCTTTCACATATCCGAGTGTATCAAACAATACAATCCACATATAATAATAGCGATTTTTCAATTAATAGTCAATATTATCATCATTATTTATTAAAATTTTATTTTTTAAATCATGGAATAACTATTTCTGTTACTACTACTTAACTTAATAAAATAAAAAGTTTACAATAATTTGTAAACTTTTATTCTTAATATTCTTCTGTTCTTGCCGCAATTCCTGCTTCAATAATTTCTTTTGATTCTTTTAAGCCAGTTCCCGCTGGGATTAAATGTCCTAACATAATATTTTCTTTTAATCCTTCTAATTTATCAACTTTTCCTTTGATAATTGCTTTTACTAAAACACGTGTTGTATCTTGGAAAGAAGCAGATGATAAGAATGACTCTGATTCTAATGGTGCTTTTTTAATACCAAAGATGACATGTTTTGCGGTTGGTGGTTTTTTCATTGCCCGCACCGCATTAATTGTTTCAGTACGGTATTTTTTAATTGAAACAATTTCTCCTGGTAACAAGTCAGTATCCCCTGAATCAATAATTTTTACTTTGTTTAACATCTGTTTAACAATAATTTCAATGTATTTATCAGAAATTTCAATCCCTTGTAAACGGTAAACTTTTTGAACTTCTTTTAGAATGTAGTTATGAACATCTTCAATCTTCGCTACTTCTAATAATTCTTTAATATTAATTGAACCTTCAGTTAATTTTTGACCACGAACTACTTTATCACCAATTTTAATCCTTAGGATAGCACCGAATTGGGTTTTATATTTACGTTCATCATTTTCTGATTTAACATGAATAATATATAACCCACCTTCATCTTTAATATCACTAATTTCACCATCAATTTCTGAAATGATCGCAATTGATCCTTTTGGTGTTGTAACATCTAATAATTCTTTAATCCGTGGTAACCCTTGAGTAATATCAGCCCCTCCGGCTACCCCTCCGGTATGGAAAGTACGCATTGTTAACTGGGTTCCGGGTTCTCCAATTGATTGGGCCGCAATTGTTCCAACTGCTTCTCCAATTTCGACTTCGTTTCCAGTTGCTAAATTTTTCCCATAACAAATCTGACAAACTCCTTTATCAGCTTCACATGTTAAAACTGAACGAATCATTACTTCTTTGATTCCGGCTTTGATAATTCGTGCCGCGTCTTCTTCTGTTAATAAAGTAGCAGCTGGAATAATATCATTTTCAGATAATTTAATATCACGTAAATTACAACGACCCACTAACCGGTCTTTTAATGGCACAATAATATTTGAGTGTTTTTGTTCTACAATATCTGAAACCATAAACCCTTTCCGAGTATGACAATCTGGAATTGTTACAATAATTTCTTGGGAAACATCAACCAAACGGCGGGTCAAGTATCCAGAGTCGGCTGTTTTTAAAGCAACATCGGCCATCCCTTTTCGTGCCCCATGGGTTGAAATAAAGAACTCTGATACTGATAATCCTTCTCGAAACGAAGATTTAATTGGTAATTCAATAATGTCTCCTTTCGGGTTATTCATTAATCCCCGCATCCCAACTAGTTGAGTAAAGTTCGAAACGTTTCCCCGTGCTCCCGAATCAGCCATCATAAAGATTGGATTTTTAGGGTCTTCTTTTAAAACATGTTCTAATTCATTTTGGATATTATCTTTTACCCGTGATCACACATTAACAATTCGTGTATGTTTTTCTCGGGCCGTTAACATTCCTAATTTATAGTAATCATTAATTTCTTGTACTTTTTGGTCAGCTTCTTTAAACTCAACATGCTTATGTTCATAAACTTTAACGTCGGCGGCTGAAACAGTAACCCCTGATTTTCCGGAAAATTTAAATCCTAAGTTCTTCATGTTGTCTAACATTTCCGCTGTTTTGTTAGCCCCATATAATTTAAAGTATCGATCAATAATATTTGATAAATCTTTTTTCTTAAATGGCGCATTAATTTTTCAGTTTGCCAAGTATTCATGCAGATCAACATTATCTTTAATCATATTTCGTGGTGCTAAAGCAATTAAATTTTCAACATTTGGTTCATTAATATATGGGAACTCTTCTTTAAAAATTTGGTTAAAGATAATTTTCCCGGGTGTTGTAATTAAGTAATCTCCCATATTAGCTTGTTTAAATTGTTTATTGCTAAAAGCTTTAACAGGGATCGCAACTAAGGCATGTAAAGCAACACAATTAGTTTCATAAGCCATAATTGCTTCGTTAATATCTTTGAAAATTGAACCTTCTCCTAATTGATCACGTTCTTCGTATGTTAAATAATAGTTTCCTAACACCATATCTTGGGTTGGAGTAACAATTGGTTTCCCATCTTTTGGTCCTAAAATATTGCGGCTTCCTAACATTAAACTTCTAGCTTCTGCTACTGCTTCATCGGTAATTGGGACATGGACCGCCATTTGGTCTCCGTCAAAGTCCGCATTAAAAGCAGTTGTTACTAATGGGTGTAATCTAATTGCTTTCCCCTTTACTAATTTTGGTTCAAAAGCTTGAATTCCTAACCGGTGTAAGGTTGGTGCCCGGTTTAAAAGGACTGGGCGATCTTTAATCACTTCTTCCAATACTTCTCAAACTTTATCATCTTGGTTTAAGATTAATTTTTCTGCTACTTTAATATTAGCTGCAATTCCATTTTTAACTAAGTATTGAATGACAAAAGGTTTAAATAAGGTAATTGCCATATCACGTGGTAATCCACATTGATACATTTTTAAATCTGGACCAATCGCAATAACGCTTCGCCCTGAATAGTCAACACGTTTCCCTAATAAGTTTTGACGGAATCGTCCTTGTTTTCCTTTTAAAATACTTGTTAATGATTTTAATGGTCGTTTATCTTTTCCAGTAACTGGGCGGGCTTTTCGTTCATTATCTAATAAAGCATCAACAGCTTCTTGTAACATCCTTTTTTCGTTATTAACAATTACACTAGGTGCTCCCATAGCTTTAACTTTTTTTAGCCGTTCATTACGGATAATAATCCGACGGTATAAATCATTAATTTCCGAAGTTGTAAATCTACCCCCATCTAATTGAATAATTGGACGAATATCAGGAGGAATAACAGGAATTGCCCGTAAAATCATCCATTCGGGTTTACTATTTGATTTTTTTAATGAATCTAAGACTTCTAATCTTTTCATTAATTTGTTTTGATCTAATTGTGTTCTTTTATCTTTTAAATCTTGTTTAATCTTGTTGATTTCAGCATCAATATCTAATTTTTTTAATAATTCTTCAATTGCTTCAGCGCCAATTCCAAATTTAGCATTGGTATGGCGATTAATAAATTGGGCACACTCATCCATTGAAAACGGTAACGAAGTATTTTTTAAATCTTCAATCATTTGTTCGCCAGCTTCATAAGCAATTGTATTTGGTTCAAGGGTATCTAAGATTTCCCGCAAAGTTTTTGTTAAACGTTGACGAGTTTGGGCTGAGGTTTTAGCATTTCCTAAATCTAATACCATTTTTGGGCGTAATGATTTGGCATCTCCAGCATCCAAAACAATATAAGAAACAAAGTAAACGACTTCTTCTAACTCTTTAGTTTTCATATCTAAAATCAGAGAAATCCGACTTGGTGCCGCTTTTAGCATTCAAATATGAGTAACTGGTTCTTCTAATTCAATATGACCCATTCTTTCTCTTCGCACGATAGCTTCAGTAATTTCAACCCCACATCGTTCACAGATTTTACCTTTGTTTTTTGATTTTTTATACTTTCCACAAGCACACTCAAAATTTTTGGTTGGACCAAAGATTTTTTCATCAAATAAACCATCACGTTCTGGTTTTAAAGTTTTATAGTTAATTGTTTCGGGTTTTTTAACTTCCCCATAAGATCAACCACGAATATCATCGGGATTAGCCAAGCCGATTTTAATCATGCGTCCGTTTTTCATTTTATTATTTTCTACCATTTTTACTTTGCCTCCCTACTCTTCATCACTTTGATAATCTGGTTTAATGGGGTTATGGTCACCATCATCATAACTATCCTCATCTGCATTTGGATCTTCTTCAATATCCAATTCAAATTCATCATTTTCAATATTATCGTTATTTAGAATAAAGTTTGAAATATCAAACTCATCTTCAAATTCATCAATTGTTGTATCAGTTAATTCTTCAATTACATAACTATCTTCATCATCATAACTATTGATATTTTTGATGTTTCCATCTTCATCAATCATCTGAATATTAAACCCTAACCCTTGAATTTCACGCGTTAAAACATTAAATGATTCAGGAATTCCTGGTTCAGGAATTTTCTTATCTTTAACAATTGCTTCGTAAGCACGGGTTCTTCCTTTAATATCATCAGATTTGATAGTTAAAATTTCGCGTAAGGTATGCGCTGCTCCATAAGCTTCCAACGCCCAAACTTCCATCTCTCCAAAACGTTGTCCCCCATTTTGGGCTTTTCCTCCTAATGGTTGTTGGGTAATTAATGAGTATGGGCCAACATTCCGTGCATGTAATTTGTCATCAACCATATGTGATAGTTTTAACATATACATTACTCCCACTGAAACTGGGTTATCAAATTTTTCACCAGTACGACCATCAACTAAAATTTCTTTCCCAAAGTTTTTCATCCCTGCTTTATCCATTAACTCAATTAGTTCATCATTTGTCATTCCATCAAAAACTGGCGTTGAAACTTTTTGTCCTAATTTTTTAGCTGCCATCCCTAAATGAATTTCTAGCACCTGCCCAATATTCATCCGTGATGGCACCCCTAATGGGTTTAACATAATATCAACTGGGGTTCCATCTTCTAAATGTGGCATATCTTCAATTGGTAAGATTTTTGAAATAACCCCTTTGTTACCATGACGACCAGCCATTTTATCTCCTTCTTGGATTTTACGTTTTTGAACAATATAAACTTTAACAACTTCTAGCACATCCGCTGCTAGTTCATATTTTTCACGTGGGAATCGTTTAATTGCTTGCACAATTCCTTCCCCACCATTTGGTACTCGTAAAGAATTATCTTTAACATTTTTTGATTTTTCACCAAAAATTGCTTGTAATAACTTATCTTCTGGTGACAGTTGAGTTTGCCCTTTTGGAGTAACTTTTCCCACCAAAATATCACCTGGTTTAACTTCAGTTCCAATAATAACTAACCCATCATCATCTAAGAATTTCCGCGCATTTTCAGAAATATTAGGAATTTCTCTCGTAATTTCTTCGGCCCCTTGTTTTGTTTGGCGTCTTTCAATTGTATATTCTTCAATATGAATTGAAGTAAAAACATCATCCGCAACTAACCGTTCAGAAACAATAATCGCATCCTCATAGTTATAACCATTTCAAGTTGTAAAAGCAACTACAACATTTTGTCCTAAGGCTAATTCACCTTTATCAATTGATGGACCATCTGCTAAAATTTGCCCTTTCACAACTTTTTGGCCCTGTTTAACTAACGGAACATGCGTTAATGAAGTTCCCTGGTTACTACGCACAAAAGTATCTAGGTTATATGTTTTTAACCCCTCTTTGGTTTTTAAAATAATTTTTGTTGCATCAACAAAATCAATTACGCCATCATATTGGGAAACAATTGCTAACCCTGAGTCTTTCGCAGCCGCATACTCAACTCCGGTTCCCACATATGGTGATTGGGGATTAATTAGTGGAATTGCTTGTCGTTGCATGTTAGCTCCCATTAATGCCCGGTTAGCATCATCATTTTCCAAGAACGGAATACAACTTGTCGCAATTGAAACAATTTGTTTTGGTGACACGTCAACATAATCAACTTCAGTTCGTAATGCAATAATGTTTTCGCCTTGAAACCGAGCAATTACTTGGTCGTCTAAAATTTCACCTTTATCACTTAAACGAATGTTAGCTTGCGCCACCACATAATTTTTTTCTTCATCAGCGGTTAAATAATCATTTTGACTAGTAACTTTATTATCAATTACTTTACGATATGGTGTTTCAATAAAACCAAATGAATTAATTTTTGCGTAAGTTGCTAAGTTATTAATTAATCCAATGTTAGGTCCTTCTGGAGTTTCAATTGGACAAATTCTTCCATAGTGTGAGTAGTGAACATCCCGTACTTCTAAACCAGCACGTTCACGTGATAACCCACCTGGTCCTAAGGCTGTTAACCGGCGCTTGTTTGTTAACTCTGCTAAGGGGTTAGTTTGGTCCATAAACTGTGACAACTGTGACAAGTTAAAAAACTCACCAATAATTGCTGATAAAGGCTTATTATTAATAATATTTGATGGCTTCATTTTGAAAATATTTGAAGTTGACATTTTTTCTTTAACATTTTTTTCAATTCTTAAAAGCCCAATTCGAAATTGGTTTTGTAGTAACTCTCCAATTGTCCGAACCCGACGATTTCCTAAGTGATCAATATCATCAACTTCTCCAATATCATGTTTTAAGTTTAATAAATATGAGAAAGTTGCTAAAATATCTGGTACCGTCACAAATTCATCTGTTGCATTCGGATCAATTCCAATAATATTTTCAACTTGATTTCTTAATTCGTTATCCACATATACTTTAATTTTTTGGATTCTATTATTCCCTGGAATTTCAGTATTAAAGTAAACTTCTTCTAAACATGCCCCCGCTTTTAAAACCTCTTTTAATTTATTAACATTTTCTTTATCAAATAAAGTTCCTTCACTAAAAATTACTTTACCATTAACATCTTTAATATCTTCTGCTAAAACCTTATTATAAATTCGGTTTTCAACTGATAATTTTTGAATTAATTTGAATCTTCCGGCTTTTGTTAAATCATATTTACGTTTATCAAATAATAATCCATATAAATATTTAGTAGCTCCATCAGGAGTGGCAGTTTCTCCCGCACGGATTTTTTTATAAATTTCTTGGACTGCTACTTGCTGATCATAGTTAATATCACCACTATATTGTTCTAAATCATAAGTGTTTCCAACATATTTATTATCACCAAAAATATCAAAAACAGTTTCTCTAGTTACTCCTAAGGCTGTAAATAAACTAGCAACCGAAACTTTTCTTGATTTATCAATTTTGACATAATAAACAGTATCAAAACGTTCTTCTTTCCCGGCCTTAATTTTTTTCATATCTGATTCAAATTCCAACCATGTTCCCCGAGACGGAATTAAATCAACATAGTAAATGTTTTCTCCGGTTTTACGGTTAAAATCTTTCTTATAATAAGCCCCTGGGGAACGGACTAATTGTGAAACAACAACTTTTTCTGAACCATTAACAATAAAAGTTCCTTTTCCAGTCATTAACGGAAAATCACCAAAAAAAACTTCACCAATTTTTTCAATTGTGATTTCAATGACTAATTTTAAATCTGTGCGTTCTTTAATTGTTGCAATGCAAGTTGCTTCTTCATCACCTGAATGGATGTCGAAATACACAACATCAGCTGTTTTTTTCAAAATAGTAATATTATGCCCGATTTTCTCTTCAATTCATGACTTAATTAATTCAGCGTCACCTTTAATAATTCCTTTTTCAATTTCTAAATCTTTTGAATTAATTGTTAGTTTTAAATTTGAATAAATTGGTGCTTCATAAATCTTAGATTCTTCTTTAGCTTGGGGAATTGTTCGTCGTGGTTCTCTAAATTCTCAATCTAACATTTCTAAAACAACATTTCCTTCATGCCCAACAATTGGAAATACTTCTTCGAACACTTGGCTAATTCCTTGTTTTTTAAATCAATCATACGTCTCAGTTTGAATTTCAATTAAGTTAGGCAGGTCCAAATTCCCACTTACTTTTGTATAATCAATTCTTTTAGCGTAATGCCCAAATTCTTTTTCTTTTAATGCCATTAATTTCTAAACCTCACTTTTCAAAATTTTCACAATACATGCTTATAAATTTTATATTGGTTTTGTAAAAAAGTCAACAAATATTTGGTTTTATTTTAAAATTAAAAATAGTCTTAATTTAAAAATCAAGACTATTTACTCTATTAAAATCTCAGGTTATTTATGACGAGCACATACATAAATCTCGTCATTTACTGAACCAACCATTCCTTGTTTCATTTTATTAAATAAAACATTCGCAGCAGCTCCTCCCTTTCCCGCTTTTTCTTGCTCATTAACACATTTAAAACATCTTGGATCAAAATCTGCCATCTTATCCCTCCTTATTTGTGGATAATTATATTTTAAATTTTTCTGAACTAAAAAGCAAATTTCAAAGCAGATATATCCTTCGGGTTATTAACCAACATCACTAAAAATTTTAGTTGTAATAATTTTTTAGCGGAAATTTGTTTTTTTTATAATCAGAAAAGTTTATAATAATAGAAGGAGGAAATAACTATGAAAACAGTCCAAACTAAAAATGTGGATCAAGAGGCCATAGAAATTGTTAACCGCTATTTAACATTAGGGGAAGATATTTATGAATATCTTAATGTCTTGAAACACCAAATCATTCAAAAAAAAGAAAGCAATGATCCAAATCAAAACCTTGAAGCAGAATACGATGAAAAACTATTAGCCGCCGTAAAAAAATATTGAAAAGAAGGACAACAACTTTAATTGTCCATTTATAAATAAAAATACCTATTATAATAGGTATTTTTATTTTAGATAATTAAATATTAAAGTTTTCTTACCGTAAGGATTTATTAAATGGAATTCCATCGGCTTTCGGCATTTTCGAATATTTTGAAAAGGCGACCATTGTTAATAAAGCTAAGGCAAATGGAATAATTTTTAATAATTGGTTTGAAGGATCAGCAATATTTCAACCAGTAAATCTTCATAAACTATTAGCTAACGCAATTAAGAAACTGAAGAGCATACTTCCTAGAGTAATATATTGAATTCTTCATTGACCAAAAATCATAATTGCTAAGGCAATATAACCTTGTCCTTGGACATCACCACGGAATTGTCCTGACACAAAGTGGGTAAACATTGCCCCAGCTAAACCTGCTAAACATCCTGAGATAATTACTGCTACATATCTAGTTTTAATAACACTGATTCCCGCTGCATCAATGGCATTAGGGTTTTCCCCGGCTGCCACATAGCGTGTTCCTCTTTTAGTAAATCTAAAGAAGAAGAATGTGAATAAAGCAATCACCCCGGCAATAATAACAAAGATATTAACAATTTGATATTTATCAATTCCAATGGTTGTAAATCCAGTTTGGATCATGTTTCCAGGTGCTAACGAAGGAATTGTTACAAAGAACAATCCTAATCCGGTTGCTAACAAGTTAATAGCGGTCCCGGATACGACTTGTTGGGCACGCAAGGTGACCGAAGCAAACGCATGAAGGACGGCAAATAATCCGGCAATCATTGAAGATATTACTAATGCTACTAATTGCATTGCATTTCCCTGTTGGGCAAAGGCTTTTCCTAATAAAGCATACACTAAAGCCCCAATAATCATCATCCCGTCAATGGCGATGTTAACAACTCCGGCGCGTTCTGAATAAAGTCCAGCCATTGATGCAATTAATAAAACAGCAAATAATATGGAACCATTGGCAAATAATTGACCTGCAGCTGGCATCTTATTGCCCCCCTTTCTGAGCTAATTTTGCTTTTTTATAAGTTTCTTTTTTCCGAAGTAATTCTTGACGTAATAATTTATTGTCATCTTTAACCGCTTGAATAATTAAGGATACTTCGTGATTATATTTATTACGTAATTCTGGCAATTCATTTCGTTGCTCAATTCGTAATTTTCCTAAATTAGCAAGGTGTTCTTTTTTAAGTTCTTGCAATTTAAGGTTTAAATTTTCTTTAATTGTTGCCACTTGTTGTTTTAATACTGGATCATTATCACGAGCTAGTTTTAATTCTTTTAGCTGTGCTTTAATTTGTTGTTTGACAACTTTTTGTTGTTGTTTTAAATCATATAATTGTTGTTTATGTTTAACTTTTAACGCTTTAACTTCACTATTCAATTTTGCCATTGTTTCTTTTTCATGTTGTTTTAATAACACATGGTCATTTTCATATTGATGATGAATTTGATCAAAAATTGGATAGTAACTTTCTTTTAATACTTTAATTTCCTCATTTTGACGTGAAATTAATTCACTATACGCTGAATGTAAATTAGTTAACTGCAAATAAGCATCTTTTTTATAATTATTTAATAATTCATAACATTCATGTTTTGCTTTTCCGGTTAACTCTTTAACAGTTTGTTCATAATGTCTTTTGGCAAAAGCAACTTGTTGTTTTTTCAAGGTATATTCGGTATTCGCTTGCACATAGCGATCCATGGCGGCGGCAATTGAACCAAAAATAGCATTGTTGTAACTAGTACGAATTGCTTTTCGCCCTTCCATAAATGAATCTTTGTAACGTTTTTGAATAAAGAAATTAATTTCAGTTTTTAAATTATTGATGCGACCAACTAAGTTAGTTAATTGACTATTAACTTCTTCTTTATAATTTAAAACTTCTTCTTTATTACCTTTTGCTTTTAAAGCTTTTAGTTGAACATAATATTCTTTATTAATATTTTTAATTTCTTTTTTATATTCTTTAATTTTTAATCGATATTTTTGATATTCACTCCGTGCGTCTTTATTATGGTAAATATTAAAACAACGACGGATTCATAAAATCGGTTTTAAATAGATAAATAACGCTGAAATAGCTGTCATATAAATAATAATCCCGAAAATTAATTGTCCCATTTGTTTTGACATTTGGAACGCTGGAAGTTGGGTGGTCGACATCGCTGAAGTCTTAATAATCACCCATAACAAAGCAATTGGCAAGATGGACAATCCGTTGGTAAAGGCTACTAATGCTACCGCAATCGCATCAAATCCAACCGTTGGCAAGGCATCGGTGGTAAACTGTAATACCGTTGACTGGGTCATGTAATAAAGCATTCCCAAGACGCCGGCGAGTCCCCCGGAAATTGCCATTGAAACAATCATATAGAATTTAACATTTGTCCCGGCATATAATGAAGCATCACGTGATTTTCCCACTGCTTTAATTCTAAATCCTAACACTGTGTAGTTAATAACAAAGATTGCTAAGGCTAATAGAATAATCGCAATAATAAAGGGAATAATTCAGTTTTGACCATTTAGTGCCAAGTTAAAATTATCAGTAACTTGGGTAATATCTTTGGTTGAGTTTCTACTTGCTTCTCATAACCCAAATGATTGGTTCATAAACATCCATTTCATTACATATCAAACAATTCAGTTTAACATAATTGTTGTTACAACTTCATGAATATTAAAGTAAGCTTTTAACGCTCCGGCAATTGCAGCTAAACAAGAACCAACTAGAATGGAAATGATTAATGCACTAACAACTCCCCCCCCCTGTGAAATGTGGGGATTTTTTAATCCCAACACTAAACTCATACTTCCGGCTAATAACATTTGGCCTGGCGCTCCAATGTTAAATAATCCGGCTTTGAATCCAATTGCAACAGATAACCCCGCTACAATATAAATTGCTCAGTACGTTAATGTTTGATCTAACATTAGCGGTTGAAATGCTAATGAAAAAACATATTTAAAAAATAATAGTGGATTAGCATCATTAGCACCAATAATAATGAAACTTAAAATTGCTCCGGCAATAATGGCACAAATTGAAGCTTTTACATAGTTCATTTTTGTTTTAAACTCATTAGAACGAAAGAAGATTCTTGTCTTTTGCGTTAGCAACCAAGAATTGTTTTTAATTGCTTGATTCATATTTACCTTCTCCTTTGCTACTTTGGTGATATGTACCTGCCATCATTAATCCAATTTCCTCACGTTTTACTTGATTACCAGCTACTTCTCCACTAATTTTACCAGCATGTAAAACAATGATCCGGTCTGCTAATCCCATAATTTCTTCTAATTCATAAGAAACTAGTAAGATTGCATTCCCATTTGCTTTTTCTTCTAAAATTTTAGTATGAATATATTCAATCGCCCCAACATCTAATCCCCGTGTTGGTTGGACCACAACCAAAATTTTATGTTTACGACTTAATTCTCGTCCAATAATTAATTTTTGTTGATTACCCCCTGATAATCCTCGGGCAACTGCGAATCCTGAGTTTGCACCCCGCACATCATATTTAGTAATAATATCTTGAGCATATAACTGAATCGCAGATTTGTTTAATAATCCATAGTTTGAAAATGGTTTTTCATCAATATTTTGCAAAACAACATTGTCAATAACATTAAAGTCTAATACTAACCCATGTTTATGACGATCCTCAGGAATATGAGACATTCCATTTTCATATTTTTGATGAATTGATACTTTTGTAACATCAATATCATTAAAAAGAATTTTTCCTTGGTGGAAATGTTCTAATCCAGTAATTGCATTTACCAATTCCGACTGTCCATTTCCTTCAACTCCGGCAATCGCCACAATTTCACCAGCGTGCACTTCAACATTAAAGTTATCCAGCGCCATTACTTTAGTGATTCCTTTTTTCTTAATTGATAAGTTTTCAACTTTTAAAAGAACCTGATCTTGTGGTTTGACCCCTGTATTCTTGATTTCAATTAACTGACGACCAACCATTGCTTCGGCAATTTCTTTTTGGGTTTTATCTTTTACACTAAAGGTATCAACTACTTTTCCTTTACGAATAACCGTAGCACTATCAGCCAATTTTTTAACTTCATCTAATTTATGCGAAATAAAAATAATTGTTTTACCATCTTTTTTTAAATCTAACATAATATTTAATAACCCTTCAATTTCTTGGGGTGTTAAAACCGCTGTTGGTTCATCGAATACTAGAATATCTGCTCCCCGATAAAGAATTTTTAATATTTCTACCCGTTGTTGCATTCCAACTGAAATATTAGAAACTTTTGCCCGGAAATCAACTTCTAAGTTATATTTTGTAGCAATTTTTGAAATTTCCCGAATTTCAGAAGTTCGATCCAAAAACACTTTTCCAGTAATCTTTTCATGTCCTAACGCAATATTATCTAACACAGTAAAGATATCTACTAGTTTAAAGTGTTGGTGCACCATTCCAATTCCCAATTTATTTGCTTTAATGGGATTACTAATATATTCGGACTTCCCATTTACAAAGATTTCACCTTTTGTTGGTTCGTATAATCCAAATAAAATACTCATTAAGGTTGATTTTCCTGCCCCGTTTTCACCAATTAGCGCATGAATTTCACCTTTTTTAACTTTTAAAGTAATATCATCATTTGCCACTAATTCGCCAAAAATTTTGGTAATATTATTCATTTCAATTGCATATTCATTTTGACTACTCATACAATTTGCCTCCTACAATTTATCCTCAATAGCTTGTCAAATATAATCTTTTAATTCATTTTGGCTTTGGTAAGTATTGGCTAAAGTACCAGGGAAGAATTTTGCCGCCACTGGCTTGTTTCCACCAACTCCAACTGAATAAACTGCTTCTAGCACAGCAACAATTTTATCAAACGCCGTATCTTTCGTACTATCCCCACTAGTGTTATGAATTAACTCAGTAACTGTTTTAGGAATTGATTTTGTTGGTTCAATTCCAGTTCAACTTGGGTGGTGAAGCGAAGATTGGTCGGTATTAATTCAACAAGTATCTGTTTGTGGTTTATTCCAACTATTTGAACTTGGGTCAAATCCACAAGCTAAAGAATAAATATTTTTTAATGCATCTTGAGTTGATGTTGCAATTTCTTTTAGCGCACTAGTAATAATATAATATTCACCATAAATTTTTGATTGTTCAGTATCAACTCCGACAATTTTGGCATTTGATTTATTATATTTAATCCGATCAATTGTGTCTTGGGTTTGTGGCCCCGCCACTGGAAAAATAACATTTGCCCCTTTACTAATTAATGAGTCAGAAATATCTTTTCCATGCCCAGCTTCAAATGATTGAGAAAATCATGATTCATCCGGATTTAGAACATTTTCTACTTTACTAATTGACTGTAATGTTTTGGCATCAGGGTTCAAAGTATTAACAAGATTTAATACTGTTGATTTTAAAGCCCCTAGTTTAGGATATTTTGGATCTTCTTTAATAATTTTGTTAAAAATATCAAAAGCAACTAAGAATCCTCACATATAGTTTGAAACAGCCCCAGGATTATCCATCCCCCCGTATGTGGCTATTTTAAGATCAGTACCGAATTCTTTAACATTTGCATTTAGATATACTGCTGCTGCTAAACCAGCAAAAAAACCTGATGATTCAGCTTCATATTGTAAACCAATAATATTTTTGGCAACTGGTTTATTTTTATCCATATCTAAATGAACTCCCTGACCAGAACCATCAATATAAATTAGGTTATCAGCAAGATTTGCTGCCCAACCGATGGTATTTCCATGGTTAAACCCTGGTAAAATCATTGTTTTAGCTCCCGCAATTTTAGATGTTACATATGCCATCCTAAAATCAGATGTTGTTTGTGAAGCTGCTTCAAAATAACTTGCTCGTCATTTACTACTTTTTCATTTATCACCAGGTCCATAATGAGTCGGATCTTGCTTAGATACCACATAAGCACTAGCTCCTTCTCATGCGGATTGATTAAATGAATTATCACTGATTGTTCCCCCATCAGTTATAACTCAAACATCACTATCAAAAGTGTATTTTTTGGTACATGAAACAACTGATGTTACTGATGTTGCCACTAGTGACAATGCCATTAATGATCCAAGAAGTTTTTTCATTCCATTAACCTCCTATATAATTTTTAAATTTGTTCTCAATTAAGTACTTTTTTCATATAAAAATGATCGCAATATTATTTAATGTATTATTTCCTTGCCCTTATCAGAACTAACAACTACCAACTTTTCTTCACTTTATTGCTTAATTAAATTTTAAATTAATAAGATTGTAAGTCAAGAAACGAATTATCTTTTCTAAAAATAACTTCTTAATTAAAAAAGAATACTTAAAAGCAAAGAAAATTGTCATTAATTAAATAATAAAATGCTAGCCTTTATTTTTAATCTGAATTTCCGTCCTTTTTTTCAAGAAATCTCCGTAGAAAAGAATGTACCGCTTCATTTCTACCACCATTATATATCAAAATAATATTTTTACAATTAAAATTTATTTTTATGAAATCTCGATTAAAACTAATCTTTGCCATTGTTGTTTAAAAGAATAGAAATCTTAGTTAGAACTTAATTTTCATAATTTAAAAAATTTTTTTAATAGCGAATAATTGTATTGTTCCCTGTTTATTAATAAAATTTACTTAGTATCAAAAATAGAAAGAAATGAGGTAAAGAAATATGAAGAAAAAAGTTCTTTTAGCAATGGCTGGTTTCTGAATACTAACTATTATCTTTCTAGTAATTGGCCTGGGATGTTTAGGAGTAAAAATTGATGATGGGATGGGGGGATCAGTGAACGGTTATAAATACTTAGCTCCCGTTACTAAAAACATTTCAATTGGTAATGAGGCAAAAGAAATCGAATCCGGAGTTGACAATGTTCTTTCAAAAGATTATCAAGATTTAATTGATAGTCTAAAAGATCAAAAAACAGCGGCAGAAACGAGCGGTGCCCCACAAGATATGATAGATGCGATGGGCAAACAAATTACTTTTTACCAAACAGTTAAAGTCGGAGTTATCTTTTCAGTTATCCTAGTCCCAATTGCAGCTGGTTTAGCAATTATTACCGGTGTGGCATGTATCTTTATTAAAAATTAAGTATAAAATAAAAATCCCTAATGGGATTTTTATTTTTTTGCTTTTTGACATAATGGGCAATCTGTTTCATACGGAATGTCTTGTTTAGTATATTTTGAAATATTATGTAAATTAATGTGGTTATAGTCTACTCGGTTCATACCTGTTCCTAAAATATCTTGAACTTTTCGTTTTGGATCTTTATTTTGGTATAAGTCACCGCTTTGGTGAGACACCCCACTGGTTGCTAACGCACCATAGGTATTTGAACATCCAGTACGATTATATAAATTATAACGCGCTGAAGCAAAACTCATTCCATCAACCTTTGGATAGAACTGGTCAATTGGCGTTACTCCGCGACGAAGTTCAATTTGTCGTAATTCATCTTCATCAAATTTTTTGGCCAAGTCATTTGCTTGTTCCTCTAATAATTCTAACTTCATTGTTAAGTCTTTAATATTTGATTGGATTTTTTCCAATGACTGTCCTTGTTCAAGTTGCGTATTTGTTGAATTAATAATTAACTGTTCTAACTTATCAATTTTATTATTAAATTGACTAGCAAAAGTTGTCTGATTAATCGTTAAATGACTAAGTTCTTCACTAATTTGATTTGTTGGTAGCCCTGGTGAAGAAACGGGTTCTTCTTTAAACACTGGGTTTTGAATCTCACTAGCAACCGGAGTAGCATGCCCTTGTGAACTTTCCTCCCAAACGTTGTCACTTTGTTTTTTAAGATTTGCTAAAACATCTTCATCTTCTAAATCACTAAAATCATCATTCATAATTTTATTATCTAATTCATCCAAACTATAAGATACTTCATCTTCAAAATTAGGTTCAACATTAACTTGTTTAGAAATAACTGGCTCTTGAATTACTGGTTCCGAAGATGTGCTAATTGGTGTTTCTGATGGGATTGGGCTTGCAACAGTTTCAATTGTTGGTTCATCCGCAAATTCTTCTGAACTCACTTCTTCATTTAATAATTCACCAACTGGGGTTGGTTCTTCTTCAATAACAGCAGATGATACAACTTGATCATTATTTTCTCCTTCGCTAGTAACTTTAACTGGTTCAGTAACGGAAACATCTAATTGGGATTTATCAAAATTATCGGTTAAAATATCATCTAATTCGGCTGATAAATTATCTAAATCATTAAATTCAGTAATCCCATGGTCAAGTTGTTCTAAATGTTTTAGAAATGCACTTTCTGCATTTTCATCTTCATTATTATATTCTTCTAAATTATCTTCAGAGCTTTGCTTATCTTCTAATAATTCAAATTCTAACTCTGAACCATTAATATCATCTGTTTCAACTTTTTTGGCAGTTGGTACATCGGGAATTGACACTGCAATTTCATCATTGATTACTTTGACATCTTCTGCAATATTTTCTTTAATTGTTCCCATTAAATCTTCGGAACCAGTTGATGGTGTTTCATCAGGGGTATTTGTCATAAATGAATTTTCACTTTCTGTTGGTACTTCTTCTTGAAAATCATAACCTTGTTCAATCGGTTCTTGTTCGGGCAGATCATCACTTAATACATCGTCTAAATTAAAATCTAATACATTATCGTTAATAAATTCTTCGGTGCTCATTGAAGCATTGCCAAAAATTTCAGTAACTTGCATTAATTTTAATTGTTTATCTGAACTAAGATTTAATTTATTTGCTAAGGTATTGGCCTCTTTAGCTAAATTATTATAAATTTTAGCTTTCTTTTTAATTGCTTTTGTTGGTTGAGAAACTGTTTGGGCTTCTTCGTCAACTTCATTTTGTAAATTTTTTGCTTGTTGATATAATTGCTCTCATTTTGCAAATAACTTTTGTTCTTTTTTAGAATAATTAACTTGATCATTACTTTCAATAATATCATTAAGTGCTTCATCAAAATTTGAATTCACATTTCCATTCGCTAAAACATCATCTTCTGCAACGCTTGATGGTGACACCGCTGGTTCGTTAGGGACGGCAGTTGCTGGTTCTTCTGGATTATCATTTACAACTGGTTCAACATAGTCGGCTAATATTTCAACATTTGCATTCACTGCCACTGGCTGATCATTTTTATAATCATATGTATTTGGCGAAAAACCAACTGTTTCTTGCAAGATGATTTCTTGCGGTTTAGTTTCATCCTGGTTGCTTTTTGTTGCAACTGGGCTCGCAAGTGGTTCAGTTGTTAAGTTTTTTAAATCACTAGGTTTTGAAGACACTAGGTTTTGCACTGCTTCTGCCGGGCGATTCATATCATTAATTAAATTAGCAATTTCCGCTTCGTTTGCTTTATCGTTAGCAACATTAAATATGTCATCCAATTCAGCTTTTCTAAATAGTGTTTTCTTAGTTATTGGTGATGCTCCATTGTTATTATCATCCCCGTTTGTTAAGTCATTGTTTTTGAAATTTGTTGCGCTGTCTGCGGTCTCGACGGTAGTCGCTCCAACTCCCGAAGTGACGCTTCCAAGATACTTTCCCTCTTTGTTTACCTCTCTTTCAAAACGTTTGTCCTCACGGTAAACAATAATCATATTTCGTTCATCAGCATAGTTGCGGATCGCCTCAACATCAAATAGGGTTGATTCAACAAATAATAATCCAACAAAGATAAAGGCTGGCATGATTAATGCTGATACTTTGCCAAATACTAATGATGCAATAATTAATGCAACAAAAAACATTTTAATATATGGCTTCGCAATGCGTTGTCCTTTTCTTATTCTTGCTAATTCGAATGATGCTAATGTAATTGTTACCAATGCTGTAAATAACAATAAGGCAATAATTGCATAAGTTCATCCATTTCCAACTAAGGTATCAATAATTTTATCTTGTTTAAAAATTGTTTTTTGGAAAACATCATTAATATCAAAAATAGTACCGGGAAGCGTCACTTTAGCGACTACTAAAGCTTGAATAATAGCGGCAAAAATCTGGACAATTGCCCCAACAATGAATAATATTCAACCAAATGTAACTAAAAATATAAACATTTTCTTTTTCCTTCCTAAAAATCTCTCTATGTTCCTACAACCTTATCGCCCACCACGTAGTGCTCAATAATCAAAACCAATTGTGTCTTCTTCTTGATCTAGCCGTTCTTCGCTATTGTCAATTGGTGTTGTCATTGTTTCTGGTTGTTGCCCATAATCTTGTTCCGAATTATCATTTGTAAGTAAATTGTACTTACGGTCAAAGATTTGTAATTCATGGTTAATTAACTCGTTAACTAAGCTTTCATCATAATTCTTTTTAATAAAACTTTCCACTAAAATTGGATTAAATCCCGTAATCACTTTAAATGTTGTCAGTCCTTTGAAAATAGTATGAATTAAAATAAATAATTCACGGAATTTTTCATAACCAACAAGATCAACATTATTAAACAAGATGATAATATTTTCTTTAATTTCATAAGCCCGAATTATTTCACTAAATTCCTTGCGAATATATTCAATCGGATCATCAAATTCTAGTTCATTAATAATAACCGCGGTATTTGAATCAGAGGTATTGTTACTTTTTTCGTTGCTTTTTAATGTTCTGGCGAATAATTTAACACGATCCCATAAGACTTTTTTATCTTCTAATCCGACTTGTGGCAGCCCCTTTACAATTTTTTTTAACAAAAATAAAAATGGTGAACCATATAAATCAATTTTTGCCATATCTAAATTAACTAATGGGACTGAAAAAAATGAATTTGATAACTCAGTAATAACATCATTATCACCTTTAGTATTTAGAGTTAAAAAAAATTGCACTAAACTATCTTTTTCTTTAAAGATTTTAACAATATCACGAATTATTTCATAACTATTTAAAGAAATTGCACCTTTGATTTTTTGAGTTGCTGTCGTTTGATCGTTATTATGAAAACTTTGTTGTAAATTATGGTTTTCTAAATCCAATCCTTCGTTAAATGTTTCTGGTTTATTTTTTCTTCCTCGCACAAGATTTCGATAATCAAATTCTTTTGTTGCCTTATTTTCATCCTCGTCAGTATTAAGTTTTAAGTTTTTCATTCTCTCATACGGATTGATGTACATGTCTAGCCCTCCTGCATCATTTATCCACGTATTAATTATAACATAATTTATAAAAAAAATTTGAAAAAAAATTGCATTTCCATTTACAATTTGGTATGATATTATGCTTTTTTCAAAATAAAAATCCTTATTTTTCAGGATCTTTTAATTTTTTAAGTTCTTCTTCTAAACGCTTAATTTTCTCTTCTTTAGTTTCTTTTTCGACTGATGGTTGATCATCACTTGGATCTTCATCATCATTTTTAGGCTTTTTCTTATAATCAGCTACTAGTTTTTTTGCTCCTTCTGCAATATCATCTTTTTTATAAAATAAAAATGTTCCAGTAAAGAGGATCACAATTCACAATCCAAAAATAAAAACAAAAATGAAAAATGCCACATCATATTTACCTGGATATAAAATATAGAGCACCAAAAAAATAATTGTTAACACAAATAAAATACTAATTGCACTAAAATTGATAATTTTAAACCATGGTCTTTTTTTCTTTTTCATTTTTTAATTTAGCTCCTATCTAACAAATTCTCTTGTTAAAGCATTATAAATTTTTGATGGTTGGTTATCTAAATAACCATTATCAACAATAACATCTACCGCAAAATTTTTAAAATCATTAAGTTCTTTTCCATAACGTTGGCCAGTAATATTAACACTGGTAGCAAAAATTGGTCCTGTTTTTTTTAAGATTTGTTTTAATCATTTCCATTTTGTAATCCGCACCGCAATCGTATTATCAAAAGTAATATGGTATTGGTCATTAACTCCCGCATAAATTTCACCAATTATAGTAATTGAATTTTTAGATTTAAAATATTTCAAATCATTTTTATTAATTTTAATTAGTTTTTTTGCTGTTCGTAATGAATCAACTACTAATGATAAGTACATTTTTTCCGAACGTTGTTTTAACTCATAAATTCTTTTTTTACCTGTTAAATTATCAATGGTGCACGCAAAACCATAAATTGTATCAGTTGGAATAATTAATACTTGCTGTTCTTTAAATGCTGCAATAATTTTTTTCTTGTCGGCAAGATGATAAATTTTCATAACAATCCCTCATTATCTTTTAATTTAATTATATCTTAAAGTTTAAGAAGTATTTATAGAAGAAAAAAACATTATTTTAAAGTTTAATTAAATAATGGCTTAAACTTGACGAACAATCTTGGTTGTTTGATCTTGTTTTTTAATTTTTAAAATATGAGAAATGGCAATAATTGATAAGACCCCTAAAAAAAAGAACGAAAGAATCCCACTCGCAATTAATTCATTCCCATGAACTCAAAAGTAACTAATATTAGGTGTTCCAAAAATTTTTGTGGTAATCTGTTGTTTAAAAGTTCCACTTTGGTTATTTCAAAACTCAACTAACCGTCCTAGTGAAAATTGTGAATATAAATAGACAATTAATCCAAAACAAACTATCGCTAAAAAACCACTATATAAACTAATAAATCCGACTTTTGATAAATTAGGTCTTTTTAGCATTACAAAAATGAAAGCAAATAACATCGCGGCAATTAAGGCAGTTGCAATAATTGGTAAGTTTACAATAAGAAAAAAATTACCCGGAGCATGATTAGCCATTGTGTCATAATATTCTTTATTTGGTAAGTCATTTAAATCGGTTGTTCCCGGAATAATAATATTTCTTGTTAATTTAGGATATATAAATGAATATAATAAAAAACGATAAGCTTGTGTTGAAGTAATTGCAATACTAAAAGTATAGCCTAAGTAAGGAGCAAAAATAACAACCGAAAAAATAATTGTTCATAATGAAATGTTAAATTCAGTTGGAATTAGAAATAACCCTAAAATTTTTTTCGCAAACCCCTGGTTAAAAGTATTTTTCAAAACAGTAATTTCTTCATTTTTTTGAATTGTTATTGTTGTACTTAATAATTGTTCAATTTTAAAACTTGTTCGTAAGGTAATAAAAATAATAAAGAAAATTTGTAAGCCAGTAATTCATCAAATGGTGTTAATCCCAATTCATACAAAAGGATAGGGATTATGAGTGCCAGTTCCTGTTGCTAAATTAATTAAATGATCAATTACTTGATCACGGTTTGGTAATGTTGTAGGAACTAATGAATCAATATGCGCTAAAATTTCATTAAATTTATCCGAACCACCCTTGATTGATTTACACCAATCATTAAAAATTCCATATTGATATTCTGCGAAAGAAAATAATAAACAACTAGCAAACAACAACCCTAAAATTAAGATAATGGAAATTAAAAACAACTCCTTACGAAAATAAATAACACGGTGGTGAAAACCAGCATAAAAACAGGCAAATAAAATTGTTACTCCTAATAACCCAAAAGCAATATAGGGAAAAACTAAAATATAAAGTTTTGATGGTAACGGTGGATCTGTAAATGTTTGTAAACTTGTAGTTGGGACTTCTTTTAAAAATTGAAAATATTCTTTTAGTACATTATCACTATGTGAAACAAAAATAAAAATGAAATAAGGAACCATAATGGCCAAAATTACTGCAAAAGCAGTGACTATCATCTTCCATTTTTTTGCGTTCTTAGTTTCATTCATTGATTTGACCTCACTACTAACTTTTTGATTGTATATATTTTACTACAAAACAAATATAAATAACATTCTTCATTTTTTATTGATATCTTTCATAAATTTATATTGGGAATGTTTAAAAAATTGTTTAACTAGTTTTTCGAGATCTTTTTTTTGGTCATAACCATATTCAAAGCATAAAATTGCTTTTGTTTTTACAACTGCTTGTCAATTTTCAAAAATTTTTCGATAGAAAAATAACCCATCTTCTTGGCCAAATAAAGCAACATGCGGCTCATAATTTTTAACACGCTTACTAATTGCTTGGTGTTGGGGAATATAGGGGGGGTTACACACTAAAATATCAGCTTTAATATTATTTTTAACAAACGGTTCTAACATGTCACCTTCTAATAACTTAACATTGTGAGCATTTAAGATGTTAATATTTTTTGCCGCAACTGCCAAGGCAGCAGGGGAAATATCACTCGCATACACTTTCAACTGGGGATTTTCTAACCCCAAACTAATAGCAATCGCTCCACTACCAGTTCCAATATCAATTAAAGTTAAATTGTGGGGATCATCCCAATGATATTGATCAATTAAATTATTAACTTCATCTACTAATTCTTCTGTTTCATAACGCGGAATTAAAACATTATTATCCACATAAAAATTATAACCATAAAAAAATTGCACATTTGTAATGTGTTGAATTGGTTTACCATTTTTGTAAGCAATTAAATCTTGTCAATACTGATCAAAAGCAAAAGGAATTGATTCATTCTGACAAGCATATAATTTTGAAATTGTTGTTTTACTATAATATGCAATTAATGTTTTAATATCAGCACTATAATTAATAAAGTCACTATCCGCTAAAAAATCTTCTGATTTTTTAATTAATTCATTAACAGTCATTAATTACCTTCCATTTTTAAACGTTGTTCTTCATTCATTAATGCTGTAATAATTTCATCCAAATTGCCTTCCATAATCTGATCTAATTTTTGCAAAGTTAAGTTAATGCGATGATCAGTTACCCGGTTTTGTGGATAATTATAAGTGCGGATTTTTTCACTGCGATCACCGGTACCAACGGCATCTTTTCGTAAATTACCACGTTCTTCATTAATTTTCCGTTGTTGTTCTTCATATAGTTTGCTTCTTAAATGTTGCATTGCTAATGCTTTATTATCATGTTGACTACGACCATCTTGGGAAGTTACCACCGTTCCGGTTGGAATGTGGGTAATTCGAACAGCAGAATCAGTAGTGTTAACGTGCTGTCCACCAGCGCCAGAAGCTCGGTAAGTATCAATTTTTAAATCAGCTGGTTTAATTTCAAAATCAACTTCTTCAATCTCAGGAAGAACTGCCACAGTAGCAGTTGAAGTATGAACTCGTCCTTTACTTTCAGTTTTCGGAACTCTTTGCACCCGGTGGGCTCCCGATTCAAATTTCATTTTTGAATAAACCCGGTCACCTTTTAAGATGAAAGAAATTGCGGAAAATCCCCCTGCTTCTGAATCATTTTCTTCAATCACATCAATTTTTCAACCTTGTTGCTCCGCATATTTCAAATACATTCGATACAAATCACCAGCAAAAATATTACCCTCATCTCCGCCAGCAGCTCCGCGAATTTCTACAATAACATTTTTTTCATCATTGGGATCTTTTGGTAATAACATTATTTTTAATTCTGCTTCCAACTCTTCTTTCGCTACTTCCGAAGTTTTAATTTCCTCTTTTGCTAATTCAATTAATTCTTCTTCTTTTTCCGTTTCTAAAATCAGTTTTGCTTCTTTAATATTTTGCAAAATATTTTTATATCGTAAATAAACATCAACAATGTCAGCAATTTGTGCTTGCTCTTTTGATAGTGCTGTCAGTTTTTTAACATCATTAACAATTTCTGGATTTACTAGTTCTCCCTCAATTTGTTGTTTTCGTTTTAACATTGTTTCTAAACGGTCAATTGTTTTCTGATTCATTTTCTTCCCACCTCAAATTACTATTTAATACTTAACAATTATATAATATATCTTTTTAAAGAATAATAGTTATTTAAATAATTTATTAATTATCAATTGAAATTAAAATAAGAAATTCAGGCAAAGAATTTCTTATTTATGTTCATTTACAATTGTTTGGATTTTTGGCAAATTAGCTAAAGCATCAACTCAGGAAAGGCGGTATTCCCCACTTTCAAAAGTTTTTTTAACCGGGTGTTTTTTAATAATTCTTAAACTTACTTTAAAAACATTAACTCCCACCACAACATAGTCGCCTTCTTGTAAATTTGATTCCTTAAATAAAGTAAGGCGGGAATTCATTGGTAAGTTTTCAACAAAATGGACTTTTTCTTTATAGACAACTTTTGGTTTGGCTCCCGTAAAGAAAATTGCTTCGGCATTTAACCCTGATTTATTTGGCATAAGTATATCCTCCTTAGTTCTTAACATTATTTAATATTATTTTAGATAATTGGTAATTTGGATAAAAAGGCGGGAATACGCTTTTTATATCCATAGAATTTTGCTTGAATTTCTAACAACTTACTACTAGGTTTAATATGTCCTTTTTTTGATAATTCATACTTGTCTTTTCCTCATTTAATAAATTAATATGTATCACAAATAACTAATGAATGATATTTAAACCCATTGCGCTCATCAACTTGCACAAAATTATCATTGCGAACTAATTGCTCTTGATAATAACTAAGTTTAAGATTATCATGCTCATCGTATTTAACTGATGTTATTTGTAATGCTTTAAATCCTTTTTGATTGACTTCAATCACAATAAACGGATGTCGAATTGGTGTTAATCCTTTATTTTTATGTCAAAAAACAACTATGTCTCCTTCCACAATACTAATACCCTTATATATGTCTTTTTTTCGATTCAAAGCCATATTAAAATTATATCACTCTTTCATTTCCCATTACAAAAAAAAGAAGTTGTTAGTAAACAACCTCATGACAATGGCGACAACACGCTTCATATTTATCTTTTTCACCAATTAAAACAATTGGATCGTGGTAATTAGCGGGTTTCCCGTTAATTAATCGTTGCGTACGGTTAGCTAAATTACCACATTTAACACAAATAGCATGTAACTTTTTAACTTCTTCTGCCTTACTCATTAGTTGTTCAACATTTAGAAATGGCTCAGCCCGAAAATCTTTATCCAAACCATTCACAATCACAATAATTCCCTTATTAGCCAAATCATCTGCTACTTTCACAATTTCATTATCAAAGAATTGAACTTCATCAATGCCTACCACATCCGTATCGGGTGCTAGATTTGCTAATAATTCTTTAGTATTATTAACTGAAATTGCTTTAATTGATTTTTGACTATGACTAACAACATTATCATTACTATAGCGATTATCAATTGCTGGTTTAAAAACCTGAATTTTAAATTTGGCATAACTTAAGCGCACAATCCGGCGAATAAATTCTTCGGTTTTTCCTGCAAACATACAACCCGTAATAACTTCAACTCACCCAATTTTGGCATTTCTATTTAAAAAATACATTTTAATTTGCCCCCTCCACAACATCATTATTAATAATTAAATTATCTAAGTCGTTAATAATAGCGACCCACCAATTCCAGTTTGGCATTTTAATTCCACTTGCTAGCAAATGTCCTCCGCCATGGTATTTTTTTGCAACCTTATTAACATTATAGTGGCGACTGCGCATACTAACACTAACAAAATTTTCAGCTTTATTTTCAATAAAAAATAATCAAATTTTAATTTCTTTAATATTAGCTAAGATATTAACTCAGCCTTTAACAAGATCATATGCCATTTGATGTTGTTGTAACATCTCATCGGTAATTTTAATGTATCCAACACCATGCGCACTAATTTCAACTAAACTTTGTAAGTAATTTTTAAACTTCACATTAACTCATGATTCCAAATATAAATGTTGATAAATTTCTTGCACATCAAAACCAGTTGCTAAAAGCTTACTTGCCAGAATTAAAGTTGTACTCGTGGTGTTACGAAATAAAAAACGATTTGAATCAGTAATAATTCCCGTGTATAGCAACCGCGCAGTTTGGGATGAAACTTTTAATTTACTATGAAAAACTAACTCACTCACCATTTCTGAAGCAGCGATTCGTTTCGCATCCACTCAGGAAAGATCTCCATAAGGGGTATCATCAGGATGATGGTCAATTTTAATAACTTCTTGGGCTGTTTGCCAATACAAACTATCAATGCGTTCAGTATTAGCAGTATCAGTGACAATTACTAACGCATTTTGGTAATCTGCAGCTGTTAACTTTTCGGGAACCCCTAAAAATGATAAATTATCATTTGTTTCCCCATCTGTTAAGACTTTTTTAGTTGGATAGTTTTCCTTAATAAAATTAGCTAACCCAAATGATGAGCCATAAGCATCCCCATCTGGAGAAATATGACGTAAACAAATTATTTTGTCGTATTCTTTAATTTTTGCTAAGATCAAGTCCATTTTTTCGCGCATTTTTAACATCTCTTTTCTATCTTAGATAATTCCTAATAATTTTTGCGTTTCTTTATCATATACCAAAACTGCTCCTTTTTCAAAATAAATCATTGTTAATTTTCGCAAATTTAATTGTTGATTATCAACAATTAATTTAAAAATCTTATTATGATGGGTTTCAAAATAGCAAACAATGGCTCCGCCTGATTTTTTAACAGTTTTAACACTCCCTTTAAAATGCAAAGCGGTTTCTTTATTATATAATTTTGTCTTTTCAAAGCTAAGATACTTTGGATTAATCGCAATTATATACTCTTGATTATTTGTTAAAGGTAAATTAGCCGCTTTAATGATAATATCATCTAATTGTATTGTTTTGTTGGATAAATGATAAATTCCCTGAAAAATATTTTCGGAAGTTGCAAACATTGTTTTGTATAATTCCAATGTCATCGGGGTAGTCGTGGCTTCCACTTGGGAAATCACTTTATAATGATTTTGTTTATCAAATAGTAGAAATCCATTAACATAATTTTTGATATTTTCAACATTTTTAACAATCACAAGAACAGTAATTTGAGGATTATAACTTTTAATATTATTAATAATATTATATAACTCATTTGCTTCACTCTGGGTTAAGTTATCAAAAGTATGATGCAAAACAATTAGTTCTTTTTTAGCTAATAATGCATTAATTAACCGAATTTTGGTGTGGTCAAAACTACTTAAATTTTTGGTTAATCTTAGTCAATTCATCTTAATATTTAAATCAAACATTAGTTCTTTAACATAATTATATGCTTGATTAGAAACGCTTACAATTTTATTTTTAGTTTTCTCAATTAATTCACTATAATCTTCTTTTTTTGTAATAAACGTGTCATTTAACATTGCTAAATGATATTTGTGAAAATATTCAATAACTTTTCCCTTTATAATTGAAGCCTCATCGGGTAATAAAGTGACAATTAACTGTTCTTGCTTCTCATTATATTCATACCACTGATCATCTGAAAGTTGGATTCAAGTTTTTAAAATACTATTATTTCTTTTTTTTAAAATTGCTTTTAAAATTTCCTTTTTTTGATTATCTTTCATTAAAATATTAACAACATTAAAACGATATTTTTTTAAAGATTTCCGCGCTTTAAAAATATGGTAACGCTGGTAAACAATTTCTGTTCGTAAAATTTTAAGATATTTTTCACAAATTAATTTTGCTTCATTAAAAGTAAATAATTTAACTTTTAATTTTCGCCGTTTAGCAACATATTTACAATCACACGAATAATCTAATTCTGAAATATAATAAATTTTATCTCATAACGCTTGTAAAAATGCTAAGTAACCTTCTTGAATTCTTAATTCTTCTTTTTTTAAAACATAAGTTTTAACAGTCTGAAATAAAATTCCCGTCACATCTTCTTTTAAAACTTTTTTAATCTCTTTTTCATGGAAAAGTTTAATTGCATTCCGGTAGTTTTCCATTCATTGTTCTTTAATTTTAATTGAATTATAAATATATTCTTCCAGAATTTTATCAACTTTATTAATTAAGTCTTTGCGATACTTATCATTATCCATTGCTAATAATTCGCGATAAGCATACTTATTTTTTAAATATTTGATTGTTGCTTCGTGTAAAAACTTTGGTGTTTTTAAAATATTATAAGTTAATCGTAGTTTTGTTGGTAAAAATCCTAAACGGAAAGCAGCTGGGGGAACATAAGCAATTTTACGTTCTTTCGTTAATAATGTTGTAATATTTTTTTTATTTAAATAAATTGTCCCTTTATTAACCTTTTTCTTTCCTAATAAAAATTTTAAAAAATAACGTTGGCTAATTTTATTTTCAAAAAAAACGCCTAAAGATTCTTTATTATTAATTCTAAAAGATAAATCATTAAAAATAATTTTTTTATATCTTTTATAAACAATATTATTAAACTCTAAACCCATTTTTCCACCAACATTCTATTTATTCTAAATATACAATATTATACCGAAATAAGCAAAAAAAACACCATTAATTAATGGTGTCTTATTTATTTTATTCTGATTTATCGGCAGTTGCGGGTGCTTCTTTTTTATCTTTTGCATTTTTTTTGTTTAAATCTTTTTGTGCTTTTGATAAACTGGCAGTTTGTTTAGCAATTTCTTCTTTTTTATTAAATTTAGATTTGAAACGTTCAACTCGTCCTGCTGCATTCGCAAATTGTTGGTTACCAGTGTAGAATGGATGACATGAAGAACAAGTATCAACTTTAATTTCTTCACCTCTAGTTGATCCACTCATGAATTCCGTTCCACAAGTAGTACATGTAATTTTAGTATCAAAATATTTTGGATGGATGCCTTTTTTTGCCACAATACTCACCTCTCTTATTAAGATTAATATACTTTCTTGGTATATTAATTTACGACATTTATTATAATAACATATATTTTATTAAAAACAATAGATTTATTTGTTGTTTTTATTTGGTTTTTATTTTATTCTTTTAATTTTTACACTTGCAAACATTTATTACTTAACAATCTTTGCAAATTCTTCGGTGCTAATTCTTTTTCGAGCAAAAGTTGCCCCAGTTGTTTTTTCATCATATTTTCCAAGGGCTAATAATAATACGGTATGTTTAATATCTTTATCAATATAACCAAGTTCATGCAATAAATCATTACTATGGTGATCATTAAATCCCCCAATTATTGTTGTTCCAATTTTTAAATCAGCAGCTTGCAGGGTCATAAAAGCAGTTGTGATATAAACTTGACTATCAACATAACTAGTTAAATTATCATGGTTTTCTAAATACTGGCGATATTTTTCAATAGTTTCACTTAGTTTCTTTTCATCTAATGCTTCGCTCCGGTGTAAACGGCTTCTTAAAAATTCATCGGAAACTAAATAGTTTGCATTATAACCAACTAAACATACCAAAGTATCACATTTTAAACCTTTTTCAACATTTGACCCGTTTAAAACATCATATGCAAATTTTGCTTTAATTTCTTTATTTTTAATCACAACAATATTACAAACTTCTAATCCCATTGAACTAGGAGCCATTCGTCCTGCTTCAATAATTGTTGCTAATTCTTCTGCACTGATTACTTTGCTATCATCATATATTTTGACTGTTTTTCGTCATTCAATTGCATCTTTTACTGACATTTTATGTTTCTCCTAACTTTATTGCTTTTAAATTATATCGGATTTAATAATTAAATGCACCTAAAAACATTGCATAACAAATTTCAATTTCTCCTAGTTTATATTTTTCAAGAAATTCCTTAAAAACACTATCTTTTCTTAAAATTGGTAAGGGCTTTTGATAACTCATTAAATTCATTTCCGTTGCGTTCGTAACATAATATGAAAACTGGTAAAGATATTTTGCTCCCCATTCTTCTGATAATAATTTGGCACGCTCAATCACTTCCATTGCATTACGGACATCATAAAAACGAATAATTTTTAATAAATGACTTGTAGCAATTTTATTCGCCTTTAAAATTGTTCATCGAAAAATTGGGTTAATCACAATATTATTGAAATCTAATTGTAAGGTAATGTCCCCTGGGGTCTGGTCAAGGTGTAGCCCTCATAATAAAAGTGGGCAACGAAAAACTTTTCTCTTTTGAAAAACACCCTGGACATATGGGAACCCCAGTTTTAAATCACCATTATTTCGCTTAATCATTAAATTTAATTTACTATAAATGTTCGTAAATTTTTTTAAAATAAAAGCCAAATAATCATCAATTCATAAATAAATATCCGCTTTTAAATATTTTTCCTTTTTAAATTTTTGAATTGCTGTTAATAACTTATTTTTTAAACTCGAAATATTTAAAAAGGGGTATTTTGCTAATAATTTATTAAACACCTGGTCATTACTTTGATAGTCTTTTGTTTTTTTAATTACTCATAAAGTTTGTTGCAAGTCTTTTTTAAAGGCAGGATAATATTCAATTTTAAATGGTTGTAAACTAATAGATTTTCCTTGTAATAATGTTTCAAAGCTATAATCACCATCGACAGTTAACGCATATAAAAGTTCAAACAAATTAATAATTTTAGTTGATAAATAACTATTTTTGGTAAAGAAAATATCATCAGTTTCTTTTGATTTAATTAAGTTGTTAAGATTAATCTGGTTATCAATTTCCTCATAACGATAAAACATCCTTAATTATCTCCTTTGCACTTCCTCGTAATACTATTTTCTTATTTTTTTAGGATAATTCAAGGATTTTTTTTGAAAATATTGGTTTTTACTTTCAAAAAAATGAAAAATATTTGGTATTTTAAACCAAATATTTTTTTATTATGCCAAACTAAAATAAAATTGAACTTTATAACGATAGTCATAGGAATTTGTCATATACCATTTATTATTTTTAAGGATTTTTCCTTTATTAAAGTGGCTATCACTACTATCAACTAATAAATTCGTACTAGTTTGATCACTCGCAAATGCTCCAGTAATATCAGTTCATTTACTTTCATCCTTATTATTAGTTCCAATAATATTACGACGAGTTCCAACAAATTTGTCGGCCCTGCCCTTTGTACTAACATCAATTTGAATACTAAAAGTCACCACATATACTTTAGTGTCTGCTTTATATTCTGCTTTAATTTGGCCATGATCAGGGACATTAACCCACGAACCATCTTTAAACTCTGCGGTTGCTTTATTATCCTGGTCATAAATAATAGTATTAAAATCATTTTCCAAAACTTTAATATCACTATATTTTTTAATTTCCGAACCAGTATTTGAACTGGCTTCGTAAGCTGCCAATAATTTAAAGACAATAGCTTGTCCACTTCCATCATTTTTAACAAACTCATTATAATCAACTTGTTTACCGCCATCTTTAATTGCATTAGTTAAATTATTAATAAACCCATTTTTATAGGCATCGGAATTAATCGCATCAGAAGATCAGTAAGTAATATCATGATAACTAAAACTATGATCTTTTGCCAAAATATCATTGCTACTATCATCTAATGACATTACTGAACGCTGTGCATTGCAACTAACGAGAGTAATTGGTAAACTTCCACTAATACTAATTGCAGTTAATAGGCTAAGAATTCGTTTCATCCAGGTTCACCTCTCTTAATCATGATAATAACCGGCTTGTCATTTTTGAATTTCACTATCAAAAATATTATCGGCATAATTATCATGGGTAATTAACGCATTAATTTTTTCAATCCGCGCATCTTTAGCAGGCGTTGGCTGGTATTTAGTTTCCAAAAAGGTTTGGTAAATTTCTTCAATCAAACCAATCCCTGTAATTCTTCCCCCAACTGCAATTACATTGGCATTAAATTCCTCTACCGCTTGGCGGGCAGAGATTAAGTCACGGACAAGGGCTGCACGAATATTTTTTGTTTTATTGGCAGCATTTGAAATTCCAACTCCTGTTCCACACATGATAACTGCTTTGTCAACCTGGTTAGTCGCAACTAAACTAGCTGCTTTATGGCCAAAAATTGGATAATGCGTGCGCACAAAATCATAAGTTCCACAATCAACTACTTCATAGCCCGCTTGGCGTAAAAAAGTTACCATTTTATCTTTAATATCAGTGACAATATGATCACAAGCAATTGCTACTTTCATCTTACTGTTCCTCCTTTAATAATTCACCTAACATATCAGTCCGTACTAAATGACGCCCCCCCGCAAATTCCGTTGCAAAATAACGAGTAACAATTGCTTTGAGAGCTTCATCACCAGTTAGTTCAGCACCCAGGGTAATAATATTAGCATTATTATGTTCTCTGGTCATGTGGGCTGAATGTTCATCACTTAATTGGGCAACAATATTATTTTTAAATTTAGCGGCCACCATAAAGCCACCATTCCCAAATTCATCAATAATGATGCCCCGGTCGGCTTGGTGGTCATTAACTAATTTTGCAACTTCAAAACTCGCATCAAAAATATCTTTTGGAACTTTATTATTAACATCAATAATTTCATATTGTAAATCTGTTAATAAGTCTTTAATCATTTCTAAATGACCAAGAAATTTATTGGTGCCAATGGCAATTTTCATATTATCCCTCCTTTTTTTCACGATAAATATCTAACAGATTATTAATTAAATCTCGCAATAATGCGGTTGTCATCAAATGGTCTTGACCATGGACCATAATCATTGTCACATCACTATAATTTCCTTGCGCTTCTGCTTGGAGTAAATCTGTTTGCCGTTGATGGGCAGCATTAATTGCTGCTTCCCCTTCGGCAATTTTTTGTTCAGCTTTTTCAAAATTTCCCTGCTTTGCTAATTTCAAGGCTCGTAAGTAGCAACTACGCGCATCTCCTGAATAAGCAACAATTTCTAAACCTAATTCACTAATTTTTTCTTTTGTCATTACTAATTCCTCATTTTCTATCTTTTAGTTTCAAAATCATTATTAATATTAATTTGGAGTTTTTTAATAATATTGATAAAAACAAAGTTATTGATAAGAATCAAAATGATACTAATAAAATAAATTACGAGACGGTTGGTGATATTAATTGTCTCATCATTAAAACTAGAAGTTAACGACAAAACTAAGTAAACTGTTGGGATAGTGATTCCTAATAAGAACGGAAAAACAAATAATCATATTCAACCATAAGGAGATAGTTTTGCTAAAAAACTATCATATAATTCATCTGGTTGACAAGTTACAAATGGGTAGCGACTACGGTTAAAACAAAAGGGCACACTATAACAACAAATAAAACTACCAACTGATAAGCCAAATTCAATTAAGAAGTCTAATCATAGCATTTGGCTGGTTTTTTCTTGTCCAGCAACAACATAAAAAATTGCACAAATGATAATGGTTGTTATTAATAAAATTGCTGTTCATAACAAGGAAATTTTCCGTCTCGTTTTCGTATTCATTAAGATCCTCCTCTTTTCTTACAGTTAATTTGTTTCTAAATTATAATCTGGTAAATTTGCTAAAATTAAGTCAATTGCTTGGTCAGGATTATTGGTGCAATCAATATATTGTTTGCCTTTGGTTTCGACAATTTTAACTTTTCAAGCACTAGCATCACGTTCAATTTCATCGATATAGACATTAACTTGTGGTGATAATACCACTAAGTCCATTTCTTTCATTAAATTACGGTGACTACCATATGCGGCTGAATCAATTACAATATTTTTAATTCCGCGGCTAGCAGCCCCTTTATTTGCACTAGCAGCAAACATTGCCGAAGTGCCAGCCCCATAACAAACAATTAAAACATGGTATTGATCACGAGTTAGAGGTTGACTAACAGGTTGGGATTGTTCAACAACCAGATTTTTATTAAATTTAACACCAGCTTTTTTAGCCGCTAATTTTTCGGCTTTAAATTGTTGATTTTGGGCAATTAAAGCTTTTTTTGCTTCAATTTTAGCAGCTTTATTATTTGCCCGTTCAGTTTTAATTTCAGTTGTAAATTCTGCTAATTGGTTAGTAAATAATAAACGTTTTTCTTTATTTAAGTCTAGTTTGGCCCCCAAGCGCAAGCGCGCGAGTGTAAAGTAATTAAAGTGCATTGGTTTCGGAATCCCTTTTTCTTGGGCTGATTTAATTTCTTCGGTACATGTTAAGCGATCCATCAATAAGACAAATGGTAACCAACAAATAAAATCAACTAAACATAAGATTCCCCACAACACCACAGCTTGCCACTGGAAGGACGTTCCCAGTAATAAACCGACAATTGCTGCGGGCATCGACCAGGGCACATCAACAATTGCTCCGTTCATTCCCAGCGTTTCAATAAAGAATTTATAAATTACCACATTAATAATTGGTAAAATCATAAACGGAATCATCACAATTGGATTTAAGATTAGTGGGCAACCAAACAATGCTGGTTCATTAACTTGGAATCAAATTGGAATATAAGAAGCAAAACCAACGGCTTTTAATTGTTTTGATTTCGCAAATAAAATTAGTAAAATTGGAATCACAAAGGTGGCCCCAGTTCCCCCCATTGTTGGAAGTAAAGTCATAAGAAAATTCATAAGTTAAAGCTCAGTGGGGATGACCACCTTGAGCAAAAATTGCTTGGTTATCAGCCAGGTTACTATACATAAAAGGGGTAATGAATGGTCTGGTAACCGATGGCCCATGAACACCAATAAACCAAATGAAGGCTGTTAAGAATGCCATCGCCGCTAAAAAGCCATAGGAGTCAAGGCCACTAAACACTGGTTTTATCGCTTGAAATAGCGCATCAGTAAATGACATGTTTAAAATACCAATGAAGATATAGCCAAATCCTCAATATACCAACACTGCTAAACCATAAGGAATAATATCAGAAAAAGATTGGGAAATTCCCTGGGGAACAGCTTTAGGTAATTTAATTGTTCAGTTATATTTAACTGGTAAGTAAAAAATTCATGGGATTGTTAAACCAATAATAATCCCCGTTAGCATCCCTTGGGCGGCTAAGTTTGAAATAAAGATGCTAGCAAAGTTTTCAGTTTGACTACCATCATTTGTTAAAGTAAATGTTACCGTTACTGATAGCATAAAAACTGCTGAAATTGCGGCAAACATTACCATAATAAGGTTCATTTTACGATTAGTTGGTAAACCCTGATTAATTTTTTCAGCTAAGGCCCTTGCAATCCCAGCGGTAAAGAAGATTGAGACCAGGCCCATTGTAAAAACATAAATCCGGTTTAAACATTGACGTGCAACCAGGGGATACCACGCCATATTGCCTTTAAATGCGGGAGGAACTCACATAATAATACCAATGATTGAAGAAAAAATAATAATTGGTAAAGTTACATAAAATCCTTCCATTAAAGAACGCAAATACTTATTCCCAGCAACTACTCTTAAGACAGGAACAAGGTGTTTATTCATTCAGGATTCCATTTTTTTATTAAACGGTTCTCTGCTAGGAGATTTTTTTGTACTTTGCATGTTCCTTTCCTTTCTATTTACTGTAATGGAAAATATCCATCTACTTATGTTGTACTCCGAAAATGATAAACTTTCAACAAAAATGATAATTTTTTTTCAAATTTTTATCAAAAAAATCAAATGAAAGAAATTTATTTATCATTCTTACCCATTTGATTAACTACACATCGGTATTGGCAATTATTTTATGAATTGTTATTTTCTTACTAATTTCCGGGGGAATTTTGTTATCTGTTATAATACAATCAATATCAGATAATAAAGCTAATTTGGCAATCCCCACTGAGCCAAATTTTGAACTATCAATTAACGCAATTTTTTCTTTACAATTATTTAATGCCACAATAATTGTTTCAGCTTCATAATCATTATTATTATAAATCATTAATTCATCATTAATATTAGTGGCACTAAAAATTCCCTTGGTAAATGTCATGTCTTTTAACTGCTGTTGAGTTTGGGTCCCAAAAAAACTCCGACTACGGCGACGAAAATTTCCCCCAATCATCATTAAATTCCGGATGTTCTTATTTTGGGTGGCAGTCCGAAAAACTTCTAACGCGTTGGTTGCTAATAACTTAATTGGCTTATTAATTTCCTTAACAAAATATTCTAGGGTTGTTCCTGGCGACACAAAAATAACATCTTCTTCAGTTAGTTCTTTGACAGCTTCTTTGGCAATAGCAATTTTTTCAGCAATATTTTTTAACAATTTTTCTTCCCGTGTTGTCTCATACTTTTTACCATCGGAGTTATCAATAAATTTAACAGCCCCAAATGATAGTTTAATATATCCTTCCAGTTCCAGTTCCTTGAGATCTCTACGAGCAGTAATATTGGTAATGCCTATTTCATCAGTATAATTAAATAATTCTTTCGTTGTAATAAAATTTGATTCTTTAATTTTTGACAAAATCTTTTGCCGTCTTTCAAATTTATGCATAATAGTTCCTTTCATATCCTTTCTTATAATCCAAAACTATAAATCATCACAATTGTTCCTTGTTTTGATTTTTGATAACCATCCGGATTATTATCCCGAGCGCTAATCTTAATATTAAAATTAATTCGTAATGAAAATGACCCTGGTGTATTTTGTTCATTATCAGCAATATGAACTCATTGGGGATTAGCCGGATCATCACCTGCTTTTAAAGAATTCTTATCAACCTGATACTGAAAACTTAAATCATTATCCATTTTTTGAAATGATTTTGTTTGGTCAGGGCGGTTATTATCATTGACATAAACTAACGAATCTTGTAAATCACTAGCAGTTTTTAATTCATATTGATAAAGAACATCTTTGGTAAAAGTTACTAATGGTAAATAACAATAATCACTGGTGGGGTCAGCACTAGCTGAACCATAACATTCTTCCAATACTTGCTGGGGGTTAAATAAAAAGAATGTTTGGGCAAGAATCGCGTCAGAATATTTATTCACAGTTGCTTGGGTCAGACTATTATTAAAAATTCCCTTGTCATAACTTAAATCCCACTCGGTTAAATCTTTCGCTAAGCGGTGGTAACTTAGTTTGTTTCCACAAGCAATGACTGATAAACTAGGTAAAGTAACTAGTGTTAATGATAATAACGAACATAATATTTTTTTCATTTTATTTTATCCTTTTCCTGACGAATTTAAAACCTGCATTTTTTCTTTTGCAACTAATTTTGTTTGGTCAATTGCATAGCGCCCAAATTTTCGGGCATCATAACCCTGAGGATTTTGAGCAAATCATTCTCGTAATCCGTTAGCATTTGCCACTTTTAAATCGGTTCCAATGTTTACTTTGCAAATTCCCGCCTGAACTGCTAATTGTAATTGGTCATAAGGTACTCCTGAAGAGCCATGCAATACTAACGGTTGGTCAACCTCCGCAGCAATTTCCCTAATCCGTTGAATTTGTAAATTAACTGGCCCATGGTAAATGCCATGGGAAGTTCCAACCGCAATTGCTAAACAATCAATTTTAGTTTTGTTAGCAAAATCCACTGCTTCAGTAACGGTTGTATAATGAGCACTTTTGGAATTACGATCATCTTCCTTTCCTCCCACATGACCAATTTCCGATTCAACTTCGACCCCTCTCGCATGAGCATACTCAACAACGGCAATTGTTTCGGCAATATTTTCAGCAATTGGTTTCAAAGAGGCATCTAACATTACCGAAGTATATTGGGCGTCAATTGCCTTTTTAATTAGTTCAATATCAAAACCATGGTCTCAATGTAAAATAACAGGAACAGTTGCTGATTCAACCGCGGCATGCCCAATCGCACTAACATATTCAAACCCCATATACTTTACGGCCGATTCAGTGGCCATAATAATAACTGGTGAGTGTTCTTCTTCCGCTGCTTCAATAATTGCTTTTAACATTTCTAAATTATCAAAATTAAAAGCGGGAACCGCATAATGACCTTCTTTTGCTTTCCGTAATTCTGCTTTCATTGTTGTTTTCATTATCCTAAGTCTCCTTCTCAATATTGTTGCTATAAAAATATTATAATCTTTATTCTTATAAAATTTGATATTTTATGATAAAAATTTATCTTTTTTAATCAAAAAAACACAAGTTTAAAACTTGTGCTATTCTAATTCCGCATTTAGTTTATTTAAAATAATAGTTACCGCATCCATTGGTCGACTAAAAGGTGGTGAATATGGTAAGTCTAAATGTTTAACATCACTAATTTTTGTTTTTGATCAAATTAGGGGAATAAAGACATTAATTCGCATTGCAGCACGATGGTATCCTAAGATTTGTGCTCCTAAAATGATTTGTTCTTTGGTGTCATATACTACTTTAATAGTAACTGGTTTTGCTCCTTTAACATAAGCTGTATGATCTTTTGTGCTAACTGTAATTGTGTCATACAAATAACTCATTTTTTTGCATATTCTTCGGTGAAACCTGTTCGGGCAATTTCTAAATCAAAAATTTGTAAAATCATTGTTCCCATTGCCCCTTGGAAGTAATCATCTTTACCAGCTAAGACATTAGCTAGGACTTTCCCTTGTTTAATTGAGATGGTTGAGGATGGAATTTGCATTAATGAACCATCAATAATATTTTTGGCAAGAACACAATCTCCGACTGCATAAACATCGAGGATATTTGTTTCTAACCGATCATTAACAACAATTGAACCTTGAGGATTCATACTAATTTCACTATCAGCTAAGAATTGCGTATTTGGAGTAAACCCTAAGGCACAAATTACTAAATCAACATCTAACATTTCCCCAGTTGCTAGTTCAATTTGGTTAATCATTTTATTTTTAACATGGAGTTTTTTAACTTTAGTGTTTAGTTTTAGCTCCACACTTTTGCGCTCTAATTCCATTTGGACTGCTTCAGCAATTTCAGGATCAACTAAATCTTTTAACACTTGGTCTTGTTCTTCAATTAAAATTACGCGTTTATCATTTCGGGCAAAATTTTCACAAAACTCTAAACCAATTGGTCCCCCACCTACAACAACCACTGTTTTAATTTTATCCGTTAATTCTTCTCGAATTTTAACCGCTGCTTCTAAAGTTGCGGGTGCATAAATATTATGGGCATCATTTCCTGGTAAGTTTAACTTATCTAAACTTCCACCAACAGCAATCACTAATTTATCATAATGATCTTCAATGGGTTCTTTTGTTATTAAGTTGATTCCCTTTACTGTTTTATTGGGAAAATCAACATTGGTAATTTCATAATTGGTATGAACAGTAATACCTTCTTCAGTGAATTTTTCAACTGTTCTAGCAATCATAATATTGGCTTCATCAAAATTTTTACCAATATAATATGGAATTCCACATCTTCCCAGAGAAGGATAACTCAAATTTTGATAAGCAACAATTTCAACCTTGTCTTTTAAATTTCTTTTTAGTTTACTTGCGGTAGTCATTCCCGCAGTAGCACCACCAATAATAATAACTTTCACTATGTTTTCCTCTTTTCTAATTTTTAAAATTATTCATTTTGCTTAGTTTTTCTTTTTTCTTCTTTCTTTTTGTGGACCTTCGCTCTTATTTTACCAAATAAAGTCTTCCCATTAAACAATAAAAGTTCATCACTTTCTAAAGCATGAGTTAAACGTGCGGCAATCGTTGTTGCTTGAACTCCCCCAGTAACGTTAACTCCTGTTCGTCCCATATCAAAGAGACCATCCAAAGCCCCAATAATACTATAAACTGGCATGTATAATGCTCCTAATCCTAATCCGCCTAATACTCCGGCGGTAACAACACTCGCCGTGCCAGGAACACCAGCAATTCCTAATGATGCAATTACTGTGACCAATAAAGCAATAAAGAAATGAGCAATAGTAAAATCATATAACCCAGCACTCATAATAAAAGATACAATGATCCCCGACTGAACTCCTGCACAAGCTGTTAATCCCATTGTCATTGATAGCGGTGCAAAATTCCAACTAAGCTTTCCTTAACTTTAATATTATTTTTTAAAGTATCCATTGTTATTGGTAATGCTGCATTCGAGGATTGGGTTGAAAATCCCTGAATTAATGGGCGAATGGCATGTTTTCATCACTTAACAGGATTGATTCCAAATATTACTAAGGTAATAGTATGTCAAATTAAAGCAACAACTAAACATAAATAAGCAACCCCAATTACAATTCCAATTTTACCAAGATAACCAATTGGCCGTGAAATTATTGAATAAGTAATCATTGACATTACCGCATAAGGCATTAGTTTAATCACAAACATTAAACATGACATCACAATTGTTCATCATCTTTCAAAGCCATCACGAATTTTTTGCATATCTTCGGGATGTTTTTTAGCTGATTTCTTAACAGCTAACCCAATTAAAGCCCCGATAACCATTACTGGAATGATGGCAATACCAATAAAGGCACCGATAAAATTCGAAGGAACATATTCCCAAATAATTTGGGGTAGTGGTTTGAAAGCATCACCATCATAATTACCACTACCACTAATTGTAAAACCGTCTCCAATTTTAAAAGCCCAACCAATAAAGAAAGTAATCGTAAAAGCAACGGCGACATTTACTAATAAGATTATCACCGTAATAATAATTCCCTGGCGAGTTTTCTTATCATGGCCTGGTCTAGCAACGGCTCTGGCAATTGCTAAAAAAACAACCGGAACTGTTAGCATTAAAATGGCATTAATAAAAATCATTTTAAATAAATTAACCCAAATTGATAACTCTTGCACCCATAATTGGTAAATTGGATTAACCACCGGGTTAGGAACATTAGGATCAACTCACGGGTCAATCATTGAACTACTAGGATGATCACTATTATAAGGAAAACCATTTATTGCTTGGACAACAGTACCAAACCCTAAGCCAATAACTAGTCCAATAATTACCCGGTACATAAAACGAATTTTAGTTTTTTTAATAAAGATTCATAGTAACACCATCAACCCAAAAAAGATTACAATACTAACTAAAGATTGTCATTGGGAAATTGCCACAAAATCATGTAGTGGGTTACTATTGTCACTTGCTAAAAATTCCATTTAATCCCTCCATAGTTTTTGAATAGTTAAATTATAAACTATTTTTAAGTTTTATTTTAGTCTTTCCCTAAGAAAAAAAACTATTAGAGGATTTTATTCTCTAATAGTTCTCTTTTCATCATTATTCCTAGTCAATTACAAATGGTAATAATGCCATTTGGCGGCCTCTTTTAATAGCTGTTGCTAACATGCGTTGGTGTTTAGCACAAGTTCCGGTAACTCTTTTCGGCAAAATTTGACCATTATTTGACATGAATTTTTTTAGTAATTCAGCATCTTTATAATCAATATAAGTCATTTTGTTTTTAGTAAAATAACATTGTTTTTTAAATCTTTTAAATTTTGGGTTCATTGTCGACTTCCTTTCTTAATCTCATAATATGGCATCATCCCCATCAAAACTAATTGGTTCATCATTATCATTTTGGGGATTTGGTGATGATTGTTGATTTTCACCAAACGTAATATTATCAAAATCAACATTATTTGGAGTTGGAATGCTATCAACATTAGTAGTTGAATTAGTATTACGAGAGTCTAAGAATGACACACTATCCGCCACCACTTGCACAATAGTCATCTGTTGACTGTTATTATTATCAGTTCTAGTTTGAATTCTACCGTCTAAAGCAATTAGCGAACCTTTTTTTAAATAACGGGCCATGTTTTCAGCAACTTTATTTCAAGCAAAGCATGGTACAAAAGCAACTTGGTCATTAAATGAACTATTAACCGCCATTGTAAAAGCAACAAATGGTTTTCCATTGACTGAATTTCGTAATTCTAAATCTCTTGTTAATCTTCCTACTAAGGTAACTCTATTTAACATTTTGGTTGTACTCCTTTTATAATTTACTGATCTTTTTTAACTGGATTTTCTGATTCAGCAGGTTGTTGATTGTTATCGGGGCGGTCTCATTTTTTTTCAAATTTCTTACCACCAGGTTTACGATCATTTCTTTCGGCTTTATCGTTTTTTACTTCTGTTTTTGCATATTTTGTTGATTGAAGATATCCTTTTTCTTTTTCGGTGTTAATTACTAAAATTCTTAACACATCTGGTTCAATATGACTAATACGAACAAATTCATCAACATTTTGAGCTGTTGTATTAACAATTAAAACTGTATAGTGTCCTTTTTTTCTTTTTTTAATTGGATAAGCTAAGTTCATCACTTCCCAGTCACCAATTTCTTCAATTTTTGCACCATTATTTTCTAAAATAGCATGCAATTTGTTCTGTAATGCTTTAATATCATTACTTTCTGGGTTTAAAATATACATAATTTCGTATTTACGCACTTTAAAATTTCCTCCTTATGGTCTATTGGTCCTTCGCGGACAAGGAGCTAATAATTCCAAACTTTATATTATTAACTCACAACAAATTATACATTATATTATTATAAAATATAATATTTTCCTAAAGTTTTTAATCAATTATATCTTCCAAATAAGTTACTTTAATATTATCCTTACTTCCTGGAAAATAATGAATTGCAATTTCAGGAGCGTATAATTCTACTAATTGACTATCATCATAAATTGGACTTAATTTATGGGGATTTTTTTGATAATTTTGATATACTCCCAATAAAACACTAGTTTTAAACATTTGGGGAGTTTGAACTAGCCCATACTCCGATCGGTGAACTGTTTCAACAATTTCTTTATCATTAATTTTTTTAATGGCATCATTAATTCTTAACAGGGGAATTAAGGTTTGATAATCATTCGCAACAAAGTCATCTAACATCTTGTCAATAAAATCATTTGTTAAATAACAACGAGCTCCATCATGAATTAGAATAATATCATTAATAATCTTATTGTTTAATAAACAATTTTTAATGGTATCAACACGTTCATTGCCACCAATTGTAAAAGTAACCCTGTAATTATCGTGATATTTTGGTTGCAAATAAGTAAAAATTTCATCATTAACCCCCACAATGATTTGAGTACATTTTTGATCATTTAAAAATGTTTGTAAAGTTGTTTCAATTATTGTTAAATTATTGGTTAATTTAAATAATAACTTATTTTTTTTACTTTGAAAACGTTGTGAATTACCAGCTCCCACAATAATCGCACTATAAGTAGCATCCATTATTAAAGAACCTGAATTTCATTTTTTTCTGCATATTCCATAAAGTCATCTTCTCAAACTGAGGAGATCACTTCACTAATATGTTGTTTTTCTAGTAAGTATAAATCTAATTGTGATTTATAAATTCCAAAACTTAAAGTCACTGGTAATTCATTGGTTGCAATCATCGCATCAAATTTGGTTTTAATCTTATTAGTTTCTTTGGTAATTGTTGTTTGTTTTTGTAAAACTTCTTTATCAACAGTAATTCCACAATAACCAATACAAATTGCTTTTTCTTGATAAAAATTATAAACAAAAATCTTGGCATATAATTTCCAATCAAAAGTATCTTGTGATTCATTCGGAACTAAAATCCCATCCTGAATGATTTCTTCTAGCCCATAAAGGACAGTTGCCCCATTTTCACGAGTATATTTATTTAACCGTTCTTGGTAAGTTAATAGCCGCATTGATTTTTCCAATTCATTGTGGGCAATTCAATTAAATTGCTTATCAAATTTTTCGGTTAATTTATCATATTTCTTAATTAAAATTTTTTCAATTGCCCCCAAACATTCTCAGACCTTTTCAACAGTGGTGTGAATGAGGTCAAAACTAAAAACATTTTTTCCTAATAGTTTGTCAAAACCAATTTCCGTAAAATTAACAGCATTCACATCGGATTGTTTAATATCACGACGCAAAACATTAGAGAATGTTAACAACCCTTCGTTTTCTTGAATGCCATATTTTTTAACAGCATATCTTCTTCATTTATTGGGTGATTGTAAAACTTCGCCCACAATTCCACTTGGTTGAATATCAAAATCAATTGGTCGTTCAGTAATTCTAAAATCATCATTAAAACCAGTCTCTTCACTACAAATTAACGGAAAATCAACTTCTAATAAGTTAAATTCCTTAGTAAAACGTTTTAAAAGTTCAACTTTAATTAAGGCAATTGCCGCAATTGTTTCTTGTAAAGTTAAAATTGAAGAATATCCAATGTGGATTCCGTGTGCCATAAAATCACCTATTTCCCTCGTGGACGCATATGGGGGAATAATAAAACATCTTTAATTGAATCTTGTCCCGTTAATAACATTACTAACCGGTCAATACCAATTCCTAATCCTCCCGTTGGTGGCAGTCCGTATTCTAATGCTTCAATAAAATCAATATCCATTTCGTGAGCTTCATCATTTCCATTGTCCCGTTCTGCCAACTGACTCTCAAAACGATTATATTGTTCAATTGGATTGTTTAACTCTGAATACGCATTTGCATATTCGCGACCATTAATAAATAATTCAAACCGGTCAGTAAATCGCGGATAACTAGCGTTTGCTTTTGCTAACGGTGATACTTCAACAGGATGACCATAAATAAATGTTGGTTGGACTAAAATTGGTTCAACAAATTCTTCAAAAAATAAGTTAATAATATGTCCAACACTAGTATGGAATTTTTCAACATGAATGTTTTTTTCCTGAGCTAGTTTTTTAGCTTCGGCAAATGACATTTTTTGTCAAAAATCAACTCCACTTGTTTCTTTAATTGCATCAACAATATGTCAACGTTTTCAAGGTTGTTTAAATGAAATTAATTGACCACCATATTCCGTTTCATCAGCATTCAAAATATTTTTGGCAATATAACAAATTGTATTTTCAGTTAAATCCATTAAGAAATTCATGTCTTGATAAGCAATATAAATTTCAACCGTTGTAAATTCGGGATTATGTCTTTTGTCCATTCCTTCATTCCGGAATAATCGCCCAATTTCATAAACTCCTTCAAACCCTCCAACAATTAATCTTTTCAATGGTAACTCTGTAGCTACTCGTAAATAAAATTCCATATCTAAAGTATTATGGTGGGTAATAAATGGCTTAGCAGCAGCCCCGCCGTGAATTACTTGTAGAACAGGAGTTTCAACTTCTAAATAACCTTTGTTATTAAAATATTCACGCATCAAGGAAATAATCCGACTTCTTTTAATAAACACATCTTTTGTTTCTGGTGACATAATTAAATCTACATAACGACGACGATATTTTTCTTCAATATCACTCATTCCATAATATTTATCTGGCAACGGTTTTAACGATTTGCTTAATAAATGATATGTTTTTACCCGCACAGTTAACTCACCAGTTTTAGTTTTCATCATTGTTCCCGTTACTCCAATAATGTCACCTAAATCTAAGTCAATAAATTCTTGATATTTTTCTTCCCCAATCGCATCACTTCGAACATAAATCTGAAAAGTGCCATTTTGATCTTGCAAGGTCGCAAAAGTTGCTTTTCCGGCTTCACGAAACATTCTAATTCTTCCGGCAATGCTAATTAAAGCCGGAACATCCATTGTTTCTAGTTGCTCTTTAGTATAATTATTGAACTCAGCATACAATTCTTTGGTAGTATGTGTTCTTTCAAATTTGGCAATGACAAAAGGATTTTCACCTTTGGCAATTAATTTATCTAATTTAGCGCGTCTAATTTTCTCTTGCTCACTAAAATTTCTATTATCCATCTTTTTTCTCCATTTCTTAATAATTATTTACTCATATTATAAGAATTATTATAATACTCAATATAGTCATTTACAACATTATCTAAATCAATTCTTGATTCAATCCGCGTTGCTCGTGCTTTATAATCTGTCGCATTTGGTTTTCCTTTAAAATAAAAAGCTAAGTTTTTACGCATTTCACTAATTGCAATTCTTTCACCTTTTAAAGCAATTAATAAATCAGCATGACGAAAAATTACTCGTTTTCATTCTGCAATACTTGGTGAGGTTAATTTTTCACCGGTTGCTAAATAGTGGTTAATTTCTTGAAAAAATCATGGGTTTCCTTGCACCCCCCGGGCAATCATCACCGCATCACATCCAGTTTCATCTAACATCCGTTTGGCATCTTCGACTGTAAAAATATCACCATTTCCAATCACTGGAATTTTGACGGCTGTCTTGACTTTCTTGATTCAACTTCAATCAGCTTTCCCACTATAAAATTGATTACGTGTGCGAGCATGTACTGCAATTGCTTGGGCTCCCGCTTTTTCAATTAACTTGGCAACTTCTACACAGTTAATATTTTCTTCATCTCATCCTAACCGAATCTTTACCGTCACTGGTTTTGAAACAGCTTCTACAACACCTTTCACCACTTCATAAATTCGTTCCGGATGTTTTAAAAGCGCGGCTCCCGCTTGTGATTTAATTGCGATTTTTGGAGCTGGGCAACCCATATTAATATCAATAATATCACAGTCACTATGTTCATCAACATATTTAGCCGCCATAACAAAGGTTTCTAAATCAGTGCCAAAAATTTGCATTGAAATAGGATGTTCAAGAGGATTAACTTTAATCATTTCAATTGTTTTTTGGTTTTTTTGGACAATTGCTTTATCACTAACCATTTCCGCATAAACTAATCCAGCTCCTAATTCATGTGAAATAATTCGAAAAGCTTCATTAGTTACTCCAGCCATTGGTGCTAAAATTGTTTTTGTCTGCAGTTTAATTTTTCCAATTTGCATTTTTTATCGGCGTTCTCCATTAACATAATAAAAATTATCAATTTCACGAAAAATAACATCAATTTGTTGATGAGTTCTGATTTTAAAATATTGATAAATTAGTTCAGCAACTTCATTTTGAATTCCTTTTCGTGATTTTCACTCGACTGTGACAATAATTTTTGGCGGTGTTTGGTCCTCATTTTCATTCGCAGTAACCCAGAGACTAGTATCGTGTCAAACTGAAACCCGACTAGCATCACAGTTAGCTAATTCAGCAATTTTATTAACCATATCTCTTTTAAATTCAATTGTTCATTCTGGCTTAGCCCCTTTAATTGTAATAATTGGCATTAAATCATCTCATTTCTTCTTAATTGTTATTTTTTCAACCTTAATTATCTTAATCAAAAAAAATAGTTTATTCAATCACTTGTTTAAACTATTTTTAAATATTTTATTTATCCAAAACTAGATATGCAGTTTGGGAACCCGTTGACCAAATATTATTTTTAGGTTCCACTTGAACACTAACTTGATAGTTTAAAGTTATTAAATATTTATTTATCTTATTAATAAAATCAACTTGTAAAGATTGGAGTTTTATTTCATTAATATTTCAAGTTGAATTATCAATTGTAATATTATTAATTTTAAAATTATTTGTTAATTGTTTATTAAAAATATCAAAAACCTTTTGGTTTGTAACACCATTTTGATATTTTAAAATTTGTTCAATATCATCTTTGCTTAAATTACCATGATTTAATTGATAAATATAAGGCGTTAATCCCGCAATCTGATCTGCTAACTGTTGGGGATTTGCTTCCATCCCAGTTAGTTTTACTTTAAATGTAACTTTTTTTAATTCTAAATCAACATGTTGGTGATAAGTTTCTTGATCATAAATGCCAAAGAAACCATCTAAGTTATAAACTTCATTAAAATTAATTCCTAATCCACTTTCAGCTTTATCAGTAATTGTGTTTAAATCTAAATAAAATTTATTCCAATCAGCTGTTTGGGGGTGGTCCGTAATTAAAGAAATTCTCTCTTGGTCAATTGTTGATTTGGTATAAAAAAATATTTTTGAACTAATAGTTGATAAGTCAAAATGATCAGAAATTACTGCTTTAAATTTTTGACCTAAAGCTGCTAACATTCAACTTCAATTTAATTCTAATTTATTTTTTTGGTTCTTGCCATTGAAAATACTGTTGCCATTTAATTCTCATTGATAATTAGCAATAAAACCATCCCAATTTTCTTTTGTTAATGCTAATTTTGAATTGGGAGTTTCTTTCTCAGATTGATTATTATCACAAGCAACTAAATTAAACGTTGCTGTAGTTGATAATCCAATTATTCCTAATATTGATAACAACTTTTTCATTTATTTCCGCTTCCTTCCAAACTCTAGTGATAATATTTTGCTTGGTTCTATTAATAAATGATAATTTTAATTAATATTAGTTGCTAAGTAGAATTATCTTAACATAAGAACCCAAGGAAAAATATCATTTGGAAAAATTACTTTTTTCAAAATTATGAAATAATAATTAATTATGAACTTCTTGTTAATCACTAACTTTTAATGCATAAATTGGGTTAATTTTTTGCATTGAATATCAGCCAATAATAAAGGTAATAATATAAATTCCAAAAACAATTAGCATTACTAATGGTACTAACCATCATGCAAAGAATAGTGGTAAAACTCATGTTGAATGATAAGCCAGATAATTAATAACTGCTTGAATAATATATCACCCTAATGGAAACCCAATAATAAACATAATGGCAATGATTGGTAAATACATCCCAATAACAATATTGGTAATTTGCATGTCACTATAACCTAAAACCTTCATTGTGGCAATTGTTTTACGATTTTCATAAATAACTAAATTACTTGTTAATAAGATAATAACAAAGGAAATAACTAATGATAAAACGGCAAAGGCAATTAAAATCATATTAATAATTGCTGAGATTTGACTTAGTAATTGCTGATGAACATATAATGGTAAAACATTTGCCGTGCTTCCTTCTCCGTTAACTGAATAGCGTAAGCCATTATATTCGCCACCATTTAATCCAACAGTAGTATAATCTCCATACACAGAAGTAACGGTGTAGGAATTAGTAATATCAGCAACATTATCTTCTTGAGATAATTTCAAATTAAAAATCGGAAATTCATGATTAAAAATTTTAAAAATTTTTGCTGCATTTAAATCAATTTTACTTAAACTAACTAGTTCATTTAATGTTTTTGGTAGCTTTGTAAAATCAATAAAATCCTTAATTGTTTGATTAGTTTTATTAAATCATTCATTGTAAAAAATTTCATATAACTTTGTTTGGGTTTTATCATAACCCAATAATTTATCAGCAGCAGTTTTGCTAATATAAGCACGAGGATCTCCATAACCATCATAAATTCCAGCTACCTTAAAATTATAAGTTTGTTCATCATTAATTTGGGTGACATTCCCATTTTGCACTTGGTTAGTAAAGGCCGAAGGGCCACCAATATTAAAGAAAGCTGGTTGTCCCTTTAAATTTGGAATTGAATCAAATTGAGTATTTCCTAATGCTAAAGAAACATTTGTTTCATTGGCATTCGCATTCGCAATATTTGAAAAATTAATATCATCTAAGACTAACTTTTGAAATTTCCCCTGGTCATTTTTATATTCAATAATTCGCCCATTTGTTGACATTTTAATCATATCTCCCACGCGTAAGTTTAGTTGTTTAGCTACTGTTTGATTAATCACAGTATTAATTGGCGTTGTGGTTAAATCCGTTGGAGTTGTTAAAAGATAATTTAGGGGATAACCATTTACATCATCTAACTGCATATAGGAAGGACGGTGCAGTTCTTGCTCACTTTGTAAACCATACACTGTAATTTTATAAGAAGAATTATTAAAACGTTGATCAGTTGTTCCACGAAAATATGTTCCTACCTCTTCTCGACTAGGATCAAAGGGAACTGTATTAAAAGAAAGGTTAAATTCTGCATCTTTTTTTTGAAAAGCATTGGCAATTTGTTGTTTAATAAAATATGGTGCTTGACTATAAGTCCCCTGGGCAACGGCTTGGCCAATACTTCCATAAAAAATTGTCATAAACCATGCTAAAACTTTGTTTGACCATAAAACTTGTTCATTTGGAGATAAATTACTCCATGAATGGTTAATAATAACCTCTTCATTTTCTAGATGAAAATAATGTTTATTATCCCGGGGATTTTTTTCAAATAATTCCGGTGAAGTTAATTCTTGAATAAAACCAGTATTATCTAATAAGGCTTTGCTTACGCTCTCTCTATTAGTGTTTAATTCTTCTTTGATATATTCAGCAATTTGGTTATAATCAATATCTTTTGGACTAGTACCTGCTGTATTTGGTAATCGAAATTTATACCGAACATGCATTGTGATTGTTGAGCGGTATGTACGATAGAAGGTTCTTAACACTTCATAGTTTTCTTTGGTGTAAAAACTCGCAGGGTCGGCTTGCATAATAAAATTATATAATTTCAATCCATCTGGCCAGGCTGATCCAATAATAAAGGCTCCTAATGAAGGTTCATAAAAAGTTGTCCGGTCTAATCCATCTAAAGAACTCTTTGTAAACGATTTCCAACCTAAATAAGATAATTGATTCATTCCTAATGTTGTAATTGCATCACTAGCATTGGGGTCCAAAGCTGTTGGGGCATAATATTCTTGGTTAATCTTATTTTCCAAGATCCCAGCTAAAATTTCTTTCGTTTTATCATCACCATAACGGTCAGGATGATAATAATCAAAACCGCCCCCTGATGAAGTAGTATAATTTCATTTTGGTAAATGGGGATTATATGTTCGAAACATACTCATTGGCATATTAGCTGCCGGCATTGCATATTCAACAGCTGATTTATAATTCATTCCTGTGTAACTAACTTTTTGATTATCCGCCATAATTTTTGGTCCAATCACCGAAGTTGTCATTAATGTTGTTCCTAATAACATAGTGAAACCAACGGAAGTCATTTTCCCCATTGAGGAAGTGAACAATGACATTCGAAAACGATGGTAAAACCCAGCTTTATTAACTGATTTTTTCATTGCCCGTTTAACCGGTCCCATTTTAACAATTTGTTCAGATTTAATTAATTCAATTGGATTAAAACGAATAACAATTCCTGTAATAACCATCGAGATTAATCCTAAAAATCCAAATGTTAAAATTAAACAATAGATAAAAGATAAATAATCAATATAAAAACTACCAAAATTTAGGTTAAAATACTGGGCAAAAATATTAACAGTTGTGATTTGTAAAAAAGATGCTGGAATATAAACCAGTAAACAACCAATTAAAGAACCAACTAACGGAATTGTTAATGCTGTACTCATAATTTTTCAATTGGTATATCCCAACGCTTTGAGAATTCCAATCTGGACTTTAGCATTATCAATATTTTTTCTGGTAATTAAAGCAATTGTTATGCCTGAAATAAATAGTACAATTAATAATAGTAAAGTTAATAATGTTTGATAAGCATTAACTGTTGTCTTTAATAAACTAGTTCTTGCGGCAAATCGATAGCGATGGTCAAATACACTATAGACCAAGGGGTCACTTTTATTAGTAGTACTCAAATATGATTTTTTAATATCTGCTGACACTACCTCAAGATTCCGCGCATTATTATTAAAACTATTCCATTTTCCCACATAATAAATTTCCCGATCAGCGTTTGAACTAATCGTTAATTTTTCACTTGATTTATTATAAAGCCAATATCCTCCATTTGATAAATAACTATCATTAACATTTCATGATAAACCAAATTGACTAGGGTGAACATAAATAATTCCTTCCCGCTTTTTATTTGGTAACGGTGTTGTTTGGTCAATAATTGGTGTGGCAAAATCAGCAGAAATTCCAAAACCAGTAACATAAAACCAATTATAAGTATTGTTATTTTTAATTAAATCAGTTCCGCTTCCCACTAATAAAGTTTCGCCTTTATCATCTGGTTGAATTCTAATTACTGAACCAATTTTAATATTATTATTATCAGCAAACTCTTTATTAACAACCACTTGTTGACTAATATCTACTCCCGAGTGAATTAAGGTTAGGTCTTCACCAATATTACTTCCCATAATTATTACTAATTTATCAATTTTACTATAATAATTAACTGCTATTGTTTTTAAAATTCGGTTATGTTTATTATTTGATAATTCAAATGTTCGTGATTCAACCCGACTTCAAGAAAAACTATTATTAATATTCTTTGCAATATCATTAATAGTTGTTTGTTCTAGGTTTTCTGGTGTTTTTCCAGTTAAACTACCAATATAATTAGTATTATCTAAATCAAATATAAAATCATGTAAATTTGATTTTTCATTTAAAGTTTCATATTCATTGATAATTCGATTAGTAGTAACCCGCATTAATGTAAAAATTAATGAAGATAATAAGACTAATAAAATTAATCCAATAATTTGTGTTTTGTTTCTTCAAATTTGTTTAAATGAATTTTTGAATAATAAAAATGATTGTCTTCGCATTAAAAATCCTCCCTCTTTTATTATTTTTAAAATTCTTTAAACTTATTCAGTTAATACCCCACGTCAACCATTAGTTTCAGGATTATTTTTTTAAAACTTACTTTTCTAATTATTACTAAACTTTTTACAATTAAAAAAAGTTGTAAATTATTAATCAATAATTGTTCTTCATTAACTTGCTCCCCAAGTTCTTCAAAACTAATAACTAGTTTTTGATAATTAAGATAACAATCAAAATTTATAAAAGTGTTGATAATCGCCATTATTTCTGTTAAATAATTAAGAATAAAAATCTTAACTAAATAATTGTTAAAAAGTTTTTTATGGTTAACATTATTAATTAAATAAATCATCCAACTGACGATAATTTTTTTTAAAATTAATTGTTTATGATTTAAAAACTTAGCAATCGAAATAATAAAAATTACATAAGTAGCAAAGATAATTGTAGTTGAAAAAATATTTTTATTTCCCAGTTCAAATATTAGAATCATCTTTAAAAAAATTAAAATAATGATAAAGCCAACCAGACCCAAGGTTAAATGCCGAATTTTTTTAAAAATATTTAATTCCTTAAAAATCACACTACAACAAATAATAAATTGCATTAAACATAATAATGCAAATAAAAATTCACTACTTTGATCAAAATCACAAATTGTTAATAATTTAATACTACTTAGTTGGGTACATAAATATAATCCTAATTGATAACAAACAAGTTTTAACTTTAGTCCTTTGTTATTAATGAGCAAATAATTATTAAAAAAACGCCGATTTAAAAGAAACGATAATTTTAAAATAGTTAAAAAAATCGCTAATCTTAAAAACAATATAAAAATATTTTTGTAATCCATTAAAAAATTAAATGTTGAATCTACAACAAACATCCACGTTCCGTCCTCTACCTAAGTTATTATTTTAATTTATCTTTGGTAAATGCATTATATCAAAAATATTATTTCCAAGCAATTTTTAAAACTGGGTGTAACCTATTAGTTTAAAAAAATAAAATAAAAAGTATTTAAAAGTTACTAATATTATTAATACTTTCACTTTCAAACACTTCTTTTTACAATAAGTATTTTTGTAACCGGTCCGACTCAATGTTAGTTCGTCCAACTTTTGCTTGGGGATAATCATTTAGCATTACAGCATCACCTGTAAAATTTAAATTGATTTTACTTAGAATTTGACCAACCCCATAAAAATCTACAGGGACCTTTTCTGCTTCAAACTCGCAGATTTTTTCAACAGTAAAGTCAGAAGAAACTGTAATTTTAACTTTTTCAAAATGATGACGATCTAGTTCTTGTCGTAATGCTTTAATTAAATGTTTATTAACACCGTAAATGTTTTCCCCTTTAAATTGATCTTCTTTCCCAATAAAATATTTATCAATTAATTTTTTTGAAGTATCAACACGAACTGCATATAAGTTTGGAAAAGCACGTGCAGCTTGTAAACTATCGTTAATAACATCATTATTATAATCAACTAACGCTGTAATTTTTTCGTTAGGGAAACATCCCTTGTAAGCCGCTAATGTATCGATTAAATTACCATTGAAGGCTTGAATTAAAGAATGAGGCATTGTCCCTACTACTTTGACATTTGGGTCGTTAATTTTAGCAATCATTGCTGGAGTTACAAATTTTCTGATTCCTCCCACATAAGCGGCATACCCATCATTTTCTTGGTTAATTCAATTATCACTTCGGTCGTTCATATAAATAACTTCTTTTGTTTTGGCTGCTTGAATAACATTTGCACAGTTAGTAGCAATACTACTCTGACGAGCAAGAATCCCATCAATAATTCCTTCTAAATAGCCAAATTGGTAATAATGTCCTTTAATTTTTAAAACTGGTTCAAAACTATTAACAATATCACCATCTTTTAAAGCATAAATTTCTAAACTTTGAGGGTCCTGGGCGTTATTACGCAAAAGTTGTAAACATTCATCAATGCCCGCTAAAGTTACACCATTATCTCATTGAAAAAACTGCATCGTAATAAAATCTCTCTTCCGGTATTGTTCTAAAATCTTGCAAGTTTTTTCAACATAAATCGCATCATAGTTTCTATTAAAAGATTTGCACATATAAAAACCTCCTAAAATACTAAATATCTTTAGTATCCTTTCTTTATAACGAACAATAATAATATTGTCAATATTTTCAAGGTTTTTTTTGAAAACACTTGACTTCCTCGTCCAAGTGCTAAAATTATGGTGTATTTATTAGGAGGTGAAAACTATGAAAAAATTTTTTGCGGTACTACCCTTTGAATTAGCACCAATGGCTCTGGGAATTTTAGTAATTGGTAATGGTTGAAATATGTTTACAAGTAATCATGGTTTTCATTTTAGTGCTGAATGATTATCATATGTGACTTTTAGTATTGCAATTGTCTTTATTTTATTGATAATTATTAAACTATTGGTAAACTTTGAAAAAACTCATTATGAATTTATTAAAAAACCGGATAAATTATGACAATTAACTTTTTTACCAATGGGGATTAATGCTATTGGGCGTTTTATTTTAACAAAACAAAGTCTAACTTCTTTAACAGTAGGTTGAATTTATCAAATAGGGATAATAATTTATTTTTTAGGATTTTTATTAGCAGTTGCTTTTTGAATTTTTTGAGTCTATCAACATTTGTCGTTTTTTAAATTAAAATTCACCAATCCATGTTGATTACTTCCTACCATCGGTTTAATTACTTGTAATATTATTGACATTAAATATCTTGGTAAAAGTTATCTACACTTTGTTCAAATTTTGTGATACATTGTTTTAATTTTATTTATTTTTTTAGTTCTATTCATTTGATTAGGATATTTATTTTTTAACCGTCACAAAGAATTTTTAGCTTCATTTTTAATTCTCTTGATCACATTAAATGTAATTTTATTACTAACTTATAATTATAATTTTGCTGCAATTGAAAAAAATCAAGACTCCAATATTATAATTTTAATAATTGGAAACATTCCCTTAGTTGCTAGTTTCTTATTTTATGTTTTAATTTTAAAAACATTATTAGAAAAAAAGTTTAATATTATTTTGGTATCTTATATATTTCCGTTAGCAATTTCGGCAGTAGGAAAAAATATGTATGGTGAATATCTGGCAAATATCATTAACAATCCTGCGCAACAAGAAATTTTAATTATTTCGTTTCGTTGTTGAGCAATCATTGAACTTTTTATTGCTTCAATAATATTTATTTATACATTTGGTAATTTATGTGGTAAGTTATTTAAAACAAAAATACTAAATCCGCATCCAAGCAAATCATTAACTTAATTTTAGCCTTTCATAAAAAACATCGCCAATAAATTTAACTTTTTTATAATTTGTAAATTTATTTTAGATGTTTTTAAAATTATTCAGTAATCTGAGTTACTTTTCGTCTTTTGATAGTATTCATTGCTACTAACCAAGAAGTTCCTAAAATTACTATAATAACTGCTAAAGCAATTAATGGTCCTTGGTAGTCAATTGGAATATCAATTACTATTTTAAATAATGAATACAATAATAATCCCATTCCTTGTCATGCTAACATTGATGCTAACCATGACACAATAAAAGTAATAACTATTGCAATAACATAACTACCCATAATTGCAAAATTGATTTGACTATTCTTATATCCAATTGCTTTCATTGTTAAAATAATTGGCATTACTTCATCAATAATAACCATTACTACGACAGCTAATAAAATTAGAACAATTAAAGCGGTTAAAACTTCAAACAAGATCATTGAATTATTCTGTTTATCAAGCATATCATCAATTGAAGATTTTAAAATATTTAATGGTAACATTGAGAAATCAGAAGTTGCACTAACTAAGGTTGCACTAACAGCTTGCGTTTGTAAATTAGTTAATGCTTCTAGGAGAGTTTGGCCAGGACTGGCCGCAATTGATAAATTATTACCAATAAATTTTAATTTAGAAATTGAATTTGCCATATCATTTAAATCAATTTTTCCTTCATATAAATGTTGTTGGGAATAAAGACCACTATAAATATTTTTACTTGGATCATTCGGGTCAATTGTATTAGTGGCAAACAGATTATTAATTAAATTATGATAACCAGTATAAATGTTTGCACCAATTGTATCATTTTTAATAATTCCTTCAACTTTAACATTTACCCCAATCTTATTTGGAGTTGCTGATTTAACTTTAATGGTGTCACCAATTTTGTATTTACCATCTTTTGCTAATTTAATTGAAATTATTCCGGGAATAGTATTATCACTACTACTATAGTCAGCAAATATTTTTGTTATTTGTTCATTGTTAATTCCTTTTCAACTAAAAGCAGAAGTATATAATCCTCCTATTTTTTGATCATTTGATAGTCCAATAATTTGCATATTATTTTCATCTAAATTACCATCCGGAACAACGGGCAATCCATAAACTGTAGTTTCATTTGTAGGATTATATCATAATTCATTAAATGTAACAATTGTATTGGCATTTGCTCCCATCATTAGTGAGTTTAGCATTAATGATGAAAACGCACTATATTGACTTGGATTAATAGCACCACTCTTACCAAAACTATTATTTTGGGTTGCTAAAAAGATTGTTTGTAAATCACGTAAATATAAATGTTGATTCACACTACCGTTAACAACTTGGTACTTATTAAATAAATCAAAATATTGATCTTTTGCATCTGGAGCAGTTGGATCAATCTTAATAACATCCTGGTGAAATAAATCAGCACTATTATTATTAAAATTAATATCTTCAACATTTTGATAAGTTTGATATTTAAAATCTAACTTTTGATAAAAATCATCCACAACTGTTAACTTTCCTTTATTATTACTATTAGTTTTCGGAAAATTCCGAAAAGTTTCTTGGTGGTCAAGGTTGGGATTTAAATTATTAAACATTCCACTAACAATTGATTTTCCAACGCCGACTGCTCCTAACATTAGAATTAAAATAAATGAAGAATAGAAGAATAAAATAATTACTAAAGCAAATTTTCCTTTGTTCCGAGCCGTAAATGCCATCTGTAATCTTCAGGTAAATGCTTTACCACGCTTAGCAAGTGAACGGTACACTAAACCAGTGCGAACTTTTTTGGTTGCTTTTGCTCCGTTATTAACTAATGATAAAACTGGTTCTTTAATATACAAGAAAGTTGAAATATAAGAGGCAACTGTAAAGATTAACGGAATTACAATGAAGAGGATAACCATAAACCCGGCTGCATAGTAATCCTGGTTATAAGCAAAAGTTACGGTTTTTTCAAATTGACCATACATATAAATTTGTAATGGAATTGAAATTAAATAACCACAAATAACTCCTAATAAAATAGTGATCAAAGTCTTGACCGTAAATATTCATGATAATTCACTTGTTCGATAACCGAGAGCTTTAAAAATACCTAACTGCTTTCTTGTTTTATTCATTTCTTTTTTCATTACGAAACTAATAAAAACAAAAGCTAAGATAATCATTACCACCCCCAAAATTGTGTAGATGGTAACCATCATATTCATCGAGTTAATTGAACTAACTGGCTTTAGATTTCCAAAACTAGTGAAAACTGCTGTTCCCATATCATAAATTGTTTTATCTTGATCATTAGTAGCACTAAACACATTTTTTAAGGTTTGATAATCACTACCATTCATAAAATTTACTCGTTGGTCAATATGAAACTTGAAACTATTTGATTTATTGGGTTGTTGTCATGCTTTGCTATATAGTTCTTGCAGAATATTTTTGTTAACAAAAACTGCCGCATATTTCTTGGCATCGCCAGTCATTGAAAAATCACTAGATTGGGATAAAGTATCAATTTTAGTTCCGTACCCGCTAATAGTTGGTTGGTTTAATTCCGGAATAATTGTTCCTAAAATTCCAAAATCTAACGCAGAACCAATTTGATAATTGTTATCTTTGGCAAATTTATCAGTAATAACAATTTTATTATTTTTTAAATCATTTACTCCTTGCGTAATAATTAAATTATCAATTCAAGTTTTCGTGATGGGATTAATATTTTCCGTTCCGTTGGTAATATATAGGTAATAATCTGGAACGACATTGGTACTATTTTTAAAAACTTCGTAATAAAATGTTAAATCATATGAAAAAGCAAATTTATCTTGATGCTTTAACATTACTTTGCTATTAACATAATAACTAGCATCATTATAATAGTTTTTAAGTTCATCTTTAAAAGTTGGGTTAAAAAATTGACTAGCTAAGATTGGCTGACCACCAGCATTGGTAAAACTTGTTGGGCTTTCAGTGTAATTAAAATAAGTACTTAATAATAATTTTAAATCTTGTCCCCATGCTAACTGGGCATCAGGATTTGTCCGCGGATCACCATCTTTACTTAATAAAGTATCATAACCGGTTTGGCTTAAAATTCCATAATTATTTGGATCAGATCCCTTATCAATAATGGGACTAATCCCATATTCAGTTGAATCATCAACAAAATATTCATAAGTAAAATTATTTTAAAATTGCATTGGCTTACTTATTAAACTATAATTTCATTCATTTGATTGTGCTTTTATTTGATTATTTTTTCCCATTAATTGTAAGGGCGAGGCTAACATTCCGATAATAGCCATTGAAATAATTGTAACAAATAAAATTAAACCAATTGTTTCAATTCATTGTTTTAAATAAGTTCGCAAATAACTTTTCAAAACTTTGCGCATATTAAAACTCCTTTTATTTAATTAAAATATTTTTTGTTTCGTTCTTAATAATTTTTTAAAGTTTAGAAAGTTACTTAGTTATTTAAACTCTGTTTTCAACCATTAATAAAAATTTTTAATGCTTTAATTGAAAAAGTCATTTTTGCTTTATCATCATAATTATCATAGTCAACAGCTAGGGTTGGATCTTCTGCCATCGTTTTATAATTTTTAATTAATCTTAAATTTTTAAAATATGAAAATAACAATTCAAAAGTATAAATTGTTTTTAACAAGGCTAATGTTTCTTGTTGTCATTTAATAATAAAGATTTCTAACCAATCTTTGCAATTGTTTTTTAATTTAATTAAATTTAATAAACGGCGAAGAAGAGTTAAAACTAATCCTTTTAATACTAAATAATTTAAGACTAATAAAAAGATATATAAATAACTTTTTAAGATATTTGAAAGGACACTTAATAAAATTAAAGTAGTTAGTTGGTTTAAAATTAAGCTAAAATGAATTAAAAATATTACGGGTGTTAAAACACTTATTAAAAATAAAATCATCGTAGTTTTTGCCATTTTGATTAACAAATCATTTTTACAAAATACTCCTAACATTAAGCAAATTCAACCTGGCAAAAATAAATATAAAATATACAAATATGAAATGTAATAAATGCTTATTTTAACATCATTAAAATTCTTATAATGAAAAAACTCATTAAAATATAAATTAAAATAAAAAAGAAGAAATTTAAATAAACAAAAAAGTGTTGATGATAATTAAATGATTTTTGGTAAACTAACCATTTTGTTTTTAAACTTAAAGTAACAATCGCTAATAAACAAAAAAGAGCAATGAACAAAGAATAGTTAAAAATTGCCAGCGGACTTGTAAATAATCCAAAATTATGATGATTATTTTCAGCAATTGCTTTTAAAAAAATTGGATTAGTTTCGCTCACCATTTTCATATCCCTTTCTTTATCCCTTATTAAACTCTATTATATCTTAAATAAACTAATTAAGTCAATTTAAATAAAAAAGATAAATTATTCCTAAATAATCTATCTTTTTTGAACTAAGATCAATCAATTTCACTTGGTTTTTTGGGATTAGCATTGTGTTTAATTTGGTCAATTAAACCATTTCGCACATGAATAACAGTATTTCCAATATCGGCAATATTTGGGTTATGGGTAACAATAATTACGGTTGTTTTATATTTTTTATTAACTTCCACTAAAATTTCTAACACTTTTCGTCCCATTTCTTCATCTAACGCCCCCGTTGGTTCGTCTCCGAAAAGAATGTCGGGATTTTTGGCTAAGGCTCTCGCAATTGAAACCCGTTGTTGTTGTCCCCCAGACATTTGGTGGGGATATTTGTTCATTTGTTCTTCCATTCCAATTGTTTTAAAGATATCATTAATTGTCATATCTTTATTTTTTGCCTTACTTAAGTTTTCCCCTACTTCAGCATTTTCTTTTGCTGTTAAGTTAGTTAATAAGTTATATTGTTGGAAAATGAATCCGACATTGTCACGACGGAATTTAGTTAAGTCAACATCTTTTAATAATGACAAGTTATAACCAATCACAAACACATCACCACTAGTTACTTTATCTAATCCAGAAATAATATTTAACAATGTTGTTTTCCCTGAACCAGAAGGTCCTAAGATAACAATAAAATCCCCTTTTTCTAGTTTTAGGTCAACTCCCTTTAAGACTGGTGTTTCTAATTCACCTGTTAGGTATGATTTTTTAACATCCACTAATTCAATAACGTATTTATCAGTATTTGGTTGTTCACCAGTAGTTGAAATAATTTCTCCTTTTAAAATTCGTTTTGAATATTGTTTAGTTTTTTTGCGTTGTTCTTTTAATTTTGCTTTAAATTCTTTTAACGCACTGTTATCATGTTTTTCTTTTTTTGCTTTAGCTGGTTTAGCAGCTTTGGGCGCTTCTGATTTTGGCTCAGTAACCTTATCTTTTTGCTCAGCCATTTTAATCCTCCTTTAAATTTAATATTGCTTAAATAAACACTTCTCCAGAGTGCCCTTTTTAAATATTAAATTTCGATATCTCTATGAATTTTGTAGTAGTTTATAAAAACTCCCACTCACACATAAATATCATACCAAAATTATTAGAAATAGCAACTTATCAATTTTTAGTTATTTTCATAATATCAAATTCCAGTTGCATTAGTAAAATAAATAGTATCATCTTTGTTAATAATATCATTAATATAATAACCCATATTTTTTAGATGCGGATAAAATGTTTCTTGCATAGTTTGTTCATTAGTAATCATATAAAAAATACTTTCGGAAGCAAAAAATAAATTATTTGCCCGGTCACTAACTAACGCATTAATTTCTCACCACTCATCACTGTGATAAATTTGCTTTTCCTGGTCTAATTTATATAAGGTTGTAAAATTATCTTTTAAAATTTCATAATAAACACTATTATTTGAAGTGACTAAGATCCTTCCCAGGTCACCATCAATTTCAATTAGTTTTTGGGTACTAATCCCATGGTTTTTTGATATATATAATTCATTTACTAAGCCAAAATAAACATTGTTATCAGGAGCAATTGCAATACTATTAACATTTGTTTTAATATCAGCAATTGCTTGGATAACTGTTGTTCCTGATTTTAAAACAAAGGCTTTGGGGCCATTATTATTAATAGAGGTTACTGGTGCTAAATAAACATTATTCATCTGATCAATTTTAATAATACTAATTGGGATCGATAATCCATTAATTTCTTTTACCTGCCAACTATCATGTTGTAAAAAATACGTTGTCCCGTAATTGCCAATAACAGATGCAGTTCCAAAATAAACATTATCATTCTGATCAAAACAAAATGATAAAATATCTAGTTCATTAACATTTTCAATATACTGAAAGATTGTGGTAGTTGCTGGTAATTTCCATAACCCCGCATTGTTACTTAAAACATACACATCATCTTGGTGATCAATTTTAATATCATTAATAATAATATTAGCTGGCAATCCCGACAGTTTAATTGGAGTAGTGGTTTTGTTAGCTAAAAAATAAAGGGTACTATAAGTCTCCGTTGTTTTTTTGATAGTAAAATACAAATTATGATGATTATCAACGACTAACTGATCATAGTCTCTTAATATTTGGGGGTTTAAAATTTGATTAATATTATCCTCAAATTTATTACTCTTATGAGAATTATTAGTTGAACAGGCCAACATTATACTGGTACTAATTACTGTTAATGTCCCCGATAATAAAAAATTTAAAAATTTTTCATTGGTGCCCCCTCTTTGTTATCTTATTAAATAAGTATACACCAAATTATTTTTATAAAATAAAAAAATATCATATAAATGATATTTTATTCCGCTCTTGTTGGTTGGGGTTGTTGTTCTCATTGATTAGGTTGTGGTTGAACGGGACCATATTTCCCAACTAAAATTAAAATTCCGCCAATTAATCCTGAAAAGATTAATGATACTACACCAGCGGCAATATTACTTTTTGCATGCCCTCTTAATACAAGTGAACATAAAATTATGGGTGCGATTTGAACACAGCAGAAAATAATTAAGAAAATTCCCATTCCAATTCCGGTTGATCTAACGATGTCAGGATCAATATCTGGTTGTGGTCCTGTATTAACAACTTTATCAGCAAATGTTGCCCCAGTAAAAAGACAATTGCACTAATAAATAAACCCAACATTGCTAGCCCTGAACAAACAAGCGAAACAATACACCCAGCCATACATAAACCATCTGGTTTTTTAATTTCCATCTTACCACCTTGTGGTGGATATCCTTGTGATGAATAATTTGAATTCATTTTGGCCTCCTTGGTATTTTTATAGATAAATATTATATATAATAATTTTACTATGCTAAGTTTTTTCATTATTATGATATTTCCAACATAAAAAATGTTTGTATTATGTTAAAAACATTTTTGCAACTTCTTCTGGTTTAATAATATATTTTGTGCGGCAAAAATCACACACAATTTCAACATCATTATTTTTTTCCACAATATCATGCAATTGTTCTTCACCTAATAACTTAATTGACATTAATGCTTTTTCACGAGAACAAGAACATTTAAAAATAAAGGTTTCTTCTGATAAAACTTTTGCTTCATCATCAATTAATTTATAAATATTATTAAGATCATTTTCTTTAATTAATTTTTCCGTAATGCTACCAAGATTTTCAACTTTTGCTTCTAAGTAATCAATGTCTTCTTCTTCATGATCAGGTAATAGTTGGGCAAATAATCCTGCTGCTTTATTAATAGTTCCATCATCATTTAATTTTACTGAACAAGCAATTACTGATTTTATTTGCTCACTTTTAACTAAATAATAAGTAAAGTCAAGGTTAATTTCTCCTGATACTAAATCAATTTGTCCTGTAAAAGGTTCTTTCATTCCTAAATCTTTAATTACTTGTAAATATCCATCAGTTCCCACTACTTGTGAAATAACATTTTTTTCTTTTTTAATTTTTGTTTCATCAAACTGGGGATTAGCACAAAATGCCCGGATATGATGATCAGTATATTCAGCCATAATAGTTCCAATTGGACCATTCCCATTAATAATCGTTGTAATTTTATTGTCTGGTCCTTTCATATCACTGCCAATTAAAATTGTCCCAATGGCAACTCGTGATAATGCAATCGTTGCTAATGGGTTAGTTTCCTGTAGTCTAATAATTTCATTTAAACTTTCTGTGGCATCAACAACTGTAATTTTGGTATGATGATTTTTACTAACAACTTTTATAATTTTATCCATTTAATTGTTCTCCTCTTTATATATAATTCTTTCTTAGTTATTGTAGTATATATTGGCAAGAAAGTAAAATAAATGTAAAAACAATTTTTAATCGGATATTCTTATTTACTTAACGCAATCATAGCATTGGCATAAATTTCCATTGCTTTAAATAATTTTTGTAAATCAATAAATTCATTTGGTTGATGCTCTGTTGTTTCCTCACCAGGGAAAGTTGCTCCAAATGCTACAATATTAGGCATTAACTTAGCATAAGTTGATCCTTTCGAAGGTACCAGTTCATCTTGATAACCAGTTACCTTTTGATATGTATTATGTAAAATTTGAATCATCGGGGTGGTTTTTGAAAAATATAGAGCAGGAGTATCATTTTCTTCACTAAGATAAATATCGAAGGGATCAATAATTTTTGTTAAGCGAGTAATTAAATCAGGCATATTAGTATTTTGGGGATAACGTACATTAAATTTACATTTAATTACCTTGTCATCTTGTTCAATCAATCCTAAACTCATAGTTAAATCTCCCATTTCAGTATTTTTAACTTGACAATTCATTTTTGCTCCATCATAAGTAAAATTATTGGCAATAAACTTAATAAAATTATAGTTATCATCATGAACTAATGGTAACCATGTAATTAATTTAAGCAAGTTATGAATGGCATTATTTCCTTCTTCCGGAGTACTAGCATGAGCAGTTATTCCATGGGATTGTATTTTTCAAGAACCATTATCATTTTTTATTTCAAATTGATATTGATAATTTGTATTATATTGTTGTAAAAAATCATTAAGTTGGGCAACTAAATCAAAATTTAAATTTTTTAAGGTTACTTCACAATAATCAGGAACAACATTTGAACGCTCTCCACCTTTTAAATTAAAAATTTGGTTAGCAAAATTATTATTTTTCTTATTTAACCAATAAGTAAAAATTCCTTTTTCCGCAAACACAACAGGAAATACACTATCTGGGGTATATCCCATTATTGGTGGTTTTTCTTTACTATTATAGTAATTAATTCCTAACCCTCGTGATTCTTCATCAGTTCCAAAAATAATACGAATTTTAGTTTTCGGATAATAACCTAAATCTTTTAAAATTTTAATTGCATATAGGTTAGCAAATAGTGGCCCTTTATCATCCAGAGCTCCCCGCGCATAAATTTTATTTTCCATAATAACTGGTTCAAAAGGATCGGTAACTCAATTATTACCGGCGAGAACCACATCTAAGTGACCCAGTACTGCAATATATTCTTCGCTTTCACCATATTCTAAATAACCAATCATCTCGTTAAGATTAATAACTGTAAAACCTTGTTGTTTTGATCAATTTAATAAAAACGCTAACCCCCTAGCAACTCCCTTTCCAAATGGCATGTTCTCTAGAGCACCATCTTTGACAGTATTGATTTTTAAAAATGTTATAAGGTCTTCTAAAAATTTATCATTGTTTTTAATAATTTCTTTTTTAATTAAGTTATCCATTTTAAACGTTCCTTTCAAAATTTTCATAAACTTCTTTCTTTTTTATTCAAATAAATTTAGAATAATAAAGAAAGAAATTTTTATTTTAAATAAAAGAAGGGAAACAAAATGTTATTGTCACAAAATTTTCCAGCCATTCCAATTTGAAGTTATTCCCTATTAATAATTTTAATTATTTTTTTAATTATTCTGTTAGGTTATTTTTCTCTTTGAATTTTTAAAAAACTAAATCATCCTCAAAATACAATTAATAAAAATAATGACTTTACTTTGAATACAGGCTGGTTTAAACATGCTTTGCGCCAAATAATTTTTTTAATTCCCTTGCTAATTATTCTACTTTTAATTTTTATTGCCGTAATGTTTACAATTAGTAGCTTTTAATTAGATCTAATGCCATGTCTAAAACTTTTTCACCATCAAAAGTTCCGTACAAATCTGAGCTAATAACATCAATTGGGCAATCTTGTTCTTCGGCAATCGGAATCATTTTGTCCAAATCATATCTAGCTTGTGGTCCAATCAAAATACAATCTACTTTTTCTTCTTCTAAATCATCAATTGCTGTGGTAGCACCTGTTGCTCAAATTTTGGCACTAATTCCTCTATTATCGGCTGCCTCTTGCATTTTTCTTACTAACATTGAAGTGCTCATCCCAGCAAAACATATTAACACAATATTCATCTTAATCATCTCCTTTACAATTTATTTTTTATTTTCAAGTTCAGTTTTGTAGTAATCACTTTTTAATTGACTTGGTTTAACTTTTTGGTTAAAGATTTTGGCGTTAGCAATTACAACAGCATCTTCAAACTTATTATTAATTTCTGTTTGTTGTTTTAAAAAATTACGTTTCAACTTGCTAACTTTAATATCATCACCCGCAATTTTTGCTTCATGAATTAAATGGTCGCGTTCTTCTTGTGCAGTTTTTAATTCTTTATTTTTTGTTTTTCTTGCGTAACTAATTTCTAATTTAGCTGTATGTTTTAATTGCTTATAAACTTGCAACCATTCTTGTTTTAATTCTTTTAATTTTTGATGTTCAATTTTAATTAATGGTCTAAAGTCAACAGTAACTGTTTTTAAATTATTTTTTAAACTAAGTTTAGTTGTTCCGATTTGTTTACGAAGATCCTTTTTCAACGTTTTAATTTTATTTTTTCCTGCTTGTTTTGTTAACTGGTATTTATTTCATAATGTTTGCAGTTCACCTTGATGACTATCCTTAATTTGTCTAATTTTAGTTTTATAATTATTTTTAATTTGGTTAACTAGTAATTTATCTTTTTGCTGTTCTTTGGATAATTCTTTTATTTTAATTCTTAACTCTCCTTTTGCTGTTTTAATTTCGGCATTACATTCCTCTTTTAAAGCTAACCATGATAATTTATTTGCCTCAATTGTTTGAGCTTCTGTTTTAAAATTATCATCTAGCATCAGAACATTATCGGTAAATTTTTGTTTATGCATTTTTTCTTGGTTTAGTTTTTCTTTTAAAACATTTGCTAATTCTTTTTTATATGGTTTTTTCTGGGTGTATTTTTCCCAATAAAGGTCATTTTTTAAAGAGCCAAAAATTGGTGGCAAAATTCCGAGGCGCCGCGCTGTTTTAAAGGTGTTTAAAACTCCGGTGTCAAGATTATTTTCTTTTTTAAATTCATCCATATCCGCAAATTTAATGAAAGGGAACCAAATTACCCCAGCTACACAGGCCGTTACAATTTGTAAAATTGGTCCTGTTCAATGCATATTAGTAAAATATCCCAGGACGCCAATTGGTAAGGTCCATGGGTTCAGCGCGCCAATCGGCATGTGGGCTAGGTGAAAGTGCATTGCTCCATATGCAATTAAAGCAGACGCCAATGGTGCTAATATTAAGGGAATCCACATCATTGGATTTAACACAATTGGAATTCCAAATAAAAATGGTTCATTAATATTAAAGATTCCGGGAATAATCGCAATCCGACAAATTGTTTTGACTTTTTCACTCCGAGCAAAAACTGCCATTATACAAATAATAATTAAGGTGCTTCCTGCTCCCCCGGTTGTTACATAATTATAAAAGTCCTCAACTCCGATGTTAAAGTTATTTCACAAATATTCACCTGCTTGCCGATAATGGGCAAATGCTGCTTGATTATCTGGTAATAATTGTGATCAAAATGGCCGGACAATACCATTAATTGCCGAAGAGTTTATCCCAAAGCATCATCCTAAACTGCCTAACACGGTTACTAGCACAACGCCCCCTAATTTTCCAATGAAACCTTGGGAAATCGGAGCCGCCAAAAAGTGTTCTAGCATAACTGGTAAGTATTTTCACTCTGTTAATCCAAATAACCCCCGTAAGACTAAAGCAAAAATAATAATTAAGAATAGTGGTGTTAAAGCAGCAAAAGAAGCGGTTACCGCTGGGGGAACTGCGGCGGGCATTGGAATTCGAACATTTTTATCCCGACAAAATTTAAAGAATTCAGTTACTACAATACTACATACAATTGCGAGCAAGATCCCACTGGTTCCAGCATATCCCCCAAACGGAATATAAGAAGCTTTCCACCAGTCACTAGCTTCCCCACTACCAACTAATGGCGTTAATGCAATAAAAAATCCGACTGAAGAAATAATAGGAAAGATTGGATTTAATTTATAATATTTACATAAATTATAAGCAACTAAGGCAGTAATTCAAAATGACATCATATCAAAAGTAATCCGTTTCGGAAAAATTAAAACACTTCCTAACCACGGATATTTATTATCTAAAATATCGCTTCATGAATTTACTGGAAAATTAGCAATAATAATAAAGATTGAACCAACAATTAAAAAGGGCATATAAGAAATAAAGGCATCCCGAAGCGAAGCAATATGACGCTGACCTGCCACTTTTGCTCCTCACATCGCGACCTTATTATTAATGAAATAATCGATTTTTTCCTTAAAAGTTTGATGTCTGATACTATTTTTATTCATATTTCATAAATTCTATTATTTCTTATTTCGATATATTTCAATTAATTCTTGGAACATCACTTGACTTAGAATGGCGTTGGCTAAATGATCCTGAGCATGCACCATTAAAATTGAATAACTGGTTTTTTCACCCTGGGCTTCCTTTTGAATTAAATCCGTTTGCACAAGATGGGCCGCTTTTAGTTTTTCATCTGCTGTTTTAACATGTTGATCGCTTTCCTCTCAATTACCTTTTTTGGCGTTTTGTAATGCTTCATACATATGAGAAAATACATCTCCAGCATTTGAAATAATTTTAAAAGCAATCATTTCAATATCTTCCATAACATAACCTCTCTTTCAATAAACTTAGTTATTTAAGTGGGCTCTTAATTCTTTTCTCATAGTTATCTAGTCATTCTTTGGTTGCGAAATCATAATTAGTTTTCGTAAAATCGGCATTTGGATTAGCAACATAGATTTGTGGTTGCTTATTTGTAGTAGCTACCACAAATGAAAATTCAACATTGCTAGCTACTCCTCATTCCCCGTTGTTTCGCATTGCAATTAAGGAAATTCCGCCAACTTCACCAAACCTTGCTTTTAATTTTTGATGAAAATTAAAAAGAACTACATCAATAATTTCTTGAACAGATTTGTTAGGTAGCATTCCCATCTGGCGAACTACTTCATAGGATAGACATCCTTTCATAATATCTTCTCCTAAACCAGTTGCACTAGCACCACCAACTGTACTATCAACATAAAACCCGGATCCCGATAACGGCGAATCGCCGACTCTTCCAGGCTTTTTCATAAATAATCCACTAGTAGAGGTCCCCGCCGCCATTGATCCTTGGTTGTCTAAAACAATCGCCCCTACCGTGTCGTGGCCATCGTAAGCTTTTAACTTTGCCGCGCTTAGTTCAGCAACTTTGTTGTTATACATTAATTTAGCACGGTCTGTTAACATATTTTTTCTTTGAAACCCATTTTTATGGGCATATGCTTCAGCGCCACTACTAACTAACAGTATATTATGGCGTTCATGTTCCGCCAGATATTTGGCAATACTAATTGGGTTTTTAAAATCTTTAATCCCCGCAACTGCACCGATTGCCAAATTATCACCATTCATAAAAGCAGCATCTAATTCAACTTCTCCATTTTCATTTGGTAATCCTCCATAACCAACCGATTTATAGTAAGGATAATCTTCAACTGCTTTAATAATTGTTTCTAAAATATCCCCCGCGGTGGCATTTTTATTAAACAAATCAACTGCTGTGTTAATCCCTTCATAAGCCATACGCCAGGTGGCAATAACGCCTCATTTCATTTAATCCCCCCTTGCTCTCTTGCTTATCAACTATTAAATAGTTTTTTAGTATAATTAAATATTAATTATTATTTTATTTTTTAAATTTTATTAAAAATAGTAAAATAATTCCAAAAATAAAATCAAAAGACCTTACTTTTAATCCCGTTCAAAAAATGTCTGTGATAAATTAGTATTTAATCATATTATAATTTAACCATAATTATTAAATTAAATAAATAAAAAATATTGGTTTAATCCAATATTTTTTTAAATTAACAATATGTTATATCTTAATTTTTAAATTACTTAAGTCATCTGTTTCCTGATATGAATCAAAGGCCTTTTCGTAATTTTCGGCTTCCATCATTTTATGAACGGTTGCCAAATAAACAACATTTCAAAATTCAAACAGCATTTGTCCTCGTAAACTATACAAGTTCCAAATATTTCATTCTTTACTTTCTAACACAATTAATTGGTCAGCATTTTGAAAAACTGAATCCGAAACACTAGTAATTGCAATCCATTGTGCTCCGTTTGACTTCGCACATTGGCCCGCACTTTCTAAAAAAGTGTCGGTTCCCGCCAATGAGATTGTAATAAACACATCATTTTTAGTTGCAATATTCGCAAATGAAGTGATAGCTACTTCATCTTATTCTAATAAAACATTAAACCCACTCGCGATTAAATGATTTTTAAAATCAATTGTTTGACTATAATTAATATTGTTTCCGGCAATAAAAATTCTTTGGCAATTTTTAAGTAAACTTGCGATGCGATCAATCATTCCATTTTTAATTAGCATTTTAATTGCTAATCGTCCACGATTATAAATATTAACATATTCATCATAAAATTTCTCTGTTGATTCAACTAAACTCCGATTAATAATCACCTCATGGTTATTAATAACATAGTTAGTATTAATGGCATCTAAATGTTTTTTAAAAGGAATAAACCCTGAATAACCCAATTCTTTGCAATATCTAGTTATGGTAGCATCACTTACATTGCAGTTTTTAGCAATTTTTTTAAGTGATAATGCTTCAATATTGCGTTGTTTAATATTTTCCACAATATAATCTGAAATAGCTTTTGTAATTCCCGTTGAATTAATACCTTGTAATTTGATTTTTTTGTATAAACTTCTTAATTCCATCTAATATGTTTCCAGTAAAATTATAATTTATTCTAAACATCTAATAATTTTGATTTAAAATTACAAGTTGTTGGGATTGGTGGCCATCAGATAATAAATTAATGATATTTTTAATAGATAATTTTTTTAACAAATTGTTGTTATTGTTAACTATTTTCATCATTGTTTCATCTCCTCCACTTAATATATATTTAGTTGTTAACCTTGGTTAGTAATAAGTTAATTTTTATCGCTAAAAGCAATATAAAAATCAATTTATATGTAATAAGTTTTTTGTTAGTAGTTAGTATTATCATACGTTTTTATATTTTGGGTAATCTATATATTGCCTCAATATTTTTTATGTAGTTAATAAATAATAATTATTTTTTTGTTAAATAATTGACTTTAAATGATTGTTGCACTAAAAAATTAATTTTTTAAAACAACCATATAACCATTTTCAATAATTTTAAAATTCTTGGTTAACAAATCCCCCTGCTTACTAAGAATTTTTAAATTCGATGTAATTATTTCATCATCGTTTGTTTCTCAAGCAATTTCTGGTTCAGATTGAACTGCATAAAAGATTGCTAATAATTCTAACGCTGACGGAATAATTATTAACATCAAGTGACAATATTCTAGCACTGTTTTAACACTACTATGTGAAACAACTTGCAAATATGACATCGAAATTTCATAGAGATAATTAAATAACGATAGAATAATTATCCAGATTAAAATTTTGCCAATCTTATGGACAAAAAAGCGTTCTTTCGAAGCTTTAATGTAAAAAATAGTGCTCATCAATATCACAAATGTGATGAAAACATTAATTAATTTTAAGTGTTCAAATCAAAAAACCTTTTCATTAGTATAAATAATAATTAAAATTCAAAATAAAGTCTTGACTCCTTTTAAAACAACATTAATATTTTTGTGAGGGTTAATTAATAAAGTTACTAATAGGATCAATAAAATTAGGTTATCAAATAAAAATACATTACCCTGTAAAGATTTATTAATTAGATTTTGAAAAATAAATAAAAATGTGATAAATAATATAACTGCTCTTAATTGTTTTTTAAAATCCAAGTAATTTTTGTTATAACTAACAATAGTTTTCGTTTTTTTATATCAGTTATACCCTAAAATTAATAACTTAAATAAAATTAATGCAAAAAAGGTCAGTACAGTGGTACATAAAAAAATGTTCTTTATTTCGTTAACAAAATATGAAATTGTTAATACAAAATCTTTACCACGACCCATATAAATATACCCCTCTTAGATTAACTATACCTTAAATAATAATAAAAAACAAGATAATTTCATTGTCCGTGTAATTTCTTAATTTAAAAAAAAGAAAAACTGTCAATTGACAGTCTTTTTAGTTTTTATTATTTGATTTATCATCTTTTTTATCATGATCATCATCATTTTTTGGTGGCTCTTTTTTCCGTTCACGTGGTTTGACTTCTAAGATCTCACCTTTTGCTTCTTTTTCTTTATGTTTAGCTGAACGTTCTTTTTCCCGAAGAACTTCATCTGGTAAACGGTTATTTTTATTAATAAATTCAATTTGTTCAGCAGTCAAGGTTTCTAAGACACGTAAACTTTCAGCTAATAAATGAAGCGTTTCCATATTTTCTGAAATAATTGCTTTAGCAGTTACATAGCAATCATCCAAGATTTTACGAACTTCGGTATCGATTTTAGCAGCAACATCTTCTGAATAACGTTTTACCCCACCACTGTATTCATCTTTTGGTGATTCAAATTGAACTAATCCTAACGGACTCATTCCATATTCAGTAACCATATGACGAGCAATATTAGTTGCTTTTTCAAGGTCATCATGCGCCCCCGTAGTAATTTTAGTTTTTCCAAACATAATTTCTTCGGCCGCTCTTCCTCCCAAGTATCCGGTAATTGTAGCGTATAAGTTTTCTTTACTATGGAACATTGTTTCTTCTTTTGGGGTCATAATTGTATAACCACCAGCTTGTCCCCGGGGGATAATTGTTACTTTTTGAACTTTACTTGCTGCTTCTAATTTTAATCCAATTAAAGCATGCCCACCTTCATGGTAAGAAACAATTTGTTTGTCTAAAACAGAGTACTTACGTGATTCTTTCGCTGGCCCCCCAATTACCCGGTCAATCGCTTCATCAATAATATCAACAGTAATTACTTTAATATTTTTACGGACACATAAAATTGCTGCTTCATTTAAGACGTTTTCTAACTGTGCTCCGGAGAACCCTGGTGTTCTTTCCGCAATTCGGCGGAAATCAACTTCGGTTGAAATTGCTTTATTCCGAGCATGCAAACGTAAAATAGATTCCCGTTCATTAATATCAGGTAATGAAATTTGAATTTGGCGGTCAAAACGACCTGGACGTAATAACGCAGGATCTAAAACATCAACTCGGTTGGTAGCAGCCATCACAATAACTCCGGTGTTAGTACCAAACCCGTCCATTTCAACTAGTAACTGGTTTAAGGTTTGTTCATTAGCCCCACTGCCAATTGAAATTGTCCGTTTCCGACCAACAGCATCAATTTCATCAATAAAAATGATACATGGAGCCGCTTTTTTAGCAGCACCAAACATTTCTCGAATTCTTGAGGCACCTACCCCAACAAACATTTCTTCAAATTCAGAACCAGAAATTGAGAAGAATGGTACACCAGCTTCTCCCGCAACAGCTTTTGCTAATAAAGTTTTTCCGGTTCCCGGTGGTCCTTCCATTAACACTCCCTTTGGAGCACGCGCTCCCATTGTTGAATATTTTTGTGGATTTTTTAAGTAATCAACTAATTCAACTAATTCAGTTTTTTCTTCGTTAATTCCCGCCACATCAGAAAAGCGAACATTTGATTGAATTTGACGAGCTTTATTTTTCCCCATTGAGAATGGATTAGCACCACCCATTCCTCCAGAAGCTTTTGTTAATCTAACCATTAACCAAATTGAAACCCCAATTAATAATACTCATGGGACAATTTGCACTAATGCTTGTTCTCAATATGGAACAAATTCACGATCATAGGTATTAAAACCACCATTTAAAGTAACATTTTTTGCTGCGAAACTTTCTGTTCAACGATTATGATAGGTTACTATGGGGTGGGCAGGATCCGATGTATTAGTTGTCGTGTAATAACTGAAAGTATCAAAACTTCCACGGTCTCATTCTGATGAATATTTAACAACAACAGTTTTACCACCATCTTTATATTTAATTTCACCTTGAACAACAACAGTATTACGACCAACAGCAGCATTCACTGAAATTTCATCCATTTTTTTGCCATCATAATTACCCGTCTCAACTATTTCTTGCATTTTTCCTTGATTAATTTTTGTGACATCTGATCGCATCCAAATAACAATCATTAAGATAATTAAAGCAATAAAAATTAAGCTTAATATAATCCCTAGTCATAATCTCTTTTTGTTCATATTTTTTTCCTTCCTAATGGTTAGAACCTATGATTTTATTAATAACCAAACATAAAATAAGTTAATAACACTAATTCTAAACTATTTTATCATAAAATAGATAATAAATTTTTCTTTTTCATTAAAATTATATTTCTCATTTAACAGACATTTTTCATTTAAATATGAAGGTTTGTACAATTTTGCTCTTAATAAATCATTAATTGCAACAATTTCATTGTTTTTATCTATAATAACATAATTTAAACGAATTAACAGATTAATTTTTTCTTTGATAAAGATCTTTGTTAGTTGTTTACCATTTAACAAGACATTTTTTAAAATTGCAGGATCATTGGTTATCTTTAATGGCAACTGTTCAGTTGTTACAAAAAAATTAAAATTATCTTTTACCGATTTGATAATTATGTGATTTTTTCAATGGTATGTTTGTTGAGCATCCTTAATAATAATAGTTGTCAAGGCTAATTGGGCTTTAGTTTTAATTTCAACATTTTCATAACTTTTGACTAAAAAATATTCTTCATTGATTTTGATCATAATGTTTGGCTTTGGTGATGATATTTCTTTCACAACTTCATCTAAAAATTTCCGTTTTTTATTAATAATTAAACTAGTTAACTTTGCTATTTTAAAATAATTAAAAATAATCATCTTTTGTAATTTTAAATCAGTTATGTTCCTAAAACTAGAAACATTAATTTGACCAAAATTATCAATTAAATAGTCCTTGCCAACTTGTTTTAATTTTTCATTGGCATAATTTTGGTCTTTCATTTCCGCTAGCAAATCTGCAAAATTAAAATCCTGGAGTTCGCTTCGAATAACATTCCGGTTATAAATTCCTAAAATATTAGTGTAATCCAATGCATAATTAATTTTATTATTATTTAAATACTCAATAATAAACTCCCGGCGAGTATCTAACATAATTCTTTTAATAGCTATTGTGGTTGAACTAAATTTTGAATAATAAATACTATCGGGACTCAACCCATAATGTTCAACAATATTATTACGCTGCTTTTGTAAGATATAGGTTTCAATATTATCCGTTAAATTATGGGCTACTAAAACGGCATGGCAAGCATATTCTTGGGCAAGTTCAATAAAGAAATCATAACGAATATCCCGGGCTATTGTTTGAAAATTATGAGAAACTTGTTGATATTTTAGATAATCATCCTTGCTAACTTCTTTAACATAATAAGCAATTTTATGACGGATACAATAATCAACAACAATCTGTTGGTCAATATCACTATCTGATCTTTTTTTATAATTAACAACCCCTACAATAAAATTATTAATATCAAATTCTTTGTTTTGATAAATATTGTCCAGTAAAAACATACTATCGGGTCCGCCGGACACCCCAATAATATATTTTTGATTCTTATCTAACATATCAAAATTCATCATCTTCCCCCTTATTTTCTAAACATTGCTTTAATTTCTTCGGTATAACTACCATCTTCATTATGGACAATAAATGGTGGTTCAATAATAACCCCTGGTGTTCCCTTAAAACGCGCTTCAATTAAAACATTATTTGCTTCACTATCGCGAAAGGAGTGAATAAATTTAATTCTTTTAACAGCAAAATCATTGGTTGTTAATAAGTTTAAAACTTCATCTAATCTGGTTGCTCGATGAACTAGTACTAAATAACCACGGTTTTCAGTTATTTTTCGCGCTGCACTAATCATTTCTGGCAAAGTTAAGTGGACTTCATGGCGCGCCGGAATTAACAGTTCACTTTTTTCATTTAGTTTTGATTCTCCCACTTTAAAAAATGGCGGGTTACAAATTACTAACTCAAATTTGTCACGGGCATTGACTTGCGCATAATGTTTAATATCATCATTAATAATCATTATTTGCGAAGATTTTTTGTTTAAATGCACATTATCCTGTGCTAATTGGGCTGCTTCCTCTTGAATTTCAACTCCCGTGATTTGGGCATTTGTATAGCAACTCAAAATTAAAGGAATCACCGCATTATTGGTTCCAATATCAATAATTTTTTTAATGCGGCTATTTAACCGTGCAAATCTCGCTAGCAACACTGAATCAAGAGAAAAATTAAACATATCAGTTCTTTGATATAATTGTAAGCCTTCAAAATTTAATAAATCATTTAATACCTTCATTTTATACCACCTGGCTAATTTTAATTATTACTCGTTCTAAAATTAATTCCTTGTTAAAACTTCCCCCTAAAAGATTACATGCTGAATAGCACTCTTCAATAATATGATGTTTAATTGGCTTCAATAATAAGAGCATTTCTTTTTCATCTAGGTTATATTGTTCTCACTTATTATTCTTGATGACATTAGCAATTTCAGATAAATATTCATAACAATCAGTTGAGGTATAATCAAATAATTGGCGAATTAAAATATAATTGTTATTTTTTTGGTGAACAAGATTTTTAAAAAAAACTTGGACAAACTTTTGTTTGGCATCGTCATTCTCATCCTTAAGCGCATTAAAATCATTTGTTAAAATAATATTTAAACATCGTGATTTAATTGTTTCAATAATTCTATTGCGTTGATTAGATAAAATAATGGCGTATGTATTATCAGTTGGCTCTTCTAAAAATTTTAATAAAGCATTAGCCGCTTCTAGAGTTAGCAAATCTCCTCCTTTAATAATATAGATTTTGACTCCTTTATTTTCTAAAGCAGAATAATTAAAAACTTCGATAATATTTTGAATTTCTTCTTTTTTAATACTAGTATTAAAATCACCATATGCTTTTAAATCATAATAAGTATTGTTTTTGATTCTGACACAATTTACACAGTCGCAATCAAAAGTCCGTTCTTTTTCACAAACTAAAAACATACTAAGAAGTTTAGCAAATTCATTTAATTTTGTTATATTATTTGATGAAATTATTAATTGATTAGGTAAAAGATTATTATTAATTTTTTCTTTTAAGATATTAAGTTTTTTTAAATCTACTGGTGCAAAATTGTTACTCATTATTTTTATTTCCTTGTAATTTTGCTAAAACTTCATCAATATAATATGACACTTGTTCTAAAACTTCATTAATTGGTTTACGTGCATCAACTACTTTAATGCGGTCAGAATGCTCACTAATTAAAACTTGGTAACCTTCATAAACTTTTTCATGAAAAGATTGTTTTTCTAAATCTAACCGATCCATTTCATCTTCAAATCGTGCTTTCATTCTTTCGCGAGCAGCTGTTGGTTCAATATCAAAAAACAATGTTAAATCTGGTTTTGTTGTTCCTAAAACAATTGATTGAACTTCATCTAATGTTCTAATTCCAAGCCCTCGGGCATAACCTTGATAAGCAGAAGTTGAATCCATAAAGCGATCGCAAAGAACAATGGCTCCTCTTTTTAAAGCTGGCAAAATATCTTCACTCACGTGTTGTTTCCGTGCAGCAATATATAATAATGCTTCAGTTCATGGATCCATTTGTGAATTTTTTTTACTTAAAATAATATCGCGAATTTGCTCAGCAATCTCATTACCCCCCGGTTCTCTTGTTAACACAACTTCGTAACCTTGACTTTTTAACTTTTCTTTTAATAATTTAGCAATGGTTGTTTTTCCAGAGCCATCAATCCCTTCGAATGATATAAATAACATTATCTTCACCCCTTATATATCTTTTCGGCCTTCTAATGCCTGCTTTAAAGTTGCTTCATCAATATAATCAAGCGTTCCGCCAATCGGGATTCCTCTTGCAAGCCTTGAGACTTTGATATGGTATTTTTCTATAATATTTTTTAAATACTGGGCAGTTACCTCACCTTCAAAAGTTGAACTTACTGCAATAATAACTTCATTTATTATTTTATCATTTAATCTGCTTTCTAATTCTTTAACTGTAATTTTGTCTGGTGTAATACCATTTTTGACATTTATTTCTTGGTTTAAAACATGATATAAGCCATTAAAGATTCTAGCTTTTTCAAAAGTAAAAACATCAAAAACATTCGTAACAATACACAATTTTGTATTATCTCTTAAATCATTATAACAAAATAAACATTGATTATCTTTCATTAATGAAAAACAAATTGGACACTGGCTAAATTGCTCCTTTATTTGGGATAATAATTCACTGAGATTAGTATTAACATTTGGATTGGTTACTAATTTATTAAAAATTCTTTCGGCTACTTTTTTGCCAACCCCTAAAATAGTTTTTAACTCTTCAATTATTTCATCATAATTATTCATTGTTATCCCCCTATTAAAATAATTTATTCAATAATTTTAATGTTGTCAAAAATTTCTTTACCATTTTCAATTGCTTCTTTATGCTCTTCATAATTATCAATTTGTTTTACTAATAAATCTTGGTAAAATTCTTCAACATCTATAATTGAACTCATTGGTAATTTTTTAGCTTGGCGCAATTTTGCATAATCATTTTTAACATCACTTCATTCTGTTTCACTTAGTACAATAATAACAAAATCAAAATCTAGCTTCTGGAAAATTTTATTTCTGAATTCTCAATCACACATTTCATGACTTATTCAATTAGCTTCTGGTTTTGTATTTGTTACAATAATTACTCCTTGATCAGAAGCAGCAACAAACTTAACATTATAAAAACTAATGATTTTTTCCAGTGGAATATCTTTACTTTTTTTTTTAATTAAAGTTTCAAATAAAATTTCGTAACGTTCACGTTGTTCTTTTTCAGCACTTACTAAAATATTTAAAATTTGTTGCATTGAATAATTAATATTTGAAAATTTATAAATATCAATATTTATTTTAACATTCTCTTTAAATTTATTTAAATTATCAATATTTTCTGGTTGTTTAGATTCCTCAGTATTCTCTTCTTCGTGTTCTTTTTTTAATGCTTCGATTTGAGTTACTTGTTGTTCTTCTTTAACTATAATATGTTCATTAATAGGTTCATTAGACTCATTATTTTTTTGTTCTGATAGTTCGGAAGTTTCAAAAGCTCCTTCTATTTTAATTTCAATATTATTATTTTCCACATTATTATTTCCTATTTCAAAATCTTTTTCATCATCAAAAGAAAAGATATTTGGTTGTACAAAATCATGGTGTATCTTAGGTTCTTCTTTAATTTTTATATCTTCTTTGTCGCTAATATTATTAGAATGTTGGTCTTTTTCTATTGAATTTTCTATGTTTCCTAAAGGTTTTGCATTAATTTTATTATCAAAATTTATTCCATTTATATTTATATTTTCAGATTTATTTTTAATATAACTATGTTGATTATCCGCAAGTTTGTTATCACTAATTAATGTTAAATCTAAATCAGCAAAATCTTTTTTATTATTTTCAAAGATAGCTAATGCTTTTAAAAGAATTAATTCAAAATACATGTCTTGTGCTTTATTCATTTTCATTTTTACTAACATCTCTGTGAAAAGATCAATCAATTCTAATAATTCTTTTGTAACTAGTTTATTTTCAAAAATTTGTGCTTCTTCTTCTGATAATATACTTAAAAAAACTGCATTTTTAGTTTGTTGATATTCAAAAATTTCTTTTAAAATATCTAACATATTAATTGTTAATAGTTCAAAATCAGCTCCAGATAGATAAATTTCTTTGGCTTGAAGCAAAACATTATTAGTTTGATATTCGAATATTTCTTTTAGTAAACTTAATTTTTTCTGTTTTGAAATTGTTGCAAAGATTGTATTTACATTTTCAAGAGTTATTGCCCCATCAGAAAACATAATAACTTGTTCAAGAATACTTAATGAATCACGAGCACTACCATCTGACAATAAAACAATTTGTTGAATTGCCGGAATTTCAAATTTTACATTTTCATTTTCCAAGATTTTTTTAATATTACTTTCAAGTTCAACTTTTGATATTTTTTTAAAATTATATTTTTGACAACGTGAAATAATTGTCGCAGGAACTTTGTGACTTTCAGTAGTGGCTAAAATAAAAATAACATGATGTGGCGGTTCTTCTAATGTTTTTAACAAGGCATTAAAAGCTGAATTCGTTAACATATGAACTTCATCAATGATATAAACTTTATACTTCATTTTAGTAGGTAAAAGTTGAACATTATTTTTAATTTCACGAATTTCATCGACCCCATTATTTGAGGCAGCATCAATTTCAAAAATATCAACAGATGAACCGCGATTAATTTCTACACAATGTTCACATGTATTACAAGGGTTACCTTCCACTAAATTTAAACAATTAATTGCTTTAGCAAAAATTTTAGCAATTGAAGTTTTTCCGGTTCCCCGGGGACCTGAAAATAAATAAGCATGCGAAAATGTATTATTTTTTATAGCATTTTTTAATGCTGTTTTAATTTCTTTTTGGCCTATTATTTTATCAAAGTTATTTGGTCGGTATTTCCGATACAATGAGATGTAATTCATTTTATTCCTCCTAAAAGTTACTCTAAGATAATTTTACTATTTAATTATAAAATTATCTATCTTAGTTTTTTAAAAAAATCTTTCATAATTTTTTTTACTTGATTATTCTTTTCAGGATCTTTAACTTTGTGAATGGACATTTTAGATAAGTCAAAGGTATGGTTAGATTTAATGAAACCTGATTTTTCGTTTTCCAAAAAATAGCAAATATGTCTAATTCCAGCATTAAAAAATGCTCCTAAACACATCATACATGGTTCAACAGTTATTCAAATTGAGCAATTATTTAACTTATTAGTTTTTAACTTTTTACAAGCTGCGTTCAACGCTAAAATTTCAGCATGCGAAGTAATAATTTTTTTATTTGTTTTATTACTACCTAGCCCAATAATTTGGCGGTTTTCATCAACTACTGCCGCAGCGATTGGAACCTGATTTTTTCTTGCTGCTTTCTGCGAAAATTTTAATAACTTCTCAAATATCTCATTTTCATGTTTCATTAATATCACCATAACCTTTATACCATAAAAAATGCCATTACACATAGTCCTTAGTCTTATGGCTGCTTCCTTCCGGACCTGACCAGTTTCGAATGTAACTATTGTAATGACATTACTATTATATATTATATTGTTTTACTTGCAAGGTTAATTTTTAAAAAATAAAATGTTTCACGTGAAACATTTTAACTAATTTTATCTATCCCTAAATAAGGTTGCAAAGCTTTAGGCACTGTTACACTACCATCAGCATTTTGGTAATTTTCTAAAATTGCGGCAATAACACGATCAATTGCTAATCCTGAACCATTTAATGTATGAACTAATTTAACAACCCCAGCATTATCTTTGTATCTTAATTTCATTCTTCTTGCTTGGAAATCTTTACAATTTGAACATGATGATACTTCCCGATATTTATCTTGCCCAGGCATTCATAATTCTAAATCATAGGTTTTTGATGAAGAAAATCCCATATCCCCGGTTGATAAGATGATTACTCGATAAGGGATTTCTAATAATTGTAAAATATGTTCAGCATCATTGACCATTTTTTCTAATTCATTGAAAGATTCTTCCTGGGTTGTAATTTTTACCATCTCAACTTTATTAAATTGATGGAGACGAATAATTCCTTTTGTATCTTTGCCAGCTGATCCGGCTTCTTGTCTAAAACATGGTGTATACGCACAATGACGAATTGGTAATTGCGATTCTTGTAAGATTTCTTCACGGTACATATTAGTAACTGGCACTTCGGCAGTTGGGATTAAAAATAAATTATCTTTTTCAACATAATAAGCATCTGCTGCAAATTTTGGTAAATTACCTGTCCCATGCATTATTTGAGGTTGGACCAAAATGGGAGGAATTACTTCAACATAACCGCGTTTCAAATGCTCATCTAGCATTAAATTTATAATTGCTCTTTCTAACCGTGCTCCTAAACCTTTATAAATAATAAATCTTGACCCTGACAATTTAGTTCCTCTTTCAAAATCAATAATATCTAAATTAGTGGCAATTTCTCAATGTTCTTTAATATTATTTATTTTTCTAATACTTCCTCATTTTCTAATCTCCACATTATCATTTTCATCTTTTCCAACAAGTACTGATTCATCAGGAATATTAGGCGTAACATCTAGAATTGCTTTAATTTTTTCTTCAACAATGGCTAATTTTTCATCTAGGGATTCAATAGTTTTTTTTGCTTCTAAAATTAATTTTTTAAGTTCATCAGCTTCTGATATTTTTTTTACTGCCATTAATTCGCCAACTTTTTTTGAATTACTATTTCTAGTTTCTTTTAATTTTTCAGATTCCGTAATTAATTTTTTGCGCTGATCAGATAAATCAACTAATTGCTTTAAGTATGAAAAATCATCTTGACGATCATTTAATCTTTTAATAACTTGTTCAATATTTTCAATCACATATTTTTGGTCCAACATTTTTAATTATCTCCTTGCTTATTTCCTTCATCATTTTCTTGATCATTTTTTCTAATTAACTCACTAGCTTCTAAAACATCATCATTTTCTAATTTAATAATTTTAATTCCAGTTGTAGTTCGCCCAGAAACTGGAATTTGGTCTAGTGCAATTCTAATTACGTTACCATGTTTTGTTGCTAATAAAATATCTTCATCTCCAACAACTGATTTAACAAATTTTAAATCTCCTTTTTTTTCAGTTAAAGCCATTGATTTAACCCCTTTAGTACCGCGTCCGGTGATCCGATATTCTTCCAATAATGTTTTTTTCGCAAAACCATTAGTAGTAATTGATAAAATATACTTTGCATCACGACCAGAGCAAATTCCTATAACTTCACTATTAGGACCATTTGATATTCCTTTTACCCCAACTGATTGGCGATTCATAGCGCGAATTTCGTTTTCATTAAAGCGAATTACTTTTCCTTCACTATTTGCAATAATAATATCATCATTTCCTTTTGTTAAGATAACATCAACTACTTCATCATTTGCTTTTAATTCAATTGCAACCTTTCCAGTATTTCGAATTTGGTTAAATTCTAATAGTTTAGTTTTTTTAATAATTCCTCTTTTAGTTACAAAGAATAAATTATCAGTACTTTCATCTAATTCATTAACAGCTAAAATAGACTTAATATTTTCTTTCTTATCAATTGAAATTAAATTGATAATTGGAATTCCTCGTGCTTGTCGAGAATAAGATTCAATTTGGTATGCTCGTAATTTATAAACTCTTCCCGCATCCGTAAAAATTAATAAAGAATCAATACTATTAGCACTTATAATTTTGCTTAAGACATCTTCTGAATTAGATAATCCGGTTACTCCTTTACCGCCGCGATTCTGTGGTTTGAAAGTATCATTTGAGACTCTTTTTACATAACCATCTTTTGTTAACATGATTAAAATTTCTTCTCGTTTAATTAATTCTTCAGGATCAATTTCAGTTAACTCTTCCTTAATAATCATACTACGGCGTTCATCACCATATTTTGTTTTAATAACTTCTAATTCTGTAATCATTAACTCTAATTGTTTTTCGCGACTATTAATAAAATTATTAAGTTCAATAATTCTTTTTTCTATTTCAATTATTTCATCATTAATTTTTTGAACTTCTAATCCTAATAATCTTTGCAAACGCATTTCCAAAATAGCTTTCGCTTGTTCAACAACTAATTCAAAACGTTGCATTAACGCTGCAATTGCTATTTGTGAACTATCGGATTTTTTAATTATTTCCACAACTTCATCAATATTATCTAACGCGATTTTTAAACCTTTTAAAATTAATAATCGACTAGTAATTTTATTTAATTCATAAATACTTCGTTTAATTATAATCTCAACTTGGTGTTCAATAAAATAATTTAGGATCTGTTTTAAACCCATAATTTTTGGTTGGTTCTTATGTAAAGCTAAAATATTTAATGAGAAATTAGTTTGCAACGGAGTCATCTTATATAACTTATTTAAAATTAAAGTTTCTTGTGCATCACGTTTTAGTTCAATAACAATGCGCACTCCGTCCCGGTTTGATTCATCTCTTAAATCAGCAATTCCATTAATTATTTTTTCCCGAATTAATTCAGCAATTTTTTCTACTAATCGTGCTTTGTTAACTTGGTAAGGAATTTCTGATATTATTATACTTTTTCAATTATTTTTTTCTTCAATATTTATTTTAGCACGAATAGTAATTGAACCATTCCCAGTCTCATAAGCTTTTAATAAACTATTCCCTGCTGTTATTAATGCTCCTGTTGGAAAATCAGGTCCCTTTATAATTTGCATTAATTGAGCGGTGGTAATATCTTTATTTCTTGTAATAGCAATCACACCATTAATAATTTCATTTAAGTTATGAGGTGGAATATTAGTAGCCATCCCAACCGCAATTCCACTTGCACCATTTATTAAAAGGTTAGGAAAATATCCTGTTAAATAGGAAGGTTCCCTTTCACTACCATCATAGTTATCATTGAAATCAACAGTTTCTTTTTCAATATCTTTAATTAATTCTCCGGCAATTTTACTCATCCGTGCTTCTGTATAACGCATCGCCGCTGGTTCATCACCATCTAATGATCCAAAATTACCATGTCCATCAATTAAAGGATAACGGTAAGAAAAATCCTGGGCCATTCTAACCATTGCTTCATAAACAGAAGTATCACCATGAGGGTGGTATTTACCAATAACTTCCCCCACAATCCGCGCTGATTTTTTATGTTGTTTATCATGGGTCATATTTAAATCCCACATGGCATAAAGAATGCGACGATGAACTGGTTTTAACCCATCACGAACATCAGGAATTGCACGTGAAACAATGACAGACATTGCATAATCTAAAAAACTAGTTTTCATTTCATCAGCAATATCAATTACTTTAATCTCACCATCATAATTTTTATTATCTTCTGCACTCATTTATTAATCTCCTCTTAATTAAATATCTAAATTCTTCACATATTTAGCATTTTCCTTAATAAACTTTTTACGTGGTTCCACATTGTCACCCATTAGTTCATTACATATTACATTTGCTTCAATTGCATTATTAACAGAAACTTTTAATAATAAGCGATTGTCTGGGTTCATTGTGGTATCCCATAATTGATCAGAATTCATTTCTCCTAATCCTTTATACCGTTGGATGGTAAAATTATTAATATTATCTTCTTTCCATTCTGCTTTGATTTCTTCTAATTCACTGTCTGAATAAGCATATTTAACTTTATTACCATGTTGAATTTTATATAATGGGGGTTGAGCAATATAAACACAGTCTTCTTCGATTAAACCTTTCATATAACGGTAAAAGAAAGTTAATAATAAAATTCTAATATGGGATCCATCAACATCAGCATCGGTCATAATAACAATTTTACGATAACGTAATTTTTTTGAATTAAAATTATCTTTAATCCCCGCTCCTAAAGCAGTGATAATTGAAATAATTTCATTATTTTCAAACACTTTAATTTGTTTAGCTTTTTCAACATTTAAAACTTTTCCCCGTAATGGTAAGATTGCTTGAAATTTGCGATCTCGTCCTGCTTTGGCACTTCCACCCGCAGAGTTCCCTTCGACAATATATAATTCGGCAATATTAGCATCTTTTGTTTCACAATCTGATAATTTCCCTGGTAACGAAAAACTATCCATAGCCGTTTTTCGCCGAGTATTTTCTTTTGCGCGTTGTGCTGCAATGCGTGCTTTTAATGATAAATTAATTTTTTCAATAATTTTTTTGGCATCATCTGGGTTTTCTAATAAATAACTACTTAATCCCTTTCCTACAATATTTGAAACAATTTTACGAACTTCCGTATTTGATAACTTTGTCTTTGTCTGTCCTTCAAATTGGGGATCCGGAATTCTAACAGAAATAATACATGCCAAACCTTCTCTTAAATCATCCCAATTAAACTTGTCATCATTATTTTTATTATTATTTTTATTTAAATTCTTAACATAATTATTAATTTCTCTTTGGATTGCTAACTTGATCCCTTCTTCATGGGTTCCCCCTTCATAGGTATTAATATTATTACAAAATGAAAAAATATTATCAGAGTAACTATCATTATATTGCAAACCAAATTCAACTTGAATATTATTTTCACTACCTTCAACATAAAAAATGTCATTAACCGGTAATCCAATTGTTTTATTTAATTCTCCCACATAATCTTTAATACCATTAGCAAATTGATAGGCTACCTTATTAACTTCATCTTCTCGTAGATCAGTTAATGAAATTTTTAAACCTTTATTTAAAAAAGCTAATTGTTTAATTCTTGCTTCGATAATTGAAAAACTAAAAATTGTTGTTTCTTTAAAAATAGTTTCATCTGGTTGGAATGTAATTGTTGTCCCTCTTAATTCAGTTGTTCCAATTTCTTGTAGAGGTGTTAAAATCTTTCCCCCATGATGAAATTCAATTAAATAACTTTTATTATCTTTATAAACTTCTGCTTTTAAATATTTACTTAAAGCATTAACAACACTGGCTCCAACTCCATGTAGACCACCGGAAATCTTATAAGTATTTGAATCAAATTTTCCCCCAGCATGTAAAACAGTAAAAACAGTTTCTAGGGCTGAAACTTTGGTTTTTTCATGAATATCAATAGGAATCCCTCTCCCATTATCTTTAATTGTAATTGAATTATCTTTATTTATTACAATATCAATTTGATCACAATAGCCAGCCAAAACTTCATCAATTGAATTATCAACAATTTCTCATACTAAATGGTGCAACCCTCTAATATTAGTTGAACCAATATACATTCCTGGTCGTTTTCTAACTGCTTCTAATCCTTCTAAAACTTGGATTGAACCTGAATCATAGTTATTATTCATAATACAAAGTAACCTCATTTCCAATACAATGATATTTTACCATTTTTAAGGGAAATTAGGGGTGAATTATCTAATTAATTTCTGCAATATTATTTTTTTTATTATCAAAAATTAGTATCTAAATTATACGAAAAAATCGTAAAAAATAAAAAAATAACTTATAAACAATTTATAAGTTATTAATATGAGCGAATTGGTAATACTAATTGTTGTAGACTTGGTTCTTCATCGGCAACAATAATCAAAGGCTTTGTTTCATCAATCATTTTAATTGTTACTTCTTTTGTCTTAAATGATTTTAAAGCATCTAAGATGTATTTTGAATTAAAAGTAATGGTCTGATCAGTACCACTTAACCGGAAATCTTTAATTTCTTCTTCGGAATTACCAATTTCTTGGGTAAAGGAAGTGATAAATACCTTGTTGTCTTTGATTTTTAAGGTAACAATTGTTGTCATTGCCTCGTTTGATAATACACTAGCTCTTTCAATTATTTTAATTAAATCACGATTATTTAATGTTAATAAACTAACAAAATTCTCAGGAATTACTTTGGTTGTGTCAGGATATTTTCCCTCAATGATTTTTGATTGTATTATTGTATTATTTAAGATAATACATACAGATTTATCACTAATCTTCATCTTAATATCATCATCATTTTCAGTTAAAAGTTTACCAATTTCATTAATAAATTTTCCTGGAATAATAACGTCAAAATCATTTTCACTAGTATAATTAATTTTTTTGCATGCTAAACGAAACGAATCAGTCGCCGTGATTACTAATAAATTATTTGCTTTATCCGTGCGAATATTTAAACCATTGAACACAATTCGTTTTTCTCTTTCCCCAATGGCAAAAGAGGTTTGTGAAATAATTTCTTTTAAAAGGTTATTATTGAAGGTAATTTCTTTTCCTTCTGTATCAAATGATATATGAGGGTAATCTGAAGCATTTAGAGTATTTAAGATTGAATCAAAATTATTAGCTTTAATTTTAACTAAACTACCTTCAATTGCTTCTAAGGTAATAAATTCATCTTCAATTTTGCGGATAACTTCAATGATAAATTTATTTTTAATTAAAATGCCACCTATTGATTTAATTACTAAATCCTTGCCCACTGGGATTTCTGATTTAATGGAAGTGTCACCATCTGATGTTGTAAAAGTAATTTTATCTTTTTTTACTTCAATTAAGATTCCTAATAATGATGGAATTAAAGTCCTTTGTGATATGATTCTACTTACTTTTAGTAATTCTTCTAATATTTTTTCTCTTTTGATATTTACGATCATATATTGCACCTCATAATTTCATATTTATATCATAAGAATATTATACACTTTTGTTATAAATTATTCTTTAATTTATTATTATTATAGTGTTGATATTGTGGAAAAATGAGAATGTCTTTGAATTTTTGTCTTGTTAAATATTAAATTATTGGGTGGAAAACAATGTTATTTACCTTCAATCTTTTTACGAATAGAATTTACAAGTTGTTTAAATTCTTTATTTGTTGCAATTTGCTTTTCAACTTTTTTAACACTGTTCATAACTGTTGTATGATCTTTGCCACCAAATTCAACCCCAATTCTGGTATAAGGTTCATCAAGAATTGTTCGACAAAAATACATTGCTAATTGGCGCGCTTGCATAACATTACTAATTCGTGATTTACTCATCATTGCCTTAACTGTGATATTATAATGATCAGCAACAATTTGTTTGATTTTTTTTGGTGTTATTTTTTCATTATTTTGGAGTGGGGCATTTTTAAATGCTTTTTCAACATCTTTTAAAGTAATAATTTCCTCTGGTTTTTTGTTCATGACAGCTAAAAACAATAACCGTTTAATTGCTCCTTCTAATTTTCGCACATCACTATTAAAGTTTAAAGCAATAAATTCTAGTGACTCTTCGGAAAATAAAGCTAAGTTATTTTGCTGTTTTAATTTTTGTTCAAGGATTTTAATTGCTGTCTCAAAGTCGGGAGAATCCAACCCAATACTTAATCCATAAGAAAAACGAGAGATAATCCGTGCTTCAAAGCCACCAAGATCATCGGGATATTTATCAGAAGTAATAACAATTTGTTTATTTTTTTCAATAAAAGAGTTAAAAATATAGAAGAATAATTCGTTAGTTTTATTTCGTTTGGCTAGTAATTGAATGTCATCAATTAATAAACAATCAAATTTATCATAAGAAGTTTTAAAAGCTTCAATAACTTCATGACCTTGATTTAAAATATCCATTGCCATTTTTCCAAATTCATCGGCTTTTAAATATTTTACTTTTTGTGTTCCGGGGTAAATTTCATCAACTTTATTTTTAATTGCATGTAATAAATGGGTTTTTCCTAAACCAGAATCACCATAGATAAATAAAGGATTCCATTTTTTTCCAAGATCAAGTGCAACAGCCAACGCCGCTTGCAACGCTTCACGGTTAGAATCACCTTTCACAAAGTTTTCAAAAGTATAATAATCATAATAAGAATTATCATCAGAACCAATTAAAGTATCAATATTGTTATTAGTCGCTGGGATTTTATTAATATTTTTTTCTAGTTCAAAAGAAATGTTATATTCAATTCCGGTTAATTTTTTTAGAATTTGTTTGATTTTTTCATTCAGGCCAGCTTCAAAAACACCAATTGCAATTTCTGATTTTGTTGTAATTAAACAATTATTATCCGAAACAGTATAAATTTGGGTATCGCTAATATAGTAGTTATATATTTCAGGGGGAATTGATTCATCACGGGATAAAATCTCTTTGACATTGTTTCATAACTCTTTTGTATTCAT